>JAEWOH010000084.1 GCA_023460955.1 Bacillota bacterium | reverse complement strand
AAGTATTTGAGAATATAATTGAGAATGCAATTAAATATGGAGACGGAAAGTTTGTACTGATTTCTTTTTCAGATGAGGATTACTGTAAGCTGATAACAGTTACAAATTCGGGTACCCCCGTCCCCTCGACAGATTTTATTCATATGTTTGAAAGCTTCTGGAGAGGAGCTAATGCTCAAAACCGGAGTGGGAGCGGCTTGGGGCTTTATATATGCAAGGAAATCATGAAAAAAATGGGCGGAGATATTTTCGCAGAGAGTACTGATACTACAATGAGTTTTAATGTAGTTGTGCCCTATTCTTAATGCTTTAGCGAAAAGAAAATATCCAAGGTGACTTACAAATAAAATCAATGGTACTTTTTTTCATTTATATTATAGGAGAGATTAGAATGGGAATTATTAGAGAGAATTTCCGACAAAGCAAGAAAGAAATCTGGAAACAGCTGAGTGAACAGTTGGGCAGTGAATACATTGAAGGCAGCTGGACCAAGAGTGACAAGGTGGTAGCCCATATAAAGAAATGGGTGGTAACTTTGGACACCTATACAGTTTCAACAGCAAATTTAACTGTAACCTACACCCGAATCCGTGCTCCATATGTAAATATGGACGGTATAAGATTCAAAATATACAAAAGCGGGATTTTTAGCGGGATTGGCGCAGCTATTGGTATGCAGGATATCATTGTCGGTAATCCTGAATTTGATAAAGCATTTGTAATTAAAGGTAATAATGAAGAAAAAATCAAGCAGTTATTCAAAAATCCGGTACTTCAGAAACTAATGCTGGAGCAACCACACTTCCATCTTGAAGTAAAGGATGATGAGGGCTGGTTCGGCACAAGCTTTCCTGAAGGTGTTGATGAACTTTATTTTCAGGTGCCTGTAACAATAAAGGACCTTCAGCATTTGAAAGGTCTGTTTGATATCTTCTCAGAGGTGTTGAATCAGCTATGCATAATAGGGTCAGCATACGAAAGTGATCCGGGCGTGGAACTGAAATAAGCAATAATGGTATTTATGCAGGAAAGCCGGAAGCTATATGTTTTAAAAATAAGTTGTAGCTAATCTCGTGAAAAGAAGGGCGTGAATTCATGAACACAGAAAAATTTACCGGAAAGGCCTCAATATATGAGAAGTACAGGCCCGAGTACCCCAAAGCTTTTATTGACTATCTTTACAGAGATATGGGATTTAATACTTCAAGTGTTATCGCTGATATCGGCTCGGGTACGGGTATTATGTCAAAACAGCTTTTAGATAGGGGCAGTATAGTGTACGGGGTAGAACCCAACGAAGATATGAGAAAAAAAGCTGAAAATACGCTTAATCACTATGGAAATTATACCTCTATTGCTGGAACCGCTGAGAATACCATGCTTTCCGATAAGTTCGCAGATTTTATTACAGTTGCACAGGCGTTTCATTGGTTTGATGTTATAGCTTTTAAACGAGAATGTGCACGAATTTTAAAACCGGAAGGCTTGGTTGTACTGGTTTGGAATAGTCGCGTTGTGGATTCAGCACAGGTTATGGAAAATGCTGAGGTATGTAAAAAGTACTGCCCTGAATTTAAGGGTTTTTCAGGTGGAACTGAGGGGATGACTGAAAGAATATCTGATTTCTTTAATAGCAGCTATCAAGAACTTTGCTTTGAAAATAATATATCTTATGATCTGGAAGGCTTTATAGGAAGAAATCTTTCTGCCTCTTACGCTCCCACAGAAAAGCAGCCTGGTTTTGATGAATTTGTAAAAGCAATTATAAAGCTATTTGATAAATATAGTGTTAATGGAAGACTAACCCTTCCAAACCTCACAAGATGCTACATTGGTAAGGTTTTGAACGGATAGTAGTTTAGCCTTAAATTGTGAAAATAAATTGATTTTTTTAAATAAACTAATTATTAGTTTACCCCTGTTATATGAACAAAATGAGTTTTATAAGCATTTTTTGTCCAGGGTAGGTTCCAGGAATCAAAGGAATGAGTTGAAATGACAGGCTCATTCCTTTGGAGTGCACTATTGTTCACAATTCCTACTATTATTGCTGAGTGTTTGATACCTGAACCTGCCGACCATTCATATTGAATAACATCACCTATACTTATGAAGTCTCCAAGCGCAGGGGAGTAGTTTGAATCTCCGGTTATAATTTTTTCTGTACCTTTCGGGCCAAACTCCTTTTTATTATTATTTCCTAACAGTACAGAATTAAGGCCCCTTGCAGTGCTCCAGGTCCAGGAATAGCTGTCCTTATTGGAATTGGCACCTCCATTTCGTATATAGTACCATTTGTTGTTTCCCGTTGTATCATTGCTTGCACCTCCGGCTCTCAGACACTGGGATATGAAATTGGTACAATCGCCGCCCTCCCACTCCTGATCACCAAGATTGATATACTCTTTTGAGTAATTTTTCCAATATTTATGAGCCCAGCTATAAGCACTATCTCTGTTATATAGCTCCCTTGAACTCCGCTCTCGTGAATGCTGACGGGGCAGGAGCTGTAGATTTGTAGGAGGACTGCTTCTTGCACGATTTAGAGCTTCGTTTGCTGTTTTCTCCAATTCGTTAACAGACCTGATTAAGTTTTCAGATGACATCCTTTCACATAGCTCTGATGAGCCGGAATCAGATTGAAATTTATCTGATGATATTGTCCAATGATTGTTCTCTTGTGATAATACTATAGTATGCTCTTCGTTTGCAACACCTACAATGGCATTACTATAAGAGTTCTGCGCATTCCAGTGAATTTGTGCTGTAACCAATGCATTAACAGTTGATCTATTTTCCTTTGTATCAACACTAATTATCTTAACCTTTGGAAACACTTTTTTTATACAATAATTGTTAGTTGAATATGCTACCAGATAATCCCTGAGAAGTTGAGCCTTTGTAAAAAACAAATATCTTCTGGCATCATCATTCTGTTCCGGAAAATACTTGTCTAGTTCGTCTAGTTTTCTTGAAGTCAGGCAATTGACTTTTTCATTCAAGTAATTTTTAACAACTTCTGATGGATTACTTGAGGAATTCGGCTTTGCATATAGTTTATATGAGCCCGGCAGTAATAAATAAATAATTAATATGATGAAAATTGATTTTTTCATTTGCCCTCCTCTATTAGACTGCTATCCAATAAATTAATTATCTCCAAAGAAATTTTTGGTATGCTGGGTATAAAAGACAGAATTTATGGCAAAAAATAGATAATGGCATATTAAAATTATTTATAATTGGGAGTGCTTAAAAACAATGGGAAAAACAGATGTTATAAAAAATAGAAGCAGTAACATTATCTTTAAGGCATTAATCATATTATTAGTTATTACTGTAGCAATTCTTTCGTTTTACTGTCTGAAAGCAAGTGATATTGTAAAGCTGTACAAGGTTAAGTATGACAATGAATGCGTTTCTGCAATGATGATACTGAAAACAAACCATTCCTTAACCGCCAACACCAACTCATATAAAGATGAAAGCCAAAAACTCAACAAAGAAAACGACGAATTAAAAAAGCAAAATGAGAAAATAAAAAAGGAAATTGAAGACTTAAAGCAAAGAAATAATCAACTGGAGGCAGCCAAAAAAGATTTGGCAGGAGATAACCTGGAACTTCAGAAATCGTTAAAAAAGGCAGCTTCAGCCGGAGTTACCCCTCAATCCTACAACATTTACAAAGGCTATACTCTTGAAGCCTCAAGCACTAAAGGAACTTATATAGGCAAATTTCTCGGTACTGCTTATACTCCTTCAAGTGAAGAATGTGGAAATGACAAAGGAATTACAAGCTCAGGGCTACCCATTGTGCCTGGAGTATCAATAGCGGTTGATAATAAGCACTGGCCGTACGGTACTGTATTTTATATCAAGGGACTGGGCTACACAGTAGCAATGGATACCGGAAGTGCCATCAAAGGCAAAAAGAGGTTCGATTTTGCCGTTCTTGATAAGAAATTTGCATACGAGCTTGGGCAGGAATATTATGATGTTTACTTAGTAAAATTGGGGAATGGCAAGGTTGATAAATCAATTTTATCATAAAAAGCTTTGATAAAGCATAATAATAAATATGTTAGTTAAGGGTAATACAAATTAGTAAATGCGTGCGGAAATATTGACCTAAACAGATATAGCGGATATAATATTAATACAATTTAACTTAATAAATCGCTGAGTTACAGTATTTAGTACTGTAAGCGGGGGAACCAAAAATTGGGGTGAATCCTGAATATCAGGTAGGGTTAGTCTCGACCAATCCGAATCCGTCAGCTAACTTCGTAAGCGTTGGGGAGAAAGTGAATTTCATGAGTGATGTTTCTATCCAATGCTGCAGTTATTAACTGTAGCATTTTTATTTAGGTCAGCTCTATGACTTAATCTCTATCATTTTCTTCTGTTAAATTTAATCATTTTTTTAAACCACTATTGTAAAGGGAGGGGTCTATTTATGATTAAACTCTGCGTCTCAGGCTTGGGTCGTACAGGAAAAGAAATAGCCAAAGCTGCACTAAACCAGAAGGATATCCAGCTTGTATCCGCCATATGCAGTCCAACAAGCAGTTCTAAGAATTTAGACTTGGGAAAAGTATTGGAAATTGATGACACCGGTATTATTGTCAAAGGATCTGATAAACTTGAAGAAGTAATTTTCAGAAACCGCCCGGATGTTGTTATTGATTTTTCTAATCCCAAGTCTGCCCTAAAGAATGCTTTAATCTTCTCAAAATATAAGGTTAATGTTGTTTTAGGTACTACAGGTTTTTCAAACTACGATCTGAAAAGAATTGTTGTTATGGCAAGAAAGTATAAAAATGGAATAGTATATGCTCCCAATATCACGCTGGGTGTTAATGTACTTATGCTTTTGACAAATTTAACTGCTAGCCTATTAAACAATTATGATTTTCAGATAACGGAAGTCCACCATAAGAATAAATTGGATTCACCGTCCGGCACCGCAAAAAAAATAGCACTTGAAATTCAGGGGGGACTTAGAAATACAGGTCGAAGTATAGTGACCGAAAATGTTCCAATAAACTCAGTCCGGGCAGGAGGTGTAATTGGCAAACATGAGGTGATGATAGCCGGCCAGGAGGATAAAATAGAAATAGTCCATGAATCCTTCTCCAGAAAAGCTTTTGCAGAAGGTGCACTTAAGGCGGCAAGGTTTATTCATCGAAAATCAGGTTATTACGAAATGAGAGATGTCTTGGGGCTTGAAAAAGTTCTTAAAGATTATATAGAAAACAATGAAAGAAAAAGAGTAAAGACTACTGAATCATTGAAAAAGACCATCATGTTATAAGCTTATCCATTCTCCTAAATGGAATGTTATAAAAAACAACCTCAGATATATTTGGTTAGATATCTGAGGTTGTTTTCAATTTGTTGGATGTCCCATCTTTTTAGCAATTTTGATAATAAATTTAATCATGTAATAAAATAAGAGTACAATTTCTACTGCAACTAGTATTCCAACTATAATTATCAGATCTCGATTTTCCGCAATAGTAGCCGATAATCTTGTTTTATAATCCTCAGGAGCAGTTATTTCCCTATCAGAATATAAATCCACGTCTATCTCTGTTCCGTCTTCAAGAGTATATTTGAGAACTCCGGCAATTGTATCTATTTTTATAGGAAGTGTGAGCTTTTCGTTCTGAATAAACTTTATATCTTTTATGTAGCTCTGCCCTACAGGATATGTGTAAAATATATCAATTTTACTTATAAGATTCACATCAATGTTTTGGATATTTATTGTTCTAACCGGTGTGTCCTTTGATACGAGAATACCGTTATAAAAATTGGTAAAGCCATAATCAAAAAGTTGTTTAGTTTGAGAGAGTGTACTTTCTTCATCCTTGTCAAATACAATTGCAATCAACCTTCTGCCATTTTTTGTGGCAGTGGTAACCGTTATTACGCCCTGCTTTGGATTGGTACCGATTTTACCGCCGTCAACTCCGTCATAGCTCCAGAATAGCTTGTTCTGGTTTGTAATAATTGAAGAGTCCTTACCATTAATCCAAGCGATGCCCCTTGAACCAAACACTGAGTTGAAAACCGGATTTGTAATTGCGGATTTGATAAACTTTGCAATATCCCTGACAGATGTGTACTGTCTTTCATCGTACAGACCTGTGGGGTTAACAAAATATGTATTGTCCAATTGGAGCTTCTTAGAATAGTCATTCATAAAGCCAATAAATTTTTTAATATCTCCATCACCAACATATTCGGAAAGTGCGATAGCTGCATCATTCCCGGAAGTAAGCATAACACCGTAAAGCAAATCTTCAACAGTATATAAATTACCGACTGTCAGATTCAGGGACGCACCATTTATACCTGCCGCATTTTTACTTACAGTAACCTTTGAATTTAACTGAGCTTTATCTATAGTAATAAAAGCTGTCATCAGTTTACACATTATTGATGGAGACAAAAGCTTGTCAGCTTCCTTTTCAAACAGAATCTGGCCTCTCGTAGCATCCATCAGTATTGCAGAACTGGCAGAAAGTTCCTCGTCTGGTGACCACGCCATTGCAGGAGTGGTGTTTACGGTCAAAATAGTAATTAATATCGTAAATAATATTATTTTTTGAAATAAAATTTTCATTTAATCTCCTGCTCTTTTTTAATCATTAGTAAATAACCTCTTTAGATAATGATAATTTATTAAGTATATTTACACAAGGCAGATTTACTAATTAATAATTAAATTCCCATTACAAAATTTTGTCAGATTGTAAAAGTGTATATAAAAATAAGTAAATTACCATAATACTTTTAAAAGTTTTCTAATTAGCCTTGCTTATAAAATTATTAAGATTGAGGGATTAACATTGGGCTTTTTAAATTATCTGATATATAAGGAACATCATAAGAAGAAAGAATTCATCCTCGAAGAAAATAAAAGAGCTGACTGTAGCGATGTTTTAAATTCAGAATCCCTGGATACCTTTGAAAAGAAGGAATTTCGGGAAAATTGTACCGTTAGTGATGAAATATTGGACAAGAATATTTCCAGTGAACTGGACGATAATTTACGTGCAATTAAGAAAATTTACAACATTCCCAATAATAGCGATCTTGTTGAAAGAAATTTTAATATTACAGTTAAAGGGAAGGTTCTAAAGGGATTTATAGTTTTCATTGACGGTATGACTGATAGAGTCAGCATAAGCAATAATATCCTCCAACCTCTGATGCTGCTTTCAAATATTGAAATCAAGGAAGAAGTAAAGGATGTTGGCGATTTCATCTATAACAGATTGCTTCCGTTCAATCAGATTAAGAAGGTTGACAATTATAAAGAAATAATCGGAAATGTCAATTTTGGTGGCTGCGCAGTTTTTATAGACGGACTTGAATTTGCTTATGTGGCAGATGTGAAATCCTGGGATCACAGAGGAGTTGCCACTCCTCAGTCTGAAACAGTCATTAGAGGTCCCCAGGAGGCTTTTAATGAACAACTTAGAGCTAATACGGCATTGATAAGAAAAATACTTAAGGATAAGGATTTGACAATTGAAGGCACAACTGTTGGAAAGAGAAGCAATACTCCCTGTGCAATTTTATATATTAGAGATATTGCAAATGATTCTCTTGTCCACGAAGTTTTGAGAAGAGTGAAAAATATTAATGTCGATTATATTTTTGATACAGGTGAACTTGAGCAGCTAATTGAGGATAATACCTTTATAGCAGCTCCACAGATTATCGCTACAGAACGTCCTGACAGAGTAGCTATGATGCTTGCTCAGGGAAATATCGCAGTCGTTATGGATGGGAGCCCTTTTGTACTGGTTATGCCGGCTACTGTTACGGAGTTCCTTCATACAACTGAGGATACTAATATAAGATATCCTTACGTTAATTTCATAAGAATAATCAGAATTATCGGTGTAATAATAGCGTTGTTATTACCAGGTTTTTATATAGCCATAACAAATTTCCATCAGGAAATGATACCTACCAATCTTTTATTTGCAATAGAGGCTTCAAGAGAAAATGTTCCATTCCCGTCAGTAATTGAGATACTCATAATGGAGTTTTCCTTTGAACTCATAAGAGAGGCGGGTATAAGAGTTCCGGGAGCAATCGGGTCAACCATCGGTATAGTGGGCGGTTTGATTTTAGGTCAGGCTGCTGTATCGGCTAATCTGGTCAGCCCGATTATGATCATAATTGTAGCAATAACGGCTCTGGGCTCCTTTTCAGTACCAAGCTTTTCCATGTCATTTTCAATAAGACTGATACGATTTGCCTACATTATTTTGGGGGCGACGGCCGGTTTTCTGGGGATAGCACTGGGATTGACGATAAATGCTCTGATGCTTGCTGCTTCAAAATCCTTCGGTGTACCATTTTTAGCGCCCTTTGGACCAATTACAAAAGGAAAGTATTCGGACAAGTTGTCGAGGAAGCCTATATGGAAACAGGAAAACAGACCCGATTATCTTAATCCAAAAGATATAAGAAGACAGCCTAAAATAAGCAGAGGCTGGACTGTAAAAAATAACGACACAGAGGGTAAAGATGATGAAGAATAAAATAACTTTTGGTTCCTGGGAAGCAATCATGGTGTTGGTTAACTTGATATTTGTTCAAATACTTCTTTCATTACCCCGGGATATGGCTATTTATGGAGGAAGTGCGGGCTGGATGATACCGGTAGTTACTACATTGATAATCCTGATTTATTTTGCTATTGTGGCGGGTTTATACAAAAACATTGGCAGTTTGGATTTGCTGGAAATAAGTGAAAAAGTGGGTGGTAAGGTTTTTAGGATAATAGTGGGTTTTTTGATTTCAGCGTTTTTACTTGCAGAAGTGATTTCAAATCTTGGGGGATTTGCTCAAATGCTGAAAATGATATCTTTGGACAAATCTCCACTTGGGTTTGTTGAAATTATATTTCTATTAGGGATTATTGCTTGTGCTTATTATGGAATAGAAGCGGTAGTAAGGATAAATGCTTTTTTAGTCCCTGTAGTGTTGGTTGGATTTCTACTTATAACATTTGGTGTTATACCACAGTTTAAATTATCCAATCTGACTCCGATTATGGGTGAGGGCTATATGTCTATTGCCAGGGGAAGCCTGTTTAAGCTTTCTGCGTTCTCATCTCTCATCATATGGTTTTTCATGGTACCTTACTTTGGGAATAGATATATTAAAAGAGTTGGTTATATGTCGGTTATTATTTCGGGATTGCTTTTGGTGTGGTCAACCTTATCCTTTTTATTGCTCTATCCCTATCAGGTTGCTGTGGATAATAAAATACCTGTTTTTCAAATGGCAAAGCATATTGAGTTCGGTAATATCCTTCAGAGAATAGAGTCCATATTTGTTCTTGTGTGTTCTATAGCATCTCTTTTGTTTCTGGGAGTTCTATTTACATTTTTCATTCATGTAATGAAAAATACTCTAAACCTGCGAAAATCAAAGCCTTTGATTCTGCCAATGGCAATTATTGTTTTCACAGTAGCCGACAGCCTGAAGAGGCTCAATATTGATATTATTAATTCCCAAACGGCAAATATTTTCTGGTTAATTGGACTTATATTACCTTTGATAATTGTTATATTAGGGGCGGGTAAAAAAGTCGGGATGAAAATTTAAAAAGGAGGCGGTGAGCATGATTAAATTAGTAAGATTATTTGCGGCTATTATTTGTCTGTCTATAACCATGGCGATTTTCACCGGCTGCTATGATAACAGGGAGATAGAGGACTTAGCTTATGTTATTGCCATAGGAATAGACGAGGCTGATGGAAACAGTTTCAATCTAACCTTTCAGACAGCCGTACCTCAGGCAATAACAGGTGGAGGCGGCGAGGGAACTGATATTACTTCTTACAAAACAGAGAATTTTCTTACAGGTTTGAAAAAATCAAGCCAGTATTTAAGCCGCACTATTAATCTCTCTCATACCAAGATAATTGTAGTTTCTGAAGCTATAGCCAAAAAAGGTATTACTGCCTTCGTTAATGGCTTGCAGCAGGGTATGCAGATTAGGCAGGACATAAATATAGTTGTTGCTGCAGATGGGGCAAAAAAATATCTTGAATCAATTCAACCCAAGCTTTCTTCAAATCCATCAAGGTATTATGAATTGCTGTTTAAATCTTATCAAAGTGACTTTCTGGTACCCTATGCACAGCTGGAGGACTATATTTACCGATCAAAGAATCAGGGAGCCCAGCCAATTGCCATATATACTGCTACCGATACCTCGATTATTGAAAGCAAAAAACCTGAAGGTGGAGGAGACGGAGAAAAAAAAGATTCCGGCGGCAGTGATAAGAAATCCGGAGGAGGTTCTGATAATAGTGGTGGCGGTGAAGAGCCAAAGAGAATGTCTTTGAGTGGACTGGCAGTTTTCCAGCAGGACAAAATGGTGGGAAAGCTTAATGCAAGAGAGGCATCGGTATTTGCCCTGATGACCGGTTCAAATAATATCAACATGGATATCGAAGATCCTCTGGACAAAAGGTTTAAGGTTTTAGGGAATCTGAAACAAGATAAAGCCTCTTCGACGAAAGTTACTTTTAGAAATGGAAAACCAGTTATAGGAATTAATCTTAATCTGGATATTAATGTTCAATCAGTCCAAAGTGATTATGATTATGATATTCCGCGAAATGCTGATATTCTCAATAAAGCATATAAAGAAATGATAGAAAAAGAAGTTCGGGCTTTACTGATAAAGTTAACCTACCAATATAAATCTGATGTTTTTGGCTATGGTGAACTGGCCAAAAAAAATTTTGTAACAAATAAAGAATGGCAGAAGTACAACTGGCTTAAAATTTTCCCGGAAACAAAGTATGATATTAAGCTTAATACAGAAGTTATAAGTCACGAATAAGGTTTCGTATAAGTACAAACCATGGACGGCTGTTGTTTGTATATCTGTTTATCGCTTAAATTGGAGGCTTTATGATATTTAAAATTGTCGTTACTATTTTTGTACTATGGGTAAGTATATACACTTTTAGTTTTGGTGTATGGACATGGAATAAGAAAAATAAATTCGGAGGCTTAGTTGTAATGTTCATTGCTTTGATTACGACTATTTTGCCGGCTCTTTATTTATTTTTGAAGTAGACTAAAATGCAGCACTTTTGTTAATAATATTGTTGTATATCCAACATACGTTTTCAAAGCCATGACATGCCCTTTTGCAGCCTGCCGTGGCTTTGTTTTTTAGGAGTAATTATGCCTGGTAATAAGCTTTGGAGATATTATGATTTGATAAAATTTCTTGCACTGGTTAACGGAGAACTATATTTCGCAAGAGCTGACAAGTTTAAAGATAAATATGAGGGGGCAATCCCAAAACAGAATTTCCTTCACTTTGCGGAACTTTATTATCAATCTGAAATCAAAAATGATACTACCTTAAGAAATAAAGTGGGGAATAGGGGAGAAACTCTCCCTAATGACCTGAAAATTCATATGGACAGAGTACCTGCTGATATAAGAAATAGAATAAGAGATAAATTCCTGGAAAACTTCAAGGAAAGAAAGAATAAGGTTGCCATAAGCTGCTGGCATCTTAATGAAAGTGAGTCTGCTGCAATGTGGGAAGTCTATTCAAGAGCCGGACAGGGAATTGCAGTTTCAACAACACTGGAGAAGCTTGAAAAGCTTACCAAGCCGTATGGGTTTGAAATGGAGATGCTTAAGGTTGATTACATTGATTTTGACAAAACCTATGATAAGGACTATATAAGTCATGAACTTCTGCCCTTTAAAATCAAGAGAAAAGAGTTTGAGTATGAGCAAGAATTCAGGATTATACTTTATAAAAAAAATGAAGACTTCAATAAGGTAAAAGGGAAAAACTCCGGTGATAATAGCCTGAAAAATTCCGGATTTCCAGACTCGGTCTCTGAACTTGATTTCCTGCCCGAAGAGGGCATAAGTTTAAACATAAACACTTGTGAGCTGATTGATGAAATGATTGCCTCCCCTGAAATGAAGGATTACGAAGTTGCCGAAATTCAAAAGATACTAAATTTAATCAATCAGCTTAGGGGTACAAACTTCACCTTGAAAAAATCAGGGCTTTATGAAAATCTAAATTACTGAGTTGATATTAAAAAAGAGATTTATTAGTGGTAAAATTAATTATTACTTTTGACATCGGGGTGTTTTTTTTGAAGAAACGATTATTATATTTCGGAATATCAATTTTGTGCTTCCTTCTATGTGTGCTGATTGTTGTGAGCTTTAGCCATAAACCTGTAGTTCGCGGCTTTTTAGGAGATATAGTTGTAATAGTTCTGATTTATTATTTGGCTGTGTCACAACAT
Organism: Bacillota bacterium; assembly: GCA_023460955.1. Taxonomy (GTDB): domain Bacteria; phylum Bacillota; class Clostridia; order Acetivibrionales; family DSM-1351; genus Ruminiclostridium. The sequence continues at coordinate 7,181 of JAEWOH010000084.1, read as the reverse complement.
ATTGTTGATTGCAGAACAATTGTTTGTCTCCGCTCGTAAAATGTGCTATAATATGCCCATGAACCATGAAGGAGGGAATTTATATTCCCGATATAAGCGATGTATTTAAACTATACAATAAGCTTTCACCACAAGAACAGAAAAAGCTCTACACAATGATTTCATATCAGATATCTACTGATAATAACTTTGAGTAGTTTGCCAAAGATGAACGCTTTACTTCTGGATTTGTATGTCCTCATTGTGGTTGTGTTGGTCATATATCAAGAAATGGTCATATTTATAAAACTGATAAAGATGGAAAGAAAATCATTGATAAGCAACGTTATATTTGTAACGACTGCGGTAAATCATTTACTGTATTATCTAACTCAATCGTATCGGGAACACGCAAAAATTTAGGTATTTGGGAATCATTCGCTAAATGCATGTTGAATGGTTTCTCTGTGCGTAAATCTGCAGGCATTTGTGGTATTCACCGAAATACAGCATTTGTATGGAGACATAAACTTTTAGATGCCCTTAAGCACCTTTCCGAAAGCACCGTATTAGATGGTATTATTGAAGCAGATGAAACCTTTTTCCGTGTATAATATAAAGGCAACCATAAAAGAAGTTCATTTAAACTACCAAGGGATGCTCGTAAACGTGGTGGCTCGGCACATAAAAGAGGTTTATAAACGGAGCAGGTCTGTGTACCGTGTGCGATTGACCGAAAAGGTCATTTATACGGCAAAATAGCTTCATTAGGAAGGATAGCAACCAAGTACTTACATGCTGTTTATGATGGAAAAATCAGCTCCGAGTCCATCCTTTTTACCGATAAAATGAATTCTTATGTTAGATTTGCAAAAAGTAAAGACATTCAATTAATACAACTTAAATCTGGCAAGGAGAAAAGGGGTATTTACAACATCCAAAGAATTAATAATTACCACTCTAAGCTTAAAAAGTTCATGGATAATTTCAATGGTGTAGCTACAAAATATCTTAACAATTATTTGGTATGGCATAAATGGTTCGATATGAAAGGTCACACACAACTTGAAAAAGCGGACTTGTTTTTAGTCAAAGCAATATCAATAGCAATTTCTGTTCGTTTCAGACAATTATCTCTGCGTCTTGCAATACCTATAAATGTTTAGATTGAAATAATTCGAAATAGATGCAGTAAAATTTAGCAAATGATTTATTATATATATTGCCATTAATTCACAATAATTTACAATTGTGAATTGGAATGAGGAGGGGATATAGTGAAGATAAAAGGCATAATCTATTTAGTAATAATCCTAATTATTATTTTGGGAGGAGCAATTATTAACGTTCAAGCAAATAAGTATAAGCAAAGAGTATCTTTTACACAGGAAAAATGGCTTGCAGAACCAAACAATAGATTTCTAATAGTAAAAGATATGATAAAAAAACATGATTTAGCCAATATGACAAAAGAAGAAGTTATTAATTTATTAGGAGAATCAGACAATAAAACGAAGATTCCTGGTTTAGCCATCGGTACATCTAATAGAAACAAAACTATTGATTTAAATAATCCGAATAGCATTTATTATTTCACTAAAACTGGAAAAACGCCAGAAGATTTTAATGGTTTCTACATTATATTTGATAATAACGGAGAAGTTAGTGACTATGCTATTATCCACTTTACTACGTAATATCTCACAATAGCGAGCTAAATGAATCAATTGAGCAGAGTATAATTAACTCTGCTCAAAAAATAATAAATTTCAACCATAAGTTGTGACAGAGCCTATTATTTTATTATGGGGATTCATGAGTTCAATTCTTTTAAGCTAATGCTGTTCACTCTGCTATTGTCCTTTACAATTGAGTTTATGCAATTTTTACATATAGCAGAGGTTTTGGGTGTTGAGAATAATTTGTTTTTCGACTGGTATTCGGTTCTGTTTTTGATGTTATGGATCTGATTCCTTATACAATTGGGGCAAGCATATCTTTAATTATGGATACAGTTATTAGTAAAATATTGAGGCAAACAAATTGAGACAAACAAATGAGGCAAACAAATTGAGATAAAACAAGGATAGTTAGGAGGAGAAGATTGGACAATTGCTGTAATCAGATGTCCAATACATATTTTAAAAGCTATGTATAATATGAATACCAATTGTACCGGAGGAGTTTTAGTCGGAAAAGTAGCGGTTATAACCGGTGCCGGCCGCGGCATTGGCAAAGCAATAGCCCTGGCGTATGGAAAGGCGGGAGCAGCTGTTGTTTGTGTTGCCCGAAGTGAGGAAGAAATAGCCGAAACAGCTCGTATTATTGCCGAATTTGGAGGCAAAGCTGTTGCTGTACCAGTTGATGTTACTGACAGTGAGGCAGTAGGTAGATTGTTTGAACGGGCAGCAAAAAACTTCGGAGGCATAGATATCCTTGTAATTAACGCAGGAGCCAACTATGACCGGAAATCTGTGGAAAACAGCGACCTTGATAATTGGAAGAGAACCGTAGAGCTGAATCTGTTTGGCGCCTATTACTGTGTTCATGCCGCCATTCCTTATTTTAAGCAGCGTGGTGGGGGGAAGATTATTACCCTTGGCTCAGGATTGGGTCACCGCGGATTTTCCGGCACCTCAGCGTACTCCTGCTCCAAAGCCGGACTTTGGATGCTGACACGCGTGTTGGCCCAGGAACTTCTCCAATACAACATAAGTGTTAACGAGCTGATTCCGGGACCTGTCGAGACTACTATTGATAATGATATAAGTAATGGTAAGAGTGTGGTCAATGCTATTGACAGCGAGTGGCACAAACAGCCGGAAGATGTGGTACCGCTGGCACTGTTTCTGGCAAGCCAGCCTGATATTGGGCCAACTGCACAAAGCTTCAGTTTGATGCGTAGGGATGGATAAAGTCAGAACGGTAGGGTTTAAGTTATAACTTAGATTTTTCTATTATCAATTCAGTATAATTTGTAATTGAGGTATTAAGCATTTTACTGGCAAAAATAACTTCGGGATCAGATAAATCAGAGTCTTTTTGGCTAATTAAATCATGCAAATTGCTGCGCAAGTGTTCAATGTCGTTTAGCAAGGTAATAAATTCTCTCATATTAGATCCTCCAAGTCTAGTATGCTGAACTTATTTAAAAAGTATTCGGATAAAATGTATTCAAAAAGAAGAAAGATTCTAATTGAATTGGTCAAAATAGGTGCAAACATTGTAACTCCACCAAAGCTTTACCCTGAATATGGTCCTTATTATTATGCTGTTTATTTCAAGGACTTGGAGGGTATTAAGTATGAGATTGTTTGTAAAAGACATGAGTAAATAGGTTGATAGTCTCCTAAATTATATATAGGTGTACTCAAATACATTTATTCATTACAAAAAAATCCTGATATAAAATTATATTAATATCCATGTGTATCATTATTATATTATTTATGTAAACACATCTTACTCCAATAAATATAATGTAGTAAATATATTTATTGGAGGTTAAGCCCTGATGGAATTATTAAAATTAGTGGAAACATTAAGTAAAGCAATCGAAAAAAGTGATATTGCTAAAGGCTGTCTGATAGGCGGTGCAACAGTACTGGGAACCGGTGGAGCGGTATATATCGGTAAAAAATTGTTGGAGAACAAGCTTAGTAGCAAGGAAAAACACAATTTGAATATTACTGTTGATTAGGAGCACAGAAACTTCAAGAAGACCAAAGAGCAAAGTGTGGGCTGACAAAGGTTAATTTTGTCAGCCCATGATAAATAGCTATAACATTGTCAACTAGTCTATAAAATACTATCGCTACTCGTCAGTATATCAATCGTCACAAGCGAATACAGGTATTGCATCTTTGAAATATTGTCCACATTTTTGGAGTTCTGACATTACCCGTTCTGTATGCGGATTGTTTTCTACAAAAATAAAGTCTGTAATGTCTTGTATAATATTCATTTAGGATACCTCGCTTAATATTAATAAGTTTTACTTGTTTATATACTTAGCTACATTTCAGCAACTAAAAAATGGACAGTGGTATTAAGAAACTAGGAAAAGTCTACGGGAAATTATCAATAATTTTACGAATGTATCAGCATACCTGTAAGCTCTTTAAAACTTACAACGGTTTTTCCTTCATACTGAACATTTCTGCTGTTAAAAAGTATGGTATCCATTCCAAGCAATTGTGCAGCGGCCAAATTATATTCTCTGTCATCTACATATATGCAATCAGAGGCTGAGTGCCCTAGTTTATCAAGTGTAAGCCGAAATATTTGCTCATCTGGCTTTTTTATTTTTACATCTCCGCTGACTGTTATGATATTAAAATAGTCGTTAATTTTAAATTTATCACGCAGATATTTGTTCCATTCGCTTAGATCGTTTGATAATAAAGCTAAATGGTAATTCTTTTTCAAAATTGGAGCGTATTCATAAAAAGATTCATTGATTTGTATAGTGTCTAGATATTCTTTTTCAATTTTACTCACATCGCCTTTAAAGCCCAGCTTTATTAAGAGGTCTAAAGAAGATAATTCTCCTGCAGCTGCTTTACTCCAATAACGATATGCATCATTGCGGCTTAACTCAGGAAATGTGCCATTTACAAATGTCATAAATCCACCTTCAGGGTCTTTCACAATCACACCATACATATCCAAGATTAATGCTTTCATGCTTAGCCCTCCTGCATAAAATCTCAATAATCATAAAGCTTCTTATACTGAAGATATTATATTTATAAGCCAGTCATTCTCATATCTTGAGGCATCTCCTACACATGTGATATTATCACATAACCTTCGTACAGCAACAACAGGCAAATACTTCAGAATTAAATCTTTGTCTGTATTTGCGTATAAACAGTAATAATTAAGATATTCATCAGAAAAATCAGTAATTGTTTGCCCAATTAGTTGTCCATACATTGCTTGAATTAAGGGTGAAATCAGAGTTAAATAACTCCAGGCGACATCTAAAAATGGGTGCCCTGCACAACTACCTTCCCAATCAATTGCTATATATTTTTCGTGTTCCACAAGGATATTTAAAGGATGAAAGTCTCCGTGGCAAAGATTATTATTTGTAGGTAAACTATCAAGTAAATCTTGTATTTTTCTCAAATCTTTCCCTAAGTAATTCTCAATTTTTGAAATTCGCCAATTGAACATATCTCGCTGTGAAGGCAGTTTGTCTGTATGATTTTGGTGGATTTCATAGTGCATTTTAGCAAAATCAGCTGCTGTTTCTGATTGATCTGTGGCACTAAATATTTTTTCTGCAAATTGCTTGCCGTTTATCCGCTCGTATATTATTCCTTTCTTATCGTCAATATCTATTGTTCCAATATATTTGGGGATATTGAGTGAAAAATCGTTTAGTATTTTTCCGATATATTCCTCATTTTTTATTGTTTCTATTTGAACTTCAGGCTTAAAAATCTTGATTATTTCATCGTTTCCCCATTCATAGACAGTTGCAGTACCGCCACTACCAATAAATTTTCCTATCTGATTTTCCATTAAAGCATCCCCTTAAACCAATATGTTCATTAGTTTTTTACCATAATTACTCAGTTCTATACTACATTTGGAGTTAATCGGAGTCAATAGTTACCATGAACATAATTATGTCTTAATTTTCAGATGCGTACTCCATGTTGCTTTAAACACGTTGCTCTATACGTCCCAAGCATTAATTATGAGTCATTTCTGTAACAAATTCTAACCATGGATCTCTTTTTTCAACTATATCCCGTTTTGAATATTCTATTGGGTAGTCTGGGATAATAGCTTTATACTGTTCGTCTTCCGGTACAGGATATTTATATCTTGTAGTGGCGTATTGGAATAGAAACTTACTGTTTGGTAAACTACTCGATTTTATATTTCCGAAGAATGATGGAATATTGCCGGTAGGCTGTCCAATCACCTTTGCAACCGAGTTTGCTTTAAGTATTACAACAAAATCACTTGCCGCACTAAACGTAGAATTTGATGTCAGTAAATAAACACTTCCCTTAAATAGAGGTGGATCATTTGGTGTTATATCTCTGAAATCTTTTGGATTGTTATACAAAAGATTGTTACCAATGTACATGTAACTTTGTATATCAATAAAACTTAAAAATTGATTTATAACTATGGAACTCCCTCCGCCATTTTTTCTCAAATCAACTGCTATGTTCTTAATTTCGTTTTCATTAACTGTACGGAAAAAATCCCTGAATCCTTCAATATATTGTTTTCCATTCGGACAAGTATTAATTGTAATAATCCCTACACTATTGGCTTTATCTATGCTCCATTTCAATTTCCTTGAAGATGTATAGGAAATGAATTCTGTAATACCTTCAAAAACTGTTTCACCACATTGATGAAGAGGTATATCCCGAGTAACAATCTTGCCATTTCTTTCATAGCTTATATTTACGTTATTATTTTTATCAACCAGATTTAATCGTCTTAAAAACATCCCTTTTGATATCACCATCGTATTGGCTTTAACCCATTCCTCAATCTCTGCAGGAATCAAATTATCAAGGCTTTTTAACAACTCAGTGGAGGACATACCTCCTATTGATAATATTTTGTCCCCTGTTTTTATAAAAGCTTTATTTTCCTTTGCTATCAACCCATCACTTGTCCATTCCAGTGCTGGTAAATCGATACAATCCCTATTGACTTGATCTACCATAAAATGTGTATGTCCATCTTTTAATGCCACATTCAATGTGTTAAGAGTCCAGTAAAAGTCCTCAGTATTCATTGGTTTTCTTATTTTTTCGTAAATCCCGCTAATAATGTAATCATATTTGGTTTGACTGTCTTTCATTTCAGGATGATTTTCTTTCAACGTTTTTATAAAATAATCTGTGTCTATTTTCATTGCATCAGGGGAGAGACTATCACGATATTCATAAGCAGAGATACTAAATGCTTTAAAAAACAAAAAATATACTACTAAAATAATTATCAATAAGGTTACTGTTAATAAGGCTATTCTTTTTTTATTTTTAATGGACTTAATGCGAAAAGATTGTAAGCCAAAGTTCACTATCCCATCTACCTCGTATTATATAGTCGTAGTTATTTATATCCCTCGCCAAGGATATGTAATATACTGTTTAAGATACTGTGGATTAGTTTCACCTACCTACCACTTTGATGGTTAAAGAAAGGCTCTAACCACA
>JAEWOH010000083.1 GCA_023460955.1 Bacillota bacterium | reverse complement strand
TGTGGTTAGAGCCTTTCTTTAACCATCAAAGTGGTAGGTAGGTGAAACTAATCCACAGTATCTTAAACAGTATATTACATATCCTTGGCGAGGGATATAAATAACTACGACTATATAATACGAGGTATATTATAATTAATAATGGGTATTACAGTAATAATTATTATAGAAATAGAGGAGAGTAAAACCATGCTTGAGGAAAAAATGCTTGAAAAGAAAATATGGGCTGTTGTTGGAGCAAATCAGGACCAGAGCAAATACGGTAATATGATATTTAGAAAGCTCAAATCAAAGGGCTACGAGGTTTACGCAGTAAACCCCATGTATGAAGAAGTAGAAGGAGATAAGTGCTATAAGGACTTATCATCTCTTCCGGTAGTACCGGAAGTTATAGATATGGTTGTGTCACCAAAAAGGGGTAGAGCTGTAATTGATGAAGCTGCAAGACTTGGGATTAAGTATGTCTGGCTTCAACCCGGAACGTACGATGAAGAACTTTTAAAGCAAATAGACAGTCTGGGATTGCTGCAGGTTCAGGCTTGTGTTCTGGTTGCTGCCAGGTAGTCTCTCACTATAATGTTTTAAGATATACTGTATTGAACTATTAAATGTGATAATATTGATATGATTAAGTATTTGGAAATTTGCCTTAAGCATTTTTATATATGAGGGGTGTAAAAACATGGACAATTCAGAACTTTTTAAGGTTATTTTTAAGAGAAAGTCAATTAGGAAATATGATATGACTTCACTGCCCCAAGAAAAGCTTGAGCAGCTTCAGACTTTTTGTAAAAATGTGAAAAGGCTGGAGCAAGGCATTAAAACTGAATTCTCCATAGGGTCTGACAGTGATGCAAAAGGTTTATTTGCAATTAAGGCACCACATTATATATCCATTTATTCTGAATTAAAGGAAGAAAGTATGCTGAATGTCGGTTTTATAATGCAGCAGATTGATTTGTACTGTTCGGCTTCAGGACTTGGTAGCTGCTGGCTTGGTGTTGCGAAACCCAAAAATATACCAAAGAAGAAGGATGGGCTGGAGCACATTATAACACTGTCCTTTGGAACACCTTCAGAGCCGCTGTACAGGACGGGACCTGAACAATTCAAAAGAAGCAGCCTGTCCGAAATTACTTCAATTCCTGACTCAGAGGCATTATTGGAACCTGTAAGGCTTGCGCCTTCGGCAGTCAATTCTCAGCCCTGGTTTTTCAGTGGCAATTCCAAAGAGATAATTGTCAGCAGAAAAAAGCTCAATATAATAAAAGCACAAATTTATGGCAGGTTCAACAAAATAGATATAGGGATTGCACTATGTCATCTTTGGCTTTCAGCAGAAAATCTGGGTTATAAAATTGAATTTAACTTTTCGGACCGAGCAGTACCTGAAGGCTGTGAATTTATGGCTACTGCTAAACTTATTGATAAGAATAGCTAGTCCATACAGCTATTAAATATAATTGCTTAAAAAGGGAGACTGAAATATGCTTACCAGAACAAATCAGAAGAACGGCGATGAGCTGTCAATACTAGGCTTTGGATGTATGAGATTTCCAACGAAAGCCGGAGGCATTGATGAACCAAGAGCAATCGCAATGATAAGGGCTTCCATTGATAAAGGTGTCAATTATTTTGATACTGCTTACATATATCACGCGGGAAAGAGCGAATCATTACTGGGTCAAGCTCTTTTGGATGGTTATCGAGGTAAGGTTAAAATAGCGACAAAGCTGCCTCCTTTTATGGTTAAAAAGCTGGAGGATGCTCACAAAATATTTGCAAAACAGTTAGCCAGATTACAAACTGATTATATTGATTACTATCTTCTGCACATGCTGACTGATATGGCTTCCTTCAATCGTCTGTCAGGACTCGGAATTATGAAGTGGCTGGAAGATTTAAAGGAGAAAGGGAAAATAAGAAATATTGGTTTTTCTTTTCACGGTTCAAAGTCTGATTTCCAAATGATTCTGAAAGCATATCCTTGGGATTTTTGTCAAATTCAATACAATTATATGGACGAAAATAATCAGGCTACCAGGGAAGGTTTAATGCTTGCGGCAAGGTTGGGCATCCCGGTAATTGTTATGGAACCTCTGAGGGGAGGAAAACTTGTTACACACCTCCCGGATGAGGTAAGGAATGCTTTCACATCATATAACAAAGACAGGTCTCCAGCAGAATGGGCTTTACGTTGGATATGGGATCATCCGCAGGTTAATGTAGTTCTGTCAGGAATGAGTGACGAGGCACAGGTGGCAGATAATATAAGAATCGCTTCCAATGCTTTACCAAATTCTTTATCAGCGGATGAAATAGCTGTATTTAATAATGTTAAGAAAGTAATGAAGGAAAAAACCAAAATACCATGTACTGCGTGCGGGTATTGTCTTCCATGTCCGGCAGGTGTTGATATACCCGGTTGTTTTTCCTACTATAATGACAAGTACCTGTCAACTAATGATAAGTCAGTAAGGTTTAGGTACTTTCAGAACCTTGGAGTATTGTCGGCAAAACCCGCTTATGCCTCAAAGTGTGTAAAGTGCGGAAAGTGTGAGAGTCATTGCCCTCAAAGCATTGCAATTCGAGAGCAGCTGAAGGTGGTAAGCAAGGAGATGGAAGGGAAATTATACCGTTCAATTATTGCTGTTGCCCGTAAATTTATGAAAATAAAATAGATATCCCGAAAATTTAGGAATGAGTTCGGAATTCAATCGGCTCATTCCTTTTTATTTAAATCAAACATAGTTAAATAATGGACGTATAATAAATAATGAATATTATCAAAAGCTTTAGAATGTACAACCTTCCAATAATACATAAAGTATGCTAAAATTTAAACAAGTTTGAAAATGGACATAACAATTAATCGGGGTGTGTAATGTATCTAAAAAAACTTGAAATTCAAGGTTTTAAATCCTTTGCAGATAAGATCAACCTGGACTTTAATTCGGGAATAACCGCTGTTGTTGGGCCAAATGGAAGTGGGAAAAGTAACATAGGTGACGCTGTAAGATGGGTATTGGGAGAGCAAAGTGCCAAAACCCTCAGAGGCAGTAAGATGGAGGATGTCATATTTGCCGGAACTGAGCACAGAAAATCTGTTGGTTTCGCTGAAGTTTCCCTGACAATAGATAATTCCGATAACTATCTTCCGGTTTCCTACAGCGAAGTCACCATAACCAGAAGAGTTTATCGTTCAGGTGAAAGTGAATATTATATAAATAAGACGTCATGTCGTCTTAAGGACATACATGAATTGTTTCTTGATACAGGTATAGGAAGAGACGGCTATTCTATTATAGGACAGGGCCGTGTCGATGAAATTCTCAGTACAAAATCCGAGGACAGACGACACATATTTGAGGAAGCCTCCGGAATAATGAAGTATAAGGTGAGAAAACAGGAAGCTGAACGTAAATTGGAGCTGACCGATCAGAATCTTGTACGAATTAATGATATAATCAGTGAACTTGAAGGTCAGCTGGAGCCACTCAGGGAGCAGTCTGAAGCCGCAAAAAAATATCTGTCCCTTAGGGAAGGTTTGAAGGAACTCGAAGTCAATGTCTATCTTGACAGCATTGATAAATTTAAGGAAAAAATCAAGGAATATGAAGGTCAGTATAAGGATATAAAGGACAATATAGAGGCTGAAGAGAGAAAGCTTCGCAGCATTACAACCCAGAACCAGCAAAAAACTGAAATGCTTAAAGGCCTTGAAGGAAAAATAACAGAGGCCAGGGACAAGTTTTATGTTATAGAAGGCAACCTTGAGAAAAACAGCTCTGAGATTAATCTGAACAAAGAAAAAATTAACGGTCTGGAGCAAAACATAGTTCGTCTTCAGGAAGAGATTTCCGAAATAAATACCAAGTCTGAGAGCCTTCTTAAGGAAGAAAAAACACGTCAGGGGAAAATAGAATATTTAAATAAGCAATATGCAGATTTTTCAAAAAAGCTTGAAAGCTATCAAGCTCAATTGGATGCCATTGTATCCACCTTAAGCGAAAGCGAACAGCAGATAGAAAAATTAAAAGCCGGAATAATGGATAAACTGGATTTGCAATCAGATAAGCGAACTCAGATAAACAATATTAAGAATCACATTGAGAACCTTAAGAAACGCGAAAATTCTATTGGCACAGAGATTTATACCTTAAAGCTGGAAAAAGATAAAGATAACATGAAGAAGGAAGATCTCACTGAGAGTATAAGAAATACTGTAATTCTGATAAAGCATTTAAGGACCAAAATGCAGGATTTGAGCAATGAAAAAAATGATTTATTGACTACTCTCCAAGACATGGAAAAGCAACATGGTTCTGTAAAAACAGATATTCAGGTAAAGACCTCCAGACACCGCATGCTTAAGGATATGGAAAAAAGTATGGAGGGTTATAGCAGAAGCGTAAAGGAAATTATGAATGCCTGCCAGGCTTCCTCCGACTTTGGCAATGGTATCCACGGGACCGTTGCTCAGCTGCTGAGTGTTGATAAGAGATATGAAACAGCCATAGAAATGACCCTTGGCAGTGCTCTCCAAAACATAATAGCGTCAACAGAAGAGGACGCAAAAAAGGCCATTGATTTTCTCAAAAGAAACCGAATTGGTAGAGCAACCTTTTTACCAATAACTGCAGTTAACGGAAAAAGGCTTGATGACAACACTATCCGCAGACTTGAAGAACACAAGGGGTTTTGTGGACTGGCGTCCGACCTGGTTTCCTGTGATACAAAATATAACGGGATTGTTTTAAATTTATTGGGAAGAGTTGCAGTTGTTGAAAATCTGGACGCCGGAATAAGTATAGCAAAGAAGTTCGGCTACTCTTTCAGAATAGTAACTCTGGAGGGTGATATATTAAGTACCAGCGGTTCAATGTCCGGTGGAAGCAATGATCATAAAAGTTCGGGTATCCTGAGCAGAAGCAGAGAAATAGCCGAACTTGAAGTCACCATTGAGGCACTTAAAAAAGACGACATTACAATCGGCAATAAGCTATCCGAAGTCAGAAGAATGTTATCTGAGATAGAAACCGAATATAATGAAGAAAATAATAAACTCAGAGATAATGAGCTCATTAAAACAAGGGATGAAAACCATCTCGGCATGCTTGAGGACAATCTAAGAAAAATTGATGCCAAAATCGGAATGCTGAGTGATGAAAAGGCTCAGGTTGCAAAGCAGGAACAGGAAACCATACTGGAACAGAAGAAATACGAAGATGAACTGGAAGCAATAGAGAAGGATATTTCCGAGACCAAGGCAATTATTGCCGAGCATCAGGAAAAATTTAAGGCAGATCAGTCTGTGAGAGATGAACTCCATCAAGAGATTACCGATTTTAAAATTTCGGTAAATTCAATTGTAGAGAGTATTCAAAGTGTTAATGAGCATATTGAGAGAATAGACACTGAAAAAGAATCCCTTCAGAAAAGCCTGTCCAGAAAGCAGAATGAAAAGCAAAAAGCAGAAAACGAAATATTGTCACTTAATAATGCAATCACTGGCTTGGAAAATCTGATAAAAAGTTTGCAGGATGAGAAAACTGGAAAAACTTTTGAAATAGACAGACTTGTAGAGGAAAAGAAGGTATTGGAAGAAGAATCTTCAGATTTCATTGAAAAGCTGAATTCCACCAATAAAACTATTTTGCTGCTTCAGGAGGAATATAACAGAATAGATGTCAGAAACACAAAGGCTGAAGCTGAGATGAAGGCCATTCAGGACAGAATGTGGGATGAGTATGAGCTTACCTATACAAATGCTGTTGATATAAAAAAGGAACTTCCCAGCATTCCACAGGCGCAGAAAACTATAAATGATTACAGGGCTCAGATTAAAAATCTTGGTCCGGTTAACGTTTCAGCCATTGATGATTATATTAAAACCAAAGAGCGTTACGAATTTATGTCGGTTCAGAAAAACGACATGGAGCAGGCAAAGGACAAGCTGCATAAAATTATACTTGAAATGGTTCAAATAATGAAAAAACAGTTTATTGAACAGTTCAAGCTTATAAACGAAAACTTTGGTATTGTGTATCGTGAACTCTTCGGAGGCGGAAGGGCAGAACTGATTATTGCCGATCAGGAAAATGTTCTGGAAAGCGGTATCGAAATAGAGGTTCAGCCACCTGGAAAGAAACTGCAGAACATGATGCTGTTATCAGGAGGTGAACGTGCCTTTACTGCGATTGCACTGTTGTTTGCCATTCTGAGACTGAAACCAACGCCCTTCTGTCTGCTGGATGAAATTGAGGCGGCACTGGATGATGCGAATGTTTACAGGTTCGGTGAATATCTGAAAAAGTTCTCTAAAAATACCCAGTTTATCATGGTTACTCACCGTAAGGGTACTATGGAGGCGGCTGATACCATGTATGGAGTAACAATGCAGGAACACGGAGTATCAAAGATCGTATCCATGAAAATGGGTGAAATGGCAAGCTAAAAACTAGCTTTGTTGATAAGGTTTAAAAGCGAAAAACTGTAAGTTTGAACAAAAAATATATTTAATGTACAGGCAACGTACAGAGGGAGATAGTTAATGGGCTTTTTTGACAAACTAAAAGAAGGTTTAATGAAAACCAGAAAAAGTATTACTGAGAAAATAGATCAGGTATTGGTAACCTTTGGAAAGGTGGATGAAGAATTATTTGATGAACTGGAAGAAATTCTTATTACCTCCGATTTAGGTATTGATACAACCATGAAGGTAATCGCAGATCTAAAAACAAAGGTTCGTGAAAGAAAAATAACTGATGCACTCAAAGTAAAGGATATACTTAAAGAAGAACTTCAAGAGATTCTTGGAAAAGGTGTTAATGAGCTTAAGCTTGATACAAAGCCGGCTGTAATAATTGTCATTGGTGTAAACGGTGTTGGAAAGACTACTTCCATAGGAAAGATCGCAAATCTGTACAAACAGCAGGGTAAAAAAGTATTACTGGCCGCCGGCGACACCTTCAGAGCTGCTGCCATAGACCAGCTTGAAATCTGGGCAGATAGAGTTGGGGTTGAAGTAATAGCCCAGAAGGAAGGTTCCGACCCTGCAGCGGTAATTTTTGATGCAGTTCAGGCAGCAAAATCAAGAAAGGCCGATTTGCTTATATGTGATACAGCAGGAAGATTGCACACTAAGAAGAACCTTATGGAGGAGTTGAAAAAGGTATCCAGGGTTTTGGACAGAGAACTCCCAGGTGCAGACCGTGAAACACTTCTGGTGTTGGATGCGACTACCGGACAGAATGCAATTTCACAGGCCAAAACCTTCAGTGAAACAGCAGATATTACAGGGATAGTGCTGACAAAACTTGACGGAACTGCTAAAGGTGGAATAGTTGTAGCTATCAAATCCGAGCTTGACATACCTGTAAAGCTTATAGGTGTGGGAGAACAACTGGACGATCTTCAGAGATTTGACGCAAATGAATTTGTTGAAGCATTATTTTCGTAAAAACTAAATTAAAAGAACACAGGGAGGGAAATATGACCAACGAAATTAATTATGATTATTACAAGGAAAAAAACAAGAAAAGCCACAAGGGCAGAATTGCATTTGTGATAATAGTAGTACTCGCTGCTATTGCCGCATTGATCGGCAGTTCAATTTATATGGAATTGATTCAGTTAAAAGAATTAAATCCAAATGCAAACTACACCTCGGTATTCACAAAAAACCTGCTCTACCAAGTAATTTTCTCTCTATCTGCATTTGTATTAATCACAGTATTTGTTTATATTACAAATACTGTAATTATCAAAAATATTAAAAAGTATTTTAAAGCAAATAATCTTGAGGACAGAAAGCTTTATAATACACCAATAGCCTTAATTATCGGAGTTATTGGCGCCTTCATAACAAAAGAATATTTCTTTAGCAAGGCTCTTCTGTTTATCAACTCGGTGAAATTTAACAGGGTCGATCCACAATTCGGACAGGATATAGGTTACTATATGTTCCAGAGACCATTTTACATGTCCATTTTGGACTTTATATCGAATTTCTGGTTATTTATAGTGATATATAGTGCAATTTATTATGTTCTGGTGCTTTTGACAGCTTTAAACAACAATTTTTCAGTAGATGTACTTAAGGATAAATTACTACTCAGACATAATCTAATTAATGTAGCCATATTTTTTATACTTAAGTCTGTGTCCTATAAATTCCAGAGAGAATCACTTTTGTATTCAACTTTTACTCAGACTAATATAAGTGGTTCGGGTTTTTCAAATACAAATATCTGGATAAGATTTTACACGGTGGCTCCTATTATTGTACTGGCCATTGTTATTATTTCATTTTTATTTATGTGGAAGGGAAAGATGAAAAAAGCAGCTATGACAATAGCTGTTTACCCGATATTATTAATATTGGTGACCATTGCGTCGGGTATCCTTCAGACGTTTTTTGTAAAACCAAATGAATACGATTATGAAAAAAACTTTATTAAGAATAATATGGAAGAAACTAGGGCCGCCTACGGACTTGATAAGATAAAACCCTATGATTTCAAGACCATTGAGGACTTAACTCCCGAAATAATCAAAAGAAATCAAAACACCATAGACAATATAAGAGTTGTTGACTATCTGCCGACACTTGACAGCAATAAACAGTTACAAAGTAATACTAATTTCTATACCTTTAATACAGGTGATATTCTGAATTACACTGTTAACGGTAAAGAAATACCCGTACTTATTTCAGCCAGAGAGATTAGTACTTCAAATCTTCAGAATCCAAACTTCATCAATAAGACCTTTAAGTATACTCATGGATATGGTGTGGTTGTAAACCCTATAAATAAGTTGACTGTTCAAGGACAGGTGGAATTTCTTTTAAGCGGACTAAAAATGGAAACTGTTGATAATAAAACACTCAACATTACCGAACCAAGAATATATTACGGTGAGCTCACAAACAACTATGTTATAGTTAATCCGGAGAAATCGATGAAAGAAACAGAAATCGATTATGACGGAACAGCAACTACCTACTTTAATGCTCCGAATACTCCTAAGATAAAGCTTAATTTCCTCAATAGAGTTTTATTTGCAATAAAAAATATGGATGCTAACATACTTGTGTCAAGTAATATTAACTCTGATTCACAGATACTGCTTAACAGGAATGTTGTTCAGAGGGCACAGAAGGCTGTTCCGTTCCTTAAAGTCGATTCAGACCCTGCAATGACAATAACCGACAATGGCAGACTGCTGTGGGTGCTTGACGCGTATACTATTTCTAACGATTATCCATATGCTCAGAACTTCTACACCCAAAGTGATGAGCCAGACCTGAGAGCCTTAAATGGAATTAATTATATAAGGAATTCTGTAAAAATTACGGTAGATGCTTATGACGGTACAGTAAAATATTATATTATTGATAAGGAAGACCCGATAATTCAGGCATACCAAAAGGTATATCCGGGGATTTTCTCGAAGGATGCGCTGCCCGAGGACATAGCGTCTCACACCAGATATCCTGAAACTCTGTTTAAGATTCAGACGGAGATGTTAAAGAAATACCATCTTGATCCCGATGCAAACGAGAAAAATATAAATGATTTTTACTCCAATCTGGATGCATGGAGTATTGCAAAATACCCTGACGAAAAAAATCCTGGGCAAGTCAGGGATATAGATGCATATTACAATATGATAAAGCTTCCCGGGGAACTCGGAAAGACGGAAGAACTTATTCTCATGAGACCTTTTACACCTTCATCAGGCAAGCATAATATGATTTCCTGGCTGGCAGTTAGAAACTCGAAGGATAATTACGGAGAGATGATACTTTTCAACTTCCCAAAGAATACAAACATATTGGGACCTGATCAGGTTGAGGTTAATATTAACCAGATCAGTGAGATATCCGAATACAATACTCTATGGGGACAAGGAAAATCAAACGTATTCAAGGGCAGCCTACTGGTTATTCCTATTGAAAACAGTGTATTGTATGTAGAGCCAATATATATCCAGTCAAAGAGTGAGTCCTCTATACCGCAGGTCAAGAAAATAGTTGTAGGGTATCAGGAGGGGAATGATTTCAAACATGGAATAGGCGATAATCTTGAAGATGCTCTTAATAATCTGTTTGGCGGAGGCTTAAAACTGCCGGGGAATAAACTTCCCACAGTTGATCAGAAGGATTCTGGGACAAAGGGTAATGATCAGGCTAATGAAACTCAGAATGAAAATACTACCGATAATCAAAATCAACAGCCTGCAGAGAACACAGCTACACCTGATAATAATGTCGGTAACAACGCCGGACAGATTAATCAGCAAAAGCTTGATGAGTTGCAGAAAAAGCTCGATGATTTAATGAAGCAGTCTAAAGAAATAAATGATCTGATTGAAAGCCTAAGAAAATAGTTAATATAAGTAATAAAAAGGGGTGGATTCTTTTTAGAGTCCATCCATTTTTTATTAATAATAAAAACAATCCTAATCCATATAATAAATAGTATAATAAATACTACTAAAAATAAAATTATTTATCAAAAAAAAATGCCCTAAGTACCTTATATCATTAAGTTTCAAAAATATGATAAATTTTGTTGATAAATTATTAAAATTGTATATAATACTATCTTATGTAATAGTGAAAATATATTAAAAAATCATATTGTAAAATAAATTAAAAAGGAATAGAATACAATAGTTATTTTTGAAGTTACCAAATATTCCAAATTATTTTGTAGAACTTTTTACTGTAAGGGTTAAATTACTTTATTTTTAGGTGGAGTCGTTATGTTTAAAAAAGTAAGAAGGGTTTTAGTTGGAAAACCTTTGAAAAATGAAGCATTGAACGAACAAAGAATGGGTGTCCTTTGGGGCTTGCCTATTTTGTCAAGTGATGCAATATCCTCAGTTGCTTATGCCGGGCAGGAAGTTTTGATGGTACTTATTCCTGTAATAGGTTTAGGAGCATATAAACAGTTGTCTTTTATTTCAATTTCTATAATATGTCTTCTTATGTTGCTTATGTTATCCTACAGGCAGATAATAGACAGTTATCCTAATGGTGGTGGAGCTTATGTGGTTGCCAAAGAGAATCTTGGCATACATGCAGGTGTTACTGCCGGAGCTGCACTGGCTGTAGACTATATACTTACAGTAGCTGTAAGTATATCTTCAGGTGTTGATCAGTTTACAACAGCATTTCAGAGCTTTAAACCTTACTCGGTTGTTATAGCCTGTGTTTTGGTTATTCTGCTTATGATTGGAAACCTAAGAGGCATCAGAGAATCCTCAAGAATATTCGGTTTACCGGCTTATCTGTTTATTTTCGGAATTTTAATCATGATTGTATGTGGTCTCGTAAATATAAAAAGAGGTTATGTTCCACCGCCGCCACAGAATATGCCCTCCGTGGTTGAACCTCTATCCATAATATTAATATTGAGAGCTTTTTCTAACGGTTGTACCGCACTCACAGGTGTTGAGGCTGTGAGCAATGCAGTTCCTAATTTTAAAGAACCCAGCACAAAATATGCTAAAAGAGTTTTATTTCTGTTGTCGATGATTATTTTAGTATTATTTGGAGGAAGTTCAATTCTTGCTAATCTGTATCAGGTAAATCCTCAAGGAAATGCAATGTTGATACTTATTGCAGAAGAAATCTTCGGACATAATTTTATGTTTTACTATATAACAGCTACAACTTTTATCATACTGGTTTTAGCTGCAAATACAGCTTTTTCAGGGTTCCCGATGCTTATCTCACTGATGGCCAAAGAGGGTTATGCTCCTCGACAGCTTAGTATGAGAGGTGACAGGCTCAGTTATGATAATGGCATTATCTTATTAACAATTGTGGCTACTTTACTGATGATTGTTTTTAAGGCGCAAGTTACAAGCCTGCTTGGTTTATATGCTATTGGCGTATTTATATCCTTTACCTTGGCTCAGACAGGTATGTTTATGAAATGGAGAAGAAGCAAGGGAAAAGGCTGGAAGCTCAAAGCATTCATTAATGGGTTTGGTGCTATTGTTACAGCAGTAGTTGTTGTAATAATTGCTTTTACTAAATTTGAAGAGGGTGCTTGGTTAGTTGTAATATTAATACCAATCCTGATTCTACTAATATTTAAAGTTAAAAAGCACTACAACGCCGTAATGAGACAATTAAGGCTGAGACCAGAGGAAATTGAAAACTTTGACATTAAAAAAGCAATCTATACAAACAGGGTTATAGTTCCAATTGAGAGTATTAACAGATCAAGCCTAAGAGCCCTGAGATACGCCAAAACAATTTCCGAAAACGTTACTGCATTTTCAGTAGCTATAGATGAAGATTCTGCAAAGAAAATTAAAGAGAAATATGATGCTCTGCATACTGATATTCCTCTTGTAATAAAGTATTCACCTTTCAGAAAAGTGGTAGATCCTCTTCTTAAATATATTGAATCTGCTGAATATGACTATCAGAACGGAGATATGATTACAGTAATACTTCCTCAGTTTGCAGTTAAAAAATGGTGGCACAAAATACTTCATAATAATACAAGATATTTTGTGGAAAGAGAACTTTTAAAGCATAAGCATATCGTAGTTTCAGTTATGCCGTTGCAGTTAAGAGATGATGACTATGTTTTAAACAATCCAAAGTACGATTAAATTATAATTATATTCTAATCAAATGTAATAATTAATATATAATTAAAGAATAAACTAATATAAACGAGGCGTCTATTTATGAAATATAGTATTGGTATTGAACTTGGTGTAAAGAATATAGTAGCAGGCATTCTGGACAAGAATGGTAAATTGATTCGTCGTGATACTATACCAACTGAAAAGGACAGAGCTTTTGAGGAAATTATAAAGGATATGTGTGGTCTTGTATCAAAAATACTTAATGATGAAGATCTTGAGATAAAAAATATAAAGTATATCGGTGTTGGCTGTCCTGGAATCACAGACAATCAGCATGGAATAGTACTGAAGAATTACTCCATGAATTTCAATAATGTTAAGGTAAGAGCAGAAATTCAAAAGTATTTAAATGTACCTGTATACGTTGAAAATGATGCAAATTGTGTTGCCATAGCTGAATATTTGCTTGGTGCCGCGTATGGTACAAGCAATTCCCTGACTATAAAAGTTGGAGTTGGAATAGGCGGAGGAATTATTCTGGAGGGCTGTATATATAATGGCTTAAACTTCGGAGGAACAGAATTCGGTCATATGGTGATAGATTTTAATGGCAGACCGTGTTCCTGTGGCAGAAAAGGCTGTTGGGAGCAGTATGCTTCTGCATCGGCTCTGATTAGTCAGACAAAGCAGCTTATTCAGGATAATCCCGATTCAATACTGGCAAATATAGCAGCAAACTGCTGTAATAATCAAATTACTGAGTTAACAATATTTGAAGCAGCTAAAGCTGGAGATGAAGTGGCAAAGAAAGTTTGTCGAGAATACATTGTCTATTTTGCAGAGGGTCTTGCCAATATAGTTAATATCTTAATGCCTGAAGTTGTTATTATTGCAGGACCAATAAGTAAATTGGGAAACAGCCTTGTATATCCGCTGGTTGATCTGTTAAGAGAAAAAATCTACTGCAAAGAATTACATATACCGGAGTTTAAAATGGCTGAAATGGGAAGTGCCGGTATTATAGTAGGTGCAGCAATGTTGGGTGCTTTTAAAGATGAAAAGTTATCCGATCTGATATAAAACGACAGGAGAATCAAAATGGCTGAAATTAAATACGAAATAACAAAAAGCATTGGCATTCTATCGGAAACAAATAAAGGCTGGAACAAGGAATTAAACCTTGTGAGCTGGAATGACAGGGAACCCAAATATGACCTTCGTGATTGGTCACCTGACCATGAAAAAATGGGTAAGGGTATAACGTTATCAAAAGAAGAACTAATTGAATTAAAGAATATTCTGAATAATATGAGTATATAGCATAAAAAGGGCCGGGAAAAGTTTTTCCGGCCCTTGCTGTACCTATGAAAGGGTACTCAATATATAGTTGCTATTTTCTCTCGAAAGATTGACAGTCTGTACATTCTACTTCTGTAGGATTTGATTCATGAGTACCTACTTTTATTTTGTTTAAAGCACAATAACCATCATTCTTGCTATGGTTTGCGCAGTTGTAGATACTGCATTCAATACTGTGATTGTTGTGTGATTTAAATAAATTCATTAATAATCACTCCATTCTATAGTATTTTCAATATATATTATTAGTTTGTTTTTAATATATTATTCGATAATATTTTTCTCAAAAAACAGATAATTGGCAAAAAAGTAAATATTATTAAGAAAAATTGGGAAAAAACAAATAATACTAATTTATTTTAATATTGACACTATATATTGCTTAGTGGTAGTATTATAACACTATATGTTGCATTAACATTTGGAAATGTATACTATTTATTTTTACATAAATCTACAAAATAAAATAGAAGCAACATTATTGAGCAGATGACGTTTTGCTCAAATTTCTTGTGCTGTTTTGGGGAAAGGCATTGTAAAATATTTAGGGGGGCGGTAAGTTACAAATGATTACCAAAATCAGAAAGCGTGACGGAAGAGAAGTACCTTTTAACATCGAAAAGATAGCCAGTGCTGTATTTAAGGCGGCAAGCGCAACAGGTGGAAAGGACTACAAGACTGCAATGGATCTGGCCGAAAGGGTTGTAGCCTACATTGAGGAAACTATGGATAAAAGAATTCCCGATGTTGAAGAGATTCAGGATGCTGTTGAAAAGGTTTTGATTGAAACAGGTCACGCCAGAACTGCAAAGGAGTTCATACTTTACAGGGCAGACAGAACCAAGGTTCGCGAGATGAATACTCGTCTGATGAAGGTGTATGAGGAACTTACCTTTAAGGATGCAAAGGATAATGATTTAAAAAGAGAAAATGCCAATATAGACAGTGATACAGCCATGGGAACCATGCTTAAATATGGTTCTGAAGGTGCCAAACAGTTCTACGAAATGTATGTACTGAAGCCTGAACATGCGAAGGCTCATAATGAAGGTGATATACATATTCATGACTTGGATTTTCTTACTCTGACAACCACCTGTTGTCAGATAGACATTCAGAAGTTGTTTAAGGGTGGTTTTTGTACAGGTCACGGTTATCTGAGAGAACCCAATGATATAAACTCATATTCTGCACTTGCCTGTATAGCTATTCAGTCAAATCAGAACGATCAGCATGGCGGACAGAGTATTCCAAATTTCGATTACGGTATGGCGCTTGGAGTCGCAAAAACCTTTGAAAGAGGTTACAAGCAAAACTTGAGAAAATCTCTTGAGCTTCTGGCGGATAAAGACTTTGAATCTGAAATTAACACTGTAAATGAACTGGTTTATAAAGAACACAATCTAAAGCCATTATTAAATAGGATGGAAGCCTACATTAAAGCTGAAAAGAAATATCTGCTGGATTATGTTAAGGATGAAGCCCTGTTGGATAAGGCCCAGGCTTTTGCAGTCAAAAAAACTGAAAGTGAAACCGATAGAATAACCTTCCAGGCTATGGAAGCTTTTGTACATAACCTAAATACAATGCACAGCCGTGCAGGGGCCCAAACACCATTCAGTTCAATTAACTATGGAACTGATACCTCTCCCGAGGGAAGGCTGGTTATAAAAAATCTTCTGCTTGCAACCGAAGCCGGTTTAGGAAACGGGGAAACACCAATATTCCCTATACATATATTCAAAGTGAAGGACGGAATAAATTATAAGCAGGGAGATACGAATTATGATTTGTTCAAACTTGCCTGCCGAGTAAGTGCAAAGAGACTTTTCCCAAATTTCTCATTTATTGATGCACCTTACAATCTCAAGTATTACAGGGAAGGGGATCCTAATACCGAAATCGCGTATATGGGCTGCAGAACGAGAGTTGTAGGTAATTCCTATGATCCTTCCAGAGAAACTATTTTCGGTAGGGGAAATCTAAGCTTTACTACAGTTAACCTTCCGAGAATAGCGTTAAAGAGCAATAAAAACCTGAATATGTTCTTTGACGAACTGGATAAGAAGATTGACCTCGTTATTGATCAGTTATATGAAAGATACCTTATACAAGCTAAAAAAAGGGTAAAAAACTTTCCGTTTCTTATGGGACAAGGGGTTTGGCTGGATTCAGACAAACTGGACTGGGACGATGAAGTCGGTGAGGTTCTTAAGCACGGAACCTTGACAGTCGGGTTCATTGGTCTGGCAGAATGCCTTAAGGCTCTGTTAGGCAAACATCACGGTGAATCTGAACAGGCACAGAATCTAGGTCTTGAAATTATTGGTTACATGAGAAAGAGGATGGATGAAGCAAGTCAGAAATTTAAAATGAATTTCAGCTTGATAGCTACACCTGCAGAAGGCACCAGCGGCAGATTTATAAAATATGACAAAAAACTCTTTGGTATAGTTGAAGGAATTACTGATAGAGAGTATTACACAAACAGTTTTCATGTGCCTGTTTATCACAAAATAAACGCCATAGATAAGATAAAGATAGAGGCGCCATATCATGAAATGACAAATGCGGGACATATTACTTACGTTGAAGTTGACGGTGATCCGTTAAACAATCTGGATGCTTTTGAGAAAATTATCAGGGCTATGAAGGAGTCCGGAATCGGATATGGTTCAATTAATCATCCTGTGGATCGTGACCCTGTTTGCGGCTATACCGGAATTATTGGAGATACTTGTCCAAGCTGCGGCAGAGAAGAAGGCAACAGGAGTTTTGAAAGAATAAGACGTATTACCGGATATCTGGTTGGTACACTTGAACGTTTTAATGATGCGAAACAAGCTGAGGTAAGAGATAGAGTTAAGCACATGTAAAATATGGGGCAAAAATTAAAATAATGATACTACAGTATCATTATTTTAATTTTTTTAGAGCTACTATACAGTATAGTGGTAATTAAACTAAGTTTTCAGAGCTTCTATACAGTATAGTGGTAATTAAACTAGGTTTTTAGTGCTACTATACAGTACAGTGAATTAGCTGGAGCAGGGTATAATGCCCGAAGTACTGGATAAATATTGGAGGTTGTTGTATGGGCATACAGCTTAGGACAGCAGGAATTATTAATGAATCTATTGTTGACGGACCCGGAATACGTATGGTCATATTTACTCAGGGTTGTTTGCACAACTGTCCGGGCTGTCACAATCAGCACACTCATTCCTTCGACGCCGGAGAACTCATTGATACTGATAAAATAATAGCAGATATTAAGAATAATTCTCTACTGGACGGAATAACCCTCAGCGGCGGAGATCCGTTTGAACAGGCGGCAGCCTGTGCAGTTCTTGCCGGTGAAGTCAAGAAGCTGGGACTTAATGTGGTAACCTACACCGGCTACACATATGAGGAGCTGATTGGCCATATACCTCAGAATCCAGGTATTGCTGAGCTGCTTGAAAACACAGATATTCTCATAGACGGCCCCTTTATATTGAAAGAAAAAGATCTTCTGCTGAAATTCAGAGGCTCGGCCAATCAGCGGATAATTGATATGAACAGAACCAGAAAAGAGGGGGCAGTCATTCTCGTTGAACTCTAGATTGGCTCAAAAACAATGAAAAGCTTTCATCAGCCATTTTTAAACCACTATCTGAATAAAACAAAGATCATAAAAATGCATCACAAAAGTTAATGAAACTCTTGTGATGCATTTCGTTTGTACATTTTTAGTTATTCTTATAGAACATCCCTGAAGGCAACGTTCTGCTTGAAACAAATTGCCGCTCCGACAGCAGTGGCATATTCAGCATTTGAAGGAGTCTGAAAGTTCACATCATAAAGCTTGCTGAGCTGCGTAAAAATATATTCCGACTGCGGAACGTTTGTAAGGTTTCCTGTTAAAACAACATCCTTTATTTTATCGATTCTGGTGTTGAATACAGCAATCATACCAATTGTCTGAAAAACAAGGTTTATTATTCCCATAGCTAAATCGGCTTTAGTTACAAGGTCACTAATTTTACCAAAGTTTGAAGCAGTTGTTTCACTAGGGAGAGTTTCCATGGCCTCTTTGGAAATGTCACCAATGGTAAGGTCCACATGGGATAGATCACCGCCGCTGGCAGCTTCAATTAATTCATCAAAGTGGCGTACATTCAACATTCTGTTTGAAAGACCAAGAAGAGTTCCACCGCCTACTCCGGTTCCGCCCAAATGAACAGCAGTATTATTCTCGGCTTTTACAAGTGCTGTACCTGTGCCCATGCTGACAATAATAGCTTTGCTGAGATTACTCAGAAACAGGCCTCCCAAACCAATTGCCATAAATTCATCGACTCTTCCTGTAGGAATACCGAAAAGCCTGTTGTTTAAGAAGGAAGAGCCCACACCTGTTATCATAATTCTTTCTATATCTTCAATTTTTAAAGAGTGGGTGTTAAGAAATTTTCCGAAAGCACCATATACTGACGCAATCGGATCATTAGCTCTGACCAGCAGAGGAGCTATCATTTCGTTGCCGTCAAAACCCACAATTTTAGTTGTACTTCCACCGATATCTATTCCAATTACTTTCCCCACAAAACCACTCCTTAGTTCTTATTTGTATTAATAATTCAACCACGCAACTATACTTTATAATTGATTATGATCGGGTAAACATTTTTACCAGGGCTATTGCAACACCTGTAATTCCTTCTCCTCCAAGTAAACCGGAGGCTGCAACATTTCCTGTTTCATCTGCTTTTTTCCCTCTAAGCATGTCACTGATAAAGCGGATTAGTCCTCCAAGGAAAACTGCAGCGGATATGGTGAAGGGGAGAAACAAACCGATACCTAAGGTTGCAGTTGGAAGACCAAAAAGATACAGAGCAGCACCAATTGCTGCAGCAGCACCGAATACCACAGGACTGCCAATTCCATTAATCATAGCTGTCACACCAACCGCTTGACCGGCTGGAAGAGCTGTTCCTGTTCCAACTTCTCCAAATTGATTAATAATAGCAAACAGGGAAATCGATGCCACCACTGTTCCGAATACTCCGCCAACAATTTGAGAAATAAGCTGCGCCTTGGGATTTGTTCCTATAATCTGACCAGCCTTATAATCATTGAAGAGATCTCCTGAGAAACCACTTGCAACGGCAACACAAGCTGCAACAAAAAGAGCATCGGTGGCATCTATGTCTATGAAAATTCTTATGCCAAGTAAAACAATAATTCCGAATATCTCCATTGGGTTTATTCCTGTCTGGCCGGTTATAGTAGCAGCCATAACCGAAACAATAAATATACCAATAATTAAAAGTACAGATGGAACTACTGATAAACCGCTTACTACAGATAATACAAAAGCAAGCGCGGTTGCTGCAATTATTAATATTCTTGAATAATCAAAGAATTTCTTTTGGCTTTTATCAGAGGAAACAGATGAAACTGCTTTTTCTTTGGAAAGAAGTTTTTTTACAGCTGAGACGAGAATACCTATGATCACACCTAATCCGGTACCAACAAGCAAGCCAATACCTGAGGTGGTTGCAAAACCGGTTGCCGCTGCCTGATCGGCAAATAATCCAAGCTTTGGACCAAAAGGAATTAGAAATGCATTTGAGATTAACGCTCCGACAAACCATACGCTGGTGTACAGGGCTCCCAATATATATCCCATACCAACAGCCATTGGAGAATTCCAGATTCCGATTGAGTTTTTAAACATAAAGGCGTCCGGAACAACTCTTAATTGGTCTCTCAGGAAAGTATAAATGGTTGAAGCTGCCATTGTGCCAAAGAGAACCACGGACTTTTTACCGCCTTCATCTCCCACTTTAATGGTTTCGGCGGCAGCCTGACCTATTGGATAGGGAAGTGCGTTTCTCACAATAAATCTGTACCTTAAAATATATGATGTTACAGTACCTAATAGCATTCCGGCAGTTGCAATCAATAAAACCTTAACGTAATTTCCGGAAAAATTGTCGGAACCTTTCCATATTCCCATAATCCAGAGTCCCGGCAGTGTAAAAGCCAAACCTCCTGCCACCATTGCTCCGGCAGACATTGCTGTTTGTGTAATATTAATTTCATTATTGGTGGTTTTTCCAAATAGTTTTAGAAGAGCCATAGAAAGTACCGCAACAAATATTGTCGGCCATGGAAGAGCACTCATTCTTAATGCCACATACATTGAACTGGCTGTTATAATGCAGGAGCCAAGAGCACCTACTATTAAACTTCTTAGAGATAATTGTTCTACACCTAAAAATTTTCTTTCTTGATTAGTATTCAAAGTAAAGCCTCCTCACAGAATAAATATTTAATAAAAAAACATTTACTTATGCAGCCTATGCATTAATTACAGCATTATCTGAATTTATTATTCTAGAATAAACCAGTCATTATGTAATATTCATTATGGTTATTAATACGAAGAAAATATGCAGACTTTTGCTGAATAATATGAAGGCATGCGGAAGAAGAGACTAACTTGAAAGTAAATACAAATTATACATATAATTTAACCTCCGTTCTCACTCCCATAAGGGATATAAGTCGTTAATAATAAAGCTGTTAAAGCAAAAAGGTTCAGTCCGGCTTCAAAAGAATACCAGCTGATAAAATATGATAACATATTAACAATCTTACTGCAATATATACGCCACTCTAATATTCAGCTTAACTTCACTCAATAAACACATCTCCAATTTATAATCAAATTCGGAATTTGACTTTAGGTAGTTGATATAGCAAGTTTTAACCAATATGTTCAAATAAATTCTGACAGAATAGAAAGTGAGGATTCATGAAAACAACAAACAAAAAAATACCTTTATTGCAGTCTGTAAGGATTGTATTGCAAATACTTTTTTTCATACTATTACCTGGAATATTTATAAATACATTTTCGGGAATTAAAGAGATTTATGTAGGAATAATTAATCAAAGCTTTGATTTTAGAAGCTCTTGGCCTCAGGTAATCGAAGTAATAGCAGTTTTACCAGCAACAGTAATTTTGGGCCGTTTCTTTTGCGGATGGATGTGTGCTTTTGGAACTTTAGGTGATATAATTTATCAACTCTCAGAAAAGGTAATCAAGATAAAATATAAGATTAGCCAACGGACCGATAGAATTTTTAAAAATATCAAGTTTGTATTTTTAGGGTTAATCGTTATATTCTTCTGGAGCCTTGGTATAAACGGTTTCAGTAAAGCAAATCCATGGGATGTTTTCGGAATGCTGGCTGACTTCGGGAAGCTTCCTGACTTTTCATATGCTATTACAAATTACTTTGTTGGCTTAGTTTTATTAATTAGTATAATTCTTGGCTCAATGTTTATAGAGCGGTTTTTTTGCAGATATTTATGTCCGCTGGGGGCAATTTTTACACTTGTTTCCAAGATAAGAATTATTAAACTTAAAAAGCCGACTGAAAAGTGCGGTAACTGCAGAGCCTGCACTAAAGCCTGTCCAATGGGTATAGATATGTATAAGCATGAAAATATTGATTCAGGGGAATGTATAAACTGCTTCAAATGTATTTCTACTTGTCCAAGGAGTAATATAAGTATCTCTGCAGCAGAACAGTATGTACATCCTATAGTTGCCGGAACGCTGGCGGTTACGTTGATAACAGGAATTTACGGTGTAGGTGCTATTAAGCAGAATATTGATTATTCTGTTCCGAGTTCAAATGCTGTTGCCTTTAATAACGATTATACAGGAAAAACCGTAAACATCGCCGATGGTACTTATCAGGGCTCAGGAACAGGTTTCAGAGGCAGAACGACTACTGTCAGTGTAACTGTTTCAGAGGGGAAAATAGCCGATATCCAGGTAATTTCATATGGAGATGATGCCAGGTGGTTTAATCGAGCATATTCATCGGTAGTGGAACAAATTATTAGTTCTCAATCAACAGAAGTTGATGCAGTATCCGGGGCAACTTACAGCAGTCTTGGAATAATGGAGGCTGTTGAGAATGCGCTTAATTCAGGATCTGTAGAGAATAATGCAGTTAATGAAGGCAATTTGACTAACAGCAATCCTTTTTAGCGTTAATGTGTTAAGAACGATGAAGAAATATTTCCAGTTACTTATAAGATATGGTAGTATATTAATAACTGAATTTAGGAGGAGATATAAAAAATGACGTCAATCGAAATGAGGCTGGCGGTGCTTATTGATGCTGAGAATGTACCTTATAGCAACATAAAAGGTGTAATGGAGGAAATAGCCAAGTATGGTACTCCAACAATAAAGAGAATATATGCTGATTGGACTAAACCAACCATTTCAGGTTGGAAAAACGTACTTTTGGAAAATGCCATAACGCCGATTCAACAATATAGCTATACTTCAGGTAAAAATTCTTCAGACTCTGCCATGATTATTGATGCGATGGATATATTGTATTCGGGTCAGGTTGAAGGTTTTTGCATTATATCCAGTGATAGTGATTTTACAAGACTTGTAACCAGACTTAGAGAGTCGGGCAAAAAAGTTTTCGGCATAGGTGAGAGGAAAACGCCAAGCCCATTTATTTCAGCCTGTGATAAGTTTACTTATATAGAAATAATCAGCGGAGCTTCACAGAATAACAACAATTTTGAGAGTGGTGTCAAAAAGGATGAGGTGGCTGAAAAAGAGCCGAAAAATAATGCTGTCTTAATTGGAAAAGACATTATTAATCTTATTTCTGTTTCAATTCATGACGTAGAAGATGAAAACGGTTGGGCCTTTCTTGGGGATGTAGGAAATCTTATTATTAAGAAACAACCTGACTTTGACCCAAGAAACTTCGGTTTTTACAAGCTGACTCATCTTATAAAGCGATTGAAGGAATTTGAGATAGAAGAACGTGACACTAACAATTCCAAGATAAAGCATATCTATGTAAGAAACAGAACTAAGTAATATATACCTTGGGGAGAATTAATGAAGAATTACTCAGTTTATATAAAAGCAGTTTTTATGAAAGCAGTTTTTATGTTTTGTAAAGTAAAAATACTTGACAACCTTATCTTTATGCATTAAAATTATTCAGTAAAGTAAAAATACTTTACAAGGAAACTGCTTTGAGGTGGAATATTTATGGACAAAGTTTATGAAACCTCTCTGCTGCTGGATTTTTACGGGCAGCTGCTGACAATAAGACAGTATGAGATATTGGATCTGCATTACAATAATGATTATACACTGTCAGAGATTGCAGAGCAGCTGAATATCAGCAGACAGGGCGTTTATGACAATGAGAAACGCGGCAGAGCATTATTGATAAATTATGAAAACAAGTTAGGCTTGCTCAACAAATTCTCACTGCAGAAGCAAAAGGCCGAGCAAGTTCAGAAATTATTTGAAAACATTGATATGACTGAGCTCGGCCAGCAAAACAAAACCATTGTTGAGCGCGTTAAGCGTGAGCTGGAGGAGCTTGTAAACAGTATATAAATTGGAGGTTTTGGGATGTCAGTTTTTGAAGGTTTATCAGGAAAGCTCCAAGAGACAATTAAAAAAATCCGTGGTCAGGGCAGAGTATCTGAAAAAGATGTTAAGGATATGATGAGAGAAATCAAGCTTGCTTTGCTCGAGGCTGACGTTAATTTTAAAGTTGTTAAGGATTTTATAAGCAAGGTATCGGAAAGATGTGTCGGTACAGATGTATTGGAAAGCCTAACTCCGGGACAGCAGGTAGTAAAGATAGTTCACGAAGAGCTCATCGAACTGCTGGGCAGGGAGCAAAGCAAGGTCACATTTGCATCAAAGCCGCCAACAGTATTTATGCTGTGCGGACTTCAGGGTGCAGGTAAGACAACTGCTTCGGGTAAACTGGCAAATCTGCTAAGGAAGCAGGGGAAAAATCCGCTGCTGGTTGCCTGTGACGTATACAGACCGGCGGCTATAAAACAGCTTCAGGTTGTTGGCGGCCAGCTGAATATTCCGGTATTCACCTTGGAGAACAATCTAAATCCTGTTGAAATTGCCAGAGAAGCAGTAAAGTATGCAAACATGAAGCAGCACGATCTGGTTATCCTTGATACTGCCGGACGTCTGCATATAGATGAAAAACTTATGGATGAGCTGTTAGACATTAAAAAGACGGTAAATCCTCATGAAATATTACTTGTAGTTGACTCAATGACAGGTCAGGATGCAGTAAATGTATCACAGAGCTTTAATGAAAAGCTTGGTGTGGATGGTGTCATTCTTACAAAGCTGGACGGTGATACCAGAGGCGGTGCTGCTCTTTCAGTAAAGGCTGTAACGGGTAAACCTATAAAGTTTGCTGGTATTGGAGAAAAACTCAGTGATATAGAGCCCTTTTTCCCTGATAGAATGGCATCAAGAATTCTTGGCATGGGAGATGTATTGAGCTTGATTGAGAAAGCTCAGGAAGCTTATGATGAGAAAAAGGCCATTGAACTTGAGAAGAAAATGCGTACCATGCAGTTTACACTTGAAGATTTCCTTGATCAGATGCAGCAGATGAAAAAGATGGGCCCTTTGGGCGATATTCTTGGAATGCTGCCCGGTGTTGATGCCAAAGCACTAAAGGATATTGACATGAACGAGAATGAGAAAAATCTCAAGCGCATGGAAGCAATAATTCAATCTATGACTCGTAAAGAAAGAAATGATCCGTCCATACTTAATGGAAGCCGCAGAAAAAGAATTGCAGCCGGAAGTGCAACCTCTATTCAAGAGGTAAACCAATTGCTTAAGCAATTTGAAGAAATGAAGAAAATGATGAAAATGATGAGTGATATGGGCAAGCGAGGTAAAAAAGGCGGTTTTGGAAAGTTTAAAATGCCTTTCTAAACTCAAGGTTTTGATTTAAAATGCTGATACAAGTTAGCATAAAACTTTTATCATACAAGATTACAATCCTTTAAAGGAGGTGAAAATAAATGGCAGTAAAGATACGTTTAAAGAGAATAGGTGCTAAGAAAAACCCATTCTACAGAGTAGTAGTTGCTGATTCAAGATACCCAAGAGACGGTAGATTCATTGAAGAAATCGGTACTTATAATCCTGTAGTTGAGCCAGCTCAGGTTAATATTGATTCTGAAAAAGCTCAGAAATGGATAAAGAACGGAGCACAGCCTACTGATACAGTTAAGTCACTTCTTAAGAAGCAGGGTATAATCGGTTAATTCGGTTAATTCGGTTATCGGGACCTTATGTGGAGGTTATAGTTTAACCTCCAATAGTGCCTTCAGTAGCGGCTTTTTATAACTATTTATGTACGCACTTTGCGCGTAGATGGGAGTTAGTATGAAGTTATTACTTGAAAACATTGCAAAAGCCTTGGTGGATTATCCTGATGAGGTCTTTGTCAATGAAATTCAGAATGAAAAGTCCATAATCCTTGAACTCAAAGTAGCCAAGGACGATATGGGTAAGGTAATTGGTAAGCAGGGCAGAATTGCCAAGGCTATCAGAACTGTTGTCAAAGCAGCAGCTGTCAAGGACAACAGAAGAGTTGTTGTAGATATCATACAGTAAATAAATGCTGTTGATTTTCATAGCATATGAAAAGAAGGGGGCTTAAGGCCCTTTTCCTTTTAATATGGCTTTTGTTATGGAGGAAGTATGTTAGTTGATTATTTTGTTATCGGACAGTTAGTTAATACTCATGGTGTCAAAGGGGAACTTAAAGCCACTGCACTCACAGATGATCCTCAAAGATTTAAGAAACTTACATGGGTTTATATAGACAAAAACGGAAATCTGGAAAAATACGATATTACAGGAGTCAAGTTTTTTAAGCAGTTTGTCATACTCAAATTCAAGAATGTTGACAGTATGGAGGAAGCCGAAAAATTGAAGGGGCTCTACATGAAAATTGACAGGGCTAATGCTGTCAAGCTACCGAAGGACTCCTTCTTTATATCTGATATACTGGGTATGAGCGTTTACGATGAAAATAATATGCTTCTCGGTAAACTCGATGATGTAATTCAAACCGGAAGTAATGATGTTTATATAGTTAAGAGTGGGGAAGGCAAAGAAATATTGATTCCTGCACTTAAAAGTGTTGTAAAGGAAGTATTAATAGACGAAGGTAAAATATCAGTAGTTTTGCCGAAAGGATTATTGGATTAAGATGAAATTTGACGTACTTACGCTTTTTCCCGAAACCTTTGATCTTGTCATGAAGGAAAGTATTATAGGCAGGGCGCAGGAAAAAGGCCTGGTTAAAATAAATGCTGTGAATATTAGAGACTATACAAAGGATAAGCACCGTAAAGTAGATGATTATCCCTTTGGAGGCGGCAACGGGATGGTAATGATGTGCCAGCCGGTGTTTGATGCGTACAAAGCTGTCACTGAGGAACTGAAAGTTAAACCAAAAGTTATTTACATGAGCCCCCAGGGGAAAGTTCTCACACAGAAAATGGCCGTAGAGTTATCAAAAGAAGAACATCTTATACTCCTTTGCGGACACTATGAAGGTATAGACGAAAGAATTATTGATGAACTGGTGGATGAAGAGATTTCCATAGGAGATTATGTTTTGACCGGGGGCGAATTACCGGCAATGGTGCTTATTGATAGTGTAAGCAGATTGATCCCTGGTGTTTTATCCAGTGAAGGTTCCTTCAGTGATGAGTCTCATTTTAATGGATTACTAGAATACCCTCAATATACAAGACCTGCGGAATATGAAGGAACCCCGGTTCCTGAAATACTTCTGTCAGGGCATCATGCAAATATACAGAAATGGCGTAACGAACAAGCATTAGAACGAACCAGAATAAAAAGACCAGATTTGTACGAAAAATATATTGCTGATGAAAAGGCATTTTAATTAGATCACTAAAAAGACATGTTCACAGGAACATGTCTTTTTGACTCAAATGCCAGAAAATATTTGGGAAATATTCAATTAAGCTGCAACAATTTTATCAATTCAGTATTAACATAATGTGGAAATTCTGAAACTGGCATATAAATCGCTGTTTTAGCATAATAATACCATCAATTATCATAATTATATTTCAAGTGTACCGCTTTAATATAGTTAAAAATTAACTAGTTATCGAGTTAAAGTGCTGCATTGACAGGCTGTTAAAAAGATACTAGAATGATAAACACAATATTTTTGAATATTAAGGGGATTAAACATTATGAAAAAGAAAATTGCTATGTTAGTTACTGCTTGTCTCCTGGTAACCGGTCTATCCGCTTGCGGTCAGAATAGTGGAGGACAAGCAAATGAGAATGAAATTAAAATAGGAATTAATTATGAGTTGTCAGGTGGTGTTGCATCATATGGACAGAGTTCAGTTGATGGTATCATGATGGCTATTGATGAAATTAATGAAGCTGGTGGAATTAATGGAAAAAAATTAGTTCCTGTAAAATATGACAACAAGTCAGAGCCTGCTGAAGCCATTACACTTGCAAACAAATTAATTTCACAGGATAATGTACTTGCTATCCTTGGTCCTGCAACTTCAGGCTCCTTCAAATCTGAAATATCCGTAGCAGAAAAGAAAAAGGTACCTGTAATAAGCGGATCAGCGACTGCAGATGATGTTACTGTTGACAAGGCAGGAAAGAAGGATTACGCATTCCGTATCTGTTATACAGACTCCTTCCAGGGAACTGCAATGGCAAACTTTGCATCACAGAACTTATCAGCTAAAAAAGCAGTTATAGTAAAAGACAGTTCCAGTGATTACGCAAAAGGCTTAACAGAGAACTTCACAAAAACCTTTACTGCAGCCGGTGGTACTATTGTTGGTGAAGAAGCTTATGTAGCTAAGGATAAAGACTTTAATGCAATATTGACAAAGATCAAAGGTCTTGATTTTGATGTAATTTATATTCCTGGTTACTATGAAGAAGCTGGTTTGATAATCAAACAGGCTCGTGCTCTCGGTATAGATAAGCCTATACTCGGTGCTGACGGATTTGATTCTCCTGATCTTGCGAACCTTGCAGGAGCAAGTGCCTTAACAAAGGTATACTTTACAAATCACTATTCATCACTTGATAAAGATCCTGCTGTTGTTAAGTTTATTGATGATTTTAAGAAAAAGTACAATAAAGAACCAAATGCGTTCAATGCATTAGGTTATGACCTTGCAAAATTCCTCGCTGACGGAATAAAGAGAAGTGAAAAACTTGATAGAGAAGCTATTAAGAATGCGTTAGCTTCAACCAAGGATTTTGTTGGTGTTACAGGTTCCTTCAGTATTGATGAAAATCACAATCCGGTTAAAGCAATAGTTGTTGTAGGACTGGAAAATGGTGTACAGGCTACAGCTGTTAAAAGTGGAAATAAATAAGTTTTACAAGCAATTACAGTTTATATTAAACTGAAAATAGAAGATACGGCTGACAGAGATATTGGCTTGGATTTAATTGAGTAGGGGTGATATTAATTTTTATCGCCCTTACTTCTGTGTATACACCATTTAACATTTTGTAAGGGGGAAGTGAATTGGATAATTTTTTACAACAGGTAATCAACGGAATATCCCTTGGAAGTATTTACGCCTTAATAGCTCTGGGTTATACCATGGTATACGGTATTATAAAACTTATAAATTTTGCACATTGTGATGTATACATGCTTGGTGCATATATCGGCTACTTTTGTATGACAACTTTGAAATTAGGTGTTTTTCCTTCCTTGGTTATCGCCATGCTGGCATGTACAATAATAGGAGTTCTTATAGAGAAAATTGCATATAAGCCTCTTAGAAATGCAACAAGAATTGCGGTACTTATAACTGCAATAGGTGTTTCGCTATTTATTGAGTATGGCACAATGTTTGTGGTTAAAGCAAATGTGCGTGCATATCCTGAAATGACCGGATGGCTTGCTGAAAGCTTTAAGGTAGGCAAAATGACAATAACAGCTCAACAGGTATTGATTGTATTAAGTACAATAGTATTAATGGGAATGTTACAGTATATAGTTAAGAAAACAAAAGTCGGTAAGGCCATGAGAGCGGTTTCTCTTGATAAAGATGCCGCTGAATTGATGGGTATAAATGTTAACTCAACTATTTCCTTTACCTTTGCTCTGGGTTCAGCACTGGCTGGTGCAGCAGGTGTATTGGTAGGTATTTACTATAACTCTATTGATCCGTTAATGGGTGTTATTCCGGGACTTAAGGCTTTTGTTGCTGCTGTTTTCGGTGGAATAGGCATTATTCCCGGAGCAATGATAGGCGGATATTTTATTGGTATTGTAGAAGTATTTGTATCTGGATATGGTAACTCACTATATAAAGATGCAGTTGTTTTTGCAATTCTTATATTGATTCTTATTGTTAAGCCGGCCGGACTGCTTGGCAAAAATACCAAGGAGAAGGTGTAAGCATATGAAAAACATTTTTAAACATAATGCAATTCAAAAATTTATAATGATTCTGATTACTTATGCCGTGGTTCAAGGTCTTATATCGGCTGGTATTATTGATGATTATATACAAACTACTATAGCAACTATTTGTATCAATATAATCCTTGCAGTAAGTTTAAATCTAATAACAGGTTTTACAGGTCAATTCTCGTTGGGACATGCGGGATTTATGTCTATCGGTGCATATGTATGTGCGATAATCACTATTAACAACCCTACAACAATAGGTTTTATACAAGGTATCATTGCAGGCTCAATAGCTGCGGCAGTTATAGGTGCTGTTGTAGGACTTCCTACCTTAAGACTGCGAGGCGATTATCTTGCTATAGCAACTCTTGGTATGGCAGAAATAATTAAGATTATTTTCCTTAACATGAAAATTACAAATGGTGCGGCAGGGCTTCAGGGAATTCCACAGTTTGTTAACTGGACCTGGATGTTTGTATTCACAGTAGGAACGGTCTTAATTATTACCAACTTTTTAAAATCCTCACATGGACGTGCATGTATCTCAATTCGAGAAGATGAGATTGCTGCCGAAGCTATGGGTGTAAATACAACAAAATACAAAGTTATTTCCTTTACTTTAGGTGCTTTTTTTGCTGGTTTGGCAGGAGGAATTTATGCTTCCTATTTCTACTTCCTAAGACCGGACCTGTTCGGGTTCCTAAAATCAGTGGATGTGTTGGTTATTGTGGTTTTAGGCGGACTTGGAAGTATATCAGGCTCAATTATTGCTGCAGTATTATTAGCAATCATATCGACGGTTTTACAGTCCTTCTCTGAAGTACGTATGATAATATATGCATTACTGTTAATAGTATTAATGTTGTTCAGACCTCAGGGGTTAATGGGCTCTAAAGAGATTTCCCTATCCATATTCAAAAAGCTTGGTAAATCAAAACGCGGAAAGGAGGAGGTATAATGGCAATTCTATCTGTTAAAGACTTGACTAAATCCTTTGGCGGTTTGACGGCGGTTTCAAAAGTTAATATGGAGCTTGAACAGGGTGAGCTTGTCGGGTTAATCGGACCCAATGGTGCCGGTAAAACGACAGCCTTCAACCTCCTGACAGGTGTCTACGAACCAACCACA
This sequence comes from Bacillota bacterium, assembly GCA_023460955.1. Lineage (GTDB taxonomy): Bacteria > Bacillota > Clostridia > Acetivibrionales > DSM-1351 > Ruminiclostridium. Next base: position 46,596 of record JAEWOH010000083.1, on the reverse strand, counting down.
GGAACAGTAACCCTTACAAAAAATGGAGTTTCAAAAAATATTCAAGGTATGAAGCCTTATGCAATCTGTAAAGAGGGTATGGCAAGAACCTTTCAAAACATCCGTCTATTCAGAGACCTATCGGTGTTGGACAATGTTCGGATAGCTATGAACCAGAACGTTAAATACGGTTTAATTTCGTCGTTTTTACACCTACCTTCATATACAAGGGCTGAAAAGGAACTAAAGGAAAAGAGCATTGAATTGTTAAAAATTTTCCACCTTGACAGTAAAAAGGATGAATTGGCAAAGAACTTACCCTACGGAGAGCAAAGACATCTTGAAATAGTACGTGCTTTGGCTACCGATCCCGTACTTCTGCTGCTGGATGAACCTGCTGCAGGTATGAATCCAGCTGAAACTGCCCAGCTGACAGATTTGATTCAATCCATAAGAAAACAGTTCAATCTTACAATTTTGCTGATAGAGCACGATATGTCCCTTGTAATGAAGATTTGCGAGAGAATTTACGTACTTGACTATGGTCAGATAATTGCAAATGGTACACCGGCAGAAATAAAAACTAATAAGCGGGTTATAGAAGCATACCTGGGTGAGGAGGTTGACAATGCTTGAAATTAAGAATCTGGATGTTCATTTTGGTGTGATTCATGCGTTGAAAGACATCTCATTAACCGTTAATCAGGGAGAAATAGTTACGCTTATCGGTGCCAACGGTGCAGGTAAAACAACTACCCTCAGAACAATTTCAGGCCTTAAAAAGCCGACAAATGGAAGTATAAGCTTCGAGGGCAGAGATATTACAGCAATGTCACCTCAGGACAGGGTTAAGCTGGGTATATGCCAAGTACCTGAAGGAAGAAGAGTTTTCAGTACAATGAGTGTTTTGGAAAATCTTGAGCTTGGTGCTTATTTGAGAAAGGACAAGGCTCAGATTAATAAAGATCTGAATTTGATATACGAGCGCTTTCCCATATTGGAAAAAAGAAAAAAGCAAGCTGCCGGAACTCTTTCAGGGGGGGAGCAGCAGATGCTTGCCATGGGGCGCGCATTGATGAGTAATCCAAGAATGCTTTTTCTGGATGAACCTTCAATGGGTCTCGCACCACTCTTTGTAAAAGAAATCTTTGACATAATAAAGAGCATAAACCAGTCCGGAACAACAATATTACTTGTTGAACAAAACGCCAGTATGGCGCTCCAGATAGCCCACAGGGCGTATGTAATGGAAACCGGTTCAATAGTACTGTCAGGTACCGGAGCAGAACTGATGCAGAGCGATGAAATTAAGAAGGCTTATTTGGGCGGTTAACAAATATTTATTCACTACAGATGTTTTCTACTATGTAAAATTTAATATTATTTCACAACGTGCAACCCACGTTAAGGAGGATTATTTATGTTTGTAAGAAACAAAATGACTTCAAATCCCTTTACAATTTCACCTACGCAGACAATTCCGGATGCTCAGGAGATTATAAAAAACAACGGCATTAAACGTCTTCCGGTTGTCGAAAACGGCAAGCTTGTTGGTGTTGTATCAAGAGGAGATATCGTCAAAGTCTCTCCTTCAAAAGCCACAGCATTAAGCATGGGAGAAATTACTTATCTTCTTGCAAAAACCAAAGTCAGCAGCATTATGTCTAAAAACCCGGTTACGGTATCTCCGAATGCTTTGCTGGAGGAAGCTGCACTGCTTATGAGAGATAATGATATAGGATTTCTTCCTGTAGTTGAAAATGACAAGCTGGTGGGTATAATAACTGAAGGAGATATTTTTAATTCGTTTATAGAACTTTTAGGCTTCAGGGAACTGGGTACAAGAATGACTATAGAGGTTGATGACGCTCCCGGCATGCTGTCTATGATAACAAGTACCTTTGCAAAGTTCAATGCCAATATAACTCATGTTGCTGTTTACAGCAGTGCCTTTGGCAAGAGTAATGTAGTGATAGGAACAAATTCACTGAATACAACCGATATTGAAAAATATATTACTGAACAGGGCTGCAGGATTATTTACAAGCTGCAGAACAAATAATTTATTTTTATAACTTAATGTATACTCGAAAAGGCATGTCTCGGATTAAGAGACATGCCTTTTGTATAAGTTGCTAAATAATTTTTTTAAAAAACTATTGACAGTTTTTAACTAAAGTAATATACTCTTAAATAACATATAAAACATATATGATTTATCATTTTAATAGGGATTATTTTAGAGGAAAGTTCTCAAAAGTAACCCAATAAATATGAAGGTGGTGCTGAAGTGGGAATTGATCAGGATAATCAGGCAAAAGTACCAATCTCAAAGGATGATATTGAAAAATTATTTGAACTGGCAAAAACTCTGAGATATGGATCAATAACTCTTGTATTTCAGGATGGTAAACTCATACAAATTGAAAAAAATGAGAAGGTAAGAGTAAAATAAATTATTACATAAAATAATAAAGATTATTTAGTTGACTAAAAATATTAGAGACTAAGTTAACCGTAAGGTTTACTTGGTCTTTTTGTTTTTCTCTTACCGAAAGTCAAAGTATTATTTTAGCACTTAAATTGCTTAACAGGGGTGGTATTATGGCAATTAATGCAAATCAGGATATTTCTGCTGTAAACAAAGAGGGTTTTAATCATTTGGTGAAAAAACACCCCTGTTTCAGTGGTGAGGCACATTTTAAATATGGGCGGATTCATCTGCCCGTTAGTCCAAGCTGCAATATTCAATGCAAATTTTGTAAAAGAAGTATCAACAAAACAGAAAATCGTCCCGGTGTAACCAGCAAGGTTTTAAAGCCTGAGGAGGCACTGAAAAAAGTAGAAAAAGCTCTTATACTATGTCCGGACATAACAGTTGTAGGAATAGCAGGTCCGGGGGATACTCTTGCGACACAAAGTGCTCTTGATACCTTTCAGCTCCTGGATGAGAAGTATCCTCAGTTAATAAAGTGTCTAAGTACAAACGGTTTATTACTGTATGAGTATGCAGAAAGGATTGTTCAGGTAGGAATAAAAACTATCTCTGTAACAGTAAATGCTGTAAATCCTGACATACTAAAGGATATTTGTTCAGGAATATTTTATAAGGGACAATACATAGAGGGTAAGGAAGGCGCAGAAATTCTCATTAGAAAGCAGCTTGAAGGGATAAAGAGGATTAGTCTTTTAGGAGTGACTGTTAAGGTCAACACGGTATTAATTCCAGCACTAAATTATCATCATATCGAGGAAATCGCCAAGACTGCCGCTGAAGCCGGTGCTTCAATGATGAACATTATTCCGCTTATACCTCAGAATGAAATGATAAATTATAGTGCACCAGACTGCAACGAGTTGAATAATGCAAGGATTAACGCAGAGAAACATCTAAAGGTTTTTCGGCATTGCCAGCAGTGTCGGGCCGATGCCTGCGGGATTCCCGGAAAAGGTAAGGATCTGGCAGAATTACTATATGAGGAGCCCTTAAATACCTTTTCACACGGATAAGAAAAATTCTGAAAAGAGGGGATCTATATATGACCTATAGGATTGCAGTTGCAAGCAGTGATGGAAAAGTTGTAAATCAACATTTTGGTCATTGCAGACAATTTATAATTTTTGAAGTCTCTGATACCGGAGAATGGAGTTTCAAGGAGACACGAAATACAATTCCACCGTGTAGTACTGGTGAACACAGTTTTTCATTACTTAATCAGGCTATAAGGGAATTATCTGATTGCAGTTTCGTAGTTGTTTCCCAGATTGGGTTCGGAGCTGAGCAGGCACTGTTACAAGCAGGTATCAAAACATATGTTATGCCGGATTTAATTTATTCAGCCTTGAACAAAATTGTTTCATCTCTTTTACCTGAACAGGTAAAGCTGAAAATAAATTTATAAGCCAAAAAATATGAATGGAGAGAGTCAAATGGCAAAGAAAATCAAACAGATAGCTATTTATGGAAAAGGAGGTATCGGAAAATCAACAACAACCTCAAACATAAGTGCAGCCCTTTCAGTTGCAGGCTACAAGGTAATGCAATTTGGGTGTGATCCAAAAAGCGACTCTACAAATACACTGAGAGGCGGAAATTACATACCGACAGTATTGGACACCTTGAGAGAAAAAAATTCAGTCAAGGCACATGAGGTTATTTTTGAAGGCTTTAACGGGATTTACTGTGTTGAAGCAGGAGGACCTGCACCTGGCGTAGGCTGCGCAGGTCGCGGAATAATAACTGCAGTACAGCTTTTCAAGCAGCAGAATATATTTGAAGAACTGGATCTTGATTATGTTATATATGACGTACTTGGAGATGTTGTATGCGGAGGCTTTGCAGTCCCAATAAGGGAAGGGATTGCCGAACATGTATTTACTGTTTCCTCTGCTGATTTCATGGCCGTATACGCAGCTAACAATCTATTTAAGGGAATTCACAAATATTCCAATTCAGGAGGAGCTCTTTTAGGCGGAGTTATTGCAAACTCAATAAATGCACCGTACGCTAAGGATATAATCGATGATTTTGTTAAACAAACTAATACACAGGTGGTTGAATATGTACCGCGATCTGTAACAGTTACTCAAAGCGAACTTCAGGGCAAAACGACAATTGAAGCAGCCCCTGACTCCAAGCAGGCACAGGTTTATAAATCACTTGCAGCCAGGATTGCAGGGCATGAACATTCAAAGGTTCCATCGCCTCTTGAAGTATCTGAGCTTAGAGCCTGGGCCGCAAAATGGGGAGATTACCTGCTGGCCTTGGAAACAGGTGAGGTAAGAACCGAAGCTGCCGGAAATCTATAAAAAGAAATGATTGGAAGGGAGGTAATACAAATATGAGTTCAGTTAATTTAAAAAGTCCCGAAGTACAAATACGCGAAGTCAGACTGGGGTCTATAACAGGTTTTGAAGGAACTGCAGGCGAGCTGGTGAAATGTTCAAGAACCGGAAAGCTTCAGGACAGTACCAGAAGTTTTAGCCAATGCATGGGCTGCAGCTCTGGAAATGCGTTTTGTCAGCTTTCAATGATTAAGGATGCTGCAATTATAAATCATGCTCCGGTAGGCTGTTCAGGTGATTTCTTTGGTTTTAACTTTGTTTACAGAGTAGGACAGATGGAAAGAAATCTTCCTCCGGCTATAGGACGGTATTTTAACACAAACATTGAAGAAAAGGATACTATATTCGGCGCTACAAACAAACTGAGGGAGACAGTGAAAGAAGTATATCAAAGAGTAAAACCAAATGCTATATTTATTACTACTTCCTGTGCTTCAGCTATTATTGGCGATGATGTGGAATTTGTAGCAAATGATTTGACAGAAGAGTTGGGAATACCTGTGGTCGGTTGCTATTGTGAAGGCTTCCGTTCAAAGATATGGACCACCGGCTTTGATTCTGCCTACCATTCAATCGTCAGAAAAATAGTAAAGCCGCCCAGAACAAAAACTAATAAAGTAAACATTATAAATTTCTGGGGCAGTCACATTTTTGATGATATATTAAAGACCTTGGGCTATGAAGCGAACTATGTTGTGCCATTTTCTACTGTGGCAGATCTGGAGTATATATCAGAAGCAGCGGCCACTATTCAGATATGTCCGACGTTAGGTACATATATAGGTGCTGCTCTGGAACAGATATATGGTGTACCGGAAATTAAAGCTCCTCCTGCATACGGTGTACCCGGCACTGATAACTGGTTGAGAGAATTGGGCAGAGTTTTGGATAGAGAAGCCGAAGTCGAGGAATATATCAAAAAAGAACATGCTAGAGTATTGCCGAAGCTTGAAGAATACAGGAAAAAACTTCAGGGTAAGACGGCTTATCTCACAGCCGGGGCAGCTCATGGCCATGCGCTGATAGCTCTTTTAAGAGAACTGGGGCTAGATGTTCAGGGAGCCGCCATATTCCATCATGATCCTATATATGACAACGGTGATCCTGTCTCAGATGCTCTGGCACATGACGTTGCAACCTATGGAGATGTTCATAACTATAATGTATGTAACAAACAGGCTTATGAATTGGTAAACATACTTAATAGAGTACGTCCTGACATCATGATAGCAAGACATGGAGGAATGACTCTTTGGGGAGCAAAGCTTGGTGTTCCGACACTCCTGATTGGCGATGAGCAGTTTGGTTTCGGTTATCAGGGAGTCCTGAACTATGCTGAAAGAATAATAGAGACACTGGACAATAGGGAATTTGTCACCAATCTTGCTAAACACAGCACTATGCCTTACACAAAATGGTGGCTGGAACAAAATCCATTTTCTTTTCTCGGAGGTAATGTAGATGTTGAAATTTATTGAGCAGCCCAGATATAGCTGTGCTATAGGCGCCCAACAAACCGTTGTAGCAATTAAAAGAGGTGTACCTGTCCTGCATGCTGGCCCCGGCTGCAGCTCAAAGGTCAGCGGATTGATTGGTCAGGGTGAGGGTTATGCCGGAGGAAATACCATTCCCTGCACAAATGCAAGTGAAGCAGAAGTTGTATACGGTGGAGAGGGCAGACTCAGAAATGTATTGGATGGTGCTTTCAAAGTTATTGATGCTGACTTGTACGTTATACTAACAGGCTGTACCTCAGATATTGTCGGTGACGATGTGGGAAGAGTTGCAGGGGAATACCAAGCACAGGGTAAGCCGGTTGTTTTCGCAGAGACCGGTGGTTTTAAAAGTAACAACTATGTAAGTCATGAGACAGTTGTAAATGCTATTGTGGATCAATATGTTGATATCTATAACAAGGGCGAAGAAATAAAAAAAGGTCTGGTTAACGTTTTTGCTACAGTTCCTTATCAAGACCCTTACTGGAATGGAAATCTTGAAGAAATCAAGCGTATACTGGAAGGAATCGGGCTGAAAGTAAATATTCTTTTTGGAAACGAATCCGGTGGTGTTGAGGAATGGAAAACGATACCTGAGGCAGAGTTCAATATTTTAATAAACAGCTGGACGGGACTTGGGATAGTAAAGCATCTTGAGGAGAAATACGGCACACCATACGTTCATTTTCCCTATCTGCCCATCGGTGGAATAGAGACAACCAAGTTTCTCAGACAGGTAGCTGAGTTCGGAGAACTTGATATTAAAATAGTTGACGAATTCATCCGGAAGGAAGAAGAAAAGTATTATTCCTTTATTGAAAGAACTGCAGACTTCATGCTTGAATTCAGATATGGAATCCCCAGACGGTTTTACACTATTCTTGACGCATCTTACTCCATAGGCTTTTCCAAATTCCTTTTAAGTGAATTAGGCATAATTCCTGCAAAGCAATACATAATAGACGATTCTCCCGAGGAATTTCGTGAAGGTATAAGACAACAGTTTTTAAAGATATCTGATTTAAGATCAGCCGATGTGAGCTTTTCAATAGACGGTGGAGCTATTCAGCAGGAGATCCGTGAAGAACCCCAGAAAAACAGGGCACTTATTCTGGGCAGCGGTTGGGAACGGGACCTGGCAAGCGATATAAAGGCAGATTTACTAATAATAAGCGCACCAGTAACCTACAGGCTTGTACTAAACTGCGCATATGCAGGATACAACGGTGGTTTGAGAGCTATTGAAGATATTTACGACATTGTACTTAATACTTATAGGTAAAAGGCAGTAAGCGTCTTTACATTCTAAGGAATGAAGCGGGGGTAACTATGACAAAGAATTTCATATCAATACAAGGTTTGTATAAGACGTTTAGAAATGCAGATGGGAATGTTGAAGTCTTAAAAGGGATAGATCTTGAACTTGAAAAGGGCGATATTTTTGGGATTGTAGGTTTCAGCGGTGCAGGAAAGTCCACATTGATAAGATGCCTGAACAGGCTTGAAACTCCTGACCAGGGTACCATAAGAATCGGAGAGCATGAAATTACTGCATTGTCAAAAAGAAACCTCAATATTCATCGGCAAAAAATAGGCATGATATTTCAACATTTCAATCTGTTTGACTCAAGGACAGTCTTCGGGAATGTAGCCTATCCGCTTGAAATAGCAGGTTACAATAAAAAACAGATTAAAAATAGGGTAGAAGAGATTCTTGAGCTGGTTGAGCTGAGTGATAAAATAAACTGTCATATTGGGCAATTGAGCGGAGGTCAGAAGCAGAGGGTTGGAATAGCCAGAGCACTTGCAAATAATCCCGACGTATTGCTTAGCGATGAAGCAACTTCTGCACTTGACCCTCAAACAACTCTGTCGGTACTAGATCTCTTAAAGGATATAAACAAGAAGCTCGGTCTTACAATCCTTCTCATTACACATGAGCTTGATGTAATAAAATATTCCTGTAATAATATGGCGGTACTGGAGAATGGGCTGATAGTCGAAAAGGGATCGGTGAGAGAGATTTTCCAAAACCCTAAAAGCGATACAGCCAGACTATTCGTAAAAATAAATACAGAGTTCCAGTCAAATAACTGGGTAAAGGAGGGCGAATATATTTGAATTTGAATAACAGCAGTATGTTTGAGGTATTTAAGAGTGCCTTCAGCAGAGATGTTTGGGAGATAATAGCCCCGGCAATCAAGGATACAATTTACATGACATTACTTACAACTGTTTTTACATTGTTGCTTGGAGTTTTACTCGGAATAATTCTCGTTGTAACAGATAAACAGGGGATTTATCCTTTGCCGGTTTTAAACAGAATCTTGGGCTCAATTGTAAATGTACTCCGGTCTCTTCCTTCAATGATATTGATAATACTGACACTGCCTCTTTCAAGGTTATTCATAGGTAGAGCCTATGGACCGGAAGCCTGTATTCTCGCACTTGTTGCAAGCTGTGTACCAATGTTCGGAAGATTAGTGGAGAGCAGTATCCTGGAGGTTGCCAAGGGGAAAATAGAAGCCGCCAAAGCAATGGGCACACCAAATTATTTCATAATTACGAAGGTTCTTATTCCGGAGGCACTTCCATCCTTAATCAGGGCGTTTACTGTAGCCATAATTGCAATAATTGCCACAACAGCTCTAGCAGGCTCCTTCGGAGCAGGTGGTCTGGGTGATGTGGCAGTAAGGTTCGGTTATTCCAGATTCAAAACCGATATTCTAATCGCAGCAGTACTGGTTCTGATAATTCTGGTTCAGTTAATTCAACTTATGGGAGATGCCTTCTCCAAGCATATCATTAAAAAAAGATTCTTAATGTAAATTTCAAAAATGAAGATAGAATCGTATCATAACTCAGAATAGAATAGAATCGTATCTTAACTAAATAATTAATAAATACATACTTCATAAAAAGATATCTCATAAATGTATACTGTGCAAAAACATATCAAGCATATATGTATAATAAAAATAAATAAAATATAAAAGTTGAAAGGATGAAAAATCTATGAAAAAGAAAATTTTAGTGGCTGTGTTAGCATTTTTAACAATTATATTAACGGTTACGGGGTGCGGAAAATCAAACACTTCGGCAAACGGCAGTACTGCAGCTCAAACCTTGTCAAAAGAGAAGCCTGTTACCTTAAAGGTATTGGCAGACCAAGTTCCCCACTCGGAACTGCTGAATTTTGTAAAGCCTAAACTTGCCGAACAGGGAGTCAATCTGGAAATTACAATTTTGCAAAATGATCATGGCAATGAGGATACCGACAACGGAGAATTTGATGTTAACTTCTTTCAGCACCAGCCCTACCTTGATTCTGTAAATAAAGAGAAAGGCTATGACCTTGCTAATGCAGGAAATATTCACGTTGAACCTATAGGCTTATACTCGGTAAAGTACAAAACCAAGGAAGAAATTCCTGCCAACGCAGTAATAGGTATACCGAATGATGTAACAAATGAATACAGAGCGCTAAAAATTCTTGAGGCCAACGGCTTTATAAAATTGAAGTCAGATTTGGCTGAGCATGCGGCTACAATTAAAGACATTGCTGAATACACCAAAAAAATAGAGTTAAAAGAAATTGACTCTGCGCAATTAATAAGACTTAAGAATGATTTTGATGGATACATAACCAATACAAATAAAATACTTGAGGCCGGAATAGATCCAAATACCGCACTATTCAGGGAAGGTAAGGATTCTCCCTATGCAAATATACTGGTCACTAAATCAGAGAGAGTCAACGATCCTGCAGTTGTGGCATTAAAAAATGCATTAACTACCGAAGAAGTACGTAAGTTTATTGAGGAGAAATATAAGGGAGCTGTAATACCTGCATTTTAATTCAGTGTACTAAGTCTTAGTAGTGTGAAAAACAGAAATAAAGGAAGAAAAGGCAGGAGAGGTGATAAAATGGCCGGGAGAGTTGCAATTGCCAGCAGTGATGGCAATAACATAGACCTTCATTTTGCAAAGGCTTCAAACTTTTATATCTATGATTTATCAGATAGCGGTTACCAGTTCATAGAAAACAGAAAGCTTACATCACAGGCACAAGGACATAACGAAAATGAATTCGAAAAAATATTGACTTTACTTGAGGATTGTAAGGCAATCCTCGTTAGTCAGATTGGAAAAGGTGCTCTGGGCTATGTAAGTTCGAAGGGAATCAGGGTTTTTGAAGCACCTTATCCTATTGACAGGGTTTTAGAAAAATTTATTCAAAAGAGTATTCTTGATAATGATTAATGAAGTATTAATCAATTTTCTAAATTTATCACCGCGCCTTATCCGGCTCACGGTATGTGCGTTTAAAAGTAAAACTGAATTCTTGTGAGCCGGAAAAGGAGCATAACCAATATGGAAAATGAAATGAAAACTGAATCACACATGCAAAGCAAAATAAACACTTTATTAATTCACGGAGGCATAGATGGTGATGAAAGAACGGGTGCGGTGAGTGTACCTATTTATCAAACCTCTACTTACAGGCAAATCGAGCTGGGACAGCATAAAGGCTATGAATATTCAAGAACAGGCAATCCTACAAGGGAAGCCCTTGAAGCTCTTATTAGTGAGCTCGAAGTGGGCAGTGCCGGATTTGCCTTTGCATCAGGTATGGCAGCAATAACTGCAGTTTTACTTCTATTTAAGAGCGGTGACAAGGTTATCATTTCAAATAATGTATATGGAGGGACCTTCAGAGTTCTGGATAAAGTATTTAAAAACTTCGGTCTGGAGTATGAAATAGTTGATACCTCTGATCTACAGGCCGTAGAGGAAAAAGTTAAGTCAGGTGTAGCGGCAGTAATTATTGAAAGTCCTGCCAATCCTCTCCTTACAATAACCGATATAAAAAGTGTATCTGAAATTGCCAAAAAATCGGGGGCACTGACAATAGTCGACAATACCTTTATGACTCCCTACCTCCAAAGACCGCTTGAACTGGGAGCAGACATTGTCATACACAGCGCCACTAAATATCTTGGAGGGCATAGCGATGTAATTGCTGGTCTTGTAGTAGTAAACAACAGTGAAACAGCTTCAAGGCTGCAATTCCTGCAAAACGCAACAGGTGGAGTATTGCCGCCTTTTGATTCCTGGCTCCTTCTCAGAGGTATAAAAACCTTATCGGTAAGACTGGACAGACATATTGAAAATGCACGGTATGTAGTTGATTTTCTGAAGAACCATCAAGGTGTGACAAAGATATATTATCCTGGCCTTGAGGAAGCTGAGGGATATGAAATTCATAAAAAACAATCGTATGGACCGGGGGCAATGATTTCCTTTGTACTATCGGATGAATATGATATTAAGAGTTTTTTCAAAAATACTGAATTGATTACTCTTGGAGAAAGTTTGGGAGGAGTTGAATCTCTGATCAGTCATCCTGCAAGTATGACTCATGCTTCCATTCCCTATGAAATAAGGCAGAAGTGTGGAATAGTTGATAATTTAATCCGTTTGTCTGTTGGCATTGAAGATAAAGACGCCATTGTAAATGACCTGATAAATGCTTTTAATAAGGCTAGAATAATTTAAAGGGGGGGCGTATTGTGAAATATTTCAATGACATCCGTGAGCTTATAGGAAATACGCCTTTACTGAGGCTTAACAATATCGGAATAAAGGAATCTGTTAACCTTTTTGCCAAGCTGGAGCTATTTAATCCCGGGGGAAGTGTGAAAGACAGGATGGGAACTGCCTTGATCAGTGATGCTGAAGCTAAAGGTATCCTTAAGGAAGGTTCTACAATTTTGGAAGCAACAGCGGGAAATGCCGGCATAGGAATCGCTCTGGCTGCGCTAAACAAGGGGTATAGAATAATTTTTGCAGTTCCTGAAAAATTCTCACATGAAAAATTGGTCATAATGAAAGCTCTTGGAGCTGAAATTATTCAAACACCTTTGGAAAAAGGAATGGCCGGGGCCTTTGAAAAGGTACAGGAACTTCTGGAAACTGTTGAAAACTCAGTATGCCTCAGTCAATTTACAAATCAGGCAAATCCTGAAATTCATTATAAAGCTACAGGTCCTGAGATTTACAGGGACCTGGACGGGAAAATTGATTTTGTAGTGGCAGGGGCCGGAAGTGGTGGAACAATATCAGGAGTTTTAAGATACATAAAGGAAAAAAACAGAAATGTACAGGGTATACTTGCAGATCCCGAGGGCTCTACAATGGGCGGGGGACAGCCAGGGTGTTACAGCATAGAAGGTATTGGAAATACCTTTATGCCGGAAACCATGGACAATTCTTTGATAGATGAGGTTGTAAAGGTAAACGACCCCCAGGCATTAAAAGAGGTAAGACTCCTTGCTCAAAAGGAGGGAATTCTGGTTGGAACCTCATCGGGAGCGGCTTTATTCGCTGCAAGAACTATAGCAGAAAGAGTTGAAAATGCTAACATCGTGGTTATCTTTCCAGATAGAGGCGACCGCTATATAAGCAAAAATATATTTTAATTTTTACGAAATAAGTATTCGAATCATATATTGTGTAAACCAGATATTAAAAATTCTATAGTTCGTAAAGTGTTAACTGGAAAACCAGAGACTGTATTTATTCTACAGTCTCTATTTTTATATTATTAATTTATGGAAGAGGTGTATTTATGGGAGTTTCAGATTTAAATTTTGATACCTTGAAGGTAAGAGCGGGTTATGACCCGAGCGAGCACAATTTTTCAGTGCAGGTTCCTGTTTACCAGACAGCCTCCTTTGATCTGGGAGATACCGGCAGAGCCGGAAGGTTGTTCAGTTTTTCCGAGTTTGGTTATCTCTATACCCGCGTGGGAAACCCTACGGTAGACGTTCTTGAAAAAAGGGTTGCTGCTCTGGACGGGGCAGCGGCAGCAATAGCTGTGGGTTCGGGCATGGCAGCAGTTACATATTCTCTGTTTAACGTAGCCGAAGGCGGGGGCAGAATTCTAACTACAGCGCAAGTCTATGGAGGCACTTTTGACAGCTTTAAGAAGATATATCCCAACTTTAATATTGAAATTGACCAGGTATCAGAGCTTGACAAGCTGGAGGAATGGCGCAGCAAAATAAGACCGGACACAAAAGCATTGTTTGTTGAAACAATAAGCAACCCTAATGCAGCAATTGCTGACATCGAGGCACTTGCAGATATTGCACATCAAAATGATATCCCCCTAATTGTAGATAATACCTTTGCAACACCTTATCTTTTTAACCCGATTAAATTTGGAGCGGATATAGTCGTATATTCGGCTACTAAAGCTTTGAACGGGCATGGTAATGCCATAGCCGGTCTGATTCTTGAAAGCGGAAAATTTAACTGGGCCAATGGTAAATTTCCTCAATTCACTGCTCCTATATATATGTTCAGGGACATAAACGGACATGAAAGAAGCTTTCTTGAAGCTTTTGGCTCCGCGGCCTTTACAACCCGAATACGTATGAACTACCTGGCATACTTTGGAGCAGCCTTGGGACCGTTTGATGCTTATCTTGCACTTATTGGGCTGGAGACGCTGTCCGAAAGAGTTCAGAAGCAGGTGAAAAATGCAGAAAAAATCATTAATTACCTGGAGGAAAAAGAAGAGGTTGCATGGGTTAAGCACCCTGCGGCAAAGGATAGTAAATATAAGCTGCTTGCTCAAAAATACTTTCCCAAAGGTGCCGGAGCAATATTTACCTTTGGTTTAAAGGGAACGGAAGAACAAATAAATACCTTTATTGACTCCACAAATATTTTCAGCTATCACGCAAATGTAGGTGATGCAAGATCTCTTATAATTAATTCACCGAAAACCACACATGGTGAACTTACTCCTGATGAGCAGAAAACTGCTCAGATAACTCCTGAAACCATACGCTTATCAATCGGTCTTGAAGATGCTGAGGATTTGATTAATGATTTGGATGGGGCCTTTAAAAGTGCTTTTAAATAATAAAAAAAAGAAAGGGTTGATATTAATATTATGAAAAACATAAATAAAATTACCTCACTAATAATAGTGATAGCAGTTTCCTCAGCAATAGGTCTTACTGCCTGCGGCAGCAACAGCAGTGCTGATAAAAGTACTCAGACTTCAATAGCTTCAAATGGAGCAGTGTCGGGTAACTCAGCTTCCGAAACACAGTCCACCAAAACTGAGAAGTTCAAATTTGGAAAGCTTAAAATTCAGGCACTTGGAGGCGGAGCCTGCGGAGCACCCTCCTATGTTGCTTATGAGAAGGGCTTTTTTGCAGAGGAAGGTCTTGATGCGGAATTGGTCAGCGGAACACTAGATGAACTTAAGACAGGTCTGGTTACCGGTGAATTTACAGTAACAAACGGAGATTTTCAATACTTCCCATCAATTCAGCAGGGAATGGATCTGAAGATAATTGGAGGTTTACATAAAGGCTGTATCCGTTTGGTAGTTCCTCCTAATTCATCTATTAAAAATGCAAAAGATCTTAAAGGTAAGAGAATTGGTGTTGATGAAATCGGAGGGACGCCAATGTCAGTAGCAACAATTGTTCTCGCAAATGCCGGAATAGATCCTCAAACCGAGGTTACATGGGTTCCATACCCGTTGGATCAACTGACACAGGCTGTAAAAAAAGGTGAAGTAGATGCATTTGCTGCATGGGACCCATTTGGAGTATTGGCAGAAAAGAATGAAGGATATACAGCACTTTCAGACATTTCTACCGACCCGCTCTTTGCAGGTAAAAGCTGCTGCTTCCTATATGGGTCTAAGAAACAAATTGATGAAAATCCTGAAAGAGTTGCGGCTATTGCAAGGGCTTATAAGAAGGCTACCGAATGGATAAAGGCTCATCCGGAAGAAACAGCAAAACTTGAAATTGAAAAGAAATATGTTGCTACAGATAATGTCAATCTTCTGACAGAATTAATAAAGTCTTACGATTATGAATATACCACAGAAAAGGCTTATGACGATATTAAGTATTTTGTAGAGCAATTTAATAAAACCGGCTTTCTGAAAAAGGGTACAGATCCTAAAGGCTTTGCTGATCAGGTTTACTATGACGTATTAAACTCTAAATAAAAGCTGCGGTTGACTCGGGTGTTCAACAATCTGGGTCAACCGTATTAATAATAACTTCAAGGAGGTTGTATGAAAGAGGAAAATGTTGCGGCACTAGGGACCATAACAGTTAATCTAAAGCTAAAAAACAATATCGGGCAAAAAGCGAAAATAAACACTGAGCTTTACTGGAAAAAAGCATCGAGTGTATGGCTTGCTTTACAGATATTCGTGTATGTCCTTGCTTTGCTTGAAAGTATTTGTATTCCCACAAAACAAATTGTTAATGCTAACCCGTACAGAATATTTTTAGTTTTGGTTATTTGTTTCTTCATTATGAGAAGTTTTTTATCCTTATTCAATAATAGGATAAAGGCTGTAAATAATCATCAGTCACAGTTCTATTTTGCTGTAGGGTTGGTACTTATTTTATGGGATATTCTCACTACTAAAACAAATTACCTTCCGTTACCGTTTTTCCCCGGTCTGGCACAGATACTTCAGGTTATGGTTGAAGATGCAAATACCCTGCTTATCAGCACTCTGCATTCGCTTAGATTACTCTTACTGGGGTTTATAACAGGTACCTCGATAGGATTGGTATCAGGTGTACTTATCGGTTGGTACAAACAATGGAACTACTGGATGTTCCCTGTTATTAAGGTAATGGGAGTAATACCGGCTACAGCCTGGATTCCAATAACAATGTTTATTTTTCCCTCCAGCTTTTACGCCCAAATTTTTTTGATTGTATTATGTGTTTGGTTTCCTGTTGCCTATATGGCAAGCGGAGGGATAGCTAACATTCAGAAGTCATACTTTGAGGCAGCAAAAACCTTGGGTGCAGACGAAAAATTTCTAATCTTCAAAGTAGCCATACCCGGAGCAATGCCATCAATTTTTACTGGCATATATACTGGTACCGGTGTATCCTTTGCAACACTGGTGGTGTCTGAAATAATAGGTGCAAAAGCCGGATTGGGCTGGTATATAAACTGGGCAAAAAGCTGGTCTAATTATGCCAAGGTTTATGCTTCCATTATTGTAATGGCAATTGTTTTTTCCATATTTATGGCTTTAATATATAAGGTCAGAGACAGGATTCTGATCTGGCAGAAGGGGTTGTTGAAATGACAGAGGACTTAACTTCAAAATCAGGACATATTTCAATCAGCAATATAAACAGAGTTTACTCGGATGCCATTGGAGGCGAAACAGAAGCTCTTCAGAATATCAATATTGATGTAAAACCAGGTGAATTCATCTCTCTTATAGGCCCCTCGGGTTGCGGCAAAACAACATTACTGCGCCTTATTGCTGGATTGGATCAGCCACAGGACGGTGAGATAAAATTGGATGGGATATCTGTTTCAGGTACACATTACGAGCGGGGTTATGTTTTTCAGCAGGCAAATCTCTTTCCGTGGGAGACAGTAGAAAACAATATTGCTGCCGGCTTAAAAGCCAGGAAAATATATAAAGAGAAAAAAGCCGAGGTCTTTAACTTTATAAATCTTGCAGGTCTGAATGGTTTTGAAAAATCATATCCTCATCAGTTATCAGGAGGTATGGCTCAAAGAGTGTCTCTGGCTAGGGCACTGATCAATGAACCGAAGGTTTTGCTGCTGGATGAGCCCTTAGGAGCTTTGGATTCTTTTACACGCTTTGATTTGCAGGATAAACTTCTGGAGCTATGGGCTCAAAGACAAACGACTACAATATTGGTGACGCATGATGTGGATGAAGCAGTATATCTCAGCGACAGAATAGTAATAATGACTCCCAGACCCGGTAAAATCGAAAGTGTGATAGATGTAAAACTTAACAGGCCCAGAGCCAGAAACAGTGAGGAATTCATTGCTTTGCGTACTGAGATACTTGAAAGACTACATCTGGTGAGCAGCAAAGCAGCACTGGAATATTACCTGTAAAGTTTTTTCATTTGAATTAAAGGAGGCACTGAGTGGAACATTTATCACATATACCGGATATTTTTGTAAAACTGTTTACGCTTGAGTATTTACCAAACCTCGAAGATAAGGTATCCCTGGGTTTGATGTTCATTTTCGGTTTGCTTACTTCGTTACACTGCATAGCAATGTGCGGAGGTTTGGTTATATCAGGTAGTCTTAATAAAAAAGGCTTGACCCCGAATTTTATTTATAACGGAGGCAGGATTGTTTCTTATACTTTAATAGGCTTAATTGCCGGCGGAATCGGCCATACTGTAAATCCTTCAGGAATACTTAAAGGAATAATCCCGTTTTTAGGGGGATGTTTTATGATATTGCTTGGGATTAAGGCATTAAACCTTTTTCCGTTCTTACGCAGATTTAATATCAGAATGCCATCGTTTATTGCTAAGAAAATAATTACAGGCAAATTCAATAGTAATTTTATAATAGGTTTATTAAGTGGGCTAATGCCCTGCGGCCCTCTGCAAATGATTCAGCTTTACGCTATGGGAACTAAAAGTGCTGTCATTGGGGCAGCCTCTTCCTTTGTTTTTGCATTGGGTACAGTGCCGCTATTGCTATCTTTTGGGGTTTTAAATTCACTTGTATTCAAGAAGCATGCGAAAATCATTTCAGTTCTAGGTGCTTCAATCGTTTTGGCTCTTGGAGTACTAATGATAGGAAGAGGTCTTGCATTAGGAGGAATAGATACAGGCTTCCCTCTTAATGGAAAATCCGGGAATGTATATGCGATCACCGGCAGCTTTGCAACTGAAGATGCTCGGGGAGAAACCAGTGTACAAATAATTGATACCGAATTAAAGGCTTATGAATACCCAATGATTGTTGTTAAAAGAGGAATAAAAGTAAGGTGGAATCTAAAGGCCTCAGAAGAAAATCTTAATGATTGCAATAATGAATTAATAATTCCTAATATGAATATTCAGAAGAAACTTACTCCCGGTGACAACATCATAGAGTTTACTCCGTTGAAAACAGGTGATATAGTTTACACCTGCTGGATGGGAATGATAAAAAGCAAAATAAAGGTAGTGGACTAATCCATATTAAGACTAAAAAGTAGATTAACAAGTAGATTAAAATCAAATTTATTGACTTGAAATCAAGGAGGTTATTATGAAAAAGAAAAAGCTCATTATTTTTCTGGTAGTATTACTGTCACTGACATTTACAAATATTTTTTTCACTGGAACTGCTGATGCAGTAGCTGTAATTAATATAACTACTGCCAAAGTTGAAGGCTACATATATAAGGGGATTTTAAAAACAAAAAATAGTAAATACGGCATTGAAATTACAAATAAAGACCTGACTAAAAAATTTACAGCATTTGATGCAGAAGGGCAAAAACTTGCCAAAAAACTTGTTGCTTCAGGCAAATTAAAGACTAGTTCGAGAATAAGTGTTAACGGAGTAATTAAGAAAAACTTAGTGCAGGTTATCTCCATAACCTCTGAAGATGCAAAAGAAGAAATATTTGTGGGGTGGCTTGGTGATTCAGATTGTTCTCCAAATCTTACTGAGCCGGGAGAAATGGGAGTATCCTGTCTAAAATGTAAAATGTGTGAAGGCAGTGGTTACGGGATATCTGTAAAACAGAAAGATGGAAGCTTCAAGTATTATAAATTTGATAATAAAGGCCATACTTTAGTAAAGGATAAAATAATTCCGGAACTCAAAGTAAAGAAGGTTCCGGAGATTTCAGTAACAGGAATATTAGAAGGAAATATAATAAAGGTTATATCAATCAAGGTACTATGAGTGGTATGCAGATAATAGAAACATTCGAACGTTGGTATGTAGATAATAGAAAAAGTTCAAATGTATATAATAAGTTAAACTTAATGCGCGGCCGGACCATACATTAACAAAGAGCACCCCATATCAATTACAAGTAAATGATATGGGGTGCTCTTATATTAGATTTAATCTATTTGCTTTTATATATCAGAAGAGAATTAACAATAACACAAACTGAACTGAAAGCCATGGCAGAGGAAGCTATAACAGGGCTTAAATGACCGGTTGCTGCATAAGGAATTGCTATTACGTTATAGATAATGGCCCAAAACAGGTTCTGCCTGATTTTTTTTATTGTTAGTTCCGAGATCTTAAAAAATTGGGGAACAGGCGTAAGATTATCAGATAGAATAACAATATCAGAAGTTTCAATTGCGGTATCTGTACCGGAGTGAAACGAAATTCCAATGTCCGCAGCTGCAAGTGCCGGAGCATCATTTATACCGTCTCCTGCCATTGCCACAATTCCTCCTTGTTGTTTCAATAAAGTAATGACCCGTGCCTTACCGTCAGGTAATACCCCTGATATTACTTTATCAATACCAAGCTTTGAAGCTACGTTATCAGCAGTTTTTTTGCAATCACCGGTTAGCATAACCACGGACTTCCCCGAAGCTTTTAATTCTTTAATTATATTAAATGAACTGGTTCTGATTTCGTCAGCCAAGGTTATTATTGCACAGGGAGTTTTATTAAGAGCCATGAGGACAATCACTTTTCCTTCTGAATAAAATCTGTCCAGATCAACATCAATTGATTCTATTACACCAAATTTCCGTAAATACTCTATTGAGCCTATTCTAACATCAAAACCATCAACAAAAGCATATACTCCTTTACCAGGAATGGCCTTAAAATCGGACACGGGTATATTGCTAACATAAGCGCTACTTGCCGTATTTAGTGTATAATTATAAATAGCCTTTCCAATAGGGTGTTCAGAAGACTTTTGAACATTTGAAGCAATACTAAGCAGATATTCTTCAGGGAAATTATGTATTGTCTGGTTTATAACAATAAAGTCGCTAAGAATAAGTTTTCCGCTGGTTAATGTACCTGTTTTATCGAAAACCACTGTATTAATTTCATGTGCTTTTTCTAAGATTTCGCCGTTTTTTATCAGAATGCCTGTTCTAATTGCTTTGGACATTCCGGACATTATGGCGGCAGGGGTTGCAAGACCCAATGCACATGGACATGCTATTACTACTACGGAAACTGCGTATATTAGTGGTTTGTCTATTAAAAATAGTGAATAATCAAAGATACTGAACCATATGAGAAAGGTTGCCAAAGATATCAGCAATACTGATGGTATAAAATATTTGCTGACTTTATCAGCAGCTTTCTGGATATTTGTTTTACTGCTCTGAGCCTCTTCAGTTAATTTAATTATTTGTGAAAGTAGTGTATCAGCTCCAACATTCACAGCTCTGAGCTTAAAGCTGCCATACAAATTCATAGAAGCGCCGGCTACTGTGTCATTAACGCTTTTGTCCACCGGAAGGCTTTCACCTGTCAACATGGATTCATCTACAGAAGAACTGCCCTCAATTATTATTCCATCCACAGGTATTTTTTCTCCAGGCCTGACTATTAAAATATCATTCACCAAAACCTCATTAAGGGGAAGCTGTACCTCGTCATTTTCTTTAATTACAGTTGCAGTCTTAGGCTTTAAAGTAAGGAGGTTTTCAAGAGCCATAGAAGTTTTTTTCCTCGAACAGGCTTCAAGATATTTTCCTAAAAGAACGAAAGTAATAATTACTGCTGAAGCCTCAAAATATATATTTTTCATTCCTGACCTGACAAGATTGTTATCGTATAAAGAAGTATACAGACTGTAGAAGTAGGCTGCAGAGGACCCGATCACCACAAGCAAGTCCATTGTTGCCTTTTTCCAACGAAGAGAAAAGAAGGCATTCTTATAAAACTTAAAGCCGGCAATAAACTGAACAGGTGTGGCAAGTAATAATTGCAGGCGCCAGTCATGAAGGATACGGGCTTTAAACCTGAGATAATCAATCACATACGATAGCGAAGACTTCTCGGCGCCCGGGAAAAAGTAGTCGTGGCAAAAACCAATTCCACCAAGTATCATAGCCAGAAGCATGGGGAAGGTAAGCAGACTTGCGAAAACAAGAAGTCTCCTGAGTTTTTGCTGTTCGGTTTTTCTTTGTTTTTGGTCAGTATTTTCAGAAAGACTGTCGTAAACTGTAAAGCCAAGCTTTTCAATATTGTTCTTAATCCTGGTCTTATCAATTCTTTCACTGTCATAGTCAACGAAAGCCTTTTCCGCAGAATAACTTACATTTACTTTGTTTATTCCCTCCAGAGCACCAAGTCTCGCTTCTATGGCAATAGAGCATAAAGTGCAGGTCATTCCGTATATTTTCAGAACTATGCTTTCCATAATATCAACTCCTTAAAAAATTAAAGCGGAGAATAAAATTGTATTTAATAACAATTTTATTCTCCGCCTCCGGTACATCCAGTCAACGATAAATTAATTTACAATTAAGATGCTTGATGTTTAGCAATGAACAATACATACAATTAATATATGTATAATATATTATATATTGATTTCAATAAATTGTCAAATAACAAAAAGGTTGACAGAGTTTTATTGTTCGAATATTATAGAACTATGGATAATATAAATTTAGTAAAAATATTTAAAGCACTTTCGAGTGAACAAAGATTCTTAATATTTCAGATGTTATATGAATGGCAGCAGACCTCAGCAGATGAACAAGGTAATTTTACTTATTCAGATGGAATGGAGAAGTGCTTTACCAAGGCGTGCTGCTGTATGAGCCTGTCAAAGTCTACAATCTCGCACCATTTTAAGGAACTGGAAAATGCGGGGCTTATTTCATGCAGCCGTAACGGACAGAGTTTCTTATGCAAGGTTAACCTGGAGGCAGTGGAAGCAATAAGGAGTTTTTTAAAGTAGACATATTTTTTTGCTTTTAAAGTTAGATAGTTATAGAACAATAAAATTAAAAAATTAAAAAAATAAAAAATTAGAATATTAATGCAACAATAATAATAAGTCATTTTTTTTATTCTAAGAGTTCGATATTCTTAGAACAATAAAATATATCTTTAAGGAAAGGCTGATAAGTATGAAATGGAACTTTGATAACATGCTTAAACTATTCATGGAGGACAGTAATTCAAAACTTCTTACACAGGGACTCTTCGGAATAGAAAGAGAGGCGCAGAGAGTGACTTCATCCGGCGAACTGGCCCTGACCCCGCATCCTGAAGTATTCGGTGATAAAGAAGAAAACAAGTGCATTACAACAGATTTCTCTGAAAGTCAGATTGAAATTATTACACCTGCATTTGACTCTGTAGAAAAGGTCTATAATTCCTTAAAACATTTACATTTTGAGGTAGTAAAAGGGATTGGCGAGGAGCTGTTGTGGCCCTTAAGCATGCCTCCAAGGCTGCCTCCTGAAGAACAAATTCCAGTGGCAAAATTCAAGCCAAGTGTTGAAGGTGCAGAGAGAACAGCTTACAGGAATGGCTTAGCACTAAGGTATGGTAAGAAAATGCAAATGATTTCAGGAATACACTTTAATATTTCTTTCTCCGATGAGCTTATAAGCCTGCTCTTTAATTTTTTTGGAAGTAGAAAAACCTTGACTGCCTTCAAAAACGACATGTATCTATCAGTCACAAGAAATTTTTTACGTTACAGATGGCTGATTATCTATTTGTTTGGTGCTTCTCCGGACTGCGATGAGACCTATATTCCTGTAATAACCAGGGAGCTTGAAATTATTCAGAAGTGCTGTCCGGAATATATTGATATAATGGGTGATTTTAATAAATTTGCAACTTCTCTTCGTGTCAGCAGATTTGGCTACTCAAATACTGCTAACAGAAGCTTTGATGTTTTTTACAACAGTTTGGAGGAGTACATCAGAAAAATAAATATAATGATGACAACTAAAAGTCAAAAATATTCAAAAATGTTCACTAAGGAATATACCTACACAGATAAGCTTGAGGAAATGCCTCAGCTCAACGGTAACATATTACAAAAGGAAAGCGAATTTTATTCTCCCATAAGACTAAAACAAAACTTGAAAAAGGGTGAAACGCAAATTGAAGCTTTGGCAGAAAGGGGGGTGAAATACCTTGAAATCAGAATTCTTGACATCAACCCATTTGACAAATGTGGTATAAGCCTGGAGCAAATGCATTTCTTACAGGTTTTTATGCTTTACTGTCTTTTTGAGTTCAGTCCGGAAATTAATCGAACAGAACTTGAAAAAATAACCGTAAACCATCATTTAACTGCACTTATGGGGAGGAAAAAAGATTTATTACTTTATGATAAAGAGCAGCGACTGTCATTTCTAAAAGAGATTGGAGAAGCAATATTTGTAAAGCTTGGATATATTGCGTACCTCATGGATAAATCCTCGGGAGATAATAAGTATCTCAGTTGTATTAACAATGAGTACTCAAAGCTTATCAATACATCACTGCTGCCTTCAGAAATAATACAGAGTGAAATGCAGCAATCGGACAAAAATTTTATTGAGTACGGGTTGGGGTTAATAAAAAAGAAAGAATTAATACAAACAAAATAAGTATGCACAACAGGTTTATATATTATTGAGTGGAGGAAAAATTATGCTGAGTAGAGATTATGAAGGTTTGGAATTATCAACTCAAATATTGATAAGAGAGGCAATAAGAAGGGAAATAGAGGTAAACGTGCTAGACTGGAAAGACAACTTTATTCGCTTAAAGAAAGGTAATAAAACTGAGTATATAAAACAGGCCACAAGAACTTCTGCCGATACTTATATATCACCTCTGATAATGGAAAATAAAGAGGTTACCAAGCTCATACTTAGTGAAAATGACATAAACGTACCCAAGGGGATTACAGTTACTTCTGTTGATGAAGCTTTGAAATACTTTGATAGTTTTAGAAACAAAAATATTGTAATTAAACCTAAGTCAACAAATTTCGGAAAAGGTGTAATAATTCTTAAACCCTTGGACGTAGCTGAAAGTCTTAAAAATGCTGTAGAGTATGCATTACAATTCGATGAAGAAGTTATGATTGAAGAATTTATAGAAGGGAAGGAATACAGGTTTCTGGTTATCGGAGATGAAGTGGTTGCAGTTTTGCACCGCGTTCCTGCAAATGTTAAAGGTGATGGACAAAGTACAATTGAACAGCTGGTTCATGCTAAAAATAAGGATGTCCTAAGAGGAGAAGGCTATAAAACACCTCTGGAAAGAATTAAACTTGGGTCGGTTGAAATAGACTTTATAAAATTACAGGGAAAGGATATAACTTATATTCCACAAAACGGTGAAACAGTGTTTTTAAGAGAAAATTCTAATATAAGTACAGGTGGTGACAGCATTGATTTCACCGACCAAATTTCAGAGGCATATAAAAAAATAGCAGTTAAGGCAGCAAAGGTGGTTGGAGCAAAAATCTGCGGTGCCGATATTATTATAGATAATATTGTTGACAACCCTGACTCGGAAAATTACAGCATAATTGAACTGAATTTCAATCCTGCCCTTCATATTCATGATTTCCCATACGAGGGGAAAAACAGGCACGTGGAAGTATCAGTTCTAGATTTATTGGGCTTATAATATTTCTGAGAGTTAATTGACATGTATCGGTGAGTACAAGCATAAAATATATTGATACTCCTAAGCTTATTATGAGAGGCTTTAATGATCAATATATTTTTATCCCACAGCAGTAAGGACGACGATTATATAAAAGCAGTAATCGATAAAATGGATGTTTTGCCCGATAAATATAAATTGATTTATTTCCTACAGCCTTATAAAAGGGACACACCAATGCAAAATATATTAAAGCACCTGGAGGAGACACAGCTTTTTATATTATTTATTTCAAACAGCTCACTTGAAAAAGTATTTGTAAGGGAGGAAATAAATACAGCCCTTGAACTTTTAAGGCTTGGTAAAATGAGAGCTTTACTTGGGCTGATAATTGACCGAACCGTTTCAGAACATGATATTAGGATTCCGCATGAATTCTTAACAACTAATACTTTTTATACTGATGAGCCCGAAAAAGCTGTGGAGCTTGCAAAAGAATTTATTTTTCAATTCTAGTCTGCAAACGAGGTAAATTTATGGAGCTTGATGATTCTACAGAGCTTAATGCAGAAAATTATATTAATGTTTACCTTGAATATTATGACATTAAATCTGTAGCAAACAAAAAAAGATACTTAGTACTTACTGTATCAGATATAATTCTCTCGGCAATGATTCCGTTTGTAGTTTTATTCATTGACGGTTTCGGCGCAGCTAAATACATTGTTGCCCTTATGGGCTCGATCATAACTATAGTCACAGGGCTAAACACTGCCTTTGGTTATCACAAGCTTTGGATAGAGTATCGAACGGTTGCAGAAGCGCTAAAGCATCAAAAGGATCTTTATATAAATAACTGTAGTCCTTATAACGGGCAAAATAAAAAAGAACTGCTAGTAATCATAGTTAACTCAATTCTGGAAAATGAAAATAGAAATTGGAAGACCATAGAGCTGAGCCTGACTAAATCAGAGAAATCGTAATTCTATAGTTTTAGCGGAGAATAGGTTCTCAAGAAGATATCCTTTTTACAGGGATATCTTTCTCCATCTACACCGGTAATAATATAATCACCTTTACTTATATAATGTTTTCCTTCCAGAGTTATGATGTAAGGAACCCTGTCCATATTTTCAAGAAACACATAATTTTCCATATTAAGACCGGCTTTCACGGCAGTATCTACTTCGTCAAAGCCATCTTCCAAGCCTGTTCTATATTCAATTGCTTCTACCGGGATTGGATTTTTAACATACATTGCCACAGCTAAGCCACCTCATTTTATATTATTGAACATTGCCATATTATTTATACAACTAAAAAATTATAATAAAACCAGCCGAACTTTAATACATAATATGTATACTCGACGAATATTGTTATTGACAATAGATGGAAAGAAGCCGTATAATTAATTATGTATTTAAAAATTGACGAAAGGAGTTGTTGTTTATGTATTTAAAATTATTTGTTGAGGTGGCTTTTTACTAATTTCATATCGGCAACGGTACAAAGAGTTAACTTTTTAAAAGATGCTTTTGTTCCGATGCGGCTTCTTTCGAGCAACTGAATGGTGGATACAATTAAACTTCGATATCATGGTTTTAATGCTGTATTAATTACAAAATTTAACCTTTTATTGATGCACATGTTGGCACGCATTATGTAGCGTGTTTTTTTATTGCCTTTTTTAATCCGCAGGTGGTCGTTATCTGCGGATTTTTATTGTCTAAAAACTATTAATTTAACAGTCAAAAAATTGAGATATTTTAGCTCGATGTGGAATGATATTAGTTGAAAGCAAACATAATGTATGAAACATTTAATGTTTTAATCGCATTAAAATGCGAAAAGGAGGCTTTATTATGGCACAGAAAAAAACTACTGCCGATTTTATGAGAGAAATCCGTGGAAGTTGGATTATAAATCCCAGAACCAGAGTTCAGGAAAACAATCTAAAAAATAAAAAGAAACGAAGACAGGATGAGAAA
Source organism: Bacillota bacterium (assembly GCA_023460955.1). Lineage (GTDB taxonomy): Bacteria > Bacillota > Clostridia > Acetivibrionales > DSM-1351 > Ruminiclostridium. The sequence goes on along the minus strand of JAEWOH010000083.1, from coordinate 19,859 downwards.
AAATTTATAAAGGATGATTATTGATGAATATAAAAGAATACGGATGGAATGAGTACTTTGAAGCAGAGTGGAACAACAAAGCTGCCCCGGATATGTTTCCGGGACGAATTACAGCCGACTTTGGTCAGCAGCTGAAAATTGCAACCTCTGACGGCGAAATATTAGCAAACCGGCCGCTTAACAAGGGTAATGAATTTATGCAGCTTGCTGTAGGTGATTGGGTTGCGCTCCAGGCAGAAGGCACGGATATATTGATAAGGTTTGTACTAAACAGGAGAACCAAGTTCTCAAGGGCCGCGGCCGGAATAGAACTTAAGGAGCAAGTGGTTGCAGCAAACGCAGATACAGTGTTTCTAATACAGTCCTTGAATAAGGACTTCAATATGAAGAGACTGGAAAGATACCTTATTGCTGCCTGGGACAGCGGTGCTGTGCCGGTAGTGGTTCTGACAAAGGCAGATTGCTGTGAAAATGTGGCAGAAAAACTAAGTATGGTTTATGGCACAGCTGCAGGTGTTGAGGTACACGCAATCAGTTCTGTGACAGGGGAAGGAATTGATGAAATACGCAGGTACCTCGCTCCCGGCAAAACAGTTGCTCTGTTGGGGTCGTCCGGCGTAGGAAAATCTACCTTGGTTAATTTTCTTGCAGGAGAAGAGCTTTTAAAAACTCAGGCAATACGTGAGGACGACAGCAGAGGTAGACATACTACAACCCATAGAGAACTGGTGCTCTTGCCGGGTGGAGGGCTTATACTTGACACACCCGGGATGAGGACTCTCTCTCTGTGGGATGCTGAAACAGGCATGGACATAATGTTCGGTGATATTGAGGAGCTTGTTTCAAGCTGCAGGTTCCATGACTGCAAGCATGAAAATGAGCCCGGGTGTGCAGTACAGGAAGCACTTTCAGCAGGAACTCTTGATAGTAAAAGATGGGGCAGCTGGCTGAAGCTTCAAAAGGAACTGGCACATCTTGAAGCAAAAAAGGATGGAAAGTTAAGACTTCAAGAAAAGCAGTGGGGACGACAAATATCAAAATTTCAAAAACAATTTTCGAAAGGAACATATTAAAATGGACCAGTTAAACAATAATAAAACAAAAAATGCAGTTACAGAGAGTCACTTAAATAAATTACTTATTGATAGCATTAATAAATATTCAAATCAGCCGGAACCCTTTGAGCCGGGTGAAAAGTATTTTTGGGACGATCCCCATATTTCAAAGGGTATGCTTGAAGCACACCTGAATCAGTTACATGACGCTGCAAGCCGAAGGATAGAAATAATAGACCAGACTATAGAGAATCTTGTTAACTCCGGGCTGCTTAAACCCGGTATGAGACTGCTTGATCTTGGATGCGGTCCGGGACTTTATTCAGAAAGGCTTGCAAAAGTAGGGATCCAAGTAGTAGGAGTTGACATTTCACAGCGCTCAATTGATTATGCAAAAGCGGCTGCAGAAAAAACAAAACTTCCACTGGAATACAGATGTATCAATTTCTTTGATCTGGAGTACGAGAATGAGTTTGACGCTGTTCTTCAAATTTATGGAGAGGTGAATACTTTCTCAGATGAGAATCTTGATAAGTTGTTAAAAATCATTTATAGAGCTTTAAAAGACAATGGAGTTTTCATTTTTGATGTTACAACCAGAGAGTTAAGAATGAAAGATAAGCTTCAAAATGGCTGGTATTTTAGCCAGGGAGGCTTTTGGCGACAGAATGAACATGTAGTTCTGGAGATGGGCTTTGATTATCCGGATAAGGATTTATGGCTTGATCAATACATAGTAATAGACAAAGATGATACAAAAGTTTATAGAAATTGGTTCCACGACTACTCGCTTGCTTCAATTAAAGCTGTAATGATCGGTGCAGGCTTTCAGATAAATCATGTATGGAATGACCTTACCGGAAGCGAATACTCCTCTGACGGAGATTGGATTGCTATTTCAGCCGTAAAAGAAAGTATGGATTTGTGAGAATTAAGCACATATAATTAAGCACATATTAGAACTTAAGCAGACAGTTAATATTTATTTTAACATTCATAAAGAGAAATTCTATTTTTCATTCAAGAAAGACAGAATTTTTAACAAATAATCTTTACATTAGTTTAACTGTTATGCTATAATATTCAGCGTGTGTAATACGGATGGTCCTCTGCACAGGGAATTAATACACGATAAGTTTATTAATTCACTAGGATAACATTCCTTAAGGTTTTCTTTTGGGATAAAATCACATAGGATGCACGAACGTCTAGGAGAGGAAGGAGGAAATGAAAAATGGATATATTGAAGTCAATCGAAAATGAACAGATAAGAACTGACCTTCCCAAGTTGGAAATTGGTGATTTTATTAAGGTTCATGCCAAGATTAAAGAAGGAAACAGGGAAAGAATCCAGGTATTCGAAGGTACTGTTATAGCTTTAAAGGGTTCCGGTTTAAAGGAAACTTTTACTGTAAGAAGAGTATCTTACGGTGTTGGTGTTGAAAGAATATTCCCAGTTAACTCACCAAGAATCGATCATATCGATGTTGTTAGAAAAGGTGTTGTTAGAAGAGCTAAACTTTACTATCTGCGTGATAGAGTTGGTAAAGCAGCTAAGATTAAAGAAAGAATTGACTAAAAAGTCATAGGTGTCTTAAAGGGCACAAAACAGTAAAACCTAGGGGCTAAACGTTCCTAGGTTTTAGTTTTTTGTAAACACTAGTTGTTTACAAAAAAACGGATTCGTTAAATTAATGATTGTTTGTATAATTTTGTGTTATTATATATAATAGTAACGGTTCAAGAAAAAAACTATAAGTCTCATGAGGTGAAGTTTGTATGGATAATCATAGTTATGAAAATAACGAGGAAAAATTAATATTAAACAATGAAAATAAGGACAAGATGTCTTCTGAAATAAAACCTAAGAAAAAGAATTCACTTTCCAGAGAAATATTCGAGTGGTGCTTAGTCGTGGTTGCTGCACTGATTATTTCAATGATCATTAAGGCATTTATTTTTTCAACTTACAAGGTTGATCAGGTTTCAATGGAAAATACACTTATCGCAGGACATAATGTTATTGTATACAAAACAGGTTACTTTTTTAATGATCCTAAGCATGGAGACATTATTGTGTTTATGCATGAGGAGGGTAAATTCAAGAATATATTTAAGTATTTGCCTATAAAGAATCCCGGTGAAGTAGATTATATTAAAAGAGTTATAGGCCTCCCCGGAGATCAGATAGATATACGTGAGGATGGCTATGTATACAGGAAGGCAGTTGGAGAAACAGAGTTTAAAAAGCTTGATGAACCATATACTAAGGGGTTAACAGATTCAAAGGGTATGGAACTTCCTTTTACTGTTCCCGAGAATAAGATATTTGTAATGGGTGATAATAGAGAAAAAAGTCTAGATTCAAGACAAATCGGACCAATTGATCTGGATGCGGTTATAGGTAAAGCTGTTCTTAGAATCTGGCCATTTTCAAAATTTGGCGGATTATACTAAAATAGAAAGTTACTAACGAAATTTACAAAGGGAGATATAAATGAATATTCAATGGTTTCCGGGGCATATGGCAAAGACCAGAAGGCTGATTGCAGAAAATCTAAAACTGGTTGATGTTATAATAGAACTGCTTGATGCCAGAATACCCTTCAGCAGCAGAAATCCCGAAATTAATACTTTGGTAAATAACAAACCAAGACTGGTTGCCTTCAATAAATCAGATCTTGCTGATGAGCAAATCTCCCGTCAATGGGTGCAATGGTATGCTGAGCAGGGAATAAAGTGCATACTTATAAATTCTATAAACGGCAAAGGCCTAAACGAAGTTAAAGCAAGAGCACGCGAGCTTATGTCCGAAAAGATAGAGAGAGACAAAGCTAAAGGAAAGTTATTTACGCCTGTTAGGACAATGATTGTAGGCATACCAAATGTAGGCAAATCCTCTTTCATCAACAAAATCGTCGGTAAGGCCACTGCAGTGACCGGTGACAGACCGGGTGTTACAAGAGGAAAACAGTGGATAAGGATTAATTCTGAGATAGAATTGCTGGATACTCCCGGTATTTTATGGCCTAAATTTGAAGATCAGGAAGTAGGCATGAATCTTGCTTTTACAGGAGCAATAAAGGACGACATAATGGATATCAGTGAAGTCGCAATGGAACTACTGGCCAGACTTTCAAAAACTTATCCTGCCGAGCTGTGCGCAAGATTCAAACTTGAGCCTGATGTATTAAAGGAAATTGAACCACTGGAGCTGCTTGAAACAGTTGCAAGAAAAAGAGGCTGCATCATTTCTAAGGGTCAAATTGACTATTCAAGAATATCTGCTATAGTTCTGGATGAGTTCAGAGGCGGGAAAATAGGCAGAATAACTCTTGAAAAACCAGGCGACAGAGAAGAAACAAAAACTTTGAAGAGCACTCAAACAGTTGATTAAATACGTGAGACCACTTACCACATAATCGAATAAATAAAATAAAGTAATGGGTTACAGGCAGTTTGAAATATTTACTGACCTTAACCCATTTTTTATATTATCAAGTATAGAAGACTCAACTTAACAAAATTTTCTTATACTAGTCAACCCCGCAATCCTGTAGTAAAGTATATATTACCGATGTTTCAGCTGAAACTTAAATTAATTAAAATATATTCTGGATTATAAACATCAGGGAGGAAGTATGGTAAAAATATCATTGAAACAAATTGAAGAACAGGTGCAGGTCAAAACTGTCGATGAGGCTATTGAATATTTGCTTACTTTGCAAAATCAAAGTACTGGAGTTGCAAAGCTGCTTGAAAAGTATTACAAAATTAAAGCTAAGCATAATGCTGAATTGGAACGCTTGGAAAGAATGCTTTCCTTTGAAAAACAAGCCCGATCCGAGGGATATAAGTACATAGCAGGTGTTGATGAAGCAGGTCGGGGCCCACTGGCTGGACCAGTTGTTGCCGCTGCTGTAATTTTTGCTGAAGGGGTTAAAATACAAGGAGTTAATGATTCAAAAAAACTGTCGGAGGCTCAGAGGGAGTCTTTATTCGAAATAATTAAGGAGAAAGCCGTTGCATATGGAATTCAGGCTATTGACGAAAATCGTATAGATGAAATAAACATTCTCAACGCAACAAAACAAGCTATGACAAAAGCTATAGAACAGCTTAAACCATCTCCAGACTGTATTCTTCTTGACGCTGTAAGACTGGAAAATATCCAAACCAAACAGGTTTCTATTATTAAGGGTGATAGTTTAAGCTTTTCAATTGCAGCAGCTTCAATACTGGCTAAGGTGACCAGGGACAGACTTTTAAAGCAGTACGATGAAATTTATCCGGAGTATGGCTTTGCTGTTCATAAAGGCTATGCGACTCCTCAACACATATCCGCTATTAAAAATTTTGGACTTTGTCCGATACATAGATTAAGCTTTGTTAAAAACTTTGTAGATTAAATATAACTTCATAATAAGGTTGTATAAATTCAGGATAAAATTTGGGGGGTAATAAATTTGAGGATAGAAAGCTTTAGTGGAGCAGCAGCCAATAGTTCTAAAACGGGTTCTGATATGCTTTCAAAATTAAAGCCCGGAGATAATGTCAGAGCACAAATTCTGGAGAATTCAGGTAATGAACTGACCCTCAAATTTTCAGACGGGTCAATAGTGTCTGCTGCTGCCGCAAGACCTGTGGAGGCAGCCGAAGGTGAATTTGTGAATTTAACCTTTACAGGAACAATGGATGATAAACCAGCTTTCGAAGTAACCCAGAGAAGTATCCAGCCTCAAACCGACAGTATTCTGGAAAATCTGAAGAACAGGCTGGTATCACTTAAGCTGCCGCTGAACGAGCAGAATATCAGTATTGCCCAGGCACTTGTGGATAAAGAACTGCCGGTTACACTGGAGAATATGGCAAAGATGGCTGGGCTTATTAAGGGCAATCCTGAGCTGAAACCTGATGCGGCAGCATTTCTGACTGCTTTCGGGCTAACGCAGGATTCTGATAGCATTGTTAAGCTTCAGCAGCTTCTGTCCGGAAGATTGAAGCTCAGTGATAATTTATCTCAGCTGATAAAATTGCTTACGTCACAGCTAAAGCCCGATACTGAAGCTTTCCTTGCTTCACCGCAGGTGATTAAGCTGTTGGAGAAGCTCGCAGCCCGGCTTGAGAACAGCAGTAATATAGCTGTTCTGCCAACCTCTCAAAATGCTAATCCAAAATCACAGACTGAAAATATAACACCTTTTTATAAGAACAGTGAGACAGAAGCAGCTCAAAATTTAACTTCCAGCAGCAAAAGTCTAATTAATAATACTCAAAGTAATATTAATAATCAAAACAGAATTATTTCTAATGCCATCCTCGATTCAGATGTTGAAATAATAAATAAACAGGATAGCCAAAACAGCAATAATATATTAACAGGCACTGACAGTAAGAGTAATGCTAATACTAATACTAATGCTAATATTAATACTAATGCCAATACCATCAATACTACTACACACAATACAAATAGCCAACATAGTAAAATAAATGAGAACAACACTAATAGTGAAATCAGCACTCTTGCTGCTAAAAGCTTAAACAGTTCAAACAATGAAATCAGCATAAACAGTTCAAATAACGAACACGGCATCAGCAGTGCAAATAAAAACACAGTAATAATTGAAAATAATCCCCGTAATATTGCTGAAAGACTGTTTGGTTTGTTAAAGGGACAAATACAACCAGACAGTGATGATTTACAGCTCCTTCAAGCATTTGATAAAGAACTCTCTAAGCTTATCAACTCAGACAGTTTGTCAAAGGAGGAGCTTTCAGCCGCTAAGCAGCTTGCAAGTAGTGAAGTAAAAGTATTAGCAGCAGTAAATATTTTAAAGACTCTTTCAATTACGGTCGATGAAAACCACAAGGAAATCAATCCGGTTAAACTATACAATGATATGGAGTCCAGCCTTCAAGCAATAAAAAGTGCTTTACAGCAGTTGCCACATGGAATCCGGGAAGCTGCAGTAAATATGACAGGTTCCTTTGAAAGTAATTTAAGTTTCATCAACCAGCTGAATAATTACAGTTCATATGTGCAGCTTCCTTTAAGCATCTTCAGTCAAAATGCCACCGGGGAATTGTATATGCTTAAGAGGGGGGCAAAGACAAAAAAATTAGACCCATCAAATATGACTGTTTTGCTATCTCTCGAAACTAATAATATCGGAAGAGTAGATACTCTCCTTAGTATAGATAAAAAGAACATAATAACAAATTTCCGGCTTGAGGATACGCAGGTTTTTCCTGTACTGAAGGAATACCACAAGCAGCTATTCAATAGCTTGCTTGAGAAGGGCTTCAGATTGGTTGATTTTACATACAGGCTGAAGGACGAGCCTATTAACATAACCAATTTTGAAGCAGAAGCAAAAAAGGAATTTATAAAGAATTCAAATAACATAGATATAGTTATTTAGCTTTTTTTGATTTAGTTTTTGAACATTCCTAAAAAGGCAGGTGAATTTGTGCAGAGAAAAAAGCAGGATAATAGAAAAAACCATAAAGAAATCAAATATGCAACTGCCCTGCAATACTCTCCTGAAACTGATTCAGCTCCAAAAGTAGTTGCTGTCGGAAAGGGAATAATAGCCGATAAGATCATTGAAAAGGCGAAAGAAGCTGATGTACCCGTATACCAGAATACCAATCTGGCAAAAACCTTATCTGCCTTGGGAATCGGTGAACAAATACCACCTGAGGTATATGAAGTAGTGGCGGAAATACTGATATTTATCGGAAGCGTTGATAAAAGCTATGGAGAGAGCATTGATAAATAATTATGAGTAATGCAGCTCCTGTAAAAAGCTGCAATGAAGCGGGGGTTATATGGCGGCTGTAAACAATAGAAGTCTTGGTACTGCCGGAGAAGAGCTGGCTGTTCAATACCTTTTAAAAAATGGTTGTACCATCCTAAAAACTAATTATCGAGTAGGACGAATGGGTGAAATAGATATAATTGCATTAGATTGCGAATATACTTGTTTTATAGAGGTTAAATCCAGACGTTCCAACAGCTATGGAACTCCCGGGGAAGCTGTAACGCCTTTAAAACAAAGAAAAATCAGGCAGTTGGCAGCAATATTTCTATCAAACAGCCGGAATATTGGAAAATATGCTCGTTTTGATGTCATTGAAATAATGCTGCCTGAAACTTTTAATATGGAAAACTTGAGCACTACTGATAAGCTGTTTAATTGTATAAACCACATAAAAAATGCTTTTTAGTTTAATATATTCAGCAGGTTTTTTACTGATAAAATTGTAACAGAATAGTAATTTTTAGGAGGTATGCAAAATTGCTGATATTGGACGCCCATTGTGATACTATAACGACAATAATGAAAAGCGGGGAAGAACTCAGGAAAAATAACTGCCATATTGATATTGAAAGGTTAAAGAAATACTCAGGCTATGTTCAATTCTTTGCGGCTTTTATATCCCCTGAACATGCAAAGATGGGTGCACTTAAGAGAACCTTGAGCATAATTGACAGACTATATCAAGAAATTGAGGCAAATAAAAACGATCTGATGTTATGTTGTAATTACAACGAGATTATAAAAGCAATTCAGGATAAAAAAGTGGCAGCAGTTCTTACAATTGAAGGTGGCGAAGCGCTTGAGGGAAGTTTATCCTCTTTGCGGATGTTATATAAACTTGGTGTGAGAGGTTTAACACTAACCTGGAATTTTAGGAATCAGATAGCAGATGGTGTTTTAGACGGAAGTTCGGGAGGAGCTTTAACACCCTTTGGTCGTGAAGTAATCTCGGAAATGAATAAACTGGGAATGCTTATTGATGTGTCACACCTTTCAGAACCCGGTTTTTGGGAAGTGATAAATCTTTCAACTTCGCCAATAATCGCTTCTCATTCAAACTCAAAAAAAATTTGCGGTCATTCAAGAAATCTTTCAGATGATCAGTTGCTTGCACTTAAGAAAAATGGAGGGGTTACAGGATTGAATCTTTACCCTGCTTTTCTTACTGATAATGGAAAGGCCACTATAAGGGATGCAATTTCCCATATCGAACATATAGTGGCTCTAACTGGTGAAGATACCATGGGCCTTGGCTCTGACTTTGACGGAATAGATTCTACACCCGACGGTCTGGGAGGCGTTCAATACTATTCTGAATTATTGAATGAACTTCTTAAACTCAATTATAACGAAACACTTGTTAAAAAAATTGCAGCTGGTAACTTTTTAAGAGTGATAAAAGATGTACTGGTTTATTAGTAAAATACTCAAATCTTAGCACCTATTACACTCAATTTCTACCCAACTCTTATTTTTGTCAGGAGGGAGGTAATTTTGTGAACTTCCTGAATTTATACGTTTAAAGTGCTTTCCTGCGTATTGAACTATATCATTTATTTTATATTGATGCGCTAATTCCTTTATAAAGCTCCAGTAAGGATAGTGGAGACAGATACTACTTTTTGCCGTTACCGAGCCAGATATCACAGGCAAAGTTTTTCTATAAACCGCAGCTGTATCGGTTAACATAGAGGCTGAAATACAAATTATCAAAGAAAACAGTATAATGATTTTTTTCATGTATCCATCCCCCCCTAGATAAAGATGGCCGGACCTTTTCAGATTAACTGATTTGATCCGGCCTGTTATTCAAAACTAATTAGCATAGCAGAGCTATTAATTAAGGCTTTGTGTTCCTGTTACAGTAACTCCGATAGTGGTAGAGTTATTGTTTTCGGCATTTTGCGTATCTACATTATCTCCCACATAAGAATTTTTCCACTCAGCAACAAGTTTATAGCTCTGAGTTGTCTTTGTATTGGCTGGAAAAGCCTTCTTGATATTAAAAGTCATTTGTCCGTTCTTAATAACAGTAGTACCTAACTGGTTGTTCTTTGAATCATATATGCTTACATGAAGTCCATCAATCGCTGCCTTACCTGCCTTAGCTGCAACATTAAGTGTAACTGACATATCTGTATCTACTTCATTGACAACATTTGAGCTGTCATTAAAGTTTACCACGCTAAAGCCCCATTCAGTCTTTTCAGATGGTGCAAGTTTGATGTCAGGAAAGAAAGTTTCATTTGATCCGATGTAAAATTGTTTTGCTGATGCTGATCCTGTTATAGGAGCCAGAGTTTTTGTATAGGTTGCAAGAGTACCCGCAACCAAAGAACTAGCTATAGCTAGAATAAGTGCTGCTGTAATAATAACTTTTTTCACTATATTCCTCCTGTTGTTAAAAATAGTGGTTAACATAACGTCCAACGTGATAAATGATATATTAAATATCCTTATTAATCAACAAGAAGTATTTTCTAAAAAAAGCACTAAGAAGAACAGCACTAAGAGGAAAATGGCTATCTTTCTTTCATACGTTCATAGTTAATCAAAGAAATAAAGTGGGATATAGACTTATAGTAAAACAAGAGAAGAGAAGGAATGAGTAACAAAAGTAGTCTCCCCAAAGTTGTGTTGGAGAAAAGCACCAGAACACCAAGCCAACGGCTTTTGCCGATGAAAAGCCCGTAGACGAGGCTTTTATCAATTGTTTCACGAAAAATACTATTTTGATTACCTTCAGGATATTTATCTATATCAACTACTAAATTTTCCCCTTGAAAGACCTTAATTCTTGAAACACTTACTTCATTATCAGATTTATATAAGACAATGTCCCCGACTTTAAAATTTTGGTTTATATGGGTTTTTTTAAAGAAAACCAGATCATTATACATTATTTCTGGTTCCATTGTTTCTGAATGAAAAACGTAAGGAATAATTTTAGCTATTGACAGTTCCCTGCCCGGTGTTGACAATGAGATCAATAAAACAAACAAATTAAACAATATAAAAATAGAAATAACTCCAACCAAGAGGGAACTTGTAATTTTAGTTGATATTTTCATTCTCGTTTTTAGAGCGTATTCTTTTAATATACTTTTTTTCTTATCTCCTTTACCGAATACGATTGTTAAATTATCAGAAAAATCCAGATCTTTGACATAGAAGGCAAAGTTAAAATATCTTGAATTTCGCTTTGCTCGTATAAATATTGTTAGTATGCTTATAGCCATAATTACAAATAATGTTAAAAAGTATCGGGCAAAGTAAGTCAACACAAAAATATCCTGAAATTGGTTTTTTGCATTGAGATGACTGTAATAATCAAAATAGTATTTAAGGAATACCAAAAGGATAAAGTATAACAAAATCAAATAATTTGACCAAATACTCTTACCTAAATAGAGTGAAGTTGTCATTGTTACAATCAAGACAAATATTATATCCACTAAGCCGAGTATAAAAAGTGGTAAAAAATAGGAGTAGACAATAGGATATTTCAGGTATGTTGCAAGAAAAGAAACTGCAATAAAACCTGTTCCATATATTATTAAAACGGTCAGCAGCCTTGCATATAGTTTCGTATAAATCATTCTTACCGGATTGAAACCGAATTTGATAAGTATATACCATTTATTCTCACGGATTTCATCAAAGGTTATAAAGCGGTAATTGGCGGCAAGGTAAATTATATAAAAAATATATGAGACATCGTTATACACAGACAGAACACTATAGTAACTCCTGTCAAAATACCTCGGAACTACATCGGATAAAATACTTCTTTCAAGAGTTAGGAGCATTAAATAACAGCCCAGGGAAATGAGCGCAAGAAACAGGGCATAGGACAGCCTTCTTTTTGAGCTGATCGATTGCTCGAAATATGTTTCCTTCAATTCTTTTTTTAAGAAGCTGTTATCGTATATCATGTGTTTTTATTAATTCACTTATTGCATTATTAAGATTTTTTGTGTTTTTACGTATTATTACAGGGTTTAGGTTGTAATTAATAAATGCTTTATATAGTCTCTGATAGGCATTTGGGTTGTTTCCTTTATCTATAATGTTAACTGCTTCATTGTCAATACAATATTCAAAGTCAGGGAGAACAAGTTTCAAAACATCTTGTATACAACTGTTACTCATACCAGTACTATTATCTGCATTAATAGTATAGATTACTCTGTCATATTTGTTTAAAAACTCATTTAACTCTGACATATGGATTATTTGGCCATTATATACATAACAAATATTAGTGCAAATACTTTGGGACAAAGCATAACACTGTGAACTAAATACCAGAGTCTTCCCATGCTTAATCAGTCTTTGAGTTACTTTTTTAATAGCAGCAATCTGTTTCAAATCGTATTGAAGTCGGGGCAGGTTCATTATTATCAGCCTGCTGTCACTAAGCACTGCTGCGATTAATATTAAAATAGATTTTTCTTCAACGGTAAGCTTTCCAATAGGGGTAAGGCATACATACCCAAGTTCAGCCTCAAGAAGAAATTCCAGCAACGCTTCCTGTCTATCAACAGCAGGCTTTCTTTTTCTGCTGGTAATGAACATCAGATATTCAAGCACATTCATGTTTCCAAAGGCCATGTTTGTACTGCCTATATAAAAAATATCCTGAAGTATAACTCTTTTTCTCCTTGAAGTATCGGTGCCCGAAACCATCATTATCCCTTTCTCATAAGCTTTGGAATTTGCCATTATTTCAAGCAGCAGTCTTATTTCAAATACCGAAAACCCTATTATTGCCCAGATTTCGCCAACTCCTGCTGAAAAGTTTATATCCTTCAGCACTTGTTCTCTTTTTCTTTCATTGGATGTGTTTTCATAAAACTCCATTGAATAAAGCTTTTCCAGATAAAGAACCGGAGTATTTGAATCAAATGGCATATTTTCACCTCAGTTTTAATATAAAAATAAGTACTGCTTTGATATTTTCCGGCGGAACCAGGTCGGGGTCAGGCGAGTTCACCGGATTATCTCCTTTGGTTCGGTACTTGATACCGTCCTTATTTATAACTTCAATAATTCTGTGTGTAATTACAGACTTATTGTGCTCAAAAGTAATAATGTCACCTTTCTTAAGAGCTGCTTTATCCTTCGGTATTTTTGACAAAATAATAGTTCCTATAGGTAAGGTGGGTGACATGCTACCGGTTTTTACCTGATAGAGCTGGTAACCGAATACCTGTGGGGTGGTATTTGAATACCTTGAAAGCTGAATTGAAACAAGTATTATTAAAAGAAATATTAAAACTCCGTAAAAAATTATATAATTTACTATTCTGCCAACCTTTTTCTTTGTTATTATATGGGACCGGGAAAGTTTCGCATTTTTTATCTCCCATTTGAGCTTTTCAATTTGTTCAGCAGTTGTATACTTCTCATCATTCATATTAGCTCTCCGTATAACTATATGGGTTACATTTTAGTTTTCCCGAATTACTGCAGTTTAGTCAGTAGATTCCTGCATAATTAATGCCCAATATATTAATTTATAATAAGGCAAATTATTTTTTGAATAAAGTGAACAATAAACTTGCAAACACGATAAATATGTATTAGAATTATTCTAGGTCACACTGTATTTGAGAGGAGAAAATGATGAATAATTACAGTACATTATCAAAGAACGAACTTCAAAATGAAATAGAAAAGCTCGAAACAAGATATAATGCATATAAAGAGCAGAAGCTTAAGCTCGATATGACAAGAGGTAAACCTTGTTCAGAACAACTGGATATGAGTATGGAAATCCTGGACATCCCATCTACAGAACTTCGTAAGGCGGCAGATGGTACTGATACATTTAATTATGGTGTTCTCGACGGTCTTCCGGAAGCAAAGGCTCTTTTTGCTGAAATGCTGGGAGTTGATAAAACTGAGATCATCATTGGAGGCAACTCCAGCTTAAATCTTATGTATGATTCCATAGCCAGAGCCATGTCTTTAGGCATACTCGGAGGTACACCCTGGTCAAAGCAGGACAAGGTTAAGTTTTTATGTCCAAGTCCCGGATATGACCGTCATTTTGCCATATGCGAGCTTTTTGGAATAGAAATGATTATTATTGATATGAAGCAGGACGGTCCTGATATGGATGCCGTTGAAAGGCTTGTAGCAGAAGACGAAAGCATAAAAGGTATGTGGTGTGTTCCTAAGTATAGCAATCCGGATGGAATCACCTATTCAGATGAAGTTGTTGACAGAATTGCAGCCCTAAAGCCAAAAGCAAAGGATTTCAGAGTATTCTGGGATAATGCTTATGCTGTACATCACTTGTCAGATAAGCCTGATGAGCTTAAAAATATTCTTTCTGCCTGTAAGGAACAAGGCAATGAGAATCTGGTTTATATTTTCAGCTCAACATCAAAAATAAGCTTCCCTGGAGCCGGTATTGCTATGATGGCGGCAAGTGTTGAAAATCTCAACAGTATCAGAAAAAGTTTGACCATCCAGACAATAGGTCATGACAAGATAAATCAATTGAGACATGTTAAATACTTCAAGAACCTTGACGGAATAAAGAACCAAATGAAAAAACATGCGGCGATTCTAAAGCCGAAATTTGATATAGTGCTTGAAATTCTAGAAAATGAATTAGGCGGAAAGGAAATAGCTTCCTGGAACAAGCCTAACGGCGGTTATTTCGTAAGCCTGAATACTTTGGATAATTGTGCTAAGGAAGTAGAAAAGCTTTCATTAGAAGCAGGAGTAGTACTTACAAAAGCAGGAGCAACATACCCCTATGGTAATGACCCTAAAGACAGAAATATAAGAATAGCTCCGACTCTTCCACCTGTTGAAGAGCTCAAGAAAGCAATCGAAATACTCTGTATCAGCGTTCAGCTGGTTTCAGCAAAAAAGGCGTTGGCAAGTAAATAAATACAATAATTATTATTGCATTTATACAATTAGTAAATATAAATCCATAACATAATGAAAATTTTCTGAAAAGCCTTGAAGGAACTGACGATTAAGAATATAATTTTACATGAGTTTAGAAGCAACGCAGAAGATTTTCTTTGTAGAAGATTCTCTTCTTAGAAGATCTTTCTTCTATGTACATTCTAATATTCATAAATGTCTAAAGCGGGATTAATTCCCGCCCTTTTTTTGAAATAAAATAATCCGAACATTTTTAAAATTATTGATGCAAATATTCGGTTTTTATTGTATAATATCAAATGTTATTTGATTTATATTGATAATTCAAAGTTATTTATTACTATTTGTAAACGTGCCATGCACACAGATGGGAGATTAAAAAGATGAAAAATGTTTATGAGAGTCCTTTTAATGCAAGATATGCCAGCAGCGAAATGCAGCAGATTTTTTCACCTGATATGAAATTTAAAACCTGGAGAAGGCTGTGGATTGCACTTGCCGAAGCAGAAAAAGAACTGGGTTTGAATATTACTGATTCGCAGATCGAACAACTGAAGAGTATGAAGGATGACATTAATTATGAAGTTGCAGAACAATATGAAAAGCAATTCAGACATGATGTCATGTCACACGTACATGCATATGGGGAACAATGCCCTGACGCAAAGGCTATAATTCATTTGGGAGCAACCTCTTGCTATGTTGGAGACAACACAGATATTATAGTTATGACAGAAGCTTTAAAGCTTGTAAAAGGTAAAATGCTTATTTTGATAAAAAAACTATCAGATTTTGCACTTGAGTATAAAGATATGCCCACACTCGGATTTACTCATTATCAACCTGCACAGTTAGTTACAGTAGGAAAGAGGGCAACACTCTGGATTCAGGAGTTGCTTATGGATATGGAAGACCTTGACCATGCCATAGAAAATATGAAGCTTCTGGGCTCAAAAGGAACAACTGGTACTCAGGCAAGCTTTTTAAACCTGTTTGACGGGGATCACGAAAAAGTTAAAAAGCTTGAACAGCTTATTGCAGACAAAATGGGCTTTAAGACTGTTTTTGCCGTCTCAGGCCAGACATATCCAAGAAAACTGGACAGCAGAGTATTAAACGTTCTTAGCGGAATAGCTCAAAGTGCGTATAAATTCAGTAATGACATGAGGCTTTTACAAAGCATGAAAGAGATTGAAGAGCCCTTTGAAGAGAAACAGATTGGTTCTTCTGCTATGGCATATAAGAGAAATCCTATGAGATGTGAAAGGATATCTTCTCTTGCGAGATACGTTATTGTTGATGCTCTTAATCCTGCTATTACCGCTTCGACCCAGTGGTTTGAAAGAACCCTTGACGATTCGGCAAACAAGAGAATTTCAGTACCGGAAGCTTTCCTGGCAATTGACGCTATTCTTAATATTTATATTAATGTTGCAAGCGGACTAGTGGTTTATCCTAAAGTTATTCTGAAGCATGTTATGGACGAGCTTCCTTTCATGGCAACTGAGAACATTATGATGGAAGCTGTAAAGAACGGTGGAGACAGACAGGAGCTTCATGAACAGATAAGAAAGCATTCAATGGATGCCGGAAGAAGAGTAAAGGTGGATGGCGAGGCTAATGACCTTATTGAAAGGATTGCAGCTGATCCGGTGTTTGGAATGTCTTTGGAAGCTATAAAATCAGTGCTTGAACCTAAAAATTATATAGGAAGAAGTTCAGAACAGGTAGTTGAGTTTATTGAAAATGAAGTTAAACCCTTACTGGCTGATTCTGAAATTGCAGAGATCAATATAGAATTAAAAGTATAAAAAATAATATTAAAATTGCATTATTTGTTTAATTCTGTCGGTATGCTATTGAAGTAAAAAACAAATATATTATAATTAAAGATAGGATGATGTATTTACATCCTATCTTTAATTTTTTTACCCTACAAAAGAAACATAATGGTTTCATAAAACCGGATTGGAGAATACATATGATAAATAAGTTCAGCAGTATACCTTTATACCTTCAGCTTAAGGACTTAATCATTCAAAAGATTGAGACCAACGAATTTGCTCCCAACTCACAGATACCCTCAGAACAGGATTTGTGTGAGATGTACGATATAAGTAGGCCTACTGTGCGACAGGCAATATCAGAGCTGACAAACAGTGGTTATCTCTATAAGGAAAAGGGTAAGGGAACCTTTGTATACGGACGTAAAAATGTCATAGATATTAAGAATTATACAGGGTTTACCGATTCCATACTGGACTGTCAGATGCCTTCAGAGAAAAACATAATCGATGTCTCAGTTACAGAAAGTTCATCAATGGATATTCTGAACAGTATTTTTAATTACAACATCAGCATGCCGGTGGCAGTTATAACTTATTTGTCCTGTATAAATAATCATGCTTCAGAGGTATACTCTCTAAATAAATCCTATATTCCTATTAATCTGTTTCCAGATATTGTAGCACAGATAAAAGGGGGAAAATCTTCAATTGATATACTCAGGGGAAAATATCCTTTGATTCCGGATAAGAGTAAAAGTATCCTTGAAATTGTTTTTGCTGATAATAATGATTCCCCTATTCTTAGAGTTCAACCCGGACAGCCTTTAATAAAGCTCCAGAACACTCTGTTTTCAAAAAGCGGTCAGGCTGTGGAATACATACTGTCAAAGTACAGAGCAGATAACTGTAGACTTATGTTTGAAAATAATAAGCAGTTGTAGTAAATCTATATTTATGAAAGCTTTGCAATAAATATACTCACAGCTATAAGTGCTAAAAACAGGTATAATTTAGGAAATGTCTATAATTATTCTATAATAAAGGAATATAGAACATAATGTAATTGAATGTTCCCTTATAATAGGTTAAAATTAAGAGCGCGTATATGATAAAATTGACAACTCGCTATACACTTAGGAGGAAAAAATGAGTAAGTATTACTTTAAAAATGATAGAAGATATAAACAGAGAAGAGCGTTAGTTATTACAATCACATTGCTTTCGATAGTTGCATTAGTTATGGCTGGATATTTGATTTTTTTCCGAGACAATGCCACAGGTGCATCAAATGTTTCAGAAAATTCTCCCGGACAAGCAACGGCTTCACAGACAAGTGCAGCATCGGGAAGTGACGCGTCTGCTTCAGGATCTACTTCGACAGCCTCTCCAGCCTCTGATACAGGTGACTCAACACAACCCGCCGAAACTACAAATGTAAATTCCGGGGAGAAGGGCGTTACCACACAGGCTCACGGTTATCTGCCCAGAATAGGAACAGTTGAAAAAAGCGGTAAGATGGATGAATTGAAAAAATTAATAACAGATTATACCTCAACGCTCCCGGGTATGTATGGTGTAACCTATATAGATCTGGCAACCGGGGAGATGGTTAATGTAAACGACCAGGTGGAATATATTGCTGCAAGTACCTCAAAGCTGCCAATAAATATGGTTCTATTCAAGGATTTAGAAGCGGGAAAGGTCAGTCTTGATGATAAACTTGTATACAAACAGGAAGATTTGGAGTATGGAACGGGTATTATCCAAAAATCTCCTTTTGGCACAGAGTATACAGTCCGTGAAACCTCAAAGCTCTCCA
The DNA here is from genome assembly GCA_023460955.1 of Bacillota bacterium. Lineage (GTDB taxonomy): Bacteria > Bacillota > Clostridia > Acetivibrionales > DSM-1351 > Ruminiclostridium. Next base: position 1,459 of record JAEWOH010000083.1, on the reverse strand, counting down.
TCCGCAAAAGTGATAATTGCGGTGTAAATATGATAATACGCCAGGTTGGCATTGATAATGTAAGACAGTATTTAGTTGATCTTGGTGGTAAGGTTTATTACGGTAAAAGACATCGTTCCTGCCCTTATGATATGGCTCTTGTTGCAAAGGACCTTTACAGCCACTATCTTAATAATGAAGCAGTATATGGTGAATTAATAAATAACATGGAAAATACAGACTGGAGCGATAGAATAGATGCCAAGCTGCCTCCTGAAATAAGAGTGGCACATAAAATCGGAAATCAGACAAAAACAGCAAATGATGTTGGTATAGTGTTCGCAAAGCATCCCTACGTTCTTTCAATTATGACTGATAATGTAGATTTTGGAACAGCCTGCAACAACATTGCAACCCTTTCAAAAAAGATATTTGACTTTGAGGAAGCCTATGCGGCAAATACACCTGCACAGGAAAAATAATCATATTTACCTTAACCCTGAAAAAGTGTAATAGATATATTTAAGTTTGAATATTCATATTTAGATAGCAGCTTATTTATAATATTTATGAATAGGCTGCTATTTATTTTCAGACATTATTTTAACAGATGCTGTATAATACATAGCTTATGTAAAAATACAAAGGAGGAACATTTTTTAATGGAGGATTTAGTAATAAACTCAATTCACAGCTTAATCAACGGAAATCCTGTTATTGCATACATGTTCTTTTTTCTTTCAGGTATTTTACAATTAGTTTTCCCCCCATTTCCTTCTGACGTAATAATTGTTTTTGAAGGATACCTAACTACAGTTGGGTCTAATTTCTACTTTTTTTTAGTCCTTTTTGTATCTGTAGTGGGAAGTCTGGTGGGGTCACTTTTGGTTTACTGGTTTGGCCATAGAAAGGGTGATGAAGTATTAAGATACAAACTTGTATTGAAATATATAGATAAAAAACATATCAAACGCTCTGAGAAGATATTTCACAAGTATGGAAAATATGGATTGATATTAAGTAAATTCATACCAGGCACAAGCTCAATAATGGTATTATTCGCAGGAGTCTTTAAAGTTAGAAAAAGAGTATATTTTACTTATATAGTTCTTTCAATCATCTTACAACAGGTAATATATATCCTTATCGGCCGTGTAATAGGTCACAATATAAAACAAATGAAAGAGTTTTTATCAGTCTTTAATCTGGCCTCGGTCGGGATTATAACAGTTGCAGGTATCATTGGCTTTATTGTTTATAAGATGCGCAAATCAAAGAAAAAGTCACCTAATTCAGAAGTATAAATAAAATTTACTAATTTATTTCGTATCGAGTAGGAGGGAATTAATTATCTTAATTCCCGACCTCTCACACCACCGGACTTACGGTTCCGTATCCGGCGGTTCAATAAGAATTAACATACTTTCATATACGTGTTAAATAGAGAAATTAGTCCTGCTTTCTTAAGTTTGCTATTTGT
>JAEWOH010000082.1 GCA_023460955.1 Bacillota bacterium | reverse complement strand
CCCGAAAAATCTGAATGCCCGATAAAAGTTAATAATCATAGCCATTTTAACTCTAAAAAAAAGAAAAAAGGAGAGCTGCCTCTCAATAATGCTGTTTAAAACATTATTTTTGAGACAGCCCCTTTTTTACTTTATATTACATATAGTTTTAACAACATACTCATAATTATCATTTTTTTTAAAGTTAAAAGTTCCTGAAGTAATTTTTGTGGTAGCTTCCAATGAGTTCATAACAGCTTCAAACTTTTTTTTATCAGAGATTATGCCTTTTTCGTACAAGATATCAATCACTTTTATAGAATCAAAACCAGATTTAATAACTATTGTTATGTTTCTCTGATCATCAGTTGTCTCACTAGTTGTACCAGCCCCAGATGAAACAGCTGAAGAAGTATTTGGTGCAGTATTTTGTATGGTATCATCATCCAAAATATGAACAGATTCCACCATACCGTAGGTTTTAGCCAACCTTATAATTTCTTCTCTTGACATATTTTGGTTACTCTCGGCAACACCACCGCCAGTATAAATCAAACCAGCAATTGCTGTTATTATCATACCCATACCAATACCAAGGATTACACTCTTACCATGGACTTTTCTCATTTGCTCAACCCTCTGATTAAACCTATTTCACCTTTGCCTATTTTAAGCTTGTCAGCTATTTCATCATTACTCATGCCCTGCTCTATCATTTTCAAAACTTCACGTCTTTTGCTATTGAGAACAAGCCTTGATTGATTTGTTTCATTCATTCTCTCGGTTATATCTGACATCTGAGTATTTAACTCACGCTTAATGTTCAGATTATCCTCCTGTGACTCTTGTCTTTCGTGTACTTCTTGTGCTCCATTTTGCCTGTACAGGGTTTGCTGTTCAAAAACAGGTTCTGATTTATTATTACCGTTCTCGTAAGTATGGTGTGAAATCTGAGAATTATCAGCATTATGAGTATTGTCAATATTACCAGCATTGGCAGTATTATCAGCAATGTTATATTCAGGAGCATTGACAGTATTATAACCATTGTCGGTAGATTGAGTATTTTGAGTCTCTGTAAACCTAACTGTCGGTTGATAAACTACGTTACCTTGTTGTCGATTAACCCTTTCAAAGAACTCCTGGTTTTTTTCAGAGATTGTTGTAACCACATAATCTGAAATTTTATTAAGTTCCTGTATCATATCCTCTGAGTCCTGAATAAGATTAAACATCTCTTCTTTTTTTCTGTCAAATTCTTTAAAAAATTCCTTCCCATTTACTTTATCCATTGCAATAAAAAACAGGGATCCAATTATTAATAAAATCCCTAAAAATATAATGCTTACGTAAAAAGCGCCCATATTCACCTCAATACTGCTAAATTCTTATATCAATTTTAGACGTATTTTCTTCCTTCTTGTGCTTCTTCTTTTTGTCATTCTGCTTATTATTATCCTTTGGCTGCTTTTCATGCACACGCCCCTGCTTGACATTTTCTCTAGCAACAACCTGCTTTAAATTATGATCAATTCTATCACGATTTGTTTCTGTAATTTGCTGATGTATAGCCTGGTTTTTGTTGGCCTCGTCATTATAAATTTTAGATAATTCAGTGGTTTTAGGGTATAAAACCTGAAAATCCATGGGCTTAATTGACATTATAACCTCCATTCTGTTGCAGTTTAGCAACACAGGTATACTAAGATTAATTTAGCTTATCTGTCAACAGCACCAACTCTAATGTCAGCTCCGTCTCTGTACAAGGTACAGTACTGTAGAGGTTCCTTGACATACATTGTACATGTTCCGATTGTAACTTTAACCCCCGGATAAATGGTATTAAGGGATCGTACCTTTCCATTGACTTCCTGCTGAAGTTTTTCATCCAGAATAACGATTTCTTTTTTCAGTTCTTCCAGTCTAGATGAAAGGTATATTTTGGTCCTGACACTTTTTGTTAAAATCTCCTGCTTTTCAGGAGTTAAAGCACCCATTCCTTCCAACTTTTTAAGGATAGTAATGGCCTGATCTGCTTTTTTTATATCGGAATCATTTGATGCTATTTCTTCTTTAACTTTCTTATATCTCTCCCTGACCGTAGGATCAGTTCCTACTTCCAGGTCGGTAACGGTAGCCATATGTGAACCAATCACCTTAGCAATAATAATTTTCCCTACCTTAGACGTTCCGCCTACAAGTAGACCTTTCCTTCCGGTTAGTTCAAGCTTGTTCCCGCACTTAACATTGCTGTGCATAACCGCTTCAGATTGAATATTATTTTTAGCTTCAACGTTGCAATATTCGATATATCTGGAAACTATATCACCTCCGGCAATGAGGGTTCCCTTTCCCATTCCCTGCATTCCCCTTCGTAGTATGATATTACCTCCAGCCTTGATTGTTGCACCTTCAACAACTCCATAAACCTCTACATTTCCGCCGGCTTCTACACTAAAACCGGATAGAACATTACCCTTTATAATAACACTTCCTACAAAGGTTACATTTCCAGTTGAGTTGTCTACATCTGCCGCAACTTCATGATTTGTATACACACTTACTTTGGTAGGATCAAGATATTCTACTTCTCCGTCTGTTGAAGCAATTAATTTCTGACCGTCCTCAGATATGTGAACATTTTTTCCTCTTGGAAGAACAGCTGGTCTTCCGCTTACTGCAGGAATTACCTTTCCCTTGACCGTTATACCCTGAGTACCCATTACAGGTGGTTCAAGCGTACAAAGGAGCTGTCCTTGTTTAACTGATTGGATTAAGTTTAATTCTCTGTAATTTATTCTGCCATCTTCCAATATCGTTGGTGTCTTATCAACTGTTGTATCAAAGTGATATACAACAGAGCCGTTTTTGCCATTTTGTGCCGGTATCCCCTCAGCAACACAAATGCTTTCACCAAGTACCGACTTTTCACAAAGATCAGTGATAGCGTCTTCTTTTATACCGTATGTAATTTTTTGGCTTTGTAAAGCTGATATAATATCATCTTTACTTACTTTTATTTCATCCTCACTCGGATAAATAGTTATAAAAGCCTTTAATTCATCAGGTGATAGAGTAACTGAAATTTTTAATTCGTTTTGTCCTGCCATAAATTCTCCTTTAAGATTCAAGCATTATTTTGTGTTTGAACAATTTGCCTCTCATCCTTAAAAGTGCTTTGGTATGTAACTGTGATATTCGAGACTCAGTTACATTCATTATGGCACTTATTTCTTTTAAAGTAAGCTCTTCAAAGTAGTAAAAAGTAATTACCGCTTTCTCTTTCTCAGGTAATTTATTTATAGAATCAGCCAAAATATCTTTTATTTCACTTAACTCCAAAGAAGCTTCAGGCTTGTCCTCAGTACTTTCACTTACTATTTCCAGGCCTCTTTCATAATGTTGCTCCATAAATTCCTCTAATGACATCATTGAAGAAACATTTACATCATTAAGCAACCTGTAAAATTCATCCATACTAATTCCAAGCTTTTCAGCGACTTCTTTGTCTGTAGCTGAATGGCCGACTTCATTTTCTATTTCAGCGTAAACCTTTTCCAATTCCTTGTTTTTTTGTCTTAAAGACCTTGGAACCCAATCCAAATCTCTGATACTATCTATAATTGATCCTCTTATTCTCAACGAGGCATAGGTTTCAAATTTAACACCTTTATTTATATCAAATTTTTCAATTGCATCAATAAGGCCGAAAGCTCCATAACCAACAAGATCATCAAACTCTACATTTGATCCGAAGTAGATACTTAATCTTCCTGCCACATATTTTATAAGATAAGCGTATTGTATAATCAATTTTTCTTTGGCAACGGGATCTTTATTTTCTGCGAATTGTTTCCAAAGCTGATTTACATTGTTAGCATCAATCATGTGAATCCCCCAAACTATTTACTATATATATCACCAAATGTCTATTAATTGAATTTAGTCCTAATCGCTTGTGATAGATCTAGTGGAGAAAAACCATCATCGGAGTCGCTATCGGCGACCAAGTCCAGATTTTTGCCCAAATGTTCCTCCTGCTTAACTTTTTCAGTTTTTTCCTGTTCACGTTTATATTGCTCTTGCTTAAATTGTTCAAGCTTTTCAAGCTTTTCAGCTTCAAGTCTCTGTTTTGTCTGCTCCTCGACAATTCCTGTTATTGTTGAAGTAACAATTACGCCGATTACATAAAAGCCAACCAAAGCAATTATCATTCTGATACAGGTTTGATTGGTACCGGCATTATTCTCTATACTATAAATTCCGGTAACCAGCGCTGCCGCCATTGCCAGCAGAAAAGGTATTTTCATAATTGTCTCCATTCTTACCTCTCATTTACGCTAAAGTGCGACTGAAAGCAAAGCCTTTTGGGCTATGTAAAGAATATATACAGTCTTTTATCTTTTGTTTATGTTAATTGAAATAATGCTCAATCTACTTAAAATTACACTATAGCTGTTTAATACCACAGCCTATTGTTTTAATCATTAATCTTCCATCATCGGAATAAATTTCAATAGTCCTTCCGTAATTGCCTCCGGTATCTTCAGAAACAACAGGTATATTTAGTTCTTTTAATTTTTCTTTTGAAGCAACAATATTCCTATACCCAATCCTCATAAGATCCGAACCTTGACTAAATGCAAACATTTGGGCTCCACCTGCGAGCTTTGCTGTTATTTTGCTTCTATTGGCACCTAATCTTACCATATCTTCTACCAGCTTTACTATAGCTGTGTCAGCAAACTTGGCACGATTGGTATTGTTCTTTGCCTGTTCACTGCTAGGAAGCATAACATGTGCCAATCCAACAATTTTAGTAGAAGCATCATACAGCGCAACGCCCACACAGGAGCCTAACCCAAGTGTTGTTATCATACAAGGATGGTGGGCTGAGTTTAAATCAGCCATTCCAACCTTCACAGTTACTATATCCATTATTCTATAACTCCCAATGCTTTTAATAATACCTCGTAAGAATCTACATCAGGTATTAAAAGAAAGTCCCCGAATACTTTCGTAATTCCTTCACTAAACTCAGTCTCTATATAAAGTACCGAGTCACCAACTTTTCCGAATTCGATCGCAGGAACACTTAAAATTGCTCCGGCCATATCAATAGCTAATTCAGGTATGGAAGGAAGAATTTTAAGATTTGTTAAGCCTGCAAGAGCATTCAAATATGAACCAGTTAAAATGTTGCCGATTTCTTTTAGTGCGGACAGTTCCATCTCATCAAATTCAAGACTGGTGGAATCACTGCCAATTAAGATATTCACCAGCTGTCTGGCTGCATAGTTGTCTAGTATAAACATCATATTACCAGTTAAATCCCCTGTAACACTGAGTAATATTCCTACAACTAATATTTCTTCTCCGCCAAGGATCTGGCTTACCTTGTCAAAGCCCATAATTTTAACTTTAGGAACAGCCATATCAACTTTTTTATCTATCATTTTAGCCAGTGAAGTTACTGCATTTCCGGCACCAATGTTTCCTATCTCCCTGAGAACATCCATCTGGAGATTATTTAACTCATCAAAACTTATAGCCATTGTTTTTATACCTCAATTCTCATATTTTGAATTAAAGCTTAACTAATTTTTCAAAGTTTATTAGGGTCACAATTTCTCCGCCAACTTTTCCAATACCAAAAATATACTCGGCTGCAGCACTGTTGATAAGGCTCGATGCATTTTCAATATCATCTCCGCTGAGCTGTATCGTCTGAAGCACCTGATCCACAATAACACCAATTGAAATCTCATCCAATTTGAGAATTATTATTCTGGTTTCTTCAGTCTCCTCTACCTCCGGCAGGTTAAACTTTGCCCTTAAATCCATTACCGGTATAATATCACCTCTAAGATTTATTACACCCTTTATGTAAGCAGGTGTTTTAGGTACTCTGGTAATGGTCTTCATTCTGTCAATAGTAGTTATCTTTAAAGAATCTATTCCAAAACGTTCTTCTCCCAAACTAAAAATAATGTATTGTTTTGCTTCAAAGTCGTTTACTTGTAAGTCTGCCATAATAACCCTCCTATTTTTTGGTTCTGTTCTGCGCCCCAATAGATTTAGGTAATAGAATTCACATCAATAATCAGTGCAACATTACCATCACCAAGAATAGTGGCTCCAGCCAGGTATTTAATGCCTGTAAGCATTTTTCCAAGTGATTTGATAACTATTTCCTGTTGTCCTATTACGCTGTCTACAACAAGACCTGTCAGCTTTTCACCTTTTCTAACTATAACTATTTTAAGCTTTTTCTGTGTCTTAGTATTGCTGTCAGGTACTTCCAGTGAGTCAGCCAGTCTGGTTATAGGCACTACCATATTTCTCAGAAGTATAACTTCCTGTCCCTGAACTGTTTTGACATCTTCAGACTGCCATTCATATATCTGATAAATAGAACCCAGAGGAATGGCATATTTTTCACTTCCTACATTAACAAGCAGAGCCTGGTAAATAGCAAGAGTAAGTGGAAGCTTTATCAGGAACTTACTTCCTTTTCCGCTGGCAGTTTCAACTTCAACTGTTCCTCCAAGCTGCTCTATTTTAGTCTTAACAACGTCAAGTCCAACGCCTCTTCCGGAAAGTCCGGTAATCTTCTCAGCAGTACTGAAGCTTGGTCTGAACAATAATTCTATAGCCTCTTGTTGAGTCATCGAATTTGCAGCTTCTTTTGTCAATATACCGTTTTGTATTGCTTTTTCTTTGATTTTTTCTATATTTATTCCCGCACCATCGTCAGCAACTTCGATAATTACATTGTTTCCAGATTGGTATGCAGTAAGGTTTATTCTTCCATGCTCAGGCTTTCCTAACTGTTTTCTCTTTTCTGTTGACTCAAGTCCGTGGTCACAGGAATTTCTCAAAAGGTGAATCAAAGGATCGCCAATTTCATCTATTACTGTTCTGTCGAGTTCTGTTTCTTCACCTGACATAACTAATTCAATTTCTTTTCCTAGATCCTTTGCAATATCCCTTATCATTCTCGGGAATCTGTTGAATACTGTTTCAACAGGTACCATTCTGACCTTCATAACAGCATCGTTAAGGTTTGTTGTTATTCTTTCAAGGTATTCCAACGTTTCATGGTACTCCTGAGGCTTTTCTGTAATATCTGTTCCTTCAAGCCGAGTTTTTGTTATTATCAATTCACCAACAAGATTCATTAGAACATCAAGTCGGTCAATATCTACCCTTACTGTTCTCTGAGTTTTCCTTGAAGTATTGGCCGTATTCTGTTTTGAAGTCTCTTGTGTTTCTGTGTCTTTTACAGCGGGAACTTCAGAAGAGTCAGTAGTCTTTGCATCTGATGCGGTCTTTTCTGCGCTATCTGCAGGAGTTGAACCGGCAATACTAAACTTAGTCATTTGTCTGATTATAACTTCATCAACTTCAGCAATTGAATTAAGTTCTTTAGTGAATAACTGTTCGTCATGTTTAGATACTACAACAACAGTAAATTCAAAATCAAACTTCTCATCCTCAATATCCTGTACTACCGGCTGAGATTTAATTATCTCACCATATCTTTCAAGTGTCTGGAACAGGATGAAGGCTCTTGCTGATTTTAAAAGACATCCCTTATTCAGAACAATAGTTATCTTAAGGGCACTCATACCCATGTCAATAGCCTTGTTTACTGCATGTTGTTCAAATTCATCAAGTTCCATATTTGCTGATGCATACTTTTCATCAGTTTCTGAAACAGGCTGAGTATCTACAGCCTGTTTAGCAACAGGTGTTGTGTCAACTGCGCCTTTCTTTTCCAGAATTTCATTCAATGTAGCTATTACGGTTTTGTATTCTTTATCACCTTCACCGCCTGTTGTTATAACACTGTTAACGTAGTTTTCCAGAGCATCAAGACACTTGAATAAAACATCCACCAATCCTGAGGTTACCTTAATTTCATCATTTCTTATGGCATGAAGTACATTTTCCATATCGTGGGTCAACTTAGTCATTTTTGTGAACCCCATTGTACCTGCCATTCCCTTAATAGTATGAGCGACTCTGAATATTTCGTTTAATACATCCTTATCTCCAGGATCCTTCTCAATCTGCAAAAGGCACTGATTAAGGTTTTGTACGTGCTCATTTGCCTCTTCAATAAATATTTGTAAATACTGACTCATATCCATATTAACGCACCCCCATATATTGAATTATTTCTTCTGATATTTTATCAAGTGATACTACTTTATCTACTACTCCTGCCTGGAT
>JAEWOH010000081.1 GCA_023460955.1 Bacillota bacterium | reverse complement strand
GGGTGCGTTTGGTCGCCAGGTTGCGCGCCAGCAAATTGGGGCGATAGCCGCTCTCTTCGATGGCCTGAAACACCCGGTCTTTGGTCTCCTGGCTGACATAGCCATTCCCCGACAGCACCCGGGAAACCGTCGCTTTCGAAACGCCTGCCCGCTTCGCCACTTCAAGCATCGTGGTCATGTTGTTATTCCCTTTCATACTGATGGCACGCAGTGTACTGCACTGCAAAACAATTGTCGCAACGACGCGCTCACGCTTTTTGAAGCGTCTGGTGATCGCCATCACGAAATGAAAAAATGGTCAAAATGCGATCTTGTTTCATTCAAAGAAACTCATGATGATTATGTGGAACCGGTTTCCTACATACTCTCACAACGACAACAGGATCACATCCGATGGCCAAAAATTATGCCGCGCTGGCGCAAGACGTTGTCAGCGCGCTTGGCGGCAAAGACAACATCGTCGCCGTCACCCATTGCATGACGCGACTGCGTTTCGTCCTGAAAGACGAAACCGCTACCGATACCGCACGCCTGAAAAATATCAGCGGCGTACTGGGCGTGGTACGTAACGACAACCAGTGCCAGGTGATTATCGGCAATACCGTTTCTCAGGCGTACCGTGAGGTGGTGAGCCTGCTGCCAACCGACCTGCAGCCTGCCGTGCCGGAAGGCCCACAGAAATTGACCCTGCGCCGCATCGGTGCCGGGATCCTCGACGCGCTGATTGGCACCATGTCGCCGCTGATCCCGGCGATCATCGGCGGCTCGATGGTCAAGCTGCTGGCGATGATCCTTGAGATGACCGGCGTGCTGGAGAAAGGCGCGCCGACGCTCACCATTTTGACCGTCATCGGCGACGGGGCGTTCTTCTTCCTGCCGCTGATGGTGGCAGCATCTGCCGCCGTGAAATTCAAAACCAACATGTCGCTGGCGATCGCCATTGCAGGCGTGCTGGTGCACCCGAGCTTTATCGAGCTGATGGCGAAAGCCGCGCAGGGTGAGCACGTCGAATTCGCGTTTATTCCGGTGACGGCGGTGAAATACACCTACACCGTGATCCCGGCGCTGGTGATGACCTGGTGCCTGTCGTATATCGAACGCTGGGTGGATCGCATTACGCCTGCGGTGACGAAAAACTTCCTCAAGCCGATGCTGATCGTGCTGATTGCCGCCCCGCTCGCCATCGTGCTGATTGGGCCGCTGGGGATCTGGATCGGCAACGCCATCTCCGCGCTGGTCTACACCATCCACGGCTATCTGGGCTGGCTCTCCGTGGCGATCATGGGCGCGCTCTGGCCGCTGCTGGTCATGACCGGGATGCACCGCGTCTTTACCCCGACTATCATTCAGACCATTGCCGAAACGGGTAAAGAGGGGATGGTGATGCCGTCGGAAATCGGTGCCAACCTGTCGCTCGGCGGTTCATCCCTGGCGGTGGCATGGAAAACGAAAAACCCGGAGCTGCGCCAGACGGCGCTGGCCGCGGCGGCTTCCGCCATCATGGCGGGCATCTCTGAACCGGCGCTGTACGGCGTGGCGGTTCGCCTGAAACGCCCGCTGATTGCCAGCCTGATTAGCGGCTTTATCTGCGGTGCGGTGGCCGGTATTGCGGGGCTTGCCAGCCACTCAATGGCGGCGCCGGGGCTGTTTACCAGCGTGCAGTTCTTCGATCCGGCCAACCCGATGACCATTGTCTGGGTATTCGGCGTCATGGCGCTGGCGGTCGTGCTCTCCTTCGTGCTGACCCTGATATTAGGCTTTGAAGATATCCCGGTCGAAGACGAGGCTGAAAAAGCCCGCGCCCTGCAGAGTGCGCCGGTGCAGGCCAAAACCGCACAAGTTTAACCGTATAACGAGGTAGAAATGTCTGTTTTTCCACAAGGATTTTTATGGGGCGGCGCGCTTGCCGCCAACCAGAGCGAAGGCGCTTACCGTGAAGGCGGCAAAGGGCTGACTACGGTCGACATGATCCCTCACGGCGCAAACCGCCTGGCGGTGAAGCTTGGTAAGGAAAAGCGTTTTTCGCTGCGTGACGACGAGTTTTACCCAAGCCACGAGGCGATCGATTTTTACCATCGCTACAAAGAGGACATCGCCCTGATGGCGGAGATGGGCTTTACGGTGTTCCGCACCTCGATTGCCTGGAGCCGCCTCTACCCGAACGGCGACGAACCGCTGCCGAACAAAGAGGGCATTGCCTTCTATCGCGCGGTGTTTGAAGAGTGCAAAAAGTACAACATTGAGCCGCTGGTCACCCTGTGCCACTTCGACGTGCCGATGCATCTGGTGACGGAGTACGGCTCCTGGCGCAACCGCAAGATGGTGGATTTCTTCGCCCGCTACGCCCGCACCTGTTTCGAAGAATTTAACGGCCTGGTGAAATACTGGCTCACCTTCAACGAGATCAACATCATGCTGCACAGCCCGTTCTCCGGCGCGGGGCTGGTGTTCGAAGAAGGTGAAAACGAAGATCAGGTGAAATACCAGGCCGCGCACCACGAGCTGGTCGCAAGCGCGCTGGCGACCAAAATCGCCCACGAGGTAAACCCGGAAAACCAGGTCGGCTGCATGCTGGCGGGCGGGAATTTCTACCCTTACTCCTGCAAGCCGGAAGACGTATGGATGGCGCTGGAGAAGGACCGCGAGAACCTGTTCTTTATCGACGTGCAGGCGCGCGGCAGCTATCCGGCCTACTCCGCCCGCGTGTTCCGCGAAAAAGGGGTGGTGATTGTGAAAGATCCGGGCGACGACGAACTGCTGAAAAACACCGTCGATTTTGTGTCGTTCAGCTATTACGCCTCACGCTGCGCGTCGGCCGATATGAATGCGAACAATACCAATGCGGCGAACATCGTCAAATCCCTGCGCAACCCGCATATTCAGGTGAGCGAATGGGGCTGGGGCATCGATCCGCTCGGCCTGCGCATCACCATGAACATGATGTACGACCGTTATCAGAAACCGCTGTTCCTGGTGGAAAACGGCCTCGGCGCAAAAGATGTCATTGATGAAAACGGCGAAATTAACGATGACTACCGCATCAGCTATCTGCGCGAGCATATCCGCGCGATGGGCGATGCCATTGAGGACGGTGTGCCGCTGATGGGCTATACCACCTGGGGCTGCATTGATCTGGTGGCGGCCTCAACGGGCGAAATGAGCAAGCGCTACGGGTTTGTCTACGTTGACCGCGACGATGCCGGAAACGGCACGCTGGAGCGCAAGCGCAAGAAATCGTTCTGGTGGTATAAGAAGGTGATTGCGAGTAACGGGGGGGATCTCGAGTAGCCTGTTGCCCTCACCCCAGCCCTCTCCCACAGGGAGAGGGAGATGGGTTTGGTAGGCCGGGTAAGGCGAAGCCGCCACCCGGCACTGTTCAGAGC
>JAEWOH010000080.1 GCA_023460955.1 Bacillota bacterium | reverse complement strand
CGATAATAGTGAGCGTTGGCTGCTGACCTACTCTGACCTGATCACGCTTCTGATGATTTTTTTCGTTGTGATGTATGCCATGAGCAATGTGGATGCACAGAAATATCAGGTTCTCTCCCAATCTCTTGAGGGTGCTCTGAACCCGGCTGCTCTTGCCGGTACAGGTGGCGGCGGTTCCGGGGAAGGCGGCGGTATTTCCATTGATGAGCTTACAGAATCTTTAGCAGATGGAAGCACAGACAAAATTGATCCAGAGCTTATCGCAGCAGCACAGGAAATTCAAAACCTGGTCAGGCAAAATGGCTTGCAGGATAAGGTATCGGTAAGCGTCCAGGAACGCGGTGTCGTTGTCGGTCTTATGAATACCGTTTTATTTGTCTCTGGAAGCGCTCAAATCAAACAGGATGCAATGCCTACGCTGATCGCAATCGGCCAAATTGCTAATGGTGTGCATAACTACATTAGAATTGAGGGAAATACAGATGACGTTCCTCAAAGTTCCGAAAAGTTTCCTAGCAACTGGGAGCTTTCCGTTGTGAGGGCGACCGAGGTAGTAAAATTGCTGATCGCTCAAAGCGGTGTCGAACCAGACAGGATCAGTGCCGTTGGCTATGGGGAGTATCGGCCCAGCGTTCCGAATACTTCCGCGGAAAACAGAGCAAAAAATCGAAAAGTCGATATCGTTATCCTGAACGACCAGCTGGATAAGAGCGAATCCACAATGGATAATGGCAATAAATCCAGTTCAGAAAATAGCAGCATCGATGATTAAATCAATATTTTTTAGTAAAGTATGGCGTAGTTTAAAAACTGCGTCATTTCTTAATTTCAAAGTGATCTCTTTTCTGGTTTCCACCATCATGAAACTTTTCTGGAATGAAATATACGCATGTCTTATTCATGGGGTATAATAGTGAAGAGAAGAGCTATTATTTAAATGTCACATATTTCAGGTTGTTTAAAGTGTTAGTGTAAAATTAGGACGGGAAAAATAAAGGAAATAAAAAAATAAGAGTGACCTCATATGTTATGATGTTAATAACGACAAAAACAGGCATAACGGAGGCACTCTTATGAAAAATAGTATAACTGAAATCGTGGAATTAATCACTAGAAGCTTTGAAGAAAATTTTGAAAAAATGCTGACAGAAAGGAAGGACCTTTCAGAATTCATTGTTCAGGTCAGAAATACGCTGGATCAGGCCGGAGCAATGCTTGTTGCAGAAGCATTGGAAACCATGGATTTGCTGGTCAAGAGTGATTCTCGAAGAAAGCAGAATTGGTATGTTCAGGAGAAGGCATCCCCCAATACTCTTGCAACCATATTCGGGGAGGTTCATTATCATAGAACATACTACAAGCATAAATCGGAGAAGGAATACCGGTATTTATCAGACGAACTGGTTGGAATCAACTCCTACGATAAAATGGATGTTTCCTTGAAAGCAAAACTAATTGAAGAAGCGGTTGATACACCTTATGCAAGAAGTGGCAAAAAGGCCGCAGAAGCAATCGAGATATCAAGCCAGAGCGTAATGAATGCCATCCGAGAGCTTGGCCCGGTCAAAAGCAGCGAAGTAAAGATTTCAAGAGCGAAAGAAACGGTGAAAATCCTCTACATCGAAGCCGACGAGGATCATGTAGCTCTCCAAAGAGGGGGCTGTGCAGAACCAAAGTTGGTGTATGTGCATGAAGGCAGGAAGCAGATTGGAAGAGACAGATGGCAATTGCAAAACCCGAGATATTTCGGTGGGATGTACAAGGAATCAGAAGAGCTTTGGAACGAAGTGGCCGACTACATTGATCACGCCTATGATTATGACAAAATAGAAAAGATATACTTATCGGGGGATGGGGCAAGCTGGATCAAGTCTGGAGCAGCCATCATCAACAAGAGTATCTTTGTACTTGATAGATATCATCTAAACAAGGCGGTGAAAACTGCCGGTGCGCATATGGAAAACGCAGAAAGAGAAATCTGGAAGGCCATTAAAAGAGAAGATAAAGCATATTTAAAGGTCGTATTTGAAACGATCCTGGATGCGACAGAACCAGAGACTAAGGCAGAAGCGGTGAAAGAAGCAAAGATATACATCCTGAATCACTGGGAAAACTTAAAGTATCATTATGCCAATGATTACTGGGGATGCAGTGCTGAGGGACACATCAGTCATATCTATTCAGAACGGCTCAGCTCCAGACCACTTGGATGGAGCCGTGAAGGAGTCGATCAGATGGCGAGACTCCGGGTCTTTGCTGCAAACGGTGGTAAGCTTTTTGATCTGGTATTAAGAAAGAAACAAGAACGAATCAGAGAAACAAGAGTTATAGAACTGGATTCGAAAGTATGCAAGAAAAGAATGCGAAAAGTTAGTGGAGAAACAGTAGACAACTTACCGGCACTTAGTTCTGGGAAGCGTACTCAACTTGCGTTAGCATTACGAGGACTTAGAGGAATTTAATACGTTATTTTAACAATGGGGAAACTCTAGCTTAATTTTTCCCGTCCTAACTTGACGCGATCGT
>JAEWOH010000079.1 GCA_023460955.1 Bacillota bacterium | reverse complement strand
TCGGGTTATGAGCCCGACGAGCTACCAACTGCTCCATCCCGCGATATATGATTGTAATAGTATTATATGCTGTGGCGGCTTATTTATTCACTGTCCGCTGACAACTATTATAATTTAACACATATCTTTTACAAATGCAATACCTTTTTTCAATGTTGTTAAAGTAAATATTTTCCCGTTATTTTATATAAAGTTCTTCAAGAAATACACTGCCAGCTGGGTTCTGTCTCTCAAATCAAGTTTTTCGAGAATATTAGAAATATTATTACGAACAGTTCCTTCACCCATGAAGAGTCTTTCGGCTATTTCTTTGTTTGACAAACCATCACAGATACACTTCATTATTTCATATTCCTTGTTTGTTACTCCTACTTCTTCAGGACTTATAGCTCTTTTGTCCCACACCATGCCTGACAAGACAGAAGCAATATCCTTGTCGTATACCACGTTCCCTCTGTAGACCATTCTCAAACTGTCAATAATAACCTCAGACGAACTGCTCTTCAAAACATAACCTTCTGCCCCGTATTTAATTCCGCTGACAATATACTCAGTATCTTTAAATGTGGTTAAAAAAAGTATTTTGATTGTTTCAAACTGTTCCTTTATCAGTTTCGTTGCCTGTACACCATCCATTAGAGGCATCCTGATATCCATGAGTACAACGTCAGGTGCTTTATCAATACACTGTTTAATACATTCCTGTCCGTTCGCAGCCGTTCCCACAACCTCTATGTCTTTTTCGAACTCAAGCAGCATCCTGAGACCGTCCCTTATTAAAGCATCGTCATCAGCAAGTAATACTTTCATTATTTTCAGCCCCCTTAACGTTCGGAAGTGTATATACCACTGTAAAACCATTAGTTCCACCCACAGAATATGTACCCCCGAGGTTTGCCACCCTGTTTCTGATACCGGTCAAACCAACACTTTCGATTATTTTATCACAGCCTCCGCCATTATCACTATACAGACAACGTAGATGCTTACTCTTAATATCTATCTGCAGCTTTATCTCACTAGCCCCGGAATGCTTTATTGCGTTTGTCAGAAGCTCTTTTGTTGTTGCTTCAATGACTTTCATATTGACCAATGATATGGCGTTGAAATCTCCGCTGTGAGAAAAATTAACCTTACAAAACTTAAAATTGTTCAATAAATTATGGATACTTCCTACTCCTAAAATCTGATCACTCTTAATGTTGTAAACTGTTTTTCTTGTAATCTCAAGCGCTTCGGTCAGCTTATCAATGCAAAGTTTTACTATTTGTTCAACTTTATGGCTGTCGGTCAAAATCATTCTTTCAGCGGCACGAAGTTGAAAAAGTACTCCTGCAATACTATGTCCGATATTGTCATGAATCTCTTTGGCAATCCTGTCACGTTCTCTTACCTCAGCTGTCCGTTCAATCTCATTCTGAAGTGAAATCAGTTCCAGCTTTGTTTGCTCCAATTGATAACGAAGTGCCCTCTCATTATCAAGAAGAGATAAGTGTTTATTTTCCTTATCATGGCCTTTTCTCAACGTGTATCCCCATAAAGCACCTAAGAAAATATGAAACAAATACTGCTGTTCTCCATAGCCTGACAATATAATAATAGCTGTGAATGCAGCCATTCCAAGCAAGTAATATTTTTTATAATAAGACAGATCAACAAAACAAATTCCCATCAGCATCACCATGTATGGGTTATAATATGACAAAACAATAACAAAAATTGCATAAATGCAAGAGTACAATACCTTATCCAGATACTTTTCTTTGATTACAAAAAGGCACAAAGCTGTTAGAATTAACCCTGTGCCTGATAGATTATTATTGTCGGAGTTGCTGATAAATTCTGCAGCCGTCCATAGAAATAACAGTAGTCCATATATGAATTTCATAATAACCGCCATTCTTTTTCATTAAAATGAGTAACAGCAAGCAATCGAAATATATTTTTATGGTAATATAATTATCTGGATATATCAACCTTTTTCATCAGACCGGCGGCAAGAAAAATTGCTGCAAATATAACCAGTATTCCGCAATTCATAAATAATGTATTTGGAGTAATTGACCCGTTCAACACTGAATCAACCGTTCTCATTACCCATGACAATGGAATAAACTTACCTATCTTATTCATAATATCAGGCATGAAATCAAAGCTCCAATAACAACCTCCCAGCATTACTAATGGTGTTGTAAGCACTGCTACCGTAATATACGCCTGCATTGGTTTTTTTAGAATCGAAGTTATAAACAAGCCCAAAGAAATACATACAAGTGAAAAAGTTACGAAAAGTCCTATCATAGCTATCGGGATACTGCCCATATACATATTAAACATTATCATAAGCAGCAGTATAATTCCAACTGATTGTATTACTGCCGTAACAAAGAAGGCTGCAAGATTTTCAGCAAAATATTTTTTTACACTGACAGGACTATAAAAAGTCCTGTAAAAAGTGCCGTTAACTTTATCTTCCAGAATGAGTCCAGTGGTTATAATGGCCATGTACAACATAAACTGAACCAGAAAACCCATACTTCCTCTGGTTCTGCCTGCTTCATTCAATCTTTTCAGATTGGTATTCACAGTAAGTCCGGAACCTTTGTATTTCTGAAATGCTTCCTGAAAGCGGGAGTCATCATGTCCTGCCGCAGCTGCAAGTAACTTATAGCTGTCTATTTCTGATTGCAGAGAGTTTCTTATAAAGTGCAATTTTTGCCTGTCTTCCACATAATATTCCCTTATTTTGGGGTTACCTCCGTCAATTATATCCCTTTCGAAACCTTTATCAATTATAATCGAATAGTCAACAACATAACTGGCCGTGAGATCATATATTTGATCCTCGTCAATTTTTATAACCTTTATGCCATCGGAATTCTTCAGCACCTGATAAATAGAGTTTGATAGGGTACTGCCGTCTTTATCGGCTATTCCAATTGAAGCAGCCCTATGATCCTGAAAGGTAAACATTATAATAAAAATTAAGGGGCACAACATTAATAAAATAAATCTGACTTTGCTTTTAAATATCCTTTTCAGGGATGTTCTAAATATTATCATAATTAATCCTCCTAAGCTTTAAAAATGATAATGAGTATAAAACAGCTACAATTGACAGCAAGCCTGCTGCAGACTTATACATCACCTCATTCGGATAATTGTAAAGCACTCCAAAAATCAGTACCTTTGCATAATGAATAGGATTTATTACATTAAAAATCTGAAAGGTAATTGCCGGTGTAATTGCTCCTCCTGCGCTCGAAGTCACAAGTATTACAAGGAATGCAATTCCCAATGCTGAAACAAAGTTATTCATATATGCACGTGCCATTATCCCAATCCCGATAGAAAGGAAGGAAAACACTATAAGTACAAGAGCGATTAGTAATAGATTTCCATCCCAATTAGCGTGATAAACATACTTTGTAAATATAACCGTTATGATGCAGGAGATGAATAAAAACATACTGGAACCAAGTACTTTCCCGCAAATAATGGTCCATTTTGATGTGGGGACCGAGTATAGCCTTAAGTGAATATTAGATTGCTGATTTCTACCGACAATGTTTATTCCGAGTATTGCTCCCATAGCCATTACCTGAAGCAGTGTCAGTACCGAATAATAATCTATAGCTGTCGGAAGCTTATTATTAGCTGAAGCAATCCTTTCGATATTTGATGAGGCTTCCTTTTGATTTTCGGATATCGGTATATTTTTTGATAGCTGCAACGCCACTGAATAGGCATTGTTTTTTTGAATATATGAATCTAATACCGTTTGCACCAGCTCAATATTTTTATTTCCATCCAGCCGGATTTCAGCTTTTGTTCCATTGAGAAGACTTTTTGTTGTGTTTTCGGGAACTATTATATAGTTATCAATTTGCCCTTTTCCGGCTGCATCGGCTGCATCTGTTTCAGATGCATAGCTGCTCGCTTTAACTAATTTTGATATTTCTTCAGAATTTAAAAGCTTTTGAAAACCCTTCCCCACATCTCCATCGTCAAGAATTACATATCCTACTGTAATTTTGCTTTTGTTGTCCTCAGAAAGCTTGTCATCAAAAGCAGTCCCCAGCAAAATTATAACGCTGATAGGGAATACAATAAGGGCAATAAGTACGCGTATATCTCTGATATTTTTTACAAATTCGTAGTACGCAGTCCAAAAAATTTTCATAATCCTCTATCCCCCCTAATCCCTCAACTTCTTGCCTGTGAGTCCCAGAAAGACATCTTCCAGCGAAGCATCTTCCATATTTATTTTTGTAATAATACCCCCATTTTCAACAATACATCCGATTACCCTCGCAATACTGCTGCTTCTTTCAAGTATGACTTTCATACTGTTTTCTTGAACAATACACTCCTTTATACCGTGAATTGACTTTATAGCTTCAGTTATTGAATAACTGTAATTATTTAAGACAATATCAATAACCTGTTCGTCCTGAACATATTCCTTAAGTTCGCCCAAAGTTCCCTGAGCTATCAATCTGCCATTGTCCATAATAACTACTCTTGAGCACAAAGCCTCTATTTCTTCCATATAGTGTGAAGTATATATAACTGTAGAGCCCATATCATTCAATTTTTTTACAGAAGTGAGTATATGGTTTCTTGACTGCGGGTCAATACCAACTGTGGGCTCATCCATTATGATCAGCTTTGGCTTATGAACTATAGAACATGCAATATTCAACCTTCTCTGCATCCCACCTGAAAAGCTTTTGGGATAGTCGTTTTTTCTTTCCCAAAGCCCTGTAAACTCAAGAGCCTGTTTAACAGCCTCTTTAAGCTCCTTTCCTTTAAGCCCATACAACCTTCCGAAATATTCAACATTTTCATACGCCTTAAATTCATTGTAAATAGCAAGGTTTTGTGGAATAACACCGATATTTTTCTTAATATAATAATTGTTCTGGGACATAACCTGATCAAATATTCTGATCTCACCGGAATTTATTTCGGAAATACCAATGATGCAGTTTATCAGTGTGGTTTTACCCGCACCGTTTGGGCCCAGCAGGCCTATTATTTCCCCCTCTTTGACTGTCATACTCATATTATCAACTGCAACCCTGTCCCCATATCTTTTAACCACATCTTTTATTTCAACAATCATACTTTCTTCTCCCTTCACAAATAAACACCGATTATCTATGGTATTAGTATATATTTGCCCGGTAGATATTTTTAGTGATAAAAAGACCGATATAAAATGACAAATGTCACTTCATATCGGTACGACTGTCCCAGACTAATAAAGCTTATTTACAATATTATTTGTGCCCAACTGCTTAACCGCATTTTTAATCTGTTTCATTGCTTTTTCAACGATAGTTCTGGAGCAAGCCACATTCATTCTCATAAAGCCCTCTCCGTTCTTGCCGAAATATATTCCGGCACTCATAGCTACCCCCGCCTTGTGTACCATAAAATCCGTAAGCTGTTTCCCTGACATGCTCAATGCTCTGCAATCCAGCCAGATAAGGTACGTTCCTTCAGGCTTGACCGGCTTTATCTCAGGAATATTTTCCTCACAGAAGTCCAGGACAAGCTGAACATTGCCTTCGACATACTTTATCAGCTGATCCAGCCATTCATCTCCGTGCTGGTAAGCTGCCATCGTCCCAATCAGGCTAAAACAGTTGTTGGCTTCTATGTGAAGCCTTGCCCAAGCCCGGTCAAATGTCGACTTTGTTTCGGCATCAGGAAATATAACTACTGCTGACTGCAAGCCAGCCAGATTAAAGGTTTTGCTTGCTGAAATACAGGTGATTGTATGCTTTCTTGCCTCCTCTGAAACAGATGAAAACGGCGTATGTTTATTTCCCCACAAAATAAGGTCGGAGTGAATTTCATCTGATATGACCATTATTCCATATTTAATACATATCTTTAATAAATTTTCTAGCTCATCTCTTCTCCAGACCCTCCCCACTGGATTGTGCGGGCTGCAAAGTATCAAGTACTTTGCTCCTTGAGAGGCTTTCTGCTCTAAGTCCTTAAAATCCATTAAAAACTGTCCGTTGACCTCCTTAAGAGGACTTTCGAGCAATTCTCTGCCTGCATCCTTTACAGCATTAAAGAAGGGTCGATAAACAGGTGTTTGGATTATGACTTTATCTCCCGGCCGGGTCATTTCCTTTATTATCATGCAAATAGACGGTACAACCCCAAGGCTTATGCTCATATGTTTGGGATCGGGAGCCCAATTCTTACGTCTCTGCTGAAAGGAACAAACTGTTTCAAAGTAATCCTCAGCTCTCACAGTATAGCCAAAAACACCATGCTCTGCACGCTGTGCAATAGCATCAATTATTTCTTGAGCAGCCTTAAAATCCATATCGGCAACCCATAATGGGACTGCCTCTGGATCTCCGTATAATCTGCCCAGTTCATCATATTTTTCGGCACCTGTTGATGCTCTATTTATTATTTCATCGAAGTTATATATCATCTGTTCCTCCGAAAACATATAAGTCAAAATTTTTCTATTGAACCTATGTATTATTATAAGGTATCATAGCACTTGATTGTATATTAAAAATATTTTTTGTTATCACTATTACAAATGGAGGCAATACTTATGGTAAAAAGAATTCTTAGAAAAACAGCAATCCTACTGTCAATTTGTATGCTGCTTATCTCAGCTTTGTCCGGTTGTGCAGGCTCAAAATCTGAAAATGAAAACGAAATTGATTTATCCGGTCATCCCCAAGTGCAAATTGAAATGGAAAACGGAGACAAGATGGTTTTGGAACTGTACCCCGAATACGCACCTGACACAGTAAGAAATTTTGCAGAGCTTGTTAATTCCGGTTTCTATAACGGTCTAACCTTTCATCGAATTATTGAAGGCTTTATGATACAGGGCGGTGACCCGTTAGGGGACGGCACTGGAGGTTCGGATAAAACCATTAAGGGTGAGTTCAGTGAAAACGGCTTTACCCAAAACACCTTGAGCCATACAAGAGGAGTTATTTCAATGGCCAGAGGTGACAACCCCAATTCCGCCTCAAGTCAGTTCTTTATAATGCATAGTGATGCACCTGCTTCTGCATTGGATGGTAAGTATGCGGCGTTCGGTAAACTTATAAGCGGCGAAGAAACTCTGGATAAAATAGCCGGAACACCTGTAATCGTATCTGGTCAGGCATCAAAACCGGTAGAAAAAGTAGTTATAAAAGAGATGAAATTACTAAAAAATAAGTAAAACGTGCGCCGACAGGCGCACAATGCAAAAAAGCTACCAAACAAAGTTTGGTAGCTTTTTGGTGCCGAAGACCGGAATCGAACCGGTACGGGGTGTTAGCCCCGCAGGATTTTAAGTCCTGTGCGTCTGCCAGTTCCGCCACTTCGGCGCGGATATCTATCAGCGACTAGCTTATTATAATACTATAAGTGGGCTAGTGTCAACACCTAATTATTGCATTTTTAATATTGAGCAGATTTTCTATACCCATTGCTTCCTCGTTTGGAATCCATACTTTTCTTAAGGTCGTGAAGCTTTTCGTCGCTATCCTTCATGAACTTTGCAAGGCGGTCCTCAAAGGATACATTTCCTGCTGAACTTTTTGCTGAGTTCCATTCTAATTCCGCGGGGGCTTTAGATGCAACAACGGCTGGTTTCTGATCGCTTGCTTTTCTAATAGAGAGACTTATTTTACCACTTGGATCGACGGTTAAAACCTTTACCTTTACTATCTGATTCTCTTTAAGGTGGGAACTTACATCCTTAACATACTCCTGAGCAACTTCGGAGATGTGAACCAAACCGGTTTTTCCTTCGGGTAGCTGAACAAATGCTCCAAATGCAGTTATTCCGGTAACTTTGCCCTCAACAATCTGACCAATTTCAAGCGGCATAAAATAAGAAATCCTCCTCAAATTCGACCCAAGATGACCTTGCTTCGGATAAAATTAAAACAATTCGATTATATAGTATATGTTATTCTCAGTCAAGAAATAGTTATTTATTAGTATCTACATATTTTTTGTCACCGTCTTTTACATAGCCCAGCTTTTCTCTGGCTATTTTTTCGACGAACTCATCTGAGTTTATCTGTGCTTTTTGTTTTATAAGCTGCTGCTTTCTGACTGTTTCAGTATGAATATTTCTTTGCAACAATACATTCTGTGACTTTCTGTCCTCAATGCTGGCCTGCTGATTATAGAAGGTATATCCAAAATAACAGAAAGAGACTATTAGTATCAAAGTCCATAAATTAAATTTCTTTTGCTTCTTCATACGTTACCTCTCGGGTTACCCCTCTTTAGTAAATATTGTGGTTTAAATCGCAGCCAATCCTTTTAAGTATTCTATGTCTATAGTGAAAATCCTTCCTATTGCTGATATTTTTTATTTATGATGCTTTTGACTTGTCTGCTTTCGCTTTCGTCTTATTCCTTTTAAAACGGATTTTTTTCATTTTGCTTCTCGCCGCTTTGCCTGTCTTTAACCCCAGATCTTTAGCATTTCTCTGGAGCCTTTTAGTTTTGCCTTTAATATCAGCCTTAATAAATAGAATTCCCATACCTTTTCCAATAAGCTTAAATAGTTTTACTATTAAATTAAACATAAAAATAATAGGAATAGAAATTATTTTAAAAGCCAACTTGAAAGGGTAGCTAATAACCTTCCAAATAAATTTCAATATTCTCTTTATAATATTTATAATCATTATTGAGGATTTGATAATGATATTGCTTAAAAGGGATTCATACAGCATTACGCCAATTACATTTCCGATAAATATAAAGCCCCTCATTTGTCCGCTGTTACTTTTATATACAGTTAAAAACAATAATACTGCAGCTGCAAGCCAAAATAAAATGTCTTCCAGGTTAACAAGAATTACACTCGTCTTAATAGCCCTTCTCTTTATTCTAAGAATGTCATAAAGAAAAGCCGCAGTTGCTCCGGCTAAAATTGCATATAGGAATATGTAAACCTGCTCAACAATCAATATCATTTTCTATCCCCGCATACCTTTATAATTAAATAGGTTTTGATTTATTTAAACATTTTTCCAAAGAAGGATTTTGATTTGGTATTTTCACCATCAGTATATTCCAGAGAAAAAATGTCTCCCTCCACTACCAGTTCATTGCTATCCAAGTTAAGTTTATTTATATGCAGAGCAGTTCCCCGAATAACTAAAACTCCAATATCGGTTACTGCAACTATACTTTCTTCATTAAAGCTCTCAACATCAACAACTCCTGTAACACTTAATTTCTCTCGGTTATCAAGAATCAGAGTCTGATTCTTAGGCTTAATTACCTTTTTCTCTTCCATTAATTCTTCCTCCCTCATACTACACTAAATAGACTAGTCCTCTTATACTAAATAAATATGCTTGACAGAATAAAAAAATGACGCCAACCACGAATGATTGACATCATCAAAAATATTAATCAGTTAGCTGACTGTGTCTATAATACAGATTAATCAAGCCAACTCTATTTTAAAATGTACATTTCCTTAGCGTCATCCTTTGCAACATGCTCTAACACTCTGGTAATTTCAATTGTGGTTGTGTTATTTCCAAATTGAATTTCAATAATATCTCCAACTTTGACTTCAGAACCGGGCTTTGCCACCTTATCATTTATCTTGACCCTACCCTGTTCGCATACTTCATTGGCTACAGTTCTTCTTTTTATAAGCCTGCTAACCTTTAAATATTTGTCTATTCGCATATTAACCTCCATCACATACATTGTACCCATAAAATAATGAAAAGCCTTCCGTCTACTGATTAATCATGTCCTTCAGGTCTTTTCCAGCTTTAAAGGACGGAACCTTGCTCTCAGGAATGTCTATCTCAGCCATTGTCTGTGGATTTCTGCCCTTTCTCGCTGCTCTGGTCTTAACTTCAAAGGAACCAAATCCAACAAGCTGAACCTTGTCATTATTTACAAGAGCCTCTTCTACACTTTCAATCATTGCACTTAGTGCCTTTTCGGAATCTTTCTTTGACAAGCCGGATTTCTCAGCCATGCTGTCAACTAGCTCAGTTTTATTCATAGTAATTCCTCCCAATATGGTTATTACACTATGATTTTAACCATTTTCGCAGTGTTTATTCACTTTTCCTCTTTGCCTGTAGCCAGAGAGCTTCCATTTCCTCTAAAGTCATTTCTTCTAGAATTTTTCCTTCCAAAACTGCCTTCCTTTCAATATATTCAAACCTAGAAATAAATTTATTTGTGGCTTGTGTCAGGGAAAGCTCAGGATGTACCTTCAAAAACCTGGAAAGGTTGACCACCGAGAAAAGTACATCTCCAAGTTCATCCTCCATACCATCCTTATTGTGCTTATTAAACTCAACCTCAAGCTCATCTATTTCTTCCCTTAGCTTTGCAAATACATCTGAAGGCTCCGTCCAGTCAAAACCTACTTGTGCTGCTTTTTGCTGCACCTTATAGCTTCTCATAAGTGCAGGCAGATTTTTAGGCACATCCTGTAATACCGAGGTCTGGTCCTTAACACCCTTTTCCTTCTTCTTAATCTCCTCCCAGTTTTTCAGTACCTGGCTTGAAGTTTCTGCACTTACATCGCCAAAAACATGGGGATGTCTGTGTATCATTTTATCACAAACTCCATTTATTACATCTTCTATGTTAAAGTCTCCGTTTTCCTCTGCTATAAGGGCATGGAAAACTATCTGGAGGAGAACATCTCCCAATTCCTCACACATTCTTGCCTTGTCATCAAGATCAACAACCTCAAGATATTCGTAGGTTTCTTCTATAAGGTACTTCTTGAGGCTTTCATGAGTCTGTTCCCTGTCCCAGGGACAGCCTTCTTCACTTCTTAATAACTTCATTATATCAATTAATCTCTCTAATTTTCCTGCGTTCATTACCTTGTGCCTTTCCGGCTCTAGCCTTAACTTCTGTTCTTAGGAGTGAGCCCTGATAATAATTTTTACACAGTTCCTGCCAGCTTGTGTAACAGTAACTGTAATTACTATATTAACCAAATGTTTCTTTGGTTATTATACTACTTCTTTTGTAACACAACAATCTACCAAATGACTATAAAATTATGGTGAAGGTATGTCTTACGCGAAAAACCGTACAGCGGAGGCTGTACGGTTTTTCGCGTGGGTTAACTTTCGTATCAGATAAAGAAAGTTAAATACTCTTGTTATTGATATAACTTTACACCTTTGCTGCTACAGCACACTAACGGCTTCTTCTGTAATTTCCTCTTCCTCAGAAGTTGTTTCCTCCTGAACATCCTCCGCATCAAGTTCTCTGAATTTTGCATCAGCAAAGAAAACCCTGTCTGCGATAACTTCTGTCACATAATGCTTGTTCTTCTGATCATCCTCCCACACTCTGGTATGTATGCTCCCTTGGAGAGCTACCCTGTGCCCTTTTGCAAAATACTTGCTGGCAAACTCCGCCGTCTTTCCCCAAACTACTACTTGAATAAAATCGGTAGTCTTTTCGCTGATCCCTTTCCGGGCATCACGGTCAACAGCCAGCACAAAGGAGCCTACTGCTTTTACTTTTTTTGTGGTATAGCGCAGTTCCACATCTTTTGTTAATCTTCCTACCAGGCTGACATTATTCATATAATCCTCCTTTACTCCATTGTAAAAATGGAGCCTCGTTATTTATTACAAACCGTTTTATGTTTTAATCGCAAAACAAAAAACAGCTGAGTAACCGTAAACAGGTAGTATTAATATTAGATAGTTTTAATATAAAGGTAAGAAAAAAATCGACAAGCGTTCAAATTTGGATAGGCCTTAAGATAAACTAATGAAATTTACCAGATTCCGAAAAGATTTAATAAAAAATATTATAATAAGGAATCAAAACAAAAGAAAATTTTAAGATTTATAAAGAAAATTTTTGGATTTAAAAAGAAAATTACATAGACTATGTAATTAGTATACATATTTTGGTATTTACTGTCAATACAAATCTTTCTGCTACCGGAGCTAGTATTATTAGCGGGCTGACCTTTATCTTATATTAAATGGGAAGATTGGCCTACCAATCTTCCCCCACCTGCTTGAAACTTCTATATACAACTGAACTAAAAAAAATAACCTATCGAATTAAATGCCTATTGTTCCATTTGTCTTCCTAAAAAGCCTGCAGCTGATTGAGCTAATTTGGCCTCAACTTCACCCATTTTAACATTCGAATCTGTAGAAAGCATTATTACAGCTCCAATTGGATCACCCTCAGAAATTATCGGAGAAACAACCTGTGAAAAATACTTTCTTTCTCCGTTTTCGTCTGCCAATATGGATATTGCCTTTTCTTCCGGAGACTTTATAAGTAAAGTTGTCTTTTCCTCAATTGTTCTCTCAACATCACTGCTTAGCTGTTTCTCTAAGAATTCTTTTTTGGATGCACCTGAAACAGCAATAACTGTGTCTCTATCGGTAATACATGTGATGTGTCCACTGGTCTTATGAAGTGATTCTGCATATTGTGTTGCAAAGTCACTTAGTTCACCGATCGGAGAATATTTCTTTAAAATAACCTCTCCCTCTTTGTCGGTAAATATCTCCAGAGGATCACCCTCTCTGATTCTTAGGGTTCTTCTTATTTCTTTCGGTATTACAACTCTTCCTAAATCGTCAATACGTCTAACTATTCCAGTTGCTTTCAATTTATATTACCTCCTTAATAGGTTATTTTAGTCTTAGTATTGTAAACTTGATGATTTTTTATACATTCTTGGTAAGAGAGGATTTAAATTATAAAGTTACTTTGCTCTGGTTTAGTTACAATTAAAACAAAAACTTAGGTTTCTGCAGATAAAAAAAGAACCACTGTTTTAAGTGGCTCTTTCTACTTAGGAGTTATGCTCCGTAAAAGTTTTTATCCAATTTTGCAATTGCACTTTCATTGGTATTTACAGCATACTTTGTATCTTTCTTGAACTCATCAATCTTTTTGCTGAACTCTACACTCTGTTTTTGGTCCAAGAGTGAAGTTTTAAGACTATCCTTTATGTCATTAAGCGGGGTCTCGGCACGTTTCTGGAACTGCATTACATGGTATCCATAGGAAGTTTCTACAATATCGGAATCCCCAGACTTACGAGCATCATTAAACGCCCATTCTTCAAATTCAGAAACCATTTCTCCTCTGCCAAAAGTGTACTCTCCCTGGTAACCACGACCGCCTTTAGTGGTAGCAGCCGGCTTATCATCGGAATTTTCTTCAGCCAGTTTCTTTATATCTTCACCGGCCCTTACCTTTGCTAAAAGCTCTTCAGCCTTCTTCTTAGCTTCGCTCTTTTTACCGGCACTCACTGCAGCACCGCTTTCATCTACAGTTTTAACAAGTATATGGGTTACAGTGGCCTTGTCAAAATTCTTTTTATTCTCATCATAATATTTTTTTACATCATCATCTGATACACTTATGTTTTTATTTTCCAACTCACGATATTTCTGAGCTAAAGTCAGATCAGTGTAAATCGCCTTAAGTTCGGATAAGGAAACGCCGTAATCTCGTTTTATCCCCTCTTCAGCCACATTTCTTGTTCCGCCGTACTGTGTGATATGCTGATTAATTGCGTTGTCAACACTATCTTTATCAGCTTTTTCAAGTTTTAAGCCGGCTTCCTTTGCCTTTAGAAGCTGAATCTTGAGCTCCTGTATCTGATCGAGTGTACTCTTCTTTACTGTGGTTTTAGCAGTTTCTGTACCGATTTTTGTATTCCAATCATACTTGTCAGGAGTGGTTGTACCATTTCCTAAACTCGATAAAAACTGATTCATATTAAACTTAGTGAAGAAAGTATACTCATATGGAGTAATTTTAAGACTGTCTACCGCACCTACATTTGCCGCCCATGGCTGGAATATGAATAGAACTATTGCGGCAATGATTACAACAGCTGCAGCAGCTAAGCCAATAATCAGGCCTTTCGATTTCTGTTTTACATTTGCATTTTCGTTTTCCAAAGGTAATCGCTCCCCGTTTTTATTATTAACACTGCTTGTACAACCTGTTTTTTACATTTATACTACTGTAACAATTATATTCAATTATTCACTATACTGCAATTTAATAATGTCTTGTAACAAAATCTTAATATTTGTCAGAATGTCTCTGCCCGCAAGATTGTTAAGCCGGAAGGTGATATATGGGGTGCTGCCGGCGTTAAACATAATTCGTCTTGGATATTTATCCATCAGCTTTCCTAAATACATTGGCAGAGCATTGGCAGTTTTACTTAATTGTAAAATAATAATTTCTTCCTTTTGAGATATTCCTGAAAATCTGCACTTTCGTGCTAAAGTTTTAATATAAGCAATATCCATAAGGCTTTCCACCTCTTCCGGAATATCTCCATAGCGGTCTATCAATTCATCTTTTATATCTATTACATCATTTTCATTCTGTATATTTGCAATCTTTTTATACATGTCAATTTTTAGTTCTTCAGAGCTGATATATTCATCATCAATATAAGCGCTTACATTTAAATCAATTGACATCTCCTCTTCTGTGGTTCTAACAGTATCTCCGCTTATCTCCTGTACAGCTTCCTCAAGCAACTTACAGTACATTTCATATCCGACTGTTTCCATATGACCGTGCTGCTCAGGTCCCAACAGATTTCCTGCACCCCTGATTTCCAGATCCCTCATGGCTATTCTGAACCCAGACCCGAATTCGGTGAATTCCTTGATGGCCTGGAGTCTTTTTTCAGCAATCTCAGAGAGGGATTTATCCTTCCTATAAGTTATATACGCATACGCCAGACGGTTTGAACGACCCACTCTGCCTCGGATCTGATAAAGCTGTGAAAGACCCATCCTGTCAGCATCCTCCACTACAATAGTATTTACATTCGGCATATCAAGTCCGGATTCAATTATAGTCGTACAGACCAAAACGTCGAACTCCCCATTAATAAAGCTGTACATTACATCTTCCAGCTCTTTTTCGTTCATCTGACCGTGGGCGGTTGCTATTCTTGCCTCAGGTACAAGACGCTTGAGTTCATCAGCTTTCAGTTCAATACCTCTTACTCTGTTATATAAATAGAATACCTGTCCGTTACGGGCAAGTTCCCTTACAATTCCATCCCTTATCAGTTCAGCATTATGTTCCATGACGTAGGTCTGAACCGGATACCTTTCTTCTGGAGGGTCTTCCAGCACACTAATGTCTCTTATCCCTACCAGCGACATGTGAAGCGTTCGTGGTATAGGAGTTGCTGTCAGCGTCAATACGTCAACATTTGGCTTGATGGTTTTCAGCCTCTCTTTATGAGTGACACCAAAACGCTGCTCTTCATCAACTACAAGTAATCCCAAGTCCTTGAATTCTATATCCTTCTGAAGCAGTCTGTGAGTACCTACCAGTATATCTACATTTCCGGTTTTCACAGATTTGACAATTTTCTTCTGCTCGGCTGCAGTCCTAAACCTGCTCATAACATCAACGGTAATAGGGAAATCGCTCATTCTCTTTTTGAAGTTCTCGTATATCTGCTGTGCCAGAATAGTTGTAGGAACCAGGTAAGCTACCTGTTTTCCGTCCATTACAGCCTTGAATACAGCTCTTATGGCAACCTCTGTCTTACCGTAGCCCACGTCTCCGCACAAAAGTCTGTCCATTAGTCTCTGAGACTCCATGTCCTTCTTTATTTCTTCAATACATTTTAGCTGATCATCCGTTTCATCGTAGGGAAACAGTTCTTCAAACTGTCTCTGCCAAACGGTATCTGTGGAAAATGAGTGGCCTATTTCGGCCTGACGTTGAGCATATAGCTTAATTAACTCTCCCGCCAGTTCTCTAAGAGACTCTTTTACGCGGCTTTTGGTTTTTGCCCATTCAGAGCCGCCCAGTTTGTTTACCTTTGGAGCCTTACCCTCAGAGCCTATATACTTTTGTATCAGGTCCAGCTGATTAGTAGGAATATATAAAAATGCACCCTCCTGATAACGAATTTTCAGGTAGTCTCGCTTTATATCTCCTACTGCAAGCTTCTCTATACCTATATATTGACCTATACCGTGAGCCTGATGAACTACATAGTCACCTACATTAAGATCTGAAAAAGCTTTTATTTTCTTTCCATCGTGTTTGGATCTGGCCTTTCGGATTCTCTTATCCTGTCCGAATACTTCCTTTTCACTTATAACAACAAACCCGGCTGTCGGATACTCGAAACCCTTCTGAAGACTTCCCCGGGTTATTACTATTTCACCCTCCTGAATTTCCTTTTCATAGCTGTCCGAATAATTTGAAAGTATGTCATTAGTAGACAGTGTTTCTACCAGTCTGTGTCCTCTACTGCTGGGGCCGGACAGTACAATAATCTTATAGTTATTGCTTTTAAGCTGCTGAATATCGTTGACCAGCAGCTCCATGTGATTCTGATAGGAGTTCCCGGTTCTGCAAGGCACCGATATTTGATTAACAGGTCTCAACAATGCATTATTTGACGATATTGCAGCCAGGGTCAAAGCTTTATGAGCCTTAACAATATCCAAGATACTTTCAAAGCTATGAGTCCATTTAACTCCTCCGGGCAGCATGGTTCCCTTTTCCAG
Organism: Bacillota bacterium; assembly: GCA_023460955.1. Lineage (GTDB taxonomy): Bacteria > Bacillota > Clostridia > Acetivibrionales > DSM-1351 > Ruminiclostridium. The sequence continues at coordinate 11,567 of JAEWOH010000079.1, read as the reverse complement.
CAGACTTTTTGCAAGCTCCTCCTGTTCAAGAACCACATTCTCTATTCTTTGTGTAATTCTTAGAGTCTCATCAAGAATAATTAGAGGGTCCTTGTTTACATAATCAAGGATTGTTTGAGGTCTTTCTATAATATATGGCAGATACCTGTCAATACCGGCAAAATAATGGTGCTCTAAAAGGCTGTCTATATCTTCATTCACTCTGGCAGTTATATTGTTAGCCGCTTCAGAATTACCTTTCTTATTTAATTTATTTACATAATCTTTTAAATCTTTTTTAATTTTGCTTACAACTTCAGCTTTGTTGGACTGCTCATAAACCACGTCTCTTGCAGGGGCGATTGTACAGGAGTCAACTGAGTTGGTTGACCTCTGAGTTGCCTCATCAAAGTATCTTATGGAATCTACCTCTGTGTCAAAAAGCTCAATACGCAGAGGATGCTCTTCGCTTATGGAGAATACATCTATTATTCCTCCTCTGACAGCAAACTGAGCCTTTCCTTCAACAACCTCAACACGTTCATAGCCGTTTAGTACAAGCTTTGAAACAATATCATCCAGTTCGACCTGTTCACCAAGCCTCATACTTATAATCCCGTTCTTAAAAAGCTCCAAGGGAGAAATCATCTGAATCAATGCTTCAGCAGGCAGTACGAGAACTTTGTATTCGCCGTCGATGCATCTGAGGAGTGTTTTTACACGCTGGTAAACAAGGTCATTACTTCTTGCTTCCACATTGTAAAGCATGGTTTCCTTAGCAGGAAAATATACAGCCTCTTCTCCCAGGAACAGTTGAAAATCCTCATATGCTCTTCGAGCCTGCATCTCATTATAGGTTATATATATCCCTTTGGAATTTATATGGGTAAGGAGCGAATAGACTATATGAACCTTTTGTGAATCCGAAGGGCCAATAACCGATACCGGCCCCCTATCCGCGTTCAGTGCTTCAAGCAGTTCCTTATATTCCTTCAGTTTTAAAAGAGGGTCTGCAAATAAATTCATGTATTCCTCCATCACTTGTTAAAGCTGCTCATTGCTTTTTCCACGCCCGAGCGTATAATAGTCAAAGCAGCATCGGATGCCTTTTCAATACTTTTGTTTATTATATCTCTGTCTTCCTTGGAGAACTTGCTAAGTACATAATCGGCCAAATCCCATTTCTCAGGTGCGCGTCCAATCCCGATTCGAATTCGTGGAAAGCTGTCGGACTGCAATTGATAAATTATTGATTTCATTCCGTTATGTGTTCCGGAGCTGCCCTTGGGTCTAACTCTTATCTTTCCCGGTTCCAGGTCAATATCATCATATATCACCAGAATATTTTCCATGGGCAGCTTGAACCACGCAGAAATATCCCTGATACTCTCACCGCTTAAATTCATGAAGGTCTGGGGTTTAAGAAGTATTACTCTTGTGCCGTCCACCTCTCCTTCGCCGTAAACTGACTTAAAGCCTATTTTGGAAAGCTTGACGTTTAGCTTTGCTGAAAGGAAATCAATTGTATCAAAACCAACATTATGTCTCGTATTATCATATTTAGTACCAGGATTACCCAGTCCTGCAATTAAGAAAATATCTCCCAAAGTTTCCTCCTTATCCGGCCATACAGCTTCATCATGCTTAAAAGGGCGGTTCCTTTACCGGACCGCCCCAGAGAGTCATTCCTTCTTTCAAGTATGACCAAAGAAAATAATTATCATAACGTACTTATCCTATACGGTCTTATATTTGAGTAAAGAGAGTGCTGATGGATATGTCTCCGTATATTCTCTCTATAGCCTCTGCAAATACACCTGCTACCGACAAGGCTGTTATTTTGTCAATTTTCTTTTCGTTGTTAAGGGTTATAGTGTTGAGCACAACCATTTCCTTGATTGCTGACTCCTGTATTCTTGAGATGGCAGGTCCTGATAATACGGCATGTGTACAGCAGGCGTATACTTCCTTGGCGCCCGCATCCATTAAAGCATTTGCGCCGTTCACAATTGTTCCTCCTGTGTCAATAAGGTCATCAACCAGAATACATCTCTTGTTTCTTATATCACCAATTATATTCATAACCTCGGAAACGTTTGCTTTCGGACGGCGCTTATCAATGATTGCCAGCGGGCAGTCAAGTCTTTCAGCAACTTTTCTGGATCTTGTAACACTTCCCACATCAGGTGATACTACAACAACATCATCCTCACCTGCAAATTTTTCTTTAAAGTATTCTCCAAGAATAGGTACTCCAAGCAAATGGTCAACAGGAATATCAAAAAAGCCCTGAATCTGGGGAGCATGTAAATCCATAGTCAGTATTCTGTCAGCTCCGGCAATAGTTAAAAGATTTGCAACCAGTTTTGCGGATATTGGATCTCTTGCTCTGGACTTTCTGTCCTGTCTTGCATAACCGAAGTAGGGGATTACTGCAGTTATACGTCCGGCAGATGCTCTTTTGACAGCGTCTATCATGACCAGAAGTTCCATAAGATTATCATTTACAGGCTGGCAGGTGGATTGAATTATAAAGACATCCGATCCTCTTACCACTTCTCCGACGTTTACTGCCGTTTCACCGTCACTAAAACATCCAACACTCGCAACACCTACAGGTATACCAATCTTTTCGGCAATTTCGTTTACCAATTGCCTATTTGAATTACCTGTAAATATCTTTATGTCCTTACCATGCAAATTCATTTCAACTCTCCTTTTTTTATCACACTTGTTTATATTTTTTATTTGCGTTTCATATCTTTCTTAATTACCCAGTCTTCCTTTATAACCTGTCGCTCCCTTGCAATAGCAAGTGAGTTTTCAGGAACTTCCTCGGTAATAGTAGATCCTGCCGCTACATATGCATCCTTGTGAACAACAACAGGTGAAACAAGGTTTGTGTTGCACCCGATAAAGGAATTGTCTCCAACTACTGTCCTATTTTTATTCTTTCCATCATAATTAACAAATACTACTCCACAGCCAATATTTACGTTTTTACCAACCTCAGCATCTCCAACATAGGTAAGATGTGAAATTTTAGTCTTGTCCCCGATAACTGCTTTCTTTATTTCAACAAAATCACCAATTTTAACTTTTCTGCCCACCATACTTCCCGGTCTAAGATAAGCAAAAGGTCCTACATGTGTTTCATCTCCTATGGAGCTGTCAACGGCCACAGAATTGGCTACTTCTACATTATTTCCTATTTTGCAGTTTGAGATTCTGGAATTTGGCCCTATTATACAGTCCTCACCGATAGCAGTTGTTCCTTCAATTATTGTGTTTGGAAGTATAACAGAATCTTCTCCAATAAAAACATTTGCATCTATATAAGTAGATGCCGGATCAACAATCGTTACCCCTGAAAGCATTATATCACTCAAAATCCTTGCTTTGAGTTCGGAATGAACTTCTGCAAGAGCAATCCGGTCGGCAACGACAAGAAATTGATTGTAATCATCTGTTAAGTTGTTTCTGGTATTTTTTAGAGATAGAAAAATTTGCTTTAATACTTCTCTTGAAAGGTTAAGAACATCATGTTCATTAAGCTTTTTAAATAATTCACTTGCATCAAAAACATATACTGCAGCTTCACTAACGGAATCCTGCCATGCGGCAAATATTGCAGTCGCATTATTGCCTTCATTATTGTGCTTATCAACAAGTTCTTGAAAGGTCTCGGCGGATATCAGGGGTTGATCGGCCCAGTTTATAATAACCTGATCGGCGGTGCTGACCAACTGCTTACATTTTTCCAGTTCTTCAAATGTAATAGCTTGTGTGTCCGATGCTATCTCAAACAAGCCTTCTGTTGACCACTGCTGAACACTTTTTCCTAATACATTATGGCTTTCCTTCATGCTTTTGGATTTAAAAGCACTGTTATTATTGTCGGAAATTACTAATCCCAATATTTTTTTCATTGTCAAAGCCCCCACTGTATTTTACAGGTATTATTCTCTCATTTTTATCAAATAATTTCAACCCATTAACAGTACAAAAATAAACTGTATATACGGTGCTTAAATTGTATAGAATTTTTACAATAAAAAAAGATACTCCTCAAAGTATCCTTTTATTTTTCTTGGATTATTCTTGTAAAGAACTCTCAAAGCTAGCTAGTATTGCTGTTTGAAGTTTTTCTCTGGCTGTCGCATTTATTGGATGAGCAATGTCCCTGAATTCACCGTCTGGTGTTTTTCTGCTGGGCATTGCAATAAACAATCCATTCTGGCTTTCAATAATTTTAATATCGTGTACCACAAATTCATTGTCGAAGGTAACTGATACTACTGCCTTCATTTTTCCTTCAGCATCGATCTTTCTGATCCTTATGTCTGTAATTTCCATAATGACGAACCCTCCAAGAAATATTTTAAGTTAATATATCTATTCGCCATAATGGTAAATATTCCTTCTTTTTTACTTATATTTTTACATTTTTTTTAATAATTTTACATGTTCATTTGACTTTTTATAAAAAATATATTATTTTTTACAGATTTCTCTCGAATAATATAGTTTTTTACATATGGAACACAAAGCGGCGAGACCACTTTTGTACAAAATAATATCACATTCCTAGACAATGAAAAAAGCCCTTCCCTTTTAAAGGTTAGGCTTTATATCAATAGTAGTGCTTTCCATAAGATCTGCATTCAGAGTTACCAGAGAATAATAATTGTCTACCTGCTTCTTGTTTGGTTGATTGGTTTCAATAAGTACGCCTATTCCCACAACCTCACTGTCAAACTGGTTAGCCATTTCTATAATCCCTTTAGATGTTCCTCCACCCTTCATAAAATCATCTATGAAAAGGAGCTTTGAATTTCTTTTAAGGGATTTCATAGGTAATACCATTGTCTGAATCTTTTTAGCTGATGCCGAAACATAATTTATATTGACCGAAGCACCATCGGTAGCTTCGTTATAGTGACGTACAATAACTAAAGGAATGTCGAGGTATTGAGCAGTTGCAAATGCAAGGGGGATACCTTTTGTTTCAACAGTTATAACACAATCAAGCTCCAATTGGGAAAACTTACTGGCAAACATCATAGCTATTTTGTTAACCCATTCCGGATTATATATAATATCAAGCATATACAAATATCCTCCGGGAAGTACTCTGTCCGGATTAGAAAGTTCTTTGGACAATTCCTCAAGAGTAATCTGAATATCTTTTTCACTCATACAGGGAACATATTTTACACCGCCCGACGCACCGGGTATTGTACAGATATTTCCCATCTTATTTTTTTCAAAGGTTTTTTGTAATAAATCTAGATCTTCACTTATAGTTGATTTTGCAGACCCGAACATTTCAGAAAAATATCCCAGAGTATAAACCTTGTTAGGGTGATCGCTCAGAGTTTTAATTATTACTGCAAGTCTTTCATTTCTTTGGATTTTATCCATGTTATCTCCCCACATCATTTTAAACATTAATAAATATTATACAATAAATCATTGAATAATAAAACTTAAATTAGAATTATTATTCGGAGAATCAGATGTAATGAAAATAAAAAAATATTTATTTGTCCATTATCATATAATATTCTGTACATAACTATTTTCCCCTGTCTGAGTATGTTTTTATTCCTTTTACATTTGGAAGAAAATAAGGTATTATTTTTATGACCGATGAAACTATTGGCAATAATTTTATAGAGTGTGAACTCTCTATAAATATGTTTAATAATATATAGTATTATCACAAAGGAGTGTTTTCTTTTGAATAATTTATTAGATTCTCAAAATATAAAGAATGTCCATTTTATTGGTATCGGCGGTTCAAGTATGAGCGGCCTTGCAGAAATTCTTATCAGTCAGGGTTATAAGGTTTCCGGTTCCGATATCAAATCCTCACATGCTACTCAAAAACTTGAAAACGAAGGAGCCCGGATATTTATCGGGCATTCTGCAGAAAATATCGCAAATCCCGATTTAGTTGTTTATACTGTTGCAGTAAAAGATGATAATCCTGAAATGGTCCGCTCGAGACAGCTGAATATTCCTGTTATCGACAGGGCTGAACTGCTTGGACTGATTATGAAAAGACATTCCTTCGGAATAGCTGTTTCGGGTACTCATGGAAAAACAACAACAACTTCAATGATCACGACAATAATGCTTGAAGCAGGTACAGATCCGACTGCACATATAGGAGGCGAACTGGACTGTATAGGCGGCAACACCAGAATCGGTCAATCAGAATATTTCATAACAGAGGCTTGCGAATATTATGGCAGCTTTCTCAAGTTCCACCCGTTTATGGCTGTAATACTCAACGTTGAAGTAGACCATGTTGATTACTTCAAGGACTTGGAGCATATTAAAGATACCTTTAAGCAATTTATTTCTCTTGTTCCGGCAAACGGTTATATTGTTGCCTGTGCAGATGATGAAAACACAATGTCGGTCATTGGAAACAAGGAATGTAACACGATTACATATGGCTTGAAAAATCCTGAAGCTATATGGACAGCTAAGAATATTAAATATAATGAACTGGGCTGTGCAACCTTTGACGTGTGCAGGGAAGGGGAAAATGTCGGTTCGGTAACGCTGTCGGTACCCGGCCCGCATAATGTCAGCAATTCACTGGCAGCAATAGCAGCTTGTTACACCTGCGGCTGCAGTATGGAAAGCATTGTTACCGGGCTTATGAAGTTTGGAGGCAGCCACAAGAGATTTGAATTAAAGGGTTTGGTTGACGGTATAAAGGTGATTGACGATTACGCCCATCATCCCTCAGAGGTTAAGGCTACTCTCAATGCAGCCGCCAACACAATACACAACAAAATCTGGTGTGTTTTTCAGCCCCATACCTATACAAGGACAAAAGCTTTTATAGACCAGTTCTCTCAAGCCTTTGGCAATGCTGACAATATTATAGTAACAGATATATATGCCGCCCGTGAAAAGGACCCTGGAGATATTCATTCCAGTATGCTGGCAGATAAAATCCGGGAACGTGGTGGTAACGCAATATATATCGGTGACTTCCAGGAGATTGCTCAGTATCTGGATAAGAATACTCAGTCCGGCGATTTGGTGCTGACAATGGGCGCAGGCGATATTGTCCGATGTGGTGAGATCTTCTTAAACCTTAGGGCGAATAAATAATTTAAATAAATTCAAGTTGTGCCAAGTACCACAAAAAGAAATTACATGCATGGTTAGATTGCTTGTAATTTTTTTTTGTGTTGGTGAAAGTATTTAATTTATTTTATATTATTTATTAATAACATTTTAAAACAACCCGTGGTTGATTATATTTGAGCCTTGGTCATTGCAAACTTTATTTCGCCTTCAGCCGCAACCTTATCACCAACGGATGCTTTAACCTTCGCCTTCACTACGCCCAGCTTAGCCACCAGTATCTCTGCTTCCAGCGTTAATATATCGCCAGGCTGAACCTGATACTTAAATTTCATACTCTCTATACTGGCGAACATACCAAGCTTCCCTTTGTTTTCTTCTTGCACTGCAACAGCTATTCCCGCAGTTTGTGCAAGTGCTTCAACAATAAGAACTCCAGGCATTATAGGATAGTCGGGAAAGTGTCCCTGGAAGAAAGGTTCATTAACAGTTACATTTTTAACCCCGACAGCCTTCTTGCCAGGTTCAAGCTCAATAACCTTATCAACCAGCAAAAACGGATATCTGTGCGGAATTATATCTTTTATTTCCTTTATAGTAAGCATAGTAGCCCTCCATGTTAAATAATTATGACCAGGTAATATATTCTACAAATATGTTGGAATTCCTCTTTTATATCATATAATCCATAAAATTATAATAGTACTTTCATACAAATTTGAATTATTGGGTGGCTCACAAAGAGTTTACTTCCCCCTAATTTTTACAATGAGTGCTCCTGAGACCGGGCGCTCAAGTCCTCTGTCAGAGGGTCTGTTCTTAAGGCTTCCCTCAAAAAATATTTGAGAGGTTGCTCCACCGTCCAGCATTGCGGCATCTTTGACACCTTGCTGCACAAGATATTCAGCCAGTTCTTTACCTGTAAAGCCTTCGCTGTAGCCGGGCTGTCTTCCGTCAACCACAATAAGGATAATTTTGCCGTCTGCTTTAATTCCAATGGCTGTCCTCGGATCTCGGTTTAATAGCGTTCCTGCCCACCTGTCGTTTTCAGGTGCAACAACTTTACCGGCCTTAACCAGCAGGCTGCCACAGCTATAGGCCTGATAACCCGGTGGGTAATCGGGCTTTATTTCTATTTTAAGTCTATCTCCAGCCTGTATCCCCAGCTCATCAGGCAGCGTGGATTTTTTACCGTAAAAACTTATTACGGTACAGTCTTTTTCAATGGGAACCTGTTTTGCCTTATTCCATACATCCGTAACTATGTCATTTTTAACCACCAAGGAAGTATTCCCGATTTGGGACCTGTTTGTTGATCCATACTCCTCAGTATACATTATTATATTTCCGGCTGTTGCTGAACGGTTCAGCATATTTATATTGACTTTTTTATCCTTGAAAGTGAAGTAGATGTTTGATATAGGCTTTTCAAAGCGAGCTCCTTTATTATCCAATATAAGCACAGTATCATATCCGGTAGCTGCCATCCAGAGCTTACCGTCTATTGCCGTCATCCCTACGGGATCACCGTATTCATAAGAAAAGCTTCCATTTACTGCACCGTAAGCACCGGTTCTGGACATTATTTCTGAAATTTTTTCAAATCCGAAAACATTATCAAAGGATAATACAGGTTTAAACTCCACACGCTCGTCCATAGGATCAAATTCAATAGTAAATATCTCCTGTTTGCGACCGTTTAAAACAGTAGATATATGCTTATAGTTCACAGGGACAGAGTTCTGATCAATACCGGCTGTTTCTCCGGCGTCGGTATCAAGAGTTGAAGTACTTATTGCTGAAGATTCTACAGCTGAATTGTTATCACTTTTATAAAATAAAAATTGCCCTGCATAATAAATAATGAAGGACAATACTAATAGCAAAATAGCAATTATAATCAGTTTCTGATTATTTTTTTTCATCTACAACTCCTCCGGCTGTGTTCTCTTGAGAACTGCCAGTTTTCAAATATTGCTTCGACAACTGTTTATACATATAATCACTCAGACCTATACCTTTTTGGGATATAGCCTCAACCAAGGTCTCGTCCATCATGGTGTTATACATTTCTGTTCCATAATCGCTCTGGAGGTAATCAGACTTTGGAACAGTTGCCTTCATTTGTTTATACATCATATTTAAAAATATACCTTCAAACTCTTTACAAACCTGCTTCAACTCAGCTTCCTGACCATTTTCAGCAGCAGCCTTCAGCCTTTTTTCAAAATCATCATCGGTTGCTTTGGTTCTATAATTCTCTGCGCTTCCGGCAGAGGTTTTTGAATTCAAATTAATTCCTTCAATACCCATATAACTCTCCCGTAGTACTATAAGTTATCTCTTTAAATTATTGGCAATCTGAAGCATATCATCAGATTGTTGAATAGCCTTTGAACTTATCTCATAAGCTCTTTGAGCTACTATAAGTTTTACCATTTCATCAACTACTGATACATTTGATGACTCAAGGCAGTATTGAGCAATAGTACTCTTACCTGCTTCATTCTCACTTGCCGGAATAGGTTCGCCTGTAGCAGAGTTTTTTTCAAACAAGTTCTTTCCTACGGCTTCCAACGCATATTGGTTGGGGAAATTAACAAGACCTATAGTCTGGTCCAGAGAAACAGTTTCTCCGTCAGCATTTTTATAGCTCAGCTGACCATTAGCGGTTACAATCAGGCTTGAAATATTCACTTCAGGATCGAAGATTATTTCCTGCTCCGCATCATCTAAAACGGAGTAACCGTCAGAGGTTGTAAGCTTTCTCATCCCATCTTCCGTTACACTTATTTTAAAGGAACCGTCTCTTGTATATCTTACTTTTTCATCCGAACCAAGTATTGTAAAGAAGCCTTCTCCTTCAATAGCAAAGTCCAGCGGCGAATCGGTTTTGTCTACATTTCCTCCCTCGAAGCTGCGAACTGTAGAACTGACAGCTGTACCGTGTCCAACCTGTAAATTTACAGGCTTTCCGCTGTTGTCCAGGACATAGGCTCTGCCCATGGTCTCATAAAGTAAATCCTTGAATTCAGCTCGTTCCTTTTTATAACCGGTTGTATTTACATTTGCAAGATTATTTGAAATAACGTCTACATTAAACTGTTGGGCCTTCATTCCGGAACCAGCCGTCCATAAAGCTCTCATCATAGTTTTGTCCTCCTAAAGGATATTGGGTTTTAATCTATATAAATCAAACATTATCAGATTATCTAACAACGCCAACCTCATTAACTGCTTTACCAAGTAATGAATCATGGGATTGCAACACCTTCTGATTTGCTTCATAAGCTCTCATTACGGTAATCATGTCCACCATTTCATTGATGACGTTTACATTTGATTGTTCACTAAAGCCCTGCAAAACAGAACCGGTGAACTGAGTGGTTTCACCATCTGTATTTTCAATCAGGTTGTCCCCGAATTTACGAAGCTTTGTTGCATCACTGAATTGTGTTATTCTGAGAGTATCTATTATTTGTCCATTTTGAACTATACTGCCTTTTTCAGTTACTGAAAAATCTCCGGGCTGCAGAGTGATTGGACCATTTTGACCAAGCACCAGGTGACCGTCTTTTGTAACCAGTTGATTATCTGAATTTAAAACAAAGGAGCCGTCTTTTGTATAATACTCCTTAAGCTCTCCACTTTGAGCATCCCTTGCACCTACGGTAAAAAATGCCGGAGTCGGAGTCTCAGAGCTATTGTCATCACTTATAGCAAGATCCTGCTTATTATTAGTCTGATTCAATTGCCCTTGAGTAAAATATGTAAACACTTCGCCAACATCATGGCTAAGGGACATTGACCCTATATTTGAAGAGTTTTTGGTGTCATTTATTCTCTTGGTCAATAAATCAGGAAAACTCTCAAAAACTACAGTGTCTTTTTTAAAGCCGGCAGTATTAACATTTGCCATGTTATTTGTAATAACATCCATTTTTTTGCTGTTTGCTATCATGCTCCAGGCTGAAGTATATAACCCTCTTATCATGAGAATTCTCCTCGTTTAAAAGTCTTCAATAATTTATCGGTATAAATAAGAGTTTACTTAATATAAAATAATATAAAAAGAGCTAGCTTTATTATCAAAGCTAACCCTTATCAAATACAATTATCTTCTATAATTTCCTCTGCTTTCGGATAAAGCCGACTCCTCAATGGCTTCTATATTGTCTAACGCTTTACCGGTTCCAAGAGCAACACAGGATATTGAGTCGTCAGCAATAATAACGTTTATACCGGTCTTTTCCTGAAGCAGTTTATCAAGTCCGTATATAAGGCTTCCTCCTCCGGTCATTACAATACCTCTGTCGCTGATATCGGCGGCCAGTTCGGGAGGAGTACGTTCCAAAACGGAATGTACGGCTTCAACTACGCTCGAGATAGGTTCTTCCAGAGCCTCCATCATTTCAGTAGAGGAAATGGTTATAGTTTTCGGAAGACCTGATATTAGATTTCTTCCTCTTATATCC
>JAEWOH010000078.1 GCA_023460955.1 Bacillota bacterium | reverse complement strand
GCGCCAAGGCATCGCGCTCGTCGGATACAACAACCCCGGTCACGGGCTCGTGCTCGGCGAAGGCGATCAGCGGATCGCGAAGGCCATCCTCGGACCGAGCTGCGTCGTCCCGTTCTTCGATGGCGTGCTCGGCGGGCGGGCGCACGACCTGAACGGCGACGGCATCGGAGACAGCGGCTGGTTCTGGTGGAGCGCGCACATCTTCCACACGCGCGACAACGTCCGTCAGGGGATCCTCGACGGCATGAACCTCCTCCGGATCTTGCGCTCGTTCGACGGCCGCGTCGGACCGCAGGACCTCACGGGTGACGGCAAGCCGGAGATCGCCGGCGACTTCGACGGCAACGGCGTGCCGGACGTCGGTGGCCCGAACGTCTCGTACTTCGCCGCGGGCGAGTCGCTCGGAGGCATCATGAGCGACATCCAGGGCGGGATCGAGCCGCACATGATCGCGTCCGCGCCGATGTCCGGCGGCGGCGGCCTCGCGGTGGACGTCGCGATGCGGTCCTACGGCGTCGTCGAGTCCGTGACCGCGCAGATGCTGGGCCCCGTGGTCTTCGCCGTTCCGGCGAGCGAGCGCCCGCCCCGCGAGGACGGGCAGGAGCGCATCGAGCGCATCGGCTCACGCTGCGCGCCGACCCAGCGCTCCGTGCGCATCCAGGTGAACGAGGGCATCCGCAACCAGGAGCTCGAGCTCGCGTGCGTCGAGCCGGCCGAGCTCGCCGCGGGGATGACGGTCGTCGTGACGAACATCTCGTCGAGCGAGGTGCGCTGCGCGCGGACCGACAAGGACGGCCGGTTCCGCATCGCGATCCCGACGAGCACCGACGACAAGCTCGACGTCCAGATCTACACGGCGCCGGACGTCGTCGAGTCGTACGATGGCTGCAAGACGAAGCAAGGCGCTCCGATCGGACGGCGCATCCGCGACTTCGAGCAGGCCGCGCTCCAGGTCTTCCCGGTCGCGAACCCCGAGCGCGACAAGTGCGACGTCGCCGAGGGCTGCCAGCAGTTCCGCGATCGCTTCTTCGCGGTCGGCTCGTCGATCGTCGCGCCGAACGAGGGCCTCGGCATCGGGAGGCAAACGCCGGCGCTGCGCCGCTTCCGCGACCTCGCGCAGGCCGCGCTCGATCCTGCCGACCCGCTCTCGTTCGCGCCGTACTACATGCTGAAGCCGCTCTTCGACGAGAACGGCCAGCGCGTACCGCCGCATGCGCTCCTCGCGATCAACACCGTGGGCGACAACTTCGTCCAGGTCTCGTCGCACTTTGCGTTCGCGCGCGCGGCGGGCGCCCTGCCCTTCCTGCCGCCGACGGCCGTTGAGCGCTTCCCGGCCTGGGCGGACTACGCGACGCCGCGCGAGCTCTACGAGCGCCTCGGCCGGCGCACGCCGATGAAGTTCCTCGTCGACAACGGCGTCGTCGAGGGGATCCCGCGCCTCGGTCGGACGAGCGCCGGCCCGGCGTGCAAGGCGAACTACAGCACCGCGGACGCCGCGCTCTGCACGAAGCCGGTTTCGATCGAGCCGTATGACTGCAAGACAGCGCTCTACGATCCCGACTGGGTGAGCGAGGGCCGGCTGCCGTTCGATCAGCCGCATCCGGACGTGCCGCTCCGCCTCGCGCGCGTCGCCAACGTGCGCGTCGCCGACTCGACGTCGCTCGCATCCGCGTGGGAGCCTCGGCTCCGCGGCGTCCCGTTCGGTCCGGACGAGGGCGGGTGGACGGCGACGGAGCGCGTGGTCGGACTCTGGAACCACTACCTCGTCCCGCAGGGCCAGCACACGTGGAGCACCGGCGATGCGTGCCGGGCGTGGGACGCAGCGACCTACGGGAACGCGCTCATCGCGCGCTTCTTCGCCTCGGGCGGCAGGGACGTCTACTACCTGAGCCACCCGAAGACGCACGGCTGTCTCGTCGACGGCACGTGCGAGCTGTTCCGCTGAGGGGCACTCGCGTCGAACCGGTCCGATGGCCCGAACCGACTCACTTTCCGCACCACAACACATCAACGCCGCAACCTTCCCTGGCTGGCCGTGAGGACGTGACCGCGACGGCCGGACTTCAGAGGTCAGTTCTCTTCGGCGATCCAGTCCGCAGGCGAGATCTCGTACTCCACGGAAGCTTGACGTTGTGCATCGGCTACCGTCGCGTGCCACGTGTCGGTGAGCCCGTTGCCATCCTTGTCGAACCGCAAGAGGAGGTAGGCGCCGTCGCCGTCCTCCACGATTCGAACAACCGCCGCCGGCTTCATCGGTACGATGCTGCCGCCGACGACAGCTGCGTGTGTCGTGTGACCAGTCACTCGTCTCACGTCGGCTCGTAGAGGGCTCATGGCACGATTCGAAGATGAAGACTTCCGATGACACCGGCTCACGCACCGCGCCGCGTGTACCACGCAAGCGCTACGTGCTGTCTCCAAACCAGCGCAAGTCTTCGCCGTTCAGCACGCGCACCAGAGCGTCCTTCTGCTGATACAGCTCGATCATGATCTCGACCAAGTAGAGCATGTCGAACTTCCCGTCCGGGATGGTACCCGCCGCGAAGCGCTGAACCACGACCGCTACGGCTCGCATGACAAACTGCTCCAACGACGCATCGCCGAGCTCGCGTACCCGCGCTAGCGCTTCGTCATAGTTCACCCAGGGCATGCTTCGCGGATCCATCTACAACGATGTCTGTCACGAGGACGAACGAGCGTCGATGATCTTATCGTAAGCACTCCTGAGCGCGCTGAGATGGACCCCTCCAACGTGGGCTGAGAGATCTCCATCAGTCCTCAGCTCCAGAAGGCAAGCACCGGCGACGTGCGCGAGCAGATCGAGCTCTCGGTGGGAAAGGCTGACGGAGGTTTCCGCTGCATGCAGTTGCGCCAGCCATCCTGGCGTGTCTCTCGAGATCTGGGGCGTGATGTGTGAGCTTGTTGCCGTTTGGCGCGAGGATTGGCGTTCCGACGCTCCTGGCTTGTCAGATTTCTCTCGATGATCTGCGCTTGCTAGAGCAAAGACACCGACCTGATCGCGCTCGGCTCCAACTCCGTCCGTGCGGACTTCGACATGCGCACCCGCAGTAGTCACTGGCTTAGCATGCTCTCCAAACGACGCGCGAGGCTTGCCACGTCTTCCGGCCCGACGGGATACCACTGGACCGCGCCGGGCACGACAGTACAGAGCTCATCCCAGTTGTCCGAGAACTCCTTCGCCACAGCATCGAGCGCAAGGATCACGACGGGTAGTTCTGGTGCGCTCAACGACAGCGCCGGCCTCAACGCGGCTCTCTTCGCAATGAGCTCGGGCGTCCACGTCGAGCCTGGATTCCAAAAGCCCGCAGCTTCGAGGAGGGCCTGCCAGCGTGCGGACACGATTTCACTCAGCCTCTGCCCCGCGGCCTTGTGCTCATCGCTCACCAAGTTCTTCGCGGTGGCGGTCTCGAAGCGCCACTCCGCCAATGCGAACAAGGCGGC
>JAEWOH010000077.1 GCA_023460955.1 Bacillota bacterium | reverse complement strand
CGCCGCAAGCCACGGCGAACTCCGACATGCTGGCAACCGAGAGCGAGAAAGCGATGTTTCGAACGAGCTTCATCCAGTGACCTCCGACCGAGTATGACGCGGGAAGAAGCCGGACTCGTCCTTCCGGACCCGTAAAGAACCGTAAACGCGCCCAACCGTGCGAAGCGGCACGGCTTTTTGTCACGGGGGTCGGGCGTCAGCGCGGGCGAAAGCGGGATCGGGGCGCGCCTCGAGCGGCCCCGAGCGGCTCAGAGCCCGTTCTCTTTGATGTACTGGTTCGTGTACGCGGTGCTGTTGTCGTACGAGTTGCGGAGGTCCTGCATGATGCGGTCCTCGACCATGCCGCCGACCATGAAGACCTTCACCTCGACGGAGATGCGGCACAGGCGGCGGATCTTCTTGTCGCCGATCTTCTCGACCCAGAGCTCGCCGCTCACCTTCGTCTTGTCCGCCATCGTGCTCGGCGTGACCTTGAAGGAGTAGCGCTTCGCCTTCTTGTCGAAGGTCCCTTCCTCCGTGTACGCGAGGCGATCGCCGATGACCTTCTTCAACGGGCCGGGGAGATCGCCGACCGGCGGATCGACCTGGACGCGGCGGTCGATCTTGGCGTCGTCCTCCTTCGAGTCGACGAGCTTCCAACCAGGGAACTTGAGGGCGCCCTCGTAGAGCTTCTTGTTGAACTCTTCGTTGAAGACGATCTTCGACCAGAAGGTGTCCTCGTCGGTGTCGATCTCGTGGCGGAGGGTGACTTCGGGCATGACTCGTTCCTCGTGTGCGTGCGGGGCAGCAGGCTACATGAAGCCGCCTGCGGCAATCCGAAAATGCACAGCGGCCGCGAGCGCTGTCTCAGCGTCGCGGCCGCTCTCCCGATTCGTTCGGGGTCCTGCGAGCAGTGCTCAGACGAGCATCACTTCTTCTTCTTCTTTTTCGCGGCGACCTTCTTCTTCGGCGCGGGAGCAGCGGCCTTCGCCTTCTTCGGCGCCGCCTTCTTCTCGGCCTTCGGCTGCGCGGCCCTCTTCGCGGCCTTCTCGGGCGCGGCAACGCGCTTCGACGCCGACTGGTACATGTCCCAGAGGCGCGGGACGGGGAAGCCGCCGAGGCGCGTCTTGTAACCTTCGTCCTTCGCGCGCTTCTCGATCTCGGCGATCGCGTCGATGAGCTTCGCGCGGGAGCCGAACTTCTCCTTCACGGTGGTGAAGGTCTGGTGCAGGCGAAGGAGCTTCGCGTTCGAGACGTGGGCCAGGCCCTTGTTCGCGTTGAGGCGCGAGACCCAGAGGTCGTCGTCCTTGGTGAACTTCTCGAGCTCTGCGACGAGCTTCGCCTTGTCACCGAACTTGTCCTTCACGGCTGCGATGGGGCTCTTCATGGCTGTCTCCTGACGGGTGCGCGAGATCACTCGCGCGGCAAAAGGGACAGCTCATTACCCCAGCAAGGGCCGGGTTCGCAAGCGCGACACCGACCCGCGCCCCTCCGAATCGGATTCCTGGCCCCAATGGCCCCCAAACCGCGCCTCGCGGCTGGGGTCGTATCGCCCTGTAAGGTCGGCCGTGCGACCGCCGTTCGAGCGAGCGGCGGCGGTTCGTCTTGTGCGCCGCACTACCCCAACGGAGGGTCCATGAGGTCACGCTCGATCGCGCTCGCGGTCTCCATCGTCTGTCTTTCCTCCTTGGCCGGGCTCGCTGGATGCGGCTCCCCGAGCGACAAGAGCACCTACGAGGCACGCTCCCCCGCAGCCTACGGCGCCTCGCCGAACGCGCCGCGTGATGTGGTCGTGGCCCAGACCGGCGCCGCGACCGCGTCGCGGCAAGACGTCAGGTTCTCGAGCGACGAGGACGGTGTGGACGCGCCGCTCGAGATGCAGGTGTCCGCCACCGCGACGGCGTCACCGGCGCCTCCGTCGCTCGCACCTCCGTCAACAGCTTCGCCCGCACAGCCGCAGCCGCAGCCGCAGCCGCAGCCGCAGGCGACCCAGCCCGGACCTGCGATGAAAGCAGAGAAGGCTGACCCGTCGAAGGAGCCGGCCCAGAGCCGTGACCTCGTCATCTACACGGCCCGGTTCACGATGGCCGTCTACCAGGTCGATCAGGGGCTCGCGGCCGTCGAGAAGATCGCACGCGACAACGGCGGATTCCTCGGACAGAAGAAGGATCGCGAGATCACCGTTCGGGTCCCGCGCGGTCGCTTCGAGACGACGCTCGCCGCGGTCGACAAGATCGGAGATGTCCTCCATCGCGAGATCCAGGCGCAGGACGTCACCGACGAGCACGTCGACCTCGAGATCCGGATCAAGAACGCGCGCGCGATGCAGAGGCGCCTGAGCGATCTCCTCTCGCGGGCGAGCGTGAAGGACGCGCTCGAGATCGAGAAGGAGCTTCATCGGGTGACCCAGGAGCTCGAGCTCCTCGAGGGCCGGATGAAGGTGCTGAAGGACAAGGTCGCGCTCTCCACGATCACCGTCGCCTTCGAGGCACGCGGCGCAGCGATCCAGACGGCGCGGATCCGCCTCCCGTTCCCGTGGCTCGGCGCGCTCAACCTGCCGTCGCTTCTCTCGCTGTCGGAGGAGAAATGAAGTCCCTGAAGCTCGCCACGATCGCTCTGCTCTTGGCCGCCGTCGCGGGATGCGGCCGGCCGTTCGACGTGAAGACGGCGCCCGGGTTCGTGCCGCTCGAGAACCAGGCCGCGACCTCGTACGAGTACCGCGCGACGACGCCCGAAGGCGTCGTGGTTGCCGTGCGGGTCGTCGACGACGAGAAGCGAGGCGATCTCGCGTTCTGGACCCAGGCGCTGACGCTGCAGCTACGAGACGTTTCGGGGTACGCGCTCCTCGACGTCAAGGACGTGCGGTCGCTCGACGGCACGGCTGGCAAGCTCTTGAAGTTCGGCCACGACGAGGCCGACAAGCCCTTCTCCTACTGGGTGACGATCTTCCCCGCGCAGGGGAGGCT
>JAEWOH010000076.1 GCA_023460955.1 Bacillota bacterium | reverse complement strand
CTTAATAGACTAAGCGATTTTATTAAACAAAATACTGAGGAAACTTAAAATTCCGTATAAATAATAGTCTGTTTTATTTATTTGGGTAATGCACAAAAATATATTCATTGTTATATGAGGTCCGGATTCTATAATTAGTAATAGATTTATGAAGGCTAATTATGGAGGTGCGTTTATATGTTGAATTGTAGTTATTGTGATTATTACTCTCAGGAAAAAGGAAAAAAGGTTTGTACCTTTACCGAATATTTATTCATAAAGAATCCGTCTGATATGAAATATTATCCTTGTGAGGAGTTAAGTTACCAGGATTACCTGTCAAAACCGGAAAAGAAAAGCCCTATGGAAGTCGTAGCGTAAATTATGTCAACCTAAATAGCTTTATATTTCAACCATCTGTACTCAGATGGTTTTTTTGTAAGTTTCCAGGGTTAAGACCTCCGTAGATATTAACGGCATATCTCTGTTCTGATGTATTTCATTTTGTTTGTTTTCTTGTGTGTAACACTTTTACCTGTTGATACATATTTTAGATTAGGTAAACGAAATTAGTCTCAGCTAAAGTTATTAGCTGGCTGTAACATTTTTGAGGTGCTACTTATGTTGGAGGAAAGCTATATACCTACAGCCGGAGCGCAGGTTGGATCTCAAGCCGATACCTTGAGTGTAGATAAATTATTTACAAGAAACCGTCAGCCCTTGTCTAAGTTCAGAACATTACTCAAATTTTTAGGTCCGGCTTTTATTGTAAGCGTAGCTTATGTAGACCCGGGTAACTTCGCAACAAATATCAGCGGAGGTTCCAAGTTTAATTATAATCTTGTATGGGTTATTCTCTGGAGTAATCTCATGGCAATTTTTCTTCAGGCTCTTTCTGCAAAACTCGGTATTGCGACAGGCTGTAACCTTCCCCAGATGTGCGGAAAAGTCTTTACAAGAAAAACAAACTGGTGTTTCTGGGTAGTAGCAGAACTCGCCGCAATGGCTACTAACCTGGCAGAATTCCTGGGTTGTACTCTGGGACTGTACTTACTTTTTAATATACCAATGGCCTTGGCCGGCCTGATTACCGCATGCCTCACATTTTTCATAGTATATATGGGAAAGTATGGGCAGCGGGTGGTAGAAGGAGTTATATCCATACTTGTCGCAGTAATCTGTATATCCTATACTCTGGAACTTTTCCTTGCTAAGCCCGATTGGGCACAGGCCGGCCTTCATGTGCTGATGCCTTCAATACCCAACGGCGAAGCGGTGCTTATAGCTGTAGGCATGCTAGGTGCAACCGTAATGCCCCACGTCATATACCTGCACTCACAGCTGGTGCAGCAAAGAAACGTCAACTGTACCGAGCAGGAGAAAAAGCAGCATTTAAAGCTGGAACGCATTGACATAACAATAGCCATGAATATTGCTTTTATAATTAATGCTGCAATGGTAATCGTCTCTGCTGCGGTATTTTACAGAAACGGCATGGCAGTGGAAACCATAGAACAGGCGCACAAATCTTTGTCACCCTTGCTGGGTGCAGCTTCAAGCGGAGCTTTCGGGCTGGCACTTATCGCATCGGGTTTATCCTCTTCCGTGGTAGGCACTATGGCCGGCACAACCATCATGCAGGGGTTTGTAGGGCTTAAGATAAGCGATAATATAACCAGGCTGGTTACCATGCTGCCGGCTATGCTGATTATAATTCTGGGGATAAACCCGATGCAGGCACTGGTCTTCAGTCAGGTTTCGCTTAGCTTCGTGCTTCCCTTTGCAATTATCCCAATGCTGCTGATAACAAAGCGGAAGGATTTAATGGGCTCACTGGTCAATAAGCCCGTTACCAATGTTGTGGGATGGATTATAGCAAGTATAATAATTGCAGCCAATATTCTGCTACTCGTTCTGACCTTCTCCGGCGGAATTTAAATCATACAATAGATACTATTACCTAGACCCTCGTTCTATAAATATATTGGGGAAGTCAATTAAGACTTCCCCCTTTTCTTGATATATATAATTTTCCCAACGCATTTATTATTCTATAAAAGTTATCCGATAAGGTCCTGAAGCTTCTTTATTTCCTCTTCCACCCGACTTTTTTCTATTCTTTCAAATAAAATTCCTGTTTCAGGTAAGCTATAACCGGCAGCTACAAATTGAGGCTTCCAGCAATCATTTAAGTCAAGCCATCGCTGAAGCTTTTCAGAGGAGAAAGGAAGAAAAGGCTTCAACAGAACAGCTAAATTAGAAATAATCTGAATGCAGTTAAAAAGAGTGTTTTTACAGGTTTCAGGTGCTGTATTCCTAGTTTCCCAGGGTTTTTGTACATCAAAGTATTTGTTTGACCACCTGACAAACTCAAAGATTCCATCAAGAGCTTCTTTAAAAGCACCCTCCTCAATTTTTTTACCGATAGATTGATATAAATCCGTAATCTTCGAATTAATATCTGCTTCCAGCTTTCCTTCCGGAACAACCCCGTCGAAATATTTCGCTATAAACGCCAGGTTCCTGTTTGCAAAATTTCCGTAGGCACCGAGCAACTCACTATTGTGGCTGTTTACATACTCCCGCCAAGTGAAGTCGGTATCCCTTTTTTCGGGGCCGTTAGTGATAAGGAAATACCTTATTGAATCGGGATGGTAAATATCAAGCATATCTTTTACCCAAACGGCATAATTTCTGCTGGTCGATATTTTTTTGCCCTCTAATGTCAGGTATTCACAGGAAACCATCGAGTCCGGGAGGTGCCAGCCTCGACCGTTAGCCAGCAGCAGACCGGGCAGTATTATTGAATGAAAGGGGATGTTGTCTTTTCCGTGGACATAATAGTGTCTGGTATTGTTTCCAAACCACAGTTCATTAAATTCATCTTCCTTGTCCCTTGTCTTCTGGAAACTTCCGGATAAGTATCCCAGAACATTTTCTGCCCAGATATAAATTTTTTTGTTAGCAAAGCCTTCCTTTGGAACTTCTATACCCCAATCCAGGTCTCTAGTCACGGCTCTGTCACGCAAGCCCTCATTTATATATTTTTTAGAAAAGGCAATTGCGTTTTTTCTCCATTCTGGATGGCTGTCCACATAATTATTAATTTGTTCCTCAAGTTTGGACAGAGCCAAATAAAGATGGTTGCTCTCCCGGAATTCAGGTTCTGTACCACATACTGAGCATTTGGGCTTTACGAGCAGTTCGGGCTCCAACACCCTGCCGCAGGCATCACACTGATCCCCCCTGGCCCCCTGTCCGCATTCGGGGCACCTGCCTTCAACCAGCCTGTCAGCCAGAAAGCTGTTACAAAGTGTGCAATATGCCTGAGGAACACTTTTTTCAAATATATGCTCTCCTTTATACATAATCCTGTGAAACTCTCTCACAAAGCTTTTATGTGCTTCAGAGGAGGTTTTGTCATAAGAATCATAAGTAAATCCAAGTCGGTCAAAGCATTCCTTGAATTCCTCATGATAAAAGTCGCTGATCTGTTCAGGTGTTTTTCGCTCCTGTTTAGCCCTGATTGCAACAGGTGTTCCGTGGCAGTCACTTCCTGAAATATAGTAAACATGATCTCCTTTAGCTCTGTGGTATCTTGCCAGTATATCCCCCGGTATTAATGCCGAGACTCTTCCGATATGAAGCGAGCCGTTTGCATAAGGCCACGCTCCTCCTATCAATATAAACTTACAATCCGAATTATTCATACTAACCTCCATCTGCGCATAATAGCGCGGTAAAATCATTTACATTTATGTTGTATTCCTTTATTCTTGGGCGTTCCAATACTTATTTTTATACAAATCATTTATGCTTTCCAGACAATAAAAAACTCCCACCTCCGAAAATTGTTATTTTCGGAGACGAGAGTATTACTTCGCGTTACCACTCCAAATTTGCCCCTACCTCACGGCATGGACCTCATCAAGTACGGGGAGATTTCGGAACATAATATAACTATTTTCCATCAGCAACCTTATACTCTATCACTATAACGGGCGAAACCGTCGCAGTCTGTCACTTTCCTTTCATAAACGTAATTTGTAAAACAACGTTTAATCAACCAGGTGTTCGATGCGCAACTCCAAGACCATGTTCAGTATTTTCAAGCTATATCCTCTCTCAGCAACAGGACTCTCTGTAAATGTCTCCAATACCTACTCTTCTTTTCGCAGTCTTTAATAATGGTATTTAAATTGTAAACTATACATATCTCTAAATTTCCTATTAAAGCTATTAATTAGTTTATACCGGAAATTAAATTTATATTATTATATGCCTTATGTAATTTTGTGTCAATTATTTAATTTTGCCGATAGATAGGTTTAATCTGTAATTTCCATAGGGCAGTAGCTTGTCAAGAAATTCTTCAATTTCCTTAGTGTTAGCCGCTTCCACCTTAAGCTTGTAGCAGCCGTCACCGCTTATTCTGTATGCCTCTGTTATAAGAATATTATCCTTTATAAACCTGAGAAATTCAGAATGGTTATTAGTCTTCATATATACAGTTATAAAGGCTATTAATTCCCTTCCCAGTTTAGACACATTTGTTTTAATAGTGTATCCTTCAATAACACCTAGCTTTTCAAGCCTTGTAATTCTATTTCTGACCGCCTGCCCTGTCAAATGAACAATATTTCCGATTTCCTGAAGCTGTGTTCTTGAGTTATTCTTCAATATTTGGATTATTTCAAGATCAGTTTCATCAAACATATTATTTCCTCACAACAAAATTTAATCTCATTAGGTTGAATTTCACTTATAACGTTTTCAAACAATTTTGCTATTGTAATGTTTATCCGGCGTATCTCTATAAATTATTGTATCATGCAAAAAATTCAGTTCTGATTCTTACGCCACTCAAGTCCCGGCTGGCTTATAATATTATTAACGTTTCTTTTTGTTAAATTCTTTTTTAGTATATCACATAGAAATGGAGAAAAATATATGAATTTAAGACTGGTTCGCCATGCTACACTATTGTTAAAGCTAGGAGGAAAATCAATACTGGTTGATCCCATTCTGGCCCCTAAGGGAAGTGCGGAACCTGTAAAGGGTGTTGCAAATCAAAACTGGAATCCTCTTGTGGATATACCCTTTCCAGCAGAACTTCTGACTTCATGTGATGCGGTTCTGGTTTCACATACTCATCGGGACCATTTTGATGAAGCTGCTGCAAGTTTATTGCCGAAGGGAGTTCAAATGTTCTGCCAGCCTCAGGATGGTGAAAAACTTATGAAATATGGGTTTAAAAATGTTACGCCTATTGATAAAGAGGTTGAATGGAACGGTATCACCATTACAAGAACCCCAGCCCAACACGGTCATGGAATTACTGCTCTGAAGATGGCTCCCGTATCTGGTTTTGTTGTCCGTACACCTGGAGAGCCATCGGTCTATATTGCTGGAGACAGTGTTTTTTATTGTGAAACCGAAAAGGTTTTGAAAAGGTACAACCCTGAAATAATAATATGTAACGCCGGAGAAGCCACTTGGGATGGAACCCCGATTACCATGGGAATTAAAGACATAGCTTTGCTTCACAGCGTTTCGCCTGAAGCCAAAATCGTTACAGTCCACATGGAGGCCTGGAACCACTGTGTCTTATCCAGAGAAGTCCTGGGGAAATACATTGCCGAAGCTGGGCTGGCAGGAAGCATACTTATCCCTGCAGATGGGGAAGAATTGATTTTTAGTTCAGACGGCAGCATATAACTTTATTCAGTTATTTCAACTCTATTTCCGTCGGGGTCGGCCACACAGCTCTCGAAATAGCCGTCTCCGGTCTGTCTTGGCGGACTGTAGAGTTCATACCCGTCAGAAACTATCCTCTCTGTCAGTTTGATAACAGTGTCCCTGTCACCTACTGAGAAAGCAACATGACTCCAACCGTTTACTTTATCTTCGACAGGTCGGAATTCCAGCTCCCTATGATGCATAATTTCCAGACTGGCTCCACCGTCGAAGGTAATAAAATAGCTGGAAAAACCCTTTGAGTTCTTGTAAAGGCTGTTGCTTTTACCTCCGAAGTATGTAACATAATATTCTTTGCTTTTTTCTATGTCTGTGGCATAGACTCCAACATGGGTTATATTTACCTTCATAGTTTATTCTCCTTTATATATTATACATTAAGCTGGTAAATACGGGTTTCCTCTCCCCATGGATGATAACCCTTTCCTATATACTCAAAGCCAAAGTGCTCATAGTAACCCGTCAGACCCGTGCATAAGTACAAGCATGGAAAGCCGCTCTTTTGTGCATCGCTTCTGGCTTGTTCCAGCAGTAATCCTCCATACGCGTGTCCCCGGTAATCCTCCTCGATAAAAACGGCGCATACCCAGGGATACAAATCCATCCTGCTGATAAAGTCATTGGTTATAAGCCCGGCACAACCGGCTATGGTATCACCATCCATAAGCAGGTACCATTGAGGCAGAGGTCTGTCTGTAGTAACACAATGCGTAATGCAGTCCTCATATACCATCATATTTTGCTCGTTAGCCCACTTGCTTTGGAAATATTTAATAGCTCGGGTTATATATTCAGGTTTTTCTTTTACTGAAATGATGTTAATGATGTTCTCCCCCTTTTAAATAAAACTTACTCATCTAATTTTGTTCTCTTATATAATAATACATATAGACCGACGATAAAGCCAAGGTTTATTAACATGACTGCAATGGATTCTCCTGACCAATTTTTGCCTTCAATTAAGTACTTAATTTGCTGTCCGTATAGAAATTTTGAGAAGTGCTCCAAACCTTTATTGAAAAATGACAGCATGGGGATAAAAGCCAAAACCATACCGGCAGCCACAGCCAAGCCACTGGCAGCACTGGTGCTTTTTGAAAATGTCCCGATACAAATTCCAACAAGTATTGAAATAATACCTCCCAGTATTCCGGCAGAATAGAATAACCAAGGATTTGGACCGTTTTGCCCTGACAGCAGCAATAGAGAACTTCCGGTTAAACAGTCTAAAATCAACACAAACAATGCAGTGCTCAGGAAGAATTCCGCAGAATTTATTCCAGACATTCTCAGTACACGTAAGGTATTTTTGTCCTTTTCCTCTGATATCATAGCTGAGGTGGATACTATAGGTGTAAACACAAAATGCATTGTTGCAAACACACTTATAAAAAAGCTTTTTTCCATACTTACTGATTGTGCCATTACAAAACCGACTACAGGATATATAATAAATAAGATTAAAATTTGCATATTCCTTAAGGTTACTCTAAAATCTTTTTCAATCATTGCTGATATGTGGTTTATACGTATCATAAGTTTAATCCCCTTCCGGTTAACTTCATAAATACTGTTTCCAAATTCGGTTCGGAAGAATGAATGGTCTCCACCTTCTCTCCCCTGAAATACTCTGCAATTTTATCGGCATAGGCTCCACTATTCGGTATTTCAACCTTTTCTCCACTTTTCAAGAGAAGTTCTATACTATTGGTCTGATTATGCCGTCTGCATAACTCGTCCGGTGCTCCATACTCTACAATTTTCCCTTCATTGAGAAGTGCGATATTATCGCAAAGCTTATAGGCCTCCTCCATATTATGTGTGGTTAAAAAGATAGCAGTTCCTTCCTTCTTGAGTTCTATCAAATAGTCATGAATTTCTCTGGCTGTTGCAGGATCTAAACCGCTGGTCGGCTCATCCAAAAATAACATTTTGGGTCGGTGCAGCACAGCCCTTGCCAGTAAAAGCCTTTGTTTCATTCCCTTTGACAGCTTTCCGGCAGGCGTTTTTTTGGCTTCGATCAGTCCGACTCTCTTAAGGACTGAATTTATTTCTTCATTATTTATCCTATAAATTTTTGCAAACAGCTTGAGATTTTCATAGCAGGTTAATCTTTCATAAATACCACTATTGTCAAGGACCATTCCTACATGACTGTATATCTCATTTCCAAAACTACTGCATTCCCGACCAAAAACACTTGCTTCGCCGTGATACTTCAACTGCCCTGTTAATACCTTTATCAGAGTAGTTTTTCCGGCACCTGACGGCCCCAACAGACCAAATAGCTCTCCAGTTCCCACTGACACGCTGACATTATCCAGAACTTTTTTATCCCCAAAGAATTTGGTTAAGTTTTTTACCTCTATACCTCGTATTTTCCCCTCAGTATTAATCATCTTCTCCAGCCTCCAATCCATGCTCTTTGCGGTATCGTTTAATACCTTCTCTGTACTTTTTGTTTTCCAGCTTTGTCTTTATTAAGACAACAGCAAGACTAAATAAAAAACATATTGCAAACGATAAAAAGAAACCACCCCAGGCGTTTATGTCATTGAGGGGGAACCATCCGAATATTGCAGAAAAGATTGCTATTAACGGTATTACAGAAATCACCATTCCCGTTGTTCTCCATAAGGACATCATATGTTTTATTAGTTTTTCTGAAAACCAAAAAACTTTTACCGTCTCCAATGCAAATGCGGCTAATAGTATTTGTACCACAGTATCAATGGCTATTGCTTCCTTCCCAAACTTGTATAGTGAGGACATTGTTCCTACATCTTTTCCAATAAAAAAAGCGGTAAAGGTTATGCATATTATCATACTGGAAAAAATATTGAAGGCTTCTGAGAAAAATTCGAAAATTGTAAACCTTTTACTCATTTTATTTGACCCCCAGTTTCTTTTTAACATATGGTGCATACTGTCTTGAAACATACAATTTTTCTTCATTACTCATTGTAAGAAGTATTCGTCCGTCCAGATCCGCTTTAAGTGATTTTATCTGTGTAAAATTAGCTATACAGGACTTGTTTGCCCTGAAAAATTCTGTTCCTTCAAGCTGTTCCTCCAGCTCATATAGTCGAAGCTGAGATTCGTAAACATCCGCTTTAGTATAATAAAAGGTTTTTTTATCTACGGTATCTATGTAGAGGATTTCATTAATATTCAAAAAATGTATTTGCCCCTGTTTATGTCCCGTTATCTGCTTATCCATTATGCGAACCAGCGATATCAGCTTTTCAATCTCGGGTGTCAGTCTGTTACAGGAAATACTAATCTCAGTCTCTTTTACATTGCTGTCGGTCCGAATGTTTATCTTCATCTGCTGACCTCCATTCCGATATTATCATATCCTTACGAATATGGTATTTCAAGTAAATTTAACCAAGATGCAGATATTTAGTGCCAAGTTGCAAAAAAGAGAACTCAGTAAGAATTCTCTTTTTTGTCATAGCTCTGGCATTCTCCGAATTGATTATACTTTTATCTCATAAGGTTTACAAAATTACAAAAGCCACCTTGCTTGGATAATAGTTCTGACAGATTACCTGTCTCTGAGATAACTCCATCCTCCATATAAATAATCTGATCGTACTTTCCTAATAAATCTGAGTTCAAACTATGTGTAATGGTAATAAGCGTCAGATCTTCGATATTAAGAAGACTGCTTTCAATATCGTAAGCCGTCTGCATATCAACTGATGATGTTCCTTCGTCTAAAATAAGAATTGGTTTGTTCCTGATTAAAGCCCTGGCAACTGCAACACGCTGCCGCTGTCCACCTGACATATTTGAACCGTTTTCCCCCACCATGGCCAAAAGACCACCCGGCACGCGCTCGACAAACTCACTCACTCCACTTGTTTTCAATGCAGCTTCCAGTCCGATGCCTTCAAAGTCATCATATAAACAAATGTTTTGCCTGATACTGTCATCAAACATGTAGATGTTTTGATGTATTACAGAAGCCATATTGTGTATTTTTTCAATATCCAGATCACGTAAGCTTGTGCCATCATATGTAATGCTTCCGGTGTAAAAAGAATAATTTCCCGTTAAAACCTTAACCAATGTTGTTTTCCCACACCCGCTTTTGCCAACGATAGCATATTTTTTACCTTTATGCAGCGTTAAATTTACATTCTTTAAAATTGGTCGATCCTCTTCATAGGAAAAATACAAGTCCTTAATTTCAATCCCTGCTTTAAACGATGGTTCTAATATACCCTCAAACGATGTATCCGAATAGTCTGCCAATTCCTTAAATCGATTGACAATAGGGACCATACTTTTGATTTTGGGAATATTCTGTAAAATCATCATAACAGGACTTACAAATGTACCTGAGAGTTGAATTAATGCAACTAAAGTACCGGCGGTTATATTTCCTTTAATTATTAGATATGCACCGATAAACAAACCGGAAAACTGAGTAAGATACGCAAGTATTCCGGAAATGCCTTCGTTTAGTGCAAACATTTTATCTGCTTGGTATTTTGCATTAACTGCCTTATCGTTTTCATTTACAAATTCTTTTTTTATATGATTAGCCATCTGAAAGGCTTTAATGACTTCAAAGCCTGAAAAGAAATCCTTAAGCTTTGATGTGAAAACAGAATATTGTTTAGAAAGCATCTCCTGCTTTGTCTGCAAGGATTTACTCATAAGTCCGGGAAGTACAAGCATGACAATTATACATCCAATCAGGCACAGTGTAATAAATGGACTGATTTCAAAGAGTAAAATGAGGGTTACAATAAACATTACCGCATATTGCAGCACTAGCAGAGTTGGAATTATGTAGTTCTCTTCAATCAATTTGACATCATTGGTAAGTGCCGAAATATAATCAGCTGTATTTACATTAGAAAAATCATTAATATTTCTTTTCAATATCCCCGAAAAAGCCTTTTGTCGTAACATTTTTGTCAGATTCCTGATGAGCATTTTGCTGCACAACGAATACAAATAACTGATAATACCCAGCAAAATGATATAGCTTACTGAAAATAGCAGAATCCGTTGAAACGAAGGCATATTGCCGCTTATGGCAACATCAATAACCTTTTGAAGGAGTTTCGCCAGAAATACTGCTGCCACTGAACTTATAATATTAAGTAGTACAGTAATTGATAGTATTAATTTGTTTTTCATGAGATATTCTTTCATATCAAGACCTCCAATTATTAGATTACTATTTAATTCTTATATGACCTCTATCTAATTAATTATATATACATGATATGCTATAATTTGATTTTAGTCAACTATATTTGATTTGTATCTAATGTATGGCAAAATAAAATCCCGGCAAATGCCGGGATTGGTATTCAGATAATATTTTTCATAGTAAAGTGGCTTCAAGTTCTTTAATCAATGCTTTCAGGTTCTCTTTTTCCAAATGGTAATATACTTTGCCATTCTTTTTCTCAACACCTATAAATCTGCAATTTAACAGGACATTCATGTGGTGGGACATGGTTGCCGCTGTAAGTCCTAACTGTTGAGCTATTTCAAGATTATATTTAGGACTGATTTTAAGCGACGATATTATTTCTAGTTTACTACTATCACTTAGGGCTTTTAATTTGAACAGCAAAAGTTCTTTGGAATTTTTACGTGATTTCCAGTTATTAACAACTTTTTCACTAAGTAGTCCATAATAGCAACTGTTTTCAAACAGCATCTGTGACAACGGAAAAATTAAGGTTGGATACACGGCGGAAGATTGAGATATTTTAGCTTTGAGTTCATAAAATCTTTTATCACCATTATTAGCAGCCATAACACTATACTGATTAAGAAGCTTTTCCAGCGGATTGACAATATCTTTAACGGCCCTATCATATGCGTTTAAATTGGAGTTAATTATCTCAATGAGCTTTTTAATGTATTTTTGAGGATACTGCATAACTTGAAGCATCTTCCATTTTGCGTTGGATTGTAAACCGGTCTTGTCCAAATACAGAATGATATCCTCTAAAGTATCCACACCATTTGAATCGGTATCATCATCAAAAATAGTATTACATATATGGATAATCTGAGCTTTAATCTGGCCTGCCGTTACACCATCCAAAGATGTGAGCCAACTGCTGTTTTCAATAATAAGAGACAAGAGTATCAGAAAGTAATTTGGATCCTGTTCACTGAAAAAGAACGCATTTTCACTGCATTCTACTCTGTTTTTCATAAATATTTGAACATATTTATCAAAGGTTTTAAAATACTGTGAATAAAACTGTTCTCCATCGAATTCCATTTCTGTAAGCTTCTCTTTTGTTTCCTTCTTCACTTCGTCAAGATTATAGCTGACAAAAAGCAACCCCATAGTTTCAAATACCGGATCCAGCTTATTAAATGTTATATCTGACATAATCCTCTCCTTAGTAAAAAACTAGTTTATGTAGAATCTGTTTATTCGATGTCAATCTAATTAATTATATGACATTGGAAGTTTATTAGCAAGTACACTTCGTTTTTTGCATCAGTAGCCTATTAATTACTCTTCATAATCACTTACAAGTTTGGTGATGGTGTCATGGATAAATTTCCTCCGTTTTAATAGTTTTATAAGTTTTGCTCACCAAGCCGCTTTATTAATGCTTTTATCCTATTTGTTTTTGTTTCTTCTTTTTTTGAAGTTTCTATGTAGTTTACCTGTTCCCGCTTTGCATAATCTGGCTGTTTTAGAAACGATTCCAATTCTCCAGCGTTCTTTAAAGCATTTTCGATATAGAGCGGTATTACAACATTTCGCTTTTTAATGTCTCTCTCTAAGGTTACATGAACGCTGTCACCAAGATTCTTACCAACAGCCTGCTTGATAAATTCGTTATATACTAAATAATGCCCGTTTTTTGAAGGTAGCAGCGTATGGTCAAACCCATGCCCATCCACAGTGATGCAAACTGGTATATTGCCTTTTACTCCAAAATGCTCCAATGCCGAATGTGGGAAATAGAAAACATTCCATTTAATTTTGCCGTCAAGACGCTTTATTTCACTATCAAATTCGAATTGCATATTATAACTCTCCTATATCCAATCTCGAATGAACCGGGATGATACCATCCATTTTCGGCTGTGAATATATAGACGCAGTAATCATCATCGGTAACTTCCTTGGGATAATAACGCTCAAATCCTTCTCGACACAATAGTTCTTTATGATACGCATCGCTTTCGTATTTGGATATCCGTTTTTCATCAACACGACACGTAAACATTCTTTGCATTTATTCAAATACGTTTTACAAAAAGTGGATGCTCGAATACATTATGAGCGATGCGAAGGCGTTTTTTGTATGCTGCATTAGATGCGCTCATGTATATTCTCCTGTTAAAACTAATATTAGCATATAAAAACACGGCTTAAAAGCGAATGCTTTCGAGCCGTGTTGAATAAACTGTGCAATTTGTTGCGACGATGTTGCGACAAAATCCACAACATAGCAGCTGAAAAGCCTGTAAATAAAAGCCTTTCCCGCCACATATTATCTCTTTGAGAACTGTGGTGCTCTTCTTGCTTTCTTGAGACCGTATTTCTTTCTTTCCTTCATTCTTGGATCTCTTGTCAAGAAACCTGCCTTCTTAAGTGCTGGTCTGAGTTCTTCATCAGCCTTTAAGAGAGCTCTTGCTATACCGTGTCTGATTGCACCGGCTTGACCAGTGAAACCTCCTCCGATAACCTTACATATAACATCAAACTTTGTCAATGTATCAGTGAGGGTTAATGGTTGCTTAACTATAACCTTCAAAGTATCCAATCCAAAGTAGTCTTCCAATGTTCTGTCATTTATTGATATCTTGCCTTCTCCAGGAACAAGTCTAACTCTTGCTACTGATTTCTTTCTACGTCCTGTACCATAGTAATATACCTTAGCCATTATTTTGTCCTCCCTCCATTAAATATTGAGATCAAGTACTTCAGGTTTCTGAGCCTGATGGTTATGTTCAGAACCAGCATAAACTTTAAGCTTTCTGAACATCTGTCTTCCAAGACTGTTCTTTGGAAGCATTCCCTTTACAGCAATTTCAACAGCTCTTTCAGGGTGTTTTTCCATCAAGTGTTTGTACTTGACTTCCTTCAATCCGCCTGGATGAAGTGAGTGAGTTCTGTAAAGCTTCTGATCAAGTTTTTTACCTGTGAGAACTACTTTTTCTGCATTCAGTATTATTACATGATCGCCAGTATCAACGTGTGGTGTGAATATTGGCTTATTTTTTCCTCTTAGAATAGCAGCAACTTCACTTGCCAATCTTCCAAGCGGCTTACCTTCAGCATCAATAATGTACCATTTTCTTTCAATCTGTTCCGCTTTTGCCATGAAAGTTTTCATTTCTTAATACTACCTCCTTAAAAATCTATACTGTCTATGTTAAACAGTGTTTACCGTATATAGGCACTAGAACATTTTAATATACTCATTTAACTATGTCAAGTATAAATTCCCGAGAATTTAATTTACCTCTCGTTATCTCTCGATTTTTCTCGTTATATCTTCATATCTCTCATATAATGATTATTCATTTCACTTTCGGCTCACAACCATGTATTCGTAGCAATACCGAGTATTATAGAGAAATATTATAGCATTTTCTTTTTTTTACCCAAAATACCCATATATGCACCCATATGCCTGTAAGCAAGGTTTTTTTACACCAATTCTATATCTTCTAACTAAAATTAATAAATGGTAAATCCTATTTCGCAGCCCTGATTAAGGCGGCTTTTGCAATATATTTCACCGTTATGCCTATCAACTATATATTTGCATATAGACAAGCCCAAGCCCGAACCGGGAATTCGTGAACTTCTGGATTTCTCAGCTCTGTAGAATTTATCAAACACATGTGGTATGTCATCCGGACTTATACCTATTCCATTATCTATTACTTTAATTAATACGGCTTTTCCTTTTCTTTCAGCCAGAATCTGAATATGGCCTTTCTTGTCTCCAATATATTTTATACTATTTTCAACCAGGTTATATAAAACTTCGGATATTCGTTTTGTATCTATATTAACCAGCATATCAGAAGTAATACTTTCGTAGCTGAAATCAATACCCTTTTGTTTTACATATATCTCAAGCTCTTTAATAATACATTTGAAGTATTCCAGAAAATAAACCTCTTGGCGATTAATCTCCAGCTGATTCAACTGTGCGTTTGATATTATAAGCAGTTCATTTATCATTTCTGTCAAAAGATCTGTTTTACCAATAATTATATTTATATAGTCCCTTTGAAGTTTTTCTGTTTTTGCGACTCCATCCCGGAGGCCCTCACTATAAGCTTTAATTGTTGAAATGGGTGTCTTGAGGTCATGTGATATACAAGAAATTAATTCCTGCTGCGATTTTTTTAATACCTCTTCTCTTATTTGCTTTTGCTTTAATTCATCCCTCATTAATTCATAGGAGTAGGTTAAATCACCTACCTCGTTTTCTGCAATAGTTTTACCATATGTACGAATTACCTCAAGATCATAGTTTCCAGAGAGTATACCCTTTGCAGATTCAGTTATTTCCTTTATAGGATTAAGGATATGTCTGTTAAAATAACGCGCCCTTCCCCAAACAATTAAAATACCTATCAGTGTTCCAATAATTGCAGGAATAAAAACCTTAACCGTTCTGGAATATTCGCTATCCCTGAGGATATCCTTTATGGGTACTAAAAACACAATAAAGCCTGCGGTTTTTCCTTCCCTTTCTATTACAAAGACTTCCTTGATGTCACTTTTATTTTCAGTTCTAAAGCTTTTGTCTGTCTGAAGCATTTCCTGAACATTTATTATTTCTCCGGTTTTTTCTTTAAAGGGAGGCTCACTATAATCTACTTTACCCGTCCAATCCGAAGACAATGTATGGAAATCTCCCCTTGGTATATATTCCATTTTCGATGTTATTTTTTTGTTCTGCAACCAGAAGCCTTATGTCATTATCGTATATATTGTTATCCAGTTTAAAAAATGCGTTTATACTTAAAAGCATTGAAACAAAAAGAACGACTACTATTATAGCAGCCGTAAATATATTTTTCTTATACATGCTGTTCATAAGCAGCCCCCCTTAATATAAACTGAAAATTTATCAAAATCATTTCTACTATACACAGCACTAAAACGAAAACTTGTAGCCAGCACCCCAGACAGTTTTTATGTAATCAAGCCCGAACCTGTCCAGCTTTTCTCGAATACGGTTAACGTAGACAGTAACACTGTTGTCATCACATATTCCGTTATATCCCCAGACACCTTGGTATATTTGCTCCTTTGAAAAAACCTGGTTTGGGTATTTTGCAAAGAAAAAAAGTATTTCAAACTCTTTTGTTGTTAATATGAGTTCGCTGTTTTCCGTATCCTTTATAAAAGCAGTATATGAGCTTTTGTTTAATAAGAGCTTTCCTGCATTAATCTCTTCCTTGTTTGAGTAACCGGTTTCTATGGATTTTTCATATCTTCTGAGCTGTGCTTTTACTCTTGCAACGAGTTCAAGCGGACTAAAGGGTTTTGTAACATAATCATCCGCCCCTATTCCCAACGCTATTACTTTATCCATCTCTCCACTCTTTGCTGAAATCATTATTACTGGAATGTCTGACTTTTGCCGAACCTCTTTACATATATTAATTCCATCAAGTCCCGGCAGCATTATGTCCAGCAGTATCAGGTCAGGCTTCATTTCATTAAAGGCTTTCAGCCCTTCGGGTCCATCCTTTGCAATAATAGGGTTAAAGCCTTCGACTTCAAGATACGCCCCTAAAATGTCTGCCAGCTCTTTTTCATCTTCCACTATCAGAATTCTTTGCCCCATACCATTACCCCTTTACCAATAGTGATTACTTCATATTTTTACTTCAATCGTAATAAACACTCAAAATATACAGGGATCAAACTAATTATCCATTAAAATAATATCACGTTATAGACAAGTTCTACCAGCCTTTTTGTTTTAAGAACTTATACACCACTTCTTCTCTTTGTGTCGCATTCGCTTCGTCATAATCGTTAAGTCTCAGATCTCCATCAATTCTGCCATCTTTAATATATATAATTCTATTGCCGCGTAGAGCAGCTTTAAGGTCATGTGTTACCATAACTACTGACTGCTGCTCCCGATTAACTTTTGTGAAGATATCCAACACTATCTGCCCTTGAGAGGAATTCAAAGCGCCTGTGGGTTCATCGGCAAACAGCACCTTGGGCTGGTTTATCAAAGCCCTGCATATAGCAACCTTTTGCTTTTGTCCCCCCGACATCTGGTTTGGAAATTTCTTCTTATGAGTAGTCAACTCCATTTTACCCAGAAGAGCATCTATTCTCTTCTCGATTACCTTGCGTTCCATTGCCGTTTTATATGTAGGACTCATAATGTTCTCATAGACATTGAGGTTTGGAATGAGATTTATTCCTTGAAAAACAAAACCCAGCTTGTGTTTCCTTAATTTCGATAGATCTTTTTCCTTTAACCTTGTAATGTCTGCGCCGTCAAAGAAAACCTTGCCGGTAGTTACATTGTCCATCCCGCTCAACATATACAACAAGGTTGATTTACCTGAACCTGAGCTTCCCATTATTACTGTAAAGTCCCCATCATATATTTCTAAATCCATATTTTTTATAACATTATTGATTTCGCCATCACTTATGAAGCTTTTACATAATAAATCAGTTTTAATAATTACATTTTTCATAATATCTCCCATCTCGCTGCTTTGCAGCGGTAAACAGTAATTAAGAGCAGTTCATGGTTTTTTGAAAATTAATATACTTATTCCTGTACCAAATCCCGTACTTTAATATTTTTTAATGATCTGGAGGAAATAAGTGTACTAATTACAAACATAATTACAACTCCTATATTTGAAATCACTATATGCCACAAGTTGTAGGAAACGGGATATTCCAGAAAACCAAACATGCTCAGACTTGACTTCATGATCACAGGATAGAGTTTTAGTATCATGGGAATTGCTACTGCCATCGATGATACCGCAATCATTGCTACATAGTATATATTTGACAAAATCAGATGTCCGCTGGTATACCCAATGCATTTATATATCCCGTTTATTTTCTGGTTCACAGCATTTTTCAGCATCACTATACAAAATATATTTATGGCTCCTATCAGTAGAATAAGTGCAGTCACAGGAGGGATTGCATTTTTCTGCGGCCTGACTATCATGTTCATTATGCCTCCAAAAGCTTCAGTTCTCGCTATAACATTGCCTCTTCCATTAATTTTTTGTTGTATATCTTTAACAAAAAAATCTGAATTCTCCTTCGGATTTAAGTAGACTGAAATATTCGAATAGGTTATAGCTCCATTATTTTGTTTATATGTATCGGTCAGCAGACGGCAGCAGTCACCTAGCTGATAATAGGTTTGAAATATGCCTGTTATTAATAGCCTTACTTTAATACTGCTGTTTAAATAAATCTCCAGGTAATCTCCCATTTCTTTATTTAATGAAGCTGCAATTTTTGTTGAAATTGCTATTTCGTCAACGTTTATAGGATTTCTGCCTCTTACAACAGGAAGCTTTGTATCTTTAAAGTCATCATATACAAATGCGTCCATAGCAGTCACGTTTATACCCTCTCTCCACTTGATACTGACTCTGTCTCCCAATTTATTCTTAAAAAAATGATTTACCCTTTTATCCTCTATAATTGTCTTAAGAACTTTATCAAATTGGGTATTATCTGTGACCTCGATAAGCACATCAGACTTGTCTATTCCAAGCCAGAAGTCATTGTTTTCCTTCATAGTATTTGCCATATCCAGAGATATAACAGCAAAATTAACACTGAAAATTGTTAAAATGGCAGTTAGAATTGTACTTAGCGCACCCCTTTTGTTTCGTGTTATATTCCGTATAGTAATGCCCAAGGGTGAAAATTGAAGCTTGGAATTTCCTGTGAAATTCTTTCTCTTTTGTGTACCGTTTTCTGTAACACCACTCAAAGCAGCTACCGGTCTCAAGCTTTTTGCTTTATTTATAATCATATATATAAGTCCGATTACAATTGTTCCGATTATAAGGTAACATAAAACTCCGGGAATAAATGTACTGTTAGCAGACACTTCTCCCATATTTTCAAATATTGATTTGAGTATTATGTTAGAAATAAACACAGAACTCCCAATACCTAATATACATGCAACAGAAACTATTAAGAAATAAAAGCTTAAGTACATCTTCAGTATATCCCTAGATGTGTACCCTATGGTTTTATATACAGCAATAGTTTTTGCATCCGTAATTATGGCGTTTCGGATCATGAAACTTATTATAAGACAGCTTACCAGCAACATAATAATTCCTGTAGCAAGGAATACACTACCAATTATATTTCCTACAATTAAGCCATTTTCTATTCTTTGCTGCAGAGTTTGTATATTGCCATACATCATGCCGTTATTTTTTGTCCTGAAAGCATCTTCAATCTGACTGCCTTTTATTCCCTCTTTAGTGTATAGAGCTATATGCAAGCCATAGTTTATGTCTGTTGGGAGTTGCTTTACCAGAATATCACTGTCAAAAGCAGTTGAAGTATTATACGGATCTGAGTATACTCCCCTTACGGTATATTGAAGTGTTCTTCCAGACAATTTAATTACGATGTTATCCCCGGTGTGAATATTATATTCATTGCTGACACAAGCAGGTAAAATGCATTCATCAGGTGGAAGTGTGTTTATGATGGCTTTACTTCCTTCAAGATAACGCTCATTTTTATTGATTTTCGGGTTATATTCAGTTAATTTATAGAAACCTTCGAGCTTTTTTCCATTGTATAACAGTTCCTCAGAAATATAGTGAAATTTTTTGTATTCAACTCTTTGTATTTCATTGAGCTCTGAAAACTGTTTTCCAAGTAGGTATACACCATTATCATCCAAATTTTGCGGGAAAACATATGCCGACGGTGACTGGCATTCCTCGGCAAAATCCTGAAAAGGTTTATCCAGAGATATCAGAATACTGACTGATGAGGTTAACAGCATGGAGCAAAGTAGAATTATAAGAAATATTAGTACGGTCTGCAATTTCTTATGCCTGAAGTTCTGTATAATCATTTTTAATCCTTTCTTCATTGACACTTATGTAGAATGTAAATATTAACTCATACACCTACCATAGTAAAACCAAAAAATTAAATAGTAATGGGAAAATTATTAAAAATTATTAATATAAAATGTAATTTCATAAAAAAACAATATTATTAATGCTAACTCCAATAACTGTGTAATTAAAAAAAGCCTCAAATAATGAGACTTTTCACTTTATGATGTAAATTTATATTTATATAGTCGTTATGGCTCTAATCTACATATAATCGAGAGTAAAGATAAAAATTAAATAATTGTAAAAGGATTAATCTTTCCGCACCACTTCTCCGGTCCATACATCCCCATTCTTACTTGCCAATAACAAACCGCGGTCTGTTCCATTCAATTCAGCTATGCAATCACCTTTCTCAGACCATATAGCACTTTTTCCTCCAGCCTGTATTCCGTAGAATTCTCCACATACATTTGACATTAACACCGGCATGGAGTATATTCGCGCGTAATCGCTTAAAACCTTATGGGCATTGTTAATGGAAGCTTCTGAGAAGCAGATACCTGCTATGTAGACTGTTGCTCCAGCGGCATTTTGGTTTTTAGGATGTTCGGGGTTCATAATGTCCGCACAGATAGCCAATCGAATAAAATCAGTGTCAAGTTTGATCAAAGGATTATAATCAAAACTTGGTTTAAAGAATACTTCCTCTCCTGTATAAAGAAATTGCTTTGTATATATTGAGATATTATTATCAGGAAACAGTACGAAGGAACCGATATACATTTCAGTTCCCATACTTATGGGAGCACCAGCTATTATAATAATATTGTTTTCAACTGCTAGTTTTCTCAATGCTTCCAACCGCGGGTCATTTTCTTTAAAGGAAAGTTCACTTGCTGTATCCCTTACATAGCCAGTAAGAGACATCTCAGGAAATGCAATTAAGTCAGCTCCATGACCGCTAGCTAACTTTATGAATTCACAGTGTTCCTTCAGATTATAGTCTATGTCTCCTATTATTGGACTTGTTTGTGCCAAAGCTATTACCATAATATTCCCCCCATTTTATATTTAATATATATGACTAATAAAATCATATCCAATCATTAAAGATATCACTAAAAGTAATATTAGTATTTTATTGTATATGCTGCTGCCTTTAACACATATCACTTCTTAATAATATATTTCCATAAGGTACAACCCCTGCGCCGGAGCTGTCTTCCCGGCTTTCGTCCGGTCAAGTCCGCTTATAATTCCCGGAATATCGCTTTCCTTGAGCTTCCCCATTCCAACGTATACCAGCGTTCCCGCAATTATTCTGACCATGTTGTACAAAAAACCATTCCCTGTAACCTCAAGCTCAATAAGGTTGTCCTCTTTCTTAACCGCACTCATGCTGTAGATTTCTCTCACCGTGCTGCGGACTTGCCCTCCCGTTGCCTGAAAAGCTGCAAAATCAAGTTCTCCCACAAAATGTGCCGCAGCTTTTCTCATCTGTTCGAAATCCAGCTCCGGCCTCACATGACATGCCCGGTTGCGCATTAATGCAGACTGATGGGCAGAATTATGAATGAGATATCTATACTTTTTACCTTTTGAGGAATATCTTGCGTGAAAGTCCTCAGGTACCTCTTCGGATTTCTGTATCACTATATCACCGGGTAAGAAATTGTTTAGTGCATAAGAAAACTTTTCTCCCGGTATGCCTGACTCTGTGTAGAAATGCGCAACCTGACCATAGGCGTGAACTCCAACATCTGTCCTGCTGCAGCCTACAACCCCGGTTTGAGCTCCAAGCAGCTGGGACACTGCTTTCTCCACCTTCTCCTGAACGGTTACAGCATTCTTCTGTACTTGCCAGCCGTGATAATTAGTACCATCATATTCTATTGTTAGCTTTATATTTCGCATGTGCTCTCCTGAATATATGCACCATATTGATTCATTACACTCTGAACTACTGTCTGCTAGGTTTTCTACTGAACTCCTGTCTACCGAACTCCTAAAGTACTGTCTGCATTACCAGCACCCAAGCCATAAATACTACGGTTATTGCTGCTGCAATAAGATCATACCTTGTCAGGTGCAGCTGCTTCATTCTTGTTCTGCCTTCACTGCCTCTGTAGCACCTTGCCTCCATTGCAGTAGCCAGTTCATCAGCCCTACGGAACGCGCTTATGAACAGAGGGATAAGGACAGGTATAAAGCTTTTGGCGCGTTCCACCATGTTTCCGCTGTCAAAGTCTGCACCTCTTGAGGATTGTGCTTTAATAATTTTGTCTGTTTCCTCAAGCAGCGTTGGAATAAATCTCAGTGCTATTGTCATCATCATTGCTATTTCATGAACAGGAACCCTTATCCTCTTCAATGGCCCCATAAGCTTTTCAATGCCGTCTGTAAGAGCAATAGGTGTTGTTGTATACGTTAACATACTTGCTGTAATTATAAGCAGGAAGAGCCTTATGGACATTTTAACGGCGGTATCCAGACCTTCATAAGTCATCCTTAGGATACCTATTTCAAAAATCGTCCGCCCTCCAATTGTAAACATATTGATAACACCAGCAAAAATAACGATAAATACTACGGGTTTCAACCCCTTTAAAACAAACTTAAAAGGAATATTAGCCGTTACAATGGTCAGTGCCGTAAATAGTGACAGCAGGAGATACCCCCAGTAAGTGGTTATCATAAATATAAATATCATCATTACAAAAGTCAGTATAATTTTGGTTCGGGGATCTGTTTTGTGAAGCAGTGAATCCCCTGGTACATACTGACCGATTGTTATATCTCGTATCATTTTGTTCTCCGTTCCTGTATTACTTCAGGTTTATTAATTGAGGTTAAAAATAGTTTAACTCCGGTACAATTATTTAAGTTCCTGCTTAAAATGCTTGTTGAGCTCTTTTAGAGCCGCGTCAACAGTAAAAATGTCCTCATCTATATCAGGAATTATGGTCTTCAGCTTTTTAACCAAATACGTTATCTGCGGTGCAGAGAGTCCTATTTTTTCAAGTTCATCAGGGTTTCTGTATACCTCGGCTGAAGGCTTATCCATGAATACAGTTCCTTGGTTCATAACAATAACCCTTTGAGCAAGTTTTGCTATATCCTCCATACTGTGAGATACCAGTATAATTGTCATATTAAAATCCTTATGGAGCTTTCTTATATAACCGAAAATTTCATCTCTGCCTTTTGGATCCAAGCCGGCTGTGGGTTCATCAAGCACAAGTATATTAGGCATCATGGCGACAACACCTGCAATAGCCACTCTTCGCTTTTGTCCTCCCGAAAGTTCAAAAGGCGACTTCTCCAGAACTGCTTCCTTAAGGCCCACAGAATGCAACGCGGATATTACTCTCTGGTGAGTTTCTTCCTCTGAAAGCCCTTGTTTGAGAAGCCCAAAAGATATATCTTTTTTTACAGTGTCCTCAAATAATTGATGCTCGGGATATTGAAAAACTATACCAACCTGGCGTCGCAATTCCTTCAGGTTTTTTTGCTTAGTATCTATCCCGTTAATAATTACGCGGCCCCCGGTAGGCTTCAGTATCCCGTTTAAATGCTGAATCAGCGTGGATTTACCCGAACCTGTATGTCCAATAATTCCAACAAATTCGCCATCATTTATATTAATATTAATATCATGTAATGCAACTTTTTCAAAAGGTCCGCCATTGGAATAGGTAAACGACAGATCTTCCATTATAATAGGCATATTGCTCTCCCTGCCAGTAAATTTAGATTTTATATTGTTAATCCTTCATCCAATTAATATTACCACAACTATAGATATTTAGTGAATAGTTTTAAAACCGGCGACAACAAAAAAACCGGCGCTTCTGCCGGCTGATTCCAAATATATTCAACTAATTAAACGCTTATAAAGTCATTATAATTATCTAATCTTATTTATAAGCTCCTCCGGGGAAATATCTTCGGTAATTCCGAAGCGCTTCATTGCCCTCAGCGACTGTGGTAATCCTTTGATTATTGTATTTGTTCCGGATTTTGTAGTCAGTGTTACTTTAATATTCAACCTGCTCAGAAGTACCTCCGTCAGATCATTATATCTGCCAAGGGGATATGCTACACCTGTTACAATACTGCCGGTGCCCTCAAAAATTTCTTTGGAAGACCTTGTAATATCCTCTTGAAGTAAGGAAATGTAAGAAGCTTCATCCTCTTCCTCGGCTTTAAGCATATTTGTCCGTGCCGAGTCCTTTTCATAATCAGCCCATTGATGGAAATCATAAGTATGGCTCTGTATTTCTACAAGGCCTGAAGCTATCATTTCTTTAGTCTGTTCAAAGTTAAAATGTGGAGTTATTGGCTTATCCGTTTCTTTATACCTTTCCTTGCCCACAGACGAACCAATTACAAAAATGGTAGCCTTCATATTATATTTCTTTAGTATTGGATATGCCAATTGATAATTGCTAAGGTAACCGTCATCAAAAGTTACTAAAACCGGTTTTTGAGGCAGTTCTGTACCTTTTTCCACATAATCTATCATTTGCTGCACAGACACTCCTGTAAAGCCGTTATCTGAAAGTGCTTTTATCTGAGCCTCAAACTGTGCCTGCGATAAAACCATGTCGCCTGTGGACTTTTCAGCAATATCATGATACATCAATATCGGTATTTTCTTGGTATAACCTTCATCGTTTATTTCGCGTGCTTTTGCTATAGCTTCAGCCTGCTCCAGAGCGTTCTGAGAGGTAACATAAACACCAATATCGTCAGGCTTGTAAATATCATTATCTCCGAATATCTTTGCCAGGGCCATTTTCCCCATAGCGTTCCTGAAGTGTGTACTGTCATAAAAAAACCTGTAGTCGGTAGTAAGAGAATTTGATGAGAAATCCCAGAAATCCGTAATTTCAGCTAAACGTGTGTAGACCTCTTTCAGTTCCTCAGGGTTGAAGTTTTGAACATACTCATTATACATTGGCGGGAATAGTACCAGCAGCTTTATGTTGTTCCGGTCACAAAGGTTTTTTATTGTTTGTACATCCCCAATAAACTCATTTATGCTGGCAAGCTTGTGTTTATCTTTAGGATAAGCCTTGAAAACAGGGTATTTTTTTAAATAGTCTTCAGTATCCTGAATATTTTCAATGTCCCTGACTGACTTGTCATACGCCCCTGTGGCAACCTCGAAAACCTTGTATTTGTTCTGAAGGTAACTGTCATTTTTATATGCCTTAAGTTTTTCTACAGCATAGCTGGGATTAGCAAGCAAGTAACGTTTTAGGAAATCAAACCTTGAGGACTTATCAGTTTTGTAATGGAGACTTCCTGTATACGGATCTGACTCAACCTTGTATCTCATTGCATTTATAAAGCCAAGGTTCAGAACAAGATTCTTAACCTTGTAATTATTGATAATATATTCGGTCGTTTGCTTAACATCATACATGTCTGCACCATACATAAATAAATTATAGAATTTGGCATTCATATATTTATTTAGCTGCTCAACCGGAAAAGAAGATGTTGAGGAGCTTCCGACTATAAAAGAATCATATTCGTTACTATGCTGATCCATGTATGAAATCTTAGCCACTCTCGGATTCTTTGTAAAATCGTAGGCATACCATTTCATAACACGGTCACCAAAGGCTCCAAAAGGATCAACTATTATATTTAAGCCTGCTATACCCATAACCAGGAGTAAAGCCGTTGCAACAAACATGATAAACCATTTTCTAGATGACATTGCTATCTCCTAACTGTTAATAACCAATTATATAGGCGCAATAATACTGATAAAGTGCCTAATACGGACCTAATACTGTTTATATATAAATTCCGAAGCGATGTAGCCTTCCCTGTAAATTCCAAGGAACACAATAGCCATCAGCCCTGCAAGTAGTACTATCCACTGTATTAATAGGTTTTTCTGTTCAAGGGTTTTTCTGATATGTATGCCCCTCTCCTTCATAAAT
This sequence comes from Bacillota bacterium, assembly GCA_023460955.1. Taxonomy (GTDB): domain Bacteria; phylum Bacillota; class Clostridia; order Acetivibrionales; family DSM-1351; genus Ruminiclostridium. Next base: position 43,798 of record JAEWOH010000076.1, on the reverse strand, counting down.
CCGGCTCCAAGTATTATCAATCCACAAACCAAAACTATTGAGAGGTCATAAGGACTTAGCCCCAAAGAGAATACCTTGCCCGGAAGCGCTCTTAAATCAAAATGAAATATTGTACGTTTCATCATTCTGAGAGCAGTCATCAGGTTATCGCCTCTTGTAAAATACCTGCCTATGAATACCAAAGCAGTAGTCCTTAGGATTTGAAAAAGCTTCCAGTAAAGGCTTTCGGAGTTTATATGAAGCTTTCTTAATATTTTTTCATAATTTTGGGCATTTATTACTGAAAAGGTTATAATACCGCCGTTCCAAATACCAAAGGCAATATACTTCCAGCTTGCCCCATGCCATATACCGATTGTAAAGAAAACAATAAAGGTAACCAGCGATACAGGTAATATCTTTCCCAGATTACCTTTGAACTTTTTTCTTGCATATTTACCCAGTTTTCCAAAGGGCTTGGACAAAGACAACGGATAGAAAAGATAATCCCTCATCCATGCACCCAGACTGATATGCCATCTCCTCCAGAAGTCCGAAAGAGACGTTGCAAAATACGGACGTTGGAAGTTTTCAATCATATCTATACCAAGTATTTGAGCTACTCCGCGGATGATATCTATACCGCCGGAAAAGTCACAATATATCTGAATACAGTACATAAAGACTCCAAATGCAATTTCGGAGCCTGAATACTTTTGGTAATTGCCAAACACATTATTTACAATGACTGCAGTTCTGTCAGCAACAACAAGTTTTTTGAAAAATCCCCACATCATTAGCTGAATACCGTACTTAAGCCGGTCAAAGCTAAAAGCATGTGCCTTATATAACTGGTGTGCCAGTTGGTCAAAGCGGCTTATGGGGCCTTGAATTATCTGAGGAAAGAAGGATACAAAAAGCGCAAACTTGAAAAAGTTGCGTTCGGGTTCATATTTTGCTCTGTAAACATCAATTACATAGCCTGTGGACTGGAATATATAGAAGGAAAGACCTACAGGCAGCAGCCAGTTCATTTTCGGCAGGCTTGCAGCACTGAAGAAATGCAGCAATACATTAATATTCTCTGCCGTAAAGTTGTAATATTTAATTGCAGCCAGAATGCCAAAGTTTATCAGCAATATAAAGGCGGCAACCAGTTTTTTATTTTTGGTATATTTATCCGCAATAGACTTCTTTTCCTCGGAGGTAACCTCTTTACCAAATTGCTGAAATTGAACTTTTTTTCTGGCGTTCAAGTTTCCCAGCAATAAACCTCCCAAGTAGGTGGTAAGTGTGGTGGTAAGCAGGAAGCCTACGATTTTATAACCATAAGACAAATAGTATATGTAGCTGGAAACCAGCAAAACCACCCATTGAATTCTTTTGGGTACAACATAGTATATGACTACAGTGCTCACCAAAAATAATAAAAATGAAGCCGATGACAATGACATATTACTTATTCCCCGTCTCTAAGTCTCTTGACAAGTTCCCAGATTGCTTCCAACGAATTGAAATTTTCAGGAATAAGGTCCTCAACGCCTATCTGCACATCAAAAGCCTCTCCTATTTCTCCTACTAGCGCCACTATATCGAAGGAATCCAATACTCCGTCATCAATAAGTGCCTTTTTTTCATTGAAATCTATATCCGGTCTTAATTCCTTGAGTATTTTCTGTAATTCTTCCATGTTAATCTCCATTCTGGCTGGATATCACTATCCAAAACCTTTAATATTATATAAAGTTTAATATTCCAATATTGATTTACTATTTACTTTTACTTTCCATAATTTATTAAACCGGCTGATTCCCAACCGTCATAAATAAAGCCGGCTGCTTCATAGAGCGCTCTCGCCCCGCTATTGTCCTTCTTTACCCATAGCTGAATTCTGGCATTTCGTGTTTGCATGGTAATATCTGTACTACTGTAATTGGTCTGCTCAATACTCCTTGCGAAATAATTAAGTAAAGACTTTGCAATCCCCTTGCCCCTTGCTTCGGAAGTCACCACAAGGTGCCATACAAAATAGGTATTATTTTTGTTCCCCGTGTGCAAAACGCCCAGAATGTTACCTTCCGGAGCCTGTACAACAATTATCTCCTTATTTCGGATATACTTCGTGACTTCATTTATTGAAGGAACACATCCGAGATAGGGATCAAAGGCTTCCGAAATAATCCGTTGAATCTCATCAGCATTATTAACTTCTGCATATTTCGGGTTATGCCCTGTTTCGACTATCTTTTCAATTATAGCTGAGGCACTTCCGTTCATACGTGCTCTACTAATATAAGGTTTAAAACCCCGTCCTTCCCAATAACCCAGTTGTTCGCTTAAAGCCTCGTTTTGGGTTTTATAAACCAATTCAATAACTAAAGGTTTATCCTTAGGAAGTTCAATCTCTCCATCGCGTTCTCTAATATGATAATATACTCGCCAATGCTTCTGAAAATCAATCAATACTACAAGTATTTTGCCGTTTTCTTCATAATATAAGGTTCCGGAATTAATATAACCCTGATATTTCTCAGGCATTATAAAGTTATTTGTCAAAACCCCTTTATTCATATATGAAGAAACAGCACCTGTAATATCACCAAGTTCTTTAACCTTTTTCATTGTTGTATTTCTCCATAAGTTTTCTTCTGTCAATTTTTCCGTTAGCATTGTACGGAAAGTCATTGAATTCTTCAAGAATATTTGGAATCATATACTTTGGGAGCTTGTCATTAAGCTTTATTATTAATTGGGCTTTATCAATATGCCCGGTATAGAATAAAACTATCTTGGACAAGTCGTGATCATAAAAACAAATACACGCCTTTATCTCATCAACTGCATTAACTGCGGCCTCTATTTCTCCAAGCTCAATTCGGTTCCCCATGTGTTTAACTTGTCCGTCTTTCCTGGAGATAAATACAAGCTCCCCGAATTTATTATATTTTACAATGTCTCCGGTACAATACAATATATCTCTGTATGAGCTGTTTAACGGATTCTGAATAAATACCTCTTCTGAAAGCTCAAAATTATTAATATACCCTAAAGCCACGCCGGTTCCTCTAACACATAGTTCTCCCGGCATATTATCCCTGATTGGTTGCTTGTTTTCATCAAGGAGGAGTACTTCCATGTTTCGGCAGGCATTACCTATCGGTATTACTTCATCGTCTCCAAATTCTCTTTGTACTATATAATAAGTACAATCCACTGTTGCTTCTGTCGGACCGTAAAGGTTAACATACATCGCCTCCGGCAGATACCTTCGCCAGCCATTTAGATTTTTGGCAAACATAGCTTCTCCGGCAAAAAACACTTTATTTATATACCTCGGTAGGACTTTTTCAAATATCCTTGAGTTAGACATCAGTGTGATAGCAGAGGTAGCCCACAGGATTGAAGTTATATTATTTATATTAAGGTATTCCACCAGTTTTATGGGGAACATGAACAACTTCTTTGGAATAATACAAAGTGTTATCCCGTGCTTCAAGCATAAATACAGATCTTTAACCGAAGCATCAAAATAGAAGGGAGTCTGGTTCCCGATAACATCCTTTTCATTGAAGCCGAAGGTATCGGACAGCCACTCCGCCAGATCAATTACACTTTTGTGCGGGACAACAATCCCCTTCGGAGTACCGGTTGATCCAGATGTAAATATTGTATATACAGGGTCTGTATCAATTATTTTATTTCTTATATTTAAGAGTTTAACCTCATCGATTACAAATTTGTGAGTATTACTTGAACTATTATTTTCATCCTTGCAATAATCGTCAGAGTTTAATATAACAGGGAGCCCAATGACACCTTCAAAGGCAGGGTTATCCTTTTCTTCACATATAATAAGCTTTGGATTCAAGGTATTTATTATTGATTGAAGCCTTTGAGGTGGCGTCTGATTATCAACTGGAACATAATAATTTCCACTGTACAATACAGACATGAATGAAATCAAAGATGAACACGTTCTGTCTACTAAAACAATTACGGGGGTTCTTACTGAATCTGACAATATGTCGATTATTCTACACCCAAAGATTTTTGCTCTTTTTTCAAACTGAGAAAAAGTAACTTCTTGAGTCTCATCCTTTAAAGCTATTTTTTCAGGATATTTATATGAAGACTGTTCTAAATATTCTAAAACATTTATTTGCAAAATAACCCCTCCAAAAAAAATTTGCTTTGTTATTTATGAACTCAGAAAATATATCTCAACCTATGTGTTATAATAATAGTTATTAATTTAAAAGTCAAGTTACGGAGGCATTGAGATGAGTCAGCACTACTTTACGGAAAATCCCGATTCTGAAATAAAAGAAAAAACCTTTTCTGAAAATATAAATGGAAAACTGCTTAGTTTAACCTCAGTAAGCGGTGTTTTTTCCTTTGAAGGCAGGGTTGACAAGGTTTCCCACAATCTAATACAAAATTTCAAGCCCAGTGGGGCTACCATCCTTGATGTTGGCTGCGGTTACGGTGCTATAGGTCTTTTTTGCAAAGCACTCTTCCCCTCACAGGGTGTAACAATGATTGACATAAACAACAGGGCGCTTGACTATACCAGGAAAAATGCATTAAATAACAAGCTCGACGTTGAAATTCTTCATAGTAACCTTTACGAAGCTTTATCAGGCAGAGTATTCGATGATATATTGTCAAATCCCCCCTTTGCAGCAGGTAAGGAACTTAATACACGGTTAATTACCGAGGCCTTTCAGCATTTGAATGAAAATGGCGCATTATGGCTGGTTGCCTTTCACAACAAAGGAGGTTCAACTCTGAAGGATATCATGAAGAGCGTATTCGGCAACGTTACCGATGTCGATAAAAGCGGCGGAATCAGAGTTTATAAGTCAGTTAAAGGAAAATAGTTTAGATAGTTTATTGGGCTGTGTCACAACATATGGTTGTAATTTAATACTTTTTTAGGGTAACTATTATGGGTTTCCCTAAATTCACACTTTGAGTAATTTAACATATAAACTGACTTACTCATATTTTCATAAGTTCAGATATATCATTAATAGTATATCTTGGTATGTAGTGTTTTATATTCCAGACTTGTCCATGACTTAACCAGACAGAAACTAAACCAGCATCAATTGCTCCTTTTATATCCATAAAAGGATTATCTCCGACAAACAGAGTTTTTTCATTATTTGAGTTAATATTTGATAACGCGAGATCAAATATTTTAGGGTCAGGCTTTCTAATATCAACCTCTTCAGAAATAATTATAGTCTTCATATATTTTCTAAAATCCAATTTATCAATTTTGGTATTTTGAAAATTTGAATTACCATTTGTTACAATCCCCATTTTTATGTTCTTATCTCTAAAGTAATCTAAAACATTGTATATATTAGGCATAGGTTCTGCACACTTGGGAAACTCAACATTCCAAAAACAAATTAATTCTTTTAAGTCTGGTTTATATTTCCATGAGAATCTGTCTTGTAACTCTTTAAATACTTCTTCTCTTGGTCTGTATCCTTTGTTATCAATTTCAAAAAAAACATCTCTTAAAATTAACTTACTATCATCGTCCAATGCATCACAATATTTTAATATGAAAAGGTCTGCAAACCTACACAAAGACCTATTTCTATCATGTATTGTATCATCCAAGTCAAAAAGTATTGTATCAAAAATCATACATTTTGCTCCTTTGCACCTTTAACTAAATTCAAACCATCCTTTACTCCCGTACAACTTTAACTAATGGATTGCACCCAAAGCAAATGCGAAATTTCATCCGGCTCATATCAGGAATTTAGCCGTCGCACAACAAGCCACTTCCTGTGTCTCTTATGCTCAAAGCGGCGTCCTGCCGCTTTGCCGGCTAGATTACCTGATTTTTCGCCTTGAAATTTCGGCACTTGCTTCTAACCGTGCTTCCCATTAATTAAAGTCATACTCGCGTACCGGATGGCATTACATTTAAAATCAAAATGTTTTAAATCAAAATGTTTTAAATCAAAATGTCTATAATAATCTACTTTATTAAGCCCCTAATAATCTCGTAGGCTTCCTCTACTGTTAACGGCAGCTTATCAATCTTAAAGCCCTGTTTTTGTAGGTTATATATCAGCTCAGTAACCTGTGGTACATCAAGTCCAAGACTTTTCACCATTTCAACATTACTGAAAACCTCTTTTGGAGTCCCGTCCAGAATTATTTGACCGTGGTCGATTATTATTAACCTGTCTGCAATAGCTGCTTCGTCCATATGATGAGTTATATGGATTATCGTTATGTTCTCTTCCTTATTAAGCTTCTTCAGTACTTTAATAACTTCTTTGCGACCTACAGGGTCAAGCATGGAGGTCGCTTCATCAAGAATAATGCAGTCAGGTTTCATAGCGAGAATACCCGCAATGGCTACACGTTGCTTCTGACCTCCGGACAGAAGATGCGGAGCATTTCTTTTAAATTCACTGATACCGACGGTTTCAAGAGCTTCGTCAACCCTTTTTCTTATATCAGAGGGCTCAACTCCAAGGTTTTCAGGTCCAAAGGCTACATCCTCTTCAACTGTTGTCGCAATAATCTGATTGTCAGGATTCTGAAATACCATACCGGCTGTACTCCTGATCTCCCAGACATTTTCTTCAATTGAAGTGTCCTTTCCTGCTACAAGTACAATACCTTTCTTTGGTACAAGAAGTGCATTCAACAGTCTTGAAAATGTAGACTTACCCGATCCATTCCTCCCTAGAAGGACAACGAAATCACCTTTTTTTATTTTTGCGGATACATTTTCCAGTGCAGGTACTTCAACGGGTACGTCACCATAAGTGCTATATGAAAAACTCACTTCCTGAACGTCAAAAAAAATACTCATATTACCCTCCAAAGTTTATGAACCAATTATATAGAGTTCCAATATATTTTCTAATATTATTTAACACAATTAAATAAGTACTCCCGTATAAGCTTTTAAAATAGCAAACTCCCAAAGCACACGCTTGTAAAAGTCACGATTCACCATAAATATTCTTTACCGTCGCAGCGACTCGACCATCCAGGTCGAGCGTGCTGCATCAAAGTGACCTCCTGTCACTTTGCCGGTTAGAATACTTATGCTTCACCGACTTTTTCAGCATGTACTTTTAACTGAGTTTCGCATTTTAAAAAGTTATACTCTCGTACTTGGATTAATAAGTCTGATAGTCATATACTTAAATCATGATTTAAGTAATAATTACCATATACAAATATAGGGACTAAACTTGCAGGTAATATTCGTTACCGACATGTCTAATCCCCTATATTATAGCTTAATTATTTAAATAATCAAACGAATTATACTAACTCAAGTATAACCATTTCAGCAGCGTCGCCTCTTCTTGGTCCGAGCTTATATATTCTTGTGTAACCACCGTTTTTGCCCTTGTACTTAGGAGCAATCTCATCAAAAAGCTTATCTGTGATGTTTACGTTCTTTCCATCAGCAGTTGTTGGTCTGTATACCCAATTCATTATAAGTCTTCTTGCATGAAGTCTTGAAGCATTATCAACTGATACCATATCAGTCTTTGTTTCTCTCTCGATTACCAAGTACTTGTTACCGTTCTTGGATGTCTTTGAGTCAGTTAGCTTAGCACCTTTGCTGTCAACTTTGGCTGAACTTACCTTTACCTGCTTTGAAGTAAAGTTGTCAGCTTCCTTGATTGCTATAGTGATAAGTTTTTCTGCAATATTTTTAACTTCCTTAGCTCTCGCTTCAGTAGTTTCGATTCTTCCACTTACAAATAAAGCAGTTGTAAGATTCTTTAAAATTGCCTTTCTTTGGTCAGTTGCACGCCCTAACTTTCTTTGACCTGGCATTACCTATCCCTCCTTACCCGTTGTTTACTTATAAACTAATGTATAGTAAATTTTCACTTATTCCTCGCTTGGAGCTAATTCAAGTCCAAGTGCCTGCAATTTCTGAAGAACTTCTTCAAGGGACTTTCTACCGAGATTTCTTACCTTCATCATATCCTCTTCGGTTTTGTTGGTAAGATCTTCAACAGTATTAATTCCGGCTCTCTTTAGGCAATTGTAGGATCTAACTGAGAGATCCAATTCTTCAATTGTCATTTCAAGAACCTTTTCCTTCTTAGTTTCTTCTTTTTCTACCATGATTTCTGTGTGCTTAGCTTGGTCTGACAAATCAACAAACAGATTCAGATGCTCGCTTAATATCTTTGCACCAAGGCTAATAGCCTCGTCAGGATTGATGCTGCCATCAGTCCATACTTCCAAAGTAAGCTTGTCATAGTCTGTAATCTGACCAACACGGGTATTCTCAACAGTATAATTAACCTTTTTAACAGGAGTATAAATCGAGTCAACAGGTATTACACCGATAGGCTGCCCAGGCTGCTTGTTTTTCTCAGCTGAAACATATCCTCTTCCCTTGCTGATCACAAGTTCCATGTAGAATCTGTGGTCACCATTTAATGTTGCAATATGAAGATCTGGGTTCAGAATTTCTACATCCTGGTCAGTGATAATATCACCACCGGTGATTGGTCCTTCCCCGTTTGCATCAATATAAATAACTTTTGATCCTTCGCCATGTATCTTTAATGAAAGAGACTTGATGTTAAGTATTATTTCTGTTACGTCTTCGACTACACCAGGAACAGTGGAGAATTCATGTAATACTCCATCGATCTTGATTGAATTAACAGCTGCACCCGGCAATGATGAGAGTAAAATTCTTCTCAATGAGTTACCAAGTGTAATACCATAACCTCTTTCCAAAGGCTCAACTATAAACTTGCCATATGTGTTATCGTCGCTATTAGCTACACATTCAATTCTAGGCTTTTCTATTTCTATCACCAAGAACCCTCCCTTAACAACTTTTTATTTTTTGAGGGCAACTGATTCCATGTATGCCGCTTTTGCAGCTACATTATATACATTCTCATAGAGAATTATTATATCAATAATCCTTTCAGTTGCTTCCAAGTCCTTTGTAACATTACTTATTATTACTTGGAGTACAACTCTACAATCAAGTGTTCCTTGATTGGTAAATCAATATCTTCTCTTGCAGGAAGAGCAACTACTTTTCCTGTGAAGTTTTCAGCATCATATTCGAGCCACTTTGGAACAACTTTTCCACCTGTGATATCGCTGATTGCTTTAACTTTTTCAGAGCTTCTGCTCTTAGTAGCAAGTGCTATTACATCTCCAACCTTTAAGAGGTATGAAGGAATGTTTACACGCTTACCATTAACTGTGAAGTGACCATGAGTTACCAACTGTCTTGATTCAGGTCTTGAAGTACCGAGACCTAGTCTATAAACTGCATTGTCAAGTCTTGTTTCAAGTATTTGTAACAAGTTTTCACCTGTAATACCCTTACGTCTTGCGGCCATTTCAAAGTATTCACTGAACTGACTTTCCAATACGCCATAAAATCTTCTTACTTTTTGCTTCTCACGAAGCTGTATGCCATATTCAGACATTTTCTTCCTTGCCTGTCCATGTTGTCCAGGAGCATAAGCTCTTCTTGCTACAGAACATTTATCAGTATAGCATCTCTCGCCCTTTAAGAATAGCTTTTCGCCTTCTCTACGGCAGAGTCTGCAAGATGCTTCAGTATATCTTGCCATCTAAATTTACACCTCCATAATAATCAATTAAACTCTTCTACGCTTAGGTGGTCTGCAGCCGTTATGAGGAATTGGTGTAACATCCTTTATAAGGCTTACTTCTAAACCAGCAGCTTGCAATGCTCTGATTGCAGCTTCTCTACCTGCTCCAGGTCCCTTTACGTATACTTCAACAGTTTTAAGTCCGTGTTCCATTGCAGCCTTCGCAGCTGTTTCTGCTGCCATCTGAGCAGCGAATGGTGTGCTCTTTCTTGAACCTCTGAAACCTAATCCACCTGCACTTGCCCATGAAAGTGCATTACCGGCAGTATCTGTCAGGGTAACTATTGTATTATTAAAAGATGAACGGATATGAGCAGCTCCACGTTCAATATTCTTACGTTCTCTTCTTTTTCTGGTAGTCCTTTTAGCACCAGCAGTCTTTGTTGCCATGTGTTCGCAAACCTCCTTTAACTATTTCTTTCTACCGCTAACGGTCTTTGAAGGGCCTTTTCTAGTCCTTGCGTTAGTCTTTGTACGTTGACCTCTAACTGGAAGACCCATTCTGTGTCTTCTTCCTCTGTAGCATCCTATTTCAATAAGACGCTTGATGTTCAACGCTACTTCTCTTCTAAGGTCACCTTCAACCTTATAATCTTTGTCAATTGTTTCTCTGAGTTTGCTGATTTCATCGTCAGTAAGATCTCTTACTCTTGTATCAGGATTGATACCAGTTTTAACGAGTATTTCGTTTGACTTAGCTCTTCCGATTCCAAAAATGTAAGTGAGACCAATTTCAACCCTTTTCTCTCTGGGCAAATCTACTCCGGCAATACGTGCCATACTTTTCCTACACCTCCAAATGATTTCTTCTAAACTTATTCTTGTTAAAGCCAGTAGGCTTTTGGGCGTAAAGCTGTTTATTTACTTTACGCAGCTCATGCTAATTCTCCACCGAAGGATAAGATAAATTAAAATTGTCCTTCCCAAGACAACCCCATCTATGGTATCTAATCCAAACGATATCGTCAAATATTAAAATATCATCAAGAATAACAAAGAATTGGGATGATTCAAATGAATTTAAAATTCGATTGAATGAAATTCAATGTCCAGCCGCTTCTTGTGAGATTTTACGAAAGTTATAATGCTTTAGGTTGTTAATCAACCTTTCCAGGTGTTGCTTAATACATACTACAATTTGAAACAAAAGATGTCTCTAATTGTTAAATTAGCCTTGCTTTTGCTTGTGCTTAGGATTTTCGCAGATAATCATAACTCTGCCTTTTCTCTTAATTATCTTGCACTTTTCACATATAGTCTTAACTGATGGTTTAACTTTCATTGTTGTAGCCTCCTTATAATAAGAAACAAATTAGCTTAAATTGGTTATTTTATATTAATAATACCTTTCCCATATTACCAGTAGAGGTATATATTATTTTGCTCTCCAAGTAATCCTTCCTCTGGTAAGGTCGTATGGGGACAATTCAATTGTAACTTTATCACCGGGAAGTATCCTGATAAAATTCATTCTAAGCTTTCCCGATATATGAGCCAAAACCTTATGGCCATTTTCAAGTTCAACCTGGAACATAGCATTTGGTAATGCTTCAATAACTGTTCCTTCGACTTCTATAACATCATCTTTTGCCAAACTAGCACCTCCTCCAGAGCTTTCATCAAATATATAAGAACAACTGATGAATGGATTATAAATTTACTTATAATATAACTGATATCATTCTTCGCTTACCTTTGCTTCCTTAACCTCAGCAAGAGCTTTTCTGATGTCAGCGTTAGTAATTTTCATGCTTGAATTAAGTTTCTGGGATAGAAACTCAATAATAAAAGTAGTAATGTTTAAATGCTTAATCTTTTTCTTCTTAGGATTTTCAAGTCTACGCAGATCACCATCACAAACATAAACATATTTATCATCAATAATACCGGTTACTACGAAAATCCGCCCTTCGTCCCGACCTGCTTTTGAATAGACAACCTGTCCCAGGACTACACTCAAACCTTTCACCTCTATGCATAAAATTTACATTTTTCATCAACTATCATAAGCATCAAGGACACAAAACGATAGTGGTCAAACCAAATATAAATTATACAGGAAAACCTTAATAATAACAATAGTCTTTATTAAAATTCTTTAAAACTTTGTTAAAATTTGTGGTCCATTTTCTGTAATTGCTACTGTATTCTCGTAGTGAGCTGAAAGTGATCCGTCAGTAGTAATCACCGTCCAGCCGTTCTCTAGAACTTTTACATCGTAAGCACCGATATTTATCATCGGCTCAACAGCTATTGTCATTCCGCTTTCCAGTTTTGCCCCCCTACGCTTTGTAACATAGTTCGGTATATCAGGAAGCTCATGAAGGTCTTTTCCTATACCATGGCCTACAAAATCTCTTACTACCGATAAACCTTTACTTTCGGCATGGTTCTGAATTGCTTCAGAGATATCTTTGATATGTTTTCCAATGACCATCTGCTTCAATCCCTCATAGAAACATTGGCGTGTTTCATTAATGAGGTTTTGTGCCTCATCAGAGATTTTTCCAACTCCGAAAGTCCTTGCAGCATCGGCATGATAACCATTTAAATAAACTCCGACATCTATGCTTATAATATCGCCATCTTTTAAATGATTTAAACTGCTTGGGATTCCATGAACAACTTCTTCATTCACGGATGTACAAATACTTGCCGGAAAAGGAATTAACCCAGGCACTCCGGGGTTATAGCCCTTAAATGACGGTACTGCATTATTTTTTTTGATATTTTCAAAAGCTATCCTGTCAAGCTCCTTGGTAGTTACTCCGGGAACTATATTCTTTTTTAGCAGCTGAAGAGTTTGGTACAAAACCTCTCCAGCCTTTTTCATTTTATCTATTTCTGACTGCGATTTTATTGTAAACATATTTTTATAGTCCTAAAGTTTTAAATACTGCTTTGGTTGTGTCTTCAACTTTGTCAGCACCTTCAGCTACTTTTAATTTTCCTGCTTTTTCATAATAGCTTATCAATGGCTGTGTCTGCTGGTGATAAGTTTCAAGTCTGCTTAAAACTGTTTCTGCAGCATCATCCGGTCTTTGAATTACAGGTGTTTTACAAACATCACATATACCCTCAATCTTTGTAGGATTATAGATAACATGATATGAAGCCCCACAGTTAGGACAGGTGCGTCTTCCTGACATTCTCTCAATAATATCTTCATCTTTAACATTAATTAATAATGTTGCATCAAGTTCAATATTCATGTCCTTCAAAACACTATCAAGATACTCAGCCTGAGGAATTGTTCTTGGGAACCCATCCAATATAAACCCTTTCGAGCAATCCGGATTTGCGAGTCTGTCCTTCACAATCTCTACGGTGAGTTCATCAGGTACTAACTGGCCTTTATCCATATATTCCTTAGCTTTTATTCCAAGGGGAGTATTTCCCTTAATATTTGCTCTAAATATGTCTCCGGTAGATATATGCGGTACCGTTAATTTTTCAGAAAGTAATTTTGCTTGTGTCCCCTTACCTGCACCTGGAGCACCTAAAAGTACGATTTTCATAATGTTTAACCCCCTTAGCCCTTTGTATTGGCTATTTTACCGTTCTACTAAAAAAAATGCTAAAATTTAAAGTTAGGGCTTATGACGTATCATAAACCCCAACTCTTTATAGTAATTTAATGTAAGTTATTTAAGATAAGTCAATCAATGTCTGTAACAAAGTTTCTCTGCTACTTATTCAAGGAAGCCTTTGTAGTGTCTCATAAGCATCTGTGACTCAATCTGTCTTACAGTGTCAAGTGCAACACCTACGAGAATCAAAACGCTGGTACCTGCAAACCATACACCCTGAACGCCGGTAATCCAAACGATTAAATAAGGGAATATGGATATAAGTGCAAGGAACAATGCTCCAAACCAAGTGATTCTTACTAATACTTTTTGGATATAATCTGATGTTGGCTTACCAGGTCTGATACCCGGTATAAATCCACCGTTCTTCTTCATGTTGTTTGCAAGCTCAATTGGATTGAACTGAACATAAGTATAGAAGAAGGTGAAACCAATTATCAATACAGCATAAATTATTGCATATGACCAATGTGACTGCCAGTGATTCATAAAGCCAGCGAATCCTGTAGTTGCATTTGGTGCTGTAAAACCAGTAATAGTTGGTATTAATGACATTATTGACATTGCAAAGATTATTGGAATAACTCCGGCCCAGTTTACCTTAATAGGTAAGTGAGTGCTTTGTCCTCCGTAAACCTTTCTGCCAACAACCCTTTTTGCATACTGTACAGGAATTCTGCGTTCTGCCTGATTGACAAAAACAACAGCTGCAATAATTGCTATGAATACTACTAAAATTCCAGCAATAGAGAGTATACCAACGAAGTCATTACCAAGCTTTCCAGCCTGATAATTCATAATAAGGTATTTCAGGCCATTTGGTCCTGCAGATACTATACCTGCAAAGATAAGCATTGATATACCATTTCCGATACCATACTCGGTGATCTGTTCACCAAGCCACATTAAAAATGCAGTTCCGGCAGTAAGTGTAAGTGTTATTGTGATGAAGGACATAGGATTAAGTCCTGAAATAATTGCATTTTTCAAACTAATGGTGATAGCTGTCGCCTGAACAAAAGCCAGGATAACTGTAGCATATCTAATCCACTGTCCGATTTTCTTTCTGCCTTCCTCACCCTCTTTTGAGAGCTGTTCAAGCTTTGGAATGGCTATGGTCAAAAGCTGCATAATAATTGAAGCGTTAATGTATGGAGTTATACTCATTGCGAATATTGTAGCATTTTTGAATGCTCCTCCACCAACTACATCAAGAAAACTAAACAGCTGGCCGCCTTTGGCAATAAGACTGGCAAAGTAAGTAGGATCAAGTCCGGGAACCGGAATTCTGGAACCTAATCTAAATACCAGAATCAAACCTATTGTTATCAAGATTTTTCTTTTTAAATCAGGAATTTTCCAGGAATTCTTAAGTGTATCCAACATACCACTCACGTTATACCACCTCGACCTTTCCTCCCGCAGCTTCTATCTTAGCAGTAGCTGTCTTTGTAAATTTAGCCGCCTGAACTGTTAACTTTTTAGTTAACTCACCATTACCTAAAATAGCTACTCCATCAATAATCTTTTTAGCAAGGCCAGATGACTTAAGTAATTCTAAGGTTACAACAGTACCATCTTCGAAAATGTTCAATTCTGAAACATTAACTTCTGTATACTTGTCTGCAAACTCGTAATTATTAAAGCCTCTTTTAGGTAATCTCATGTATAATGGCATCTGACCACCTTCGAAACCAGGTCTAACACCACCACCGGCACGTGCATTCTGTCCTTTATGACCTTTACCACCGGTTTTACCGTTACCAGTACCTATACCTCTACCTTTTCTGTTAGGTAGCTTTTTTGATCCAGGAGCAGGCTGTAATTCAAATAATTTCATTGACTACACCTCCCTTATATTTCTTCTACACAAATAAGATGTGAAACTTTTCTAATCATACCTCTGATTTGTGGGTTATCATTGTGCTCAACTGAAGTACCGATTTTTCCTAAGCCAAGAGCCTTAACAGTTGCTACCTGACTTTCAACGGCCTTATTTGTGCTCTTCTTCAGAGTTATTTTTAACTTAGCCATTAATGTCCCCCCTAACCCAGAATCTCTTCTGCAGTTTTTCCGCGAAGTCTAGCAACTTCTTCAGCAGTCTTTAACTGAGCAAGACCCTTTATAGTTGCATTAACCATGTTGATAGGGTTGTTTGAACCCAATGACTTCGTTCTGATATCACGTATTCCTGCCAGTTCAAGCACGGCTCTAACAGGGCCACCAGCGATAACACCAGTACCTTGTCCTGCCGGTTTGAGTAATACTTTACCTGCTCCGAATACTCCTGTAGCTTCGTGTGGTATAGTAGTTTCCACCAATGGAACCTTTATAAGGTTTTTCTTTGCGTCTTCTATACCCTTACGAATAGCTTCAGGTATTTCAGCAGCTTTACCCATTCCGCTTCCAACATAACCGTTTTCGTCTCCTACAACTACCAAAGCGCTAAAACGGAAGTTTCTACCACCCTTAACAACCTTTGTTACACGACCTATATTAACAACTTTCTCTTTTAGTTCACCCAAAGTGTTGGCATCAATTCGTTGCAATGTGTTCCCCTCCTTCTCTTAGAAATCCAAGCCTGCTTCTCTAGCAGCATCTGCAAGTTCTTTAATTCTTCCGTGATAGATATAACCGCCTCTATCAAAAACAACTTGCTTTATACCCTTTTCAACAGCTTTTTCAGCTATTAATTTTCCAACTTCTTTAGCTGCTTCTTTGTTTCCACCGAAAGCAACTTTACCTTTTAATGCAGCATCAAGGGTTGAAGCGGATACAAGAGTATTTCCGGTTGAATCATCGATAATCTGTACATAAATGTTTTTTAAACTTCTAAAAACGTTTAATCTAGGACGTTCAGTAGTTCCAGTAACTTTTTTACGTACTCTTACATGCTTTCTGAGTCTTATTTCGTTCCTATTTTGTTTATTTATCATTTACTCTCATCTCCTTTCTACTTTTTACCCTTGCCGCCGGTCTTACCTTCTTTACGTCTGATTACTTCATTTTCGTATTTGATACCTTTACCCTTGTAAGGTTCAGGTGGTCTCTTTTCACGAATCTTTGCAGCAACCTCACCAACAACCTGCTTATCGATACCTCTAACAATTATTTTGTTAGGTGCAGGTACTTCGGTAGTTATTCCTTCAGGATCATCCATTTCAACAGGATGTGAATATCCTAATGTCAACACTAACTTCTTACCCTGCTTTTGTGCTCTGTAACCAACACCGTTGATATCAAGAGCCTTCTGGTATCCGTTTGTTACACCTTCAACCATATTGTTTACAAGTGTTCTGGTTAAACCATGAAGTGACTTGTGGATTTTTAAATCAGAAGGTCTTTCAACTAATATTTGTGAGCCTTCCACTTTGATGATCATATCCTTGTGGAACTGCTTTGTTAAAGTTCCTTTTGATCCTTTTACTGTCAACACATTGTCGCCGGCTAGCTTTACGTCTACTCCTGTAGGAACAGCTATTGGCAACTTACCAATTCTTGACATGTCGTAACCTCCAGTTCTTAAAATTATGAGCGACTAAACGCCCTTTTCAGACCTTTTATCTGCCACCCAAAGGTGGAGCTTTGAAAAAACCCGTCAGTGTTTTCTGACGAAAAAACCGAAAGGTTTTTTCCAATTGATTTTTCGTAAGAAAAATCAATTTATTACCAAACGAATGCCAGTACTTCTCCGCCAACGCCTTCGGTTCTAGCCTTCTTGTCAGTCATTATTCCCTTTGATGTTGAGATGATAGCAACTCCGAGTCCACCCAATACTTTAGGCAGTTCTTCCTTACCAGCATATACTCTCAAACCGGGTTTGCTTATTCTCTTTATTCCAGTTATAACGTTCTGCTTGTTTCCTGTGTACTTCAAGCTAACTCTTATAACACCTTGCTTACCATCATTTATTTCTTCAAAATTCTTAATATAACCTTCTTCCAGCAATATAGTTGCTATCGACCTCTTAAGGTTGGAAGCGGGTATATCAACTGATTCATGTTTAGCAGAACCTGCATTTCTTATTCTGGTTAACATATCAGCGATTGCATCAGTAATTTGCATATGTTTAACCTCCTTCCAAAGTCTATTACCAGCTTGCTTTCTTAACGCCAGGTATTTGTCCCTTGTACGCTAATTGTCTAAAGCACAAACGGCAAATTCCAAATTTTCTAATGTATGCATGTGGTCTTCCACATATTTTACATCTATTGTAACTCCTAGAACTAAACTTAGGAGTACGCTGTTGCTTTATTATCATAGATTTTTTTGCCATGCTGCAAATCCCTCCTTAGCTCTGGCTAAATGGCATACCAAGTGATTTAAGGAGCTCTTTTGCTTCTTCATCGCTCTTTGCCGTAGTTACAAAGATAATATCCATACCTCTAAGTTTGTCTATCTTATCATATTCAACTTCTGGGAATATCAACTGGTCTTTAACACCCATTGAATAATTTCCTCTTCCGTCAAATGAATTGTTGGATACACCTCTGAAGTCTCTTACTCTAGGAAGTGCTACATTAAAAAGTTTATCAACGAATTCATACATTCTTTCGCCTCTTAATGTTACCTTACATCCTATATTCATTCCCTGTCTTAATTTAAATGCCGCAACTGATTTCTTAGCTTTTGTAACTATTGGCTTTTGACCAGTAATCAGTGTCATATCACTAACTGCAGCGTCCATAGCTTTTGGATTGTCTTTAACTTCTCCAACGCCCATGTTAAGAACAACTTTTTCTATTTTAGGAATCTGCATGCTGCTGCTATATTTAAACTTTGCTTGTAAAGCAGGAACTGCTTCTTTTAAATATTTTTCTTTTAACCTTGCCATCCACAATACCTCCTTTCAGTAGAGCTTATTTCTTCTCAAGGATAACATCTATTATTTCGTCACAATGTTTGCAAGATCTAACCTTCTGACCATTATCAAGAATCTTTTTGGACACCTTTGTAGGCTTGCCACATTTGTCACAAACCAACATAACATTTGAGCTATTAATAGGCCCTTCTTGATGTATGATTCCACCTTGCTGATATCTTCCTCTTGGTTTTTTGTGCTTTGTTGACATGTTAACGCCTTCAACAAGTACTTGATTAGTAGAAGGATTTACGCTTAATACCTTGCCCTTCTTGCCTTTATCTTTACCTGAAAGCACAAGAACTGAATCTTCCTTTTTTACATGAACTTTGTTAGCCAAATTAAGCCGCCTCCTTCCTTACAATACTTCCGGTGCAAGAGAAAGAATCTTCATAAAATCTTTATCTCTCAATTCTCTTGCAACAGGTCCAAATATACGAGTACCTCTTGGGTTCTTATCTTCTTTTATAATAACTGCAGCGTTTTCATCAAACTTGATGTAAGAACCGTCTGGCCTTCTTACGCCTTTCCTAGAGCGTACGATAACGCACTTAACTACGTCACCTTTCTTTACAACACCGCCGGGTGTTGCATTTTTAACAGAAGCTACTACTATATCTCCAATATTAGCATACTTTCTCCAAGAACCGCCAAGAACCTTTATACACATAAGTTCTTTAGCTCCAGTGTTATCAGCTACCTTCATTCTAGACTGGACTTGAATCATACTGGTACCTCCTTCCAATAATTCTGTGCAAGGCTTGCTGCCCGCAAATTGAATTTTGTGTGAATCGGCATTTTATTATTGTGCCTTTTCAACGATTTCAACAAGTCTCCATCTCTTTTCCTTACTCAATGGTCTTGTTTCCATAACTTTTACTTTATCGCCTATCTGACACACATTTTCTTCGTCATGTGCCTTAAGCTTGTAAGTTCTCTTTACGATTTTTCCGTATAACGGATGTCTTACGCTGGTTTCTATAGCAACAACAATAGTCTTATCCATCTTATTGCTGACAACCTTACCTACTCTTGTCTTTCTTAATGCTCTTTCAACCAAGTGGAATTACCTCCTTTTCGATAACTCTACGAACTACTTTTCAGCTCCGCTAAGCTCTTTTTCCCTTATTATAGTCTTTACTTTTGCTATGGATTTTTTAACATCCTTTAGCTTCATTGGGTTTTCAAGCTGATTTGTAGCAAGCTGAAATCTAAGCTTGAACAGTTCAGACTTTAAATCGACCAATTCCTTGTTCAACTCAACTATATTTTTTTCTCTGATTTCACTAGCCTTCATTCGCTTCACCACCCATTTCTGTCTCACGGGTTACAAATTTACATTTAACAGGAAGCTTATGCATAGCGAGTCTTAATGCCTCTCTAGCTGTTTCTTCCGGAACCCCCGCGATTTCAAATAATACTCTGCCTGGTTTAACAACTGCTACCCAGTACTCAGGTGAACCCTTACCGCTACCCATACGAGTTTCAGCAGGTTTCTTTGTTACCGGCTTATCTGGGAATATCTTTATCCAAACTTTACCGCCACGCTTGATAAAACGAGTCATCGCTATTCTGGCAGCTTCGATCTGGTTGCTTGTGATCCAAGCGGGTTCGAGAGCTTGTATACCGAATTCACCGTTGCTTACTACATTACCTCTAGTAGCTTTACCGGTCATTCTGCCTCTGTGAACCCTTCTACGTTTTACTCTTTTGGGCATTAACATTACTTAACTCCTCCTTCCGCTTTTTTTTCTCTTTTAACAGCTGGAAGAACTTCTCCTTTATATATCCATACCTTGACACCGATCTTACCATAAGTTGTGTCTGCTTCAGCAAAACCATAATCTATGTCGGCACGAAGTGTCTGGAGTGGAATAGTTCCTTCATGATAGTGCTCTGTTCTTGCAATTTCTGCACCGCCGAGTCTACCTGCGCATGAAGTTTTAATACCTTTTGCTCCAAGCTTCATTGTTCTTGACATAGCCTGTTTCATAGCTCTTCTGAAAGATATACGCTTTTCAAGCTGTGATGCTATGTTTTCTGCAACAAGCTGAGCATCCATTTCTGGACTTTTGATCTCAGTAATGTTGATCAGAACACTTTTACCTGTCATTTTTTCTACTTCTTTTCTGAGCTCTTCAATACCCTGGCCACCTTTTCCGATTACAAGACCTGGCTTAGCGGTATTTACATTGATTTTAACCTTGTTTGCTGCACGGTCTATTTCAATTCTTGATATGCCGGAGATATAAAGTTTCTTCTTGATAAACTTTCTTATCTGAACGTCTTCAACAAGATAACTGCTGAAAGTTTTGTCATTAGCATACCATTTTGTATCCCAATCCTTAATTATTCCAATTCTCAATCCGTGTGGATTAACTTTCTGGCCCATCATCCAACCTCCTTCTCGCTTATTGTCTTTCCTTTACAACCAATGTTATATGGCTGGTTCTTTTTTGAATTTTGAATGCTCTACCCTGTGCACGTGGCATAATTCTCTTTAATGTAGGTCCTTGAGTTGCGAATGCTTCTGCAACGTAGAGTTCGTCATGATTTAATCCGTTATTGTTTACTGCATTTGCCTCAGCTGATTTAAGAAGCTTGTACAAAACTTCTGATGCAGCCTTAGGAGTAAACTTAAGAACACCGTATGCTTCATCAACACCCTTGTTCTTTATTAAATCAAGAACTATCTTAACTTTTCTTGAGGAAATACGTGCATATTTTAATACCGCTCTTCCTTCGTCCTTACCAACTCCGAGAACTTTTCTTTCCTTCTTGGTAAGAAGTGCAGGCTTATTTGACTTTGTATGCTTTGCATTTTGTTTAGCCAAAATCTGATCTTTATTTTTTAATAGCTCCTCTTTGGATAATACTTTTTTCTCCAATTGAATAGCCTCCTTTCAGATAATTCTTACACTTACACTCAGTATGGAATCTGGTAACTTCTTATCTTAAAGAAGTTGACTTTTCGTTTCCACTGTGACCCTTATATGTTCTTGTAGGTGCGAATTCACCTAACTTGTGGCCAACCATTTCTTCAGTTATATAAACCGGTACGTGCTTCTTTCCATCATGAACAGCAATTGTATGTCCGACCATCTGAGGGAATATAGTTGAAGCTCTTGACCAAGTCTTGATAACTTTCTTATCATTAACCTTATTCATTTCTTCAATCTTCTTAAGTAATGAATCAAGTATATAAGGTCCCTTTTTAACTGATCTACTCATTAATTTAAATCCTCCCTTCGCGCCATCTCAAAGGATTTGGCGGAGCGGTTATCCCGCTCTCACTTCTAAGTCTATTTTAAAGACTAACCCTAGTTTATTACTTTTGATTTCTTCTCTTAACAATAAACTTATCTGACTTGTTTTTCTTCTTTCTTGTCTTGTAGCCAAGAGTTGGTTTACCCCAAGGAGTAACCGGGCTTGGTCTACCGATTGGTGATTTACCTTCACCACCACCGTGTGGGTGATCAACAGGGTTCATAACAACACCGCGTACGGTAGGTCTGATACCCATCCATCTTTTTCTTCCGGCCTTACCTATCTTAACATTTTCATGTTCGATATTACCGATCTGACCGATGGTAGCTTTACAGTTAATTCTAACCATACGAACTTCACCGGATGGTAATCTGATAGATGCATATTCGCCTTCTTTAGCCATCAGCTGAGCAGAGTTTCCTGCAGCTCTTACCATCTGACCACCCTTGCCAGGCTTAAGTTCGATATTATGAACTAATGAACCTACTGGAATGTTAGCAAGTGGAAGTGCATTTCCTGATCTGATATCTGCTGATTCACCAGATTCAACAATATCACCAACTTTTAAACCAACTGGTGCAAGAATGTATCTCTTTTCACCATCAACATAGTTAAGAAGTGCAATATTTGCAGTCCTGTTTGGATCGTATTCGATCGTAGCTACTTTTGCTTTTATTCCATCTTTATCTCTTTTGAAATCTATAACTCTATATTTTTGTCTGTTACCGCCGCCCTGATGACGAACAGTAATCCTACCATATGAGTTTCTTCCCCCGTTTTTGCTGTTAGGTTGTAGTAATGACTTTTCAGGTTCAACCTTTGATAATTCTGAATAATCCTGTGACGTCATGAACCTTCTTGCAGGGGTAATCGGACTATACTTTTTTACTGCCATTTCTTCTCACTCCTTTATATCGTGATCCGTAAATTACTGAGCAACTCCGAATTCCTCGATACTGCTCTTGTATTTCTTATTGTTTGATACTGCTTTGCCGCCCTTAGTAAGGTAAGTTGCAGGCTTAGGATCAGTATCTATTTTAACAACTGCCTTTTTCCAATCAGCGCGTGGTCCTTCATGAACACCGGTGCGCTTCATTTTACCTTCATACTTCATAGTGTTAACTTGAAGTACTTTAACACTGAATAACGCTTCAACTGCTTTTTTGATTTCGGTCTTAGTTGAGTTTACGTCAACTATGAAAGTGTACTTACCAGCAGCAATCTCCATATTACTCTTTTCAGTTATATGTGGCTTTACTATTATGTCTTGTGGTAATCTCATTACGCGTACACCTCCTCAACCTTTTCAACAGCTTCCTTAGTTATGATGAATTTGTCATACTTCAATATATCAAATACATTTATTGTATTTACAAATGCAGTCTTAACTCCTGGAATATTTCTTGCTGACTTAACAATGTTTTCGTTCTTTGAATCAATTACTATCAAAGCACTTGAATCAACCTTAAGGCTGCTGAGCACGCCTACCATTGCTTTTGTCTTTATAGCTTCCAATGCCAGATTATCAAGTACTAAAATCTCATTTGCTGAAACCTTTGAAGTTAAAGCAGACTTTAATGCTATACGCTTAACCTTCTTTGGAAGAGTGTATCTATAGCTGCGTGGCTTAGGTCCTAATACTATACCACCCTTGATCCACTGAGCTGAACGAATACTACCTTGTCTTGCACGACCGGTTCCCTTCTGTCTCCATGGCTTTCTACCGCCACCTCTAACCTCACTCTTGGTCTTTGTTGACTGGGTACCCTGTCTCTTGTTTGCTAACTGATTAACTACTGCAGCGTGAAGAGCTTCCTTGTTTATGTCTGCGCCAAAAACATTATCGCTAAGCTGGATATCTCCAACCACTTCACCTTTCATGTTATATAAATCAACCTTTGGCATGTGTTACTTCCTCCCTTCAACGTTATTATTTACCGGACTTAACCGTATTTTTAATAACAAGCAATCCGCCCTTAGGTCCTGGAACAGCTCCTTTAATGAGGATAAGCTTTCTGTCTGCGTCAACTCTTACAACTTCAAGATTCTGAACTGTAGTGTTGTCCAAACCCATGTGACCTGGCAACTTCTTGCCCTTAAATACTCTTGCAGGATTGGTGTTAGCACTCATAGAACCAACTCTTCTATGGTACATGGAACCGTGAGTTTCCTTACCACCCTTTTGACCGTATCTCTTTATAGTACCTTGGAAACCTTTACCTTTTGAGATACCGCTTACGTCTATTTTATCTCCAGCCGCGAACATATCCTCAGCTTTGATTTCCTGTCCAACTTCGAAACCTGAAACGTCTTCGAGTCTGAATTCCTTCAGGTGCTTCATTGGAGCGAGCTTAGTTTTTGTGAACTGTCCTAAAGCCGGTTTGCTGAGCTTCTTTTCCGCTACCTTTTCATATCCAACCTTTATGGCATCGTATCCGTCAGTATCAACTGTCTTCTTCTGAACAACAGTTAATGGACCTGCTTCAACAACTGTTACTGGTATTACCAGACCATTTTCGTCAAATATCTGGGTCATTCCGATTTTCTTGCCTATCATTGCCTTTTTCATCTCTAAATTACCTCCTATGGTTATTGGTTCATACTTGGTGTGTGTATTAGTACACACTGTGAATTTCATTCACGCTGCGTGCGGCAACACGCTATGAACATGACCTTTGTTACCCTGGCAAAGAGTTTTAAACTCTTATAAGATTATAATTTAATCTCTATGTCTACGCCAGCTGGAAGATCCAGTCTCATCAATGCGTCAACAGTCTTAGGTGTTGGCAAAAGAATGTCGATTAATCTCTTGTGAGTTCTCATTTCAAACTGCTCTCTTGAGTCCTTGTATTTGTGGGGAGCTCTTAAGATTGTAATAATCTCTTTTTCAGTAGGCAGTGGCACGGGTCCTGAAACCTTTGCTCCTGTCCTCTTAGCAGTTTCAACGATCTTCTCAGCTGACTGATCTAACACCGAATGATCGAACGCCTTTAGTCTGATGCGTATTTTCTGTTTGTTTGACATACATAAACCTCCTCGTACGTTTTATTATTGTCACGTACAACAAGTATCTGTCTGTACACTATGCCGGGTGTTTCATAACGTTTTATATAAAAACCCAGATTCGTTCTTATCCTCATAGAACCTTCAGTTCATTGGGACAAACTTAACCTGGGCATTTAAAGCGATTATATTACACAGCAAAAATATATAACGCAAAATGTACAGTGACTTGTCGCCCGGTTTCTTGAATCGGACATTCTCCGTGAAAGTTACCTACCACTTTACAGACTTGATACAAGTCCGGGAACCTTAGTTCCAAAGGGACTTTGTCCCTTGGATAGCAATCTCCCACTTCATCGTATGCCTTCGCCACAACATTCAATATTTTACTACACGTTTCACACATTTGCAAGGATTATTTTTAATAATTTTTTTAAATTTTTTAAAAGTAAAAACCTAAAAGCTGCCTGCCTATAGTAATTGCAAGTATAGTACCAAATGAAATAAATGGACCGAATGGTATAGTAGTTTTTCGGTCTATTTTTTTAATAATTATTAGAAATAAACAAGCAGCTCCGGCAATTATTATTGAAAGAAACAAAGCTGTAAGCATTAACTTCCATCCCAAAAACAGACCAACTGGAAACAATATTTTTATATCTCCGCCACCCATTACTTCCTGCGATCTATACAACAACATTCCCAAATATGATATGCCAAGAAGAATTGCACTACCCGTCAGTGCTCCAAGTAATGGATTCCACCAAATATCATCTCCATAAATATCATTTGGTATGAATAAATTTAACACAAAAAATATTAATCCAACAATTGTTGCTGTAATAACCAATGAGTCAGGAATTATCCCATGTTCTAAATCAATAAAACAAACAACTATTAATATAGAAGAAATAAATGCAGCTGCAATAAATTCAATTGTAAAGTTATATTTCCAAAGCAGCGCTGTGAATATTAACCCTGTGAGGGTTTCGATCATTATGTACCTTGGAGATATAGGCTCATGGCAGTCATGGCACTTACCTCTCTGCCGGAGGAAGCTGAATATTGGTATCAAATTTCTTGCCCTTAATCGTATATTGCAATTTACACAATGGGATGGGACCGATACCACCGATTCACCTTTGGGGATTCTGTAAATACACACATTTATGAACGAACCTATTGCAGTTCCGAATACAAATATAAACAAGTATTTTAATAGGTATATATATAGTAAGTACAAAACCCCTGACCTCCAACCTGTGAAAAATCGTAAAACCTTAATGCTCCTGTTTTGTAAGCAGGCTAATTAATATCTATTTGATTGTTAATTTTTATCATGAACGTATTCTGGATCAGGTTACCGGCTGCATCTCTGTTCACTGCTGTTGCAGTTACTTTTACCGTGCCCGTCTTTTTAGCAAATAGTGTACCCGTACTGTCTATTTCTGCCAGTCCTCCTTGATCCCCAACACTTTCTACAGTCCAATTCATAATCCAATCTTTGTAATGATCAGTTCCTATAGTTACTTCGGTTGTCAGTTTCTGTTTTGTCCATATTCCCATTTCTTCTTCTCCATTTATCGTTAATACAGGTACCTTGTAAAGCGCTGGTAAGGTTATATCCAGGTTACTGTTGTCATAGTTCAGCTCAGCACCTGCCATTTTAGTCAACTGGCTGCTGCCGGAATAACTGTTATTCAGAGGTGCGTATCCTTGAGGTACTGATACTGTCGCGCCATAATATCCGGTAGGCACTCCCGTGAACGTTGCAGAACCGTCACTGACAGTACCGGCATTAAGTGGTGTAAAGCTGTTATCCTCTGTATATGCTCCGGGTCCCGTTCTGATATACCTCTTCAGTATTACCTGTTTGTCGCTAAGTCCAATATTATTATTGTCCTTGAGGTACACCTTAATTTGGCCTGTCCTTACATTTATATTGAAAGAATCGTTAAACACCTTTGTGGTGTTGGTATTGTCTACATATGAAAGCTCAGATGTAAGCGGAATTACTCCCTCAGCACCACAGGTATATCTTACCTGCCCGTTTTGAGTACTTATATCCGGGTTAGGAGTGAAATTCACATTACTGAGTGCTTTTGAGTAAGTGCCGTCACTGCTTACATTTCCAGTACCAACAGCAGTTATTCCGCTGAACTTTGTAATATCCATATTCATTCTGAGTACAAGGTTTTTATATATAGTCCTCAGAGTTGTAGGCTGAGCATTAACTGTAAGCTCTGTCTGAACTGTATCTCCTACCAGGCAGTTAATAGAATTATGGCTCAGTGTCAATACCGGAGCCGGAACCCTGTATAAATCGGGGAAGGTTATAACCGTCATATTATTATCATAGTTCAGCTCGGCATCCGCCATTTTAGTCAGCTGGCTGTCGGAATTGCTATGATCGACAGGTTCTAGGCCATTTGGCAGTGTTATAGTCGCTCCATAGTATCCGGTAGGCACTCCTGCGAAAGTTGCAGCACCGGCACTGTCAGTGTTGGCACTAAGTGGCATAAAACTGCTATCTAAAATATATTCTCCTGTAGTAGATCTGGAGTATCTCTTAAGTGTTACCTGCTGTCCACTTAAGCCGTTACCTTTATTCTCCTTAAGAGTCACTGATATTTTTCCTGTCTTTACATTTATATAGAAGGCATCTTGACTTACTTTTGTTGCATTAGCAGAATCTTTGTATGTGAGCTTTGCTGTGACAGGAATGGCGCCCTCAGAACCACAGGTATATCTCACCTGACCATTCTGAATACTTATGTCCGGGTTTGGAGTGAAATTCACATTACTGAGTGCTTTTGAGTAAGTGCCATCACTGCTTACATTTCCCGAACCCACAGCAGTTATTGCACTGAACTTTGTTGTATCGAGTTTCATGTTGAGCATAAGCTCTTTATATAAAGTATTAAGAGTCGTTGCCTGAGCGCTTACTGTAAGATTTGTCTGAACAGTATCCCCAACCAGGCAGTTTATGGTGTTGTGGCTTAAATTCAAAACGGGAATATTCTTGTTGTTGATGGTAATTTCCTTTGTACCCTGAGCTCCGCTTGGATCGGTAACCACTGCTTTAATTCTGAATTTGGTAACACTATCACTTACATTCTTAGCCATCTCAACTGCTCTATCAACGCTGTTCTTTAAAGCGTTTGCGCCATCAAAGACAACCTTGCTTTCGCCTGATTCATATACTCCGTCATTATCATTATCTATATATATTACACAATTGAGGTAATCGTCATCTATATCCGGGTCATTTGCCTTAACGCTGAAGTTAAGTGTTTTAAGCGTATTGGCTATATCCTGACCGTCATTCAATCCAATTATTTCAACTGATGGAGCATGATTTGCCCCGACTGATGCCTTAAGCATGGTATTAACAAACATTTTCAGTTCATCAAGAGACTTAATGGGGCTATGTCCTGTACCTGAGAATGTCAGGTTTCCTTTGAAGTATGTATAGTAATCATTCATACCATCGTATTCGTGATACTTATCCTCCGCAATTTTAGCCGGAGAAGTTATCAGGGTTGCTGTTCTGCTTCCATGATTGTACCGATATTCATTTCTATATGTAAATGCTGTTACAATATCCGAATCTTCAGGGTTAAGACGTATATACTGAAGATGAGTAGGCGATACCTGTATTTCCCCGAGTATGAATGGATACTTTGTCAGGTTACTTTCATTAATCTTGCTGGTCAGAACAGTATCAGGAAAACGAGAATCTCCATTTGCATTCAATAATGCAAGCCTTGTCATACCGGTTGATACAGTAATTCCAGATGGCTTGGCAGAGTCTGTTGCAAAGGCATTCATTCCCAGTCTGTCTTTAAAGGCAGTTGTAAGATTGCTGCTTCTGAAGCCTATGGTATCATGTGTAAACATAATAGCCTGTCCGGAATCAGCGAAAGCCTTTATATCATTTAATGCCCTTCCACTTAAGTCCCCTACATAAGCATCATCAAATCCGAATATTACCATATCATAATTACCGTTTAAAGTTGTTGGTTTACCATTAACCGAATTACCATAATTAGTATTAAAGTCACTAATCTTCATCTCAGTAATAACAATATTGTATTCTCCTTGTTTATACAGAAGATTCTGACCATTGTAGTTACTCAGAGAACTCAACTTTAATGTAGCATAATTATCGCTGTTATTCGGTAACAGCTGCAGTACCCTAATCTGTAGTTCTTCACCTTTAAAGGCTGAAAAACCTGTTTCATAAGATTTTGCTCCGTAATTGTCGGTAACCTCTATCTTCCAGGGTACCAGTCCTGTATATCTATTAGGCAGTAAATAATTAATTGAATAATTTTCAGCATTTCCTACATCGTCATTTGTCTGTGCTATTTCATCACTTTTAAAAACCCCGTCTCCGTTTTTATCTATAAAGAGACATACCTTCATGGGCTGTGATCCATTGTTATTGTGTAGATTCATTGCAAAGCTTATCAGTCCGTTATTTTCTGCAATATTACTTCCATTGTATTCGGCAGGCTTTTGCGTGATGCTGAGCAAAGGCCTCTTTCTAACTGATTCCGTTTTATATAGCTTCAGATTATTCAGCAGGTTTGAAGTTGTTCCAGCCTTAAAGTTTGCATATACTGAATTATCCTTATAGATAATAAAGTTTTTATAAAGCTTGGTGTCTCTCTTGCTATAATCAAATATCCCATTATCAAATATAACAAGCTGACCTGACTTTATAACACTTTCAATCTTTTTAGAGGCAATATCAGAAATATCATTACCACTATAAAACTCCTTATTGCCGCTTACAGAAGTAGAAACATTGCAGTTATTATTAACCTGAGGACCAAATCTGCTATAAACATTTCCATTATAATATTTGTTATAAGTATCTGTTGTAGATGTATTGTTACCAATATAGACTATATCATATAAGCCATTAACTTCCTCTGCTTTTGAGATAAATAAAGGCATGGGCATTTTAGTTATCTCTATTTCCTTACCCAGAAATGTACCCAGCGATGATTTCATAGTATCTGTGATATCAAATGCTGTGGTCGGCTGGATTTCAAGTATTCTGATAATACTGCCGGCTTCACTGTCAGCCGCTTCGGTAGATGTAGCATAGGGTGGAAGCGTTAATGTTACAATTAGTATTATTGTCATTAGTAAACAGAGACCTTTTTTGGTTCTTGATAATTGAGTATACATGTATATACCTCCCTAAAAATAAAACTGAATATTACACCTATCCAGGTGGGTAAATATATGCCAAGAACAGCAAATCAAAGTTAACTGATTACGGTTCCTATATTTCTATTACTGAATATCTACTGCAGATGTGGAGGCCGGTACAGGTTGCTCGGCCTGTGGGGGTTGTCCTTTCTGTGCAGACTCTTCTCCCTGTTCCTCTAGGGAGTTCATACAATTAAGCTGCATGCTTTCAACTGTAATTTCCTTATTATTTTCTGCTAACCTTACCAAATAGTCGAAATTATACTGTTTGCTGCTGCCCGGGGCTGAATTAGTCTTTGTCAATCCTGCATTAAAAGTGATTATATACCACTTCTTTTTCTCCGAATATGCCGGATGCAGCTTTATACTGCAGTCGTCTGCAAAATTGCCGGTGGGCTGTATACGGTAAATATCATTCTGCAGTAGTAAGGCCTTTTTTGGGAATTTGTTTTTATAGTCAGAATCAAAAGTTACAATTTCCTTTTTATCTTTATTCTTTGTTATTCCTATAGTATCGACTAAACTCTTAAACTCTGTTAAGCCCTTATCCCAACTTGCACTTAATAGGGCACGCCGCCCGGTGTCCAGATTAATAATATCTTCAAAGAACTCAAGGATTATTGCTTTTTCCTTGTCATAAACAGCACCGTCATCCTTATTAACGTAATTCTCACCATTTTTTTGAAGATTTAAGTAATCGAGGCGATTTACAAAGTCGTTATTATACCTGTATAATCTGCTTCTAACACTTTGTTTGTAGGTTGATTCTACTGCACGTAATATTTTATAGTCCTCCCCCTCTTTTATCAGTTCCACATCATATCTTGTCTGAATTGGGAAGGAATCAACCTTGCTTTTTTCAATGTCAGCTTTTTTTTCATATGTATTTGTTTTTTCATTTAAGGTATAGTTTGCTTCAAATAATTCGTCGGTGATACATTGGGCCTTTAAACTCATTTTTACAAAATATAATAAAGTTTCATTGTTTTCTTCTATATAGGTTGCTTCAATATCCGGTTTAGTCTTATCCTCAAGTTTCATTATGGGGGTGTAGGAAATCATAGTGCAACCATTGATTTCAACATATCTTGGGAAGTTCAGACCAACCTCAATATTGTTGTTTCCTTCTTCTATTGTACGTTTTGCAACAAAAGATTTCAAATTATCAGGAATATTTCCCAGCTCCGAGTTCTTTTGATAATCCTCAACCGATACAGCATACATTTTTACAAAATAATCTGATATGAGCTGCTTTATTTTCTTGTCATCCTCATTGCTTACAAATTGTGACACAGCAGGCTTCTTTTCAATTGTCTGAGCTCCTGCCTGTGACTGGGTCATCACTCCGGTACTACAACCAGCCAAGATTACCACAGTCATTACCAATCCGGCAACGGTTGCCAAAATATCCTTTTTCATTTAGTTCACCCCATAAAGTCAAAATATTGAATCCAGTTCAATTCCTTGCCCTGAAAAGGCACCAAGCAGTATGTCCCTTCCACTAAAAACCACCTTTGCAGATGAACCAACAACATCACTAGATGGCTCTCTGAATAGAACTCCGGCATAACTTCCGTCATTTAATCTGTCTAGATTTTCTCCATTTCCATAAACCTGAGGGAGAAAGTATGAATCCACTCCATTTATGTCAGTTTCCAGGTCAGCAGAAGATTTATTATTTAAAACGTAATTAACTCCAAGGTCTATGGTAGAGGTGTTGCCTGCCGCTAAAATAGCTCCTGATACCTCTGCTGAATTTTCAAGCTCAACTCTTCCTACGCTGAAAATAATTCCATTGACCTTCCCTGTAACCTTCAACTTTATAGAAGGGTTAGTATTGATAAAAATAAAATAATCGTCCGTTGATATTGTTGAGCCGGATTCAATTCTTCCACCCAACCTATCGTTTATATCAATGGTCCCAGCTTCCTCGCCTTCAAAGTTAAAAATATATTTATCTATATCAGCGTTACCTGAGTCACCCCGATATTTTGCCAGCAGCTTTTGTTTGATATCCATAAACAGATTATGGGAGGAGGTAACATTGTCATCCCCTTTTAATGTGTTTTTTATGGTAGAGGTCCCATAATCATACTCTCTATGAGCAAATGTCTCTGTTAAATTGATCAACTTATCACTTATAATATTAAGCTTTGCTGGCAAATAATCTTCAGCGTGGTCTCTCCAGCCTACATCATCAACTATAGTTGCTGGTATGTCCCAGAAGGAGCTCCATCCACTAGCAGGCGGTGATACATTATCAAGTTCAAAGTGGTTGTCATTTAAAAATCTGATACGGGATATGTCAATAGTACTATCTGAGGAATCATAGTTTAGCCGTCTCATAAAATACACTCTGTCATTTGCTGCCATTTCAAAGCGACAGAAACCTGATATCTTTGTGGTATCGATACCAGAAGCAGCCGAATCAAACTTGTCAGAGTCGTTTACACCAACTCCCCTAGCTAAATCGATTTGACTTACCCATGCCTGTATTGCGGCGTCACTATTATAGTCTCGTTTCAACCAGCACTGCATGAGGTTTGCAAAGCCTTTGGCATCACCTTTATTGCCGTACAGCCATTGATGATATGTAGGAAAAGTCAAATCACCAAAGCCAGTTTCATTCATGTACAGTTTATACATAGGTAAGTAATTGAATCTTTCTGATACAACAGATGCATCCTCGATCTGCGGCATATTAACCGGAACATGTCCTGCCGGATCAACTCTGAAGGTTCCGCCATTAACTATTACATCTCCATTTATAACAATCCTGGATTTTAAGGCATCATCAGAACCTGAGTGATGAATGATGGCACTGTTTACGATTGCGCTGCTCTGGTCATGCTGTGAGGCTGCAGCTCCACCATTAGAAAGTCCCAGATAACTTCCGTTTATAGCGATGACCGAGTCCTCTCCATTCATTTCCAGATCATCAAAGGTATAGGCATTCCGTCCAACTATAATCTTTTGACCTTTCCCAAAAATATGGAGTCCGTTAGCTACAGCATCCTTTGTGATGTATATTTTGCTAGGGTCAGAAACAGGGCTAGTATTTGAATAAATCCCTGTCCTGATAAGCCCCCTTGAGTAGGCATTCCCTTTAATTGATAAATTACCCCTGTTCTTTGCATATATTCCACCATAATAATACTGCTCAATTTGATTAGTTTTCTCAGGAGCTGTGCCAAATGCCACAACATCACCCTCTACTAGTGCATCTATATTGTCAACCATTACATCGCCTATGGAGTAAATAGCTGCATTTAACTTGAACTTTAACGGAATAAAAACTTCTATGTTTTCACGGGAAAACACTGTTTTATTTAATACCTTTCCGCCTTCGCCCTCATAGTCTGCTTTGGCCCAAATTCCAATTGTTACAATGATTTTCTCACTATTACTGAGAACGGGCTCATACTTCAGGTACTTTATGTCGGTTATTTCAACATCAGCCGTATGCGATGAAGATAGTTCAATTTTAAGAATTGTTTTTGTGGGGGAAATATGGTATTTGTTATTAACCATTTCTCTTAACTTAGGTACAATTATTGTATTGACAACAGATTCAGCGTATGTGGCTTTATCATCGCATACTAATCCCTCTATATTTTCCCGTTTAGCACAAAAATTTTTAATGTAGGCAAAGCTCTCCTCTATAGCAGACTGTGCTGCAATGTATGCCTCCTCGGCTGTTCCATCATGCTTTATTGCCTTAAGCCCTGCAATGGAGGTTTCCATCAAGGCTATGCCTAAAATTATAAGTATTGCAAGAACCATTATAACGGTAGGCATGACTGAGCCTTTTTGTTGCCTAACTTTATTTATAAACATAATGGTTCTTCACCTCACTTCGTTAATTTATTATAGGAGTTGTTTCTCAGTTTATAGGTCATATGAAACATCAATTATCAGCTCTTTAATAAATTTATAATTACTTGTATAAATTTTTATCTGCAATTTAACCGTATTTGCGATATTGCCTGAATCAGTTGGATTGATACCGTTGTTAAGCACTTTATACACATATCTGCCCTGAAGATTTCCATTTTCAATCTTTAAATAATTGGTGCTATTCCCGACGGCATCATAAACAGAATCTCTAGGTGATGCTTTGGGTGAAAGATTTACAGGAGAATCGTCAACATCAGTCAGATTTCTAGAATTTTTAATTGATTGGACTACTTCGTTCTTAATGATTTGCATTACTGAATTAACTTCCATCTGCTCCTTTGTCAAACGTGTCATAAAAATGGAGTTTGAGAAAACAGCTATTAATGGAATTGAAATAATGCCTAAAACTGCTAATGCCATTAAGACCTCAGTCACTGTACTTCCTTTTCTATTTCTTAAAATATTCTTCATAAACACATCCTGTTTACTTGATATAAACTTTTTCCTGCTCATTTTTGTCACGGATTTCTGTTCCCTGCCTGTCTGTTACAGTTGCTCTTCCGGATGCATCATTTAAAATAATATTTAACTTGTTCCCAGAGTTGTTTATAACCTTAATTTTAAGTCCAATATTCTTATTCTCCTCAATCTGTGAAAGAATAACATTAATCAGCATATTAAGGTCTCGGTTTGGAACGGCACCGGAAATACCATATTTTTTACCCTTACTGTCTTCAGCTTTTATATTATAGGTGTTTCCGTTAATATTAAGTTCCATAGTAATAAATTCATTTGTTTTTAAGTCCAGCCGCTCTTCATCTTTATCAAAGCCCCGCAGCTTGAAATTGTCTCCTGCCATAAGAAAACTGTTGTAATTAACTTGAAAGTCGTTTGTATTACCAGTATTAGAATCTGTCGCTCCTCCCGTCGGGACGCCGGCGGTTTCCGGTGTTCCTTGAGCATCTGATCCCTCAGAACCGTTACCATATTCATAACGGTTAAATTTGTGTCTTCCATACTCATATAGTCTGTCTGCGGCTTCCAGATCAAGTGCATACATTATCAGCGTAATATCTGCTTTGTATTTATCACTATCTGAAACGGGAGTATTAATACCAGTGTTCTGATTCTCCTCTGTTTTATTACTCTTTATATCGAATCTACTGATCTTCATTATTTTTGAGCTGTTTTCAATATAACTAAGCATGTCCTTGAACTTGTCAATTTCTAATTCGATTGAGTAGTTAATTTTTATTTCATAATACTGTGAACTGTTTACCTCTTTCTTTTCCGGCGTGCCAATATTTACTTCCTTAATACCATCCCCAACAATACCGGAAAGCTTACCCATATAATCTAAGCAGTCAGATACATTTGCCTCATTGTTCAGATATCCTTCAAGTCTTTCATTTCCAGCTTGTTTCGAGATAAGCACCAGCTTTTTGTTATCTAGGTTTTGAAGTTCCTGATTAAGCTTGTCCCTGGATAATGTCAATTCTGCTATTCTGTCCTTCTGATCCATTATCTCAGGCACTACAGGTACCCAAATAAATTTATAAAATAAAAAAATATACAACAATATACCTAAAACAGATAAGAGCACTATTTCGTTCTTTTTCAGCTTGAAATTCATTTTTATACCTCTTTTCCAGGCTTGGATAATTCTATCTGAAACTGTAGGAGTATATCTTTGTTTCCATATCTATAGGTTACATTAGAAAGAAATCCGGAAAAAATATCAAGTCTGTTCAGATTTACTATGTATTCTGCTACAGCTGTTCTATCCTTAGAATTACCCTTTATAACTAGCTTTTTTTCAGAGTATTGTATATCTGTATATGAAACTCCCTCCGGGAGAGCCTCTTCTGCATAATTTATGACATCCGATGCAGACATTCCGGTATTTATGCTATCAATTACATCCTTCTTTTTGTCAATTGTGCCCTGAATCTCTGCTATCTGACTGTCAACAGCCCTAACATCAGCGTATTTACTACTTGCAATTTCGGCCTGTAATTTAGCAGATTGCGTCTGAAGCAGCTTTACATATATTTTGGGGCTAACGAGAGTTCCTGCAATAAAAATAAGAGCCAATATCAAAATTAGTACAGAAAGAAGTAATTTATTACTGCTTTTTGCTACTTCTGGCTTTGGTGGAGGATTGAGCTTTATATCCTCCGGCATCAAATTTATATCCCTCATAACTGCCTCCATTATTAATCTACTTTTAGTTCCTTATATAAAACAGATATTTCTGTAATTATTGCCTCTTTAACATTGTGCGATGTCATTCTGCCTGTATTTGTTTCTATAGGCTTAATACTAATTCTAAGCATATAATCATTACCATCTGATTCCGAAAGGTAAAAATTGCATGCTGCTGTATCAAGTCCCTTTACTACTGTATAGAACTGGTCATCGCCAGGTGCAGGAGCGCTGAAGTCCATCTCTTCTGTCTTTTGGAGAGTACACTCCTGACCGTCGGCCTCACAGTAAAATCTCCAATATACGCACTTATCCGGTACTGGGCCTCCAGCACTGGCACTATAATAGCCCAGCTTTATCAACGAGCTTTTGGCTGCATGCACAATTGCCAAATTCTCATTCTCGCCTTTATAATAAACATATGCAGCTTTTTGCACATCTCCCCTGATGTGCTGCAGCACATTAGTTACAGCATATTGCTGCTCAGCAAGTCTGGTACCATAGGAAAAGGTTTCCTGTCCAAAGATATATAATTGAAAAACAAGCGGAAGTACAATTGCAATTAACGCTAACCCCAGTAGCAGTTCCACGAGCGCGAAGCCGTGGTTTTTTGTCTTTTTCATATTTACACCAGCTTCTGAAAAAGGATTAAATTATAAAGCTGGCTGAAAACCAGCTTTATAATTTATGTAATTGCGATAATATACAGTCTTTTATACTTGATATTAATTTTAGTATCAATTAATTAATATGTTGTTGAAACAGATACAACTGCTTCTGCTGATTTTGTTGGTTCGCATTTTACAGTTTGAGCCTTAGGGTACACGGTAATTTTCCACCCTACATATCCTCCGGTAGTATTCCATTGCGGATTGTAGGCGGCATCATTTGGAGCTTCGTCGGCATCTTTTTCCGGGTCTTTTTTTGTAAAATATGGTCCAAATTCACTGCCCTCACTATTGTATACAGGCTCCATTAATGTTTGAATAATTTGCGTCGGTGTCTTGGCTTTTAAATTTGCTGCTGTGGTATGAGCTGAATCTGTATAAGCTTTCTCCAGCTTCCAGTCATTAGAATCTACACAATATGTTAGTATAGCATCTGCTATTCTTTTAGCTTGCTGATCGTCAGCTCTTTTTTTGCTGTTTACAAGAACTCCGCTAAACATATTAAAGGCTATAACCGCAAGTACACCCATTATAGCAATAACTATCAAAAGCTCGACCAGTGAGAAACCTTTTTGATTCTTTAATAGCTTTTTATTCATAATTTTTTTTGTTTTCCCTCCCTCCTCTAATTCAGTTTCTTCAATAGATTCTAAGTTACTCATAATTTAATTCCTCCTCTAAAATTAATTTGCTATTAATAAGCAACTTGGACATAGTCCAATGCTTTTATTACTATAACCAGACTTTTAGCATCAATGAAAAACATGGATTATCAATTCTTGTCAGCTAATTTTCTTTTACGCTGACATATTTTGATATATACTCAGCATTGGATAGAGGACGCTAAGTATTACAAATGCGACGATTATGGCGAGAAATATTACGATTATTGGTTCGACTAAGGATGTAAGCTGCTGTATTGAGGTCTCAACCTCCTCATCAAAGAAGTCTGCTGATTTGTCAAGGGAATAGTCCAGATTTCCGGACTCTTCTCCAATTCGAATCATTGATACCATCATCGGTGAGAAGTATTTCATGGCAGCAAGTGGCTGGGTAAGTCCTTTGCCCTGCTTTATATCTTCAATGACTACAGCTATTTTTTCTTCAATAATTTTATTGCCCAAGAGCTTCTGAACAACCTCAAGGGACTGTATTATCAAGACTCCTGACGCCATCAGTGTCCCCATAGTTCTTGCAAAGCGGGCAGTAATAATATTTTTTGTTACATTCTTCAGTATTGGGAGCTTTATTGCCAGATTACCGAAGAACCTTCTGCCTGAATCCGATTTACGGAAGCGGCCTAATCCTATAACTATTGCAGTTATGATACCTAGCAAGAGCCACCAAAAGCTCTTAAAAAAACTGCTAATCTGAATTAAAACCTTAGTAAACACAGGCATTTCAACATTAAAACTGTTTAATATATCTGAAAATGCAGGAACCACTTTAATCATTAAAATAAATATTACTGCGACTGCAACTGTTAAAACGATTACAGGATATGTCATGGCACTTTTTATTTTATGATGCAGCCTGTTTTCTTTTTCAAAATGCTCAGCCATCCTTTTGAAGGTCTTGTCCAACATACCGCTTAGTTCACCGGCT
This sequence comes from Bacillota bacterium, assembly GCA_023460955.1. Taxonomy (GTDB): domain Bacteria; phylum Bacillota; class Clostridia; order Acetivibrionales; family DSM-1351; genus Ruminiclostridium. The sequence goes on along the minus strand of JAEWOH010000076.1, from coordinate 5,832 downwards.
TCAACCATATAAATGAGTATTTCTGGAAAAATTCCTGTATGCTTTTTCATAGAAACCGAAAGTGCAATACCCTTCTGTATATCCTCATAGATATCGGAAACACATTCTTTAAGGGTTGGGTTTGTGGTTTGCTCACGGAGCACATCCAGAGCTGTTGCAATAGGCACCCCTGCCTCCAGTATTATTGAAAATTGTCTGCATAAAATAGCGAGATCCTTGACTTTAACTTTCTTTTTAAATATCCCAATCTGAGATATATCTGTAAAGGCATTCAGCTCTTTTACCTCTACTAGTGTATAGCCTCTTTGCTCCAGCTGTTCAGCCAAGCTCTCTTTGCTGCTGAACTTATTCTTTCCTTCAAAAATCTTGTCTTCAGCGTTTTTTGCTTTATACTCATATAACGGCATAGGTGCCTCCCTGATAAACTAATCTTGAATTGTTGTCCTATGCTATAGTGCTATCCCCAGAGCGTTTATCAGATAATTAATCCTATGGACATCAAGGTTTTCAGAGAAATCTACGCCATCAATATCTATAGAGTTTGTTGAATAGCAGGGCAGCTTGAAAATATCCTCCAGATACTCCCTCAAATGAGGTAGTTGAGAACCTCCCCCCGCAAGAACTATCTTACTTATCTTTTCACCACCACAGCGATTTGTATAAAAGTCGAAACAGATATTAATGTTTTTAATTATCTCATTTACAACAGCTTTGGATGTCTCTCCACAGTTCCATTCCAGATCATTATTAAAATCCCTGCGAAGAATGATTCCGTATTTCTTTTTATACTGTTCGGCAAAATCAGCTTTTAATTTATCTACGATTATGTTCTCAAAGATGGCTTTATCTATATTACTGCTACCTATAAGAATAACTCTATTAAATTCAATTACCTTGTTTCTAAGTATGTTAACAATGGTGGTTTCAGAACCGAAGTCGAGCACTGCAATTGCACCCGAATCAAACCGTTGATTCCGCTGACGGGCTTTTAAATCACTTTCTTTTAGCTTTATTTCTTTATTGAACAGTTTGGAAACACTGTTGGCCGGGGTGTCAACAGACACTGGTTTCAAACCCAGACTATTCAATATTTCAACATAACTATTAATAATGCTTTTTTTGACGGCTGTTACAAATACTCTTATTTTCTTTTTACCGCCATCAAATACGTGATCCAGAATTTTAAAATCTACCCGGTGTTCATCAAGATTAATGGGCATAAAGCTTTCAATTTCCGTCATAACCTTATCTTCTATTGCACTTTCAGGCACTTCATCAATCATTATTATTCGAGTTATAATGTTTGTACCTGACATTACAATTTTTGCCTCTTTTGCAGTTATGTTGTTTTCCTGCATAACCTTTTTAATTTCCTCAATAACACGAGCTTTGTCCTTAATTGCACCATTTTTAATACAATCCTTCGGAGTATTACCTATTCCGAAATTAACGACCTCGATAGTGTCATTTTCTTTTTTTCTCACCTGTAATATCTTGATCAATCTGAATCCAATGTCAATAGTCAAAAAGTAGTTATTGAAAAATGTAAATGCCATTGTTCTTCCCCCCCTAACAAATTGGTTATATCAATATCTTTTTTATATTATCTATATCAATTGCACACTGGCATGCTGATTCATAACTTATCTTTTTATTTTTATATAATTGGGCAATACTGGTATCCATCGAATGCATTCCATATTGTCCTCCATTATATATACAACTGTTTATCTGAGGAGTTTTTGCCTCCCTGATCAGATTTGAGGTTGCTGCGGTCAGGGTCATGACCTCTGTTGCCACTGAACGTCCCAGCCCATCAACATTTGCAATCAGTTGCTGTGATATTATACCCTGAAGCACCGTAGACATTTGATTTCTTATTTGCGATTGCTGGTGAGGAGGAAATACATCCACTATCCTGTCTATAGTTTTTGCAGCACCAACTGTGTGAAGAGTTGAAAATACTAAATGACCTGTTTCAGCGGCCGTCAAAGCTATAGAAATTGTTTCGAGATCTCTCATTTCTCCTATCAATATAACATCAGGATCTTCTCTTAATGCTGACCGTAATGCATAGGTATATGAACTGGTATCATTACCTATTTCTCTCTGGTTAACAATACTCTTCTTATGCCTATGCATGTATTCTATTGGATCCTCAATTGTTATTATGTGGCATTTTCTGTTAGCATTTATGTAATTAATCATTGCAGCCAGTGTTGTTGATTTTCCGCTGCCGGTTGGCCCTGTAACAAGTATCAGTCCTCTTTGCTTCATTGCAAACTGGTATACTATATCCGGCAATCCCAATGTCTCAATTCCTGGAACAGAATGAGATATTATTCTAAATACTATAGCTGTGGAGCCTCTCTGCTTATATACATTTACTCTGAATCTTCCTACTCCTGGTATTGTATATGAAAGATCCATTTCTCTCTGAATTACAAAAATGCTAAAATTCTTTTCACCCAAACACTGTCTCGCAAGCTTCTCACAATCTTCAGAGGTCAGATTATTTTCGTCCTTGTTTATAAGCTCGCCGTTAATCCTGAAAGTTATTGGAAAACCCGCTGTAATGTGAACGTCCGAGGCTTTTTTCTCATAGCCCTCGCTAAGTATCTCATCTAACTCCATATAGCATCACCTGCTCAATGTTTATTTCTTGGTACTTTATTAATCCTTACTATATGTGACTCGAACCATCTCGTCCAGTGAGGTTGTACCATTTCTTACAAGCCTGATGCAGCTATCTCTTAATGTATTCATACCTAAGCTTACAGACAACTCCTTCAATGTATCAGCCGTTACATTCTTAGCAATTAGTTCTCTATGCTTTCTGGTAATATTCATTATTTCATATATTGCTATTCTTCCTTTGTATCCGGAGTTGTTACATGAACTGCAGCCCTTTGCAGTATAAATTTTTATAACCTCATCATGATCAATTTTCAGCATAAGCTTTTCATTCTCATCTAGAACATGCTCGGATTTACATACCGGGCAGAGGCGTCTTACAAGTCTTTGGGCTATAACACCTACTATGGAGGATGATATTACAAATGGTTCAATTCCCATATCAATCATTCTTGTAATAGAACTTGCAGCATCATTAGTATGCAACGTACTTAGTACCAGGTGACCCGTGATAGCTGCTCTTGTTGCTATTTCTGCAGTTTCAGAATCTCTGATCTCACCCACCATTATAATATCGGGATCCTGTCTGAGGAAGGCTCTTAATGCCGATCCGAAGCTAAGACCAGCTTTTGGATTAACTTGAACCTGATTTATACCTTTAATTGTGCACTCAACAGGATCCTCAACTGTCAGAATATTTACATTTGGCTTACTGAGTTCACGTAATGCGGTATATAACGTTGTTGACTTACCGCTTCCGGTTGGCCCTGTTACCAGTACAATACCATGAGGGTTATCCATTATATTGTTAAACTTGTCCATGTCATCATCAAATAATCCCAAATCTTTCTTAGATACGTTGAAGGCTTCCTTATCGGCTATTCTGATAACAACCTTTTCACCATGAACTGTAGGCAGAATAGATACACGCATATCATAATTCTTTTTATTAACAGCTATGGTGATTCTCCCGTCCTGAGGTATCCTCTTTTCCGCAATATTTAAAGAACTTATTATTTTTATACGTGCAACCAGTGAAGACAATATCTTCTTGTCATGTTTCATTACCTCTACCAGCTGACCATCTATTCTATATCGAATTACTATGCAATCCTCGTTTGGTTCGATATGGATATCGCTGGCACGCTGTGAAATTGCTTTTTGAAAAATAATATTAACCATTTTAACAATAGGAGCATTTGAAACATCACTTATATCATTTAACTCTTCTTCCTGCTGTTCGAGATTTATCTCAATTGCAATCTCTTCATTAACCTTTTTAATTTCCTCATCAAAATCTGTAATATTAACAGTACTGCTTGGAGAGATATTAACTCCTGTCTCGGTGACAGCATCCTTAACTTCTTGTTCTTTAGCTTTCTTATTATAATAATCATTTAGTTTCTCAATAATATATTCTTCATTTGCAAGTAGAGGTACTATTTCCATACCTGTTGACAGACGTAAATCATCTAACGCAAAAACATCTACAGGATCTGTCATTGCAACTTTCAGGATATCTCCATCCCGTTCCACCGGAATCAGGTTATATCTCCTTGTAATATTTTCTTTTAACAGACCTATAACCTCCGGGGGGATTTCAACCTCTCGTAAATCTATGTAATTGACCTTAAGTTGCACCTCTAAAAACTTATAAAGTATATCCTCTTTTATTAAACCCTCATTAACAAGTATCGATCCAATCTTGCCACCCTTTAATGCTTGAAGTTTGAGAGATTCCTCAACTTTTTCTGGTGTCAAAAGACCACTGTTAACAAAAAGTTCACCCAACTTTTTGTTAAAGATTGGTGAGTTGTTTTGATTCTGGGCATCTAATATCATTTGAATTTTTGCTGAATCAAGCTCTTCTAATTCTTCTTCAGATAGTTTTAAGTCTTTTAAAAGTTTTTCTTCCTCATCTCTAACATCTTTTATGTATATTTTATTTATAAAATCTTTGATATCTTCCTCGTAGCTCACAACAGGTTTTACCTGATATTTTGTTGACATGGTTATATCATCAAGAGCATACAAATCATTGGTATCTTTCATCGCTACATAAAGTACATTATCTTCTAGCTTATAAGGTATTACACAATATTTTCTAGCAATCTCTTCTCTAATAATCTTAGGTACATTTCTATCTTCTAACTCAAAAGCGGACAAATCAACATATTCGGAATCAAACCTTTTTGCATTAGCAAACACTGCCTCCCTTGGAGTTATCATATTTTGCTCTAGTAAAATATCCAAAATCGGTTTATTTAAAGATACATTAAGTCTCAATGCTTCTTTGAGCTGAGATATACTAATTATTCCTTCTTCAAGAAGAATATCTTCTAGTTCCTTCTGCGCAACTTTTAACATAATTCACCTCGCAAATATATTATTAGACCGACAATATTGCTATTTCAGTTAAATATGTGCTTTTTTGACTTTATGTTTTATTTTTGTATTATATGTATTGTTTTGTTCGTTCTGGTAAATTTTATGTTATCATATATTTTTGTAATTATCAACAAATTTAGATTTCAATACTAAAATATAATTGGCATAAATGTTGAAAATTAAGACTATATAATTTGGAAATAGGTCAGATATAGGCGTTTGCCGTTGTTCACATATATTTGTTATATTTTTCTAAACTTATTTGTCCCATAATTTTTGGGAAATACTATTAGTAATAACTCGGAATTTTTAATCGATTTACTTAGTATAAAGCCCTATAAATTATAGGATTCAATTTTATATTTTATGGGAAATATTTGATATAAACATTAACTTGTCTTTTAAGTAAATCCAATACCAAAGTAACAATATGAACAATAGTTTTGAATTCAAGCTTAATAGAAAAAGCCTTAACTTTAAAAGCTTAATGACTTAAAAAATGTATAACTATCTGACTAGTGTTACAAGAAACAAAGAAAGCCTTGAGTTGTTATACTCAACGCAAAAGTCATTACGTAATATTCTTGATAAAATGAAACAAGCCTTCACCTTCATGCTATTAACATGAAGGCTAAAGGCCTCAAGGATAAGTAAAGTTATTATACAGAAATACTGCCTCAAACGTAAGCGTCAAATAAAAAGGTGCATTGTTTTCCAAATATTATCCGTGAGATAATCTCCAATATACACTAGATCACACTTAAGTTACTTAAGGTTCTTTAGGTTGTTTAAGGTGTTTTAGAGTACAGT
>JAEWOH010000075.1 GCA_023460955.1 Bacillota bacterium | reverse complement strand
CAGTTATATAATATTCCCTTTATCAAAAATTGTCAACACTTTTGTTTAAATATTTTTAATCAGATTATTAATATTTACAACTAATTAATTAATATTATTAATATTACGATTTTATTCTTAATTTTCTATTAAATTAACTTTATCTACTATATTCTTATATTAGCAAAAACCTGCAACAGGAATTTTCCCGTTGCAGGTTTAGTTTTTGTTTTATTTAATTTTAAATACTAATACTTTTTAACTTGCTGATTCTTCAGCAACTGTCACTGCTATTTTTTTCCTTGCCACTATTTTTTCTATTCTTTTTCCCTCTAGCTCGGCTACCTTGAAAATTATATTTTGGTATTCAACCTCTGGATTTTCACCCTCTTTGGGGATTCTGCCCAGAAGATCCATAATAAAACCGCTCAATGTCATAAAATCATCTACCGGAAGAGCTTCCTCCAATACTTCTGCAGCCTTATCCAGACTTATTGAACCTTCAAAAACGTACGTATCGTTTTCAAGATACTCCACATCCTTGTGTTCAATATCGTATTCGTCAAATATGTTCCCCACTATTTCCTCCAACAGGTTTTCCATAGTAACTATACCTGCTGTACCGCCATAATCATCTATAACTACAGCCATATGCAATTTGTTCTTCTGCATCTCCCTAAAAAGTTCATCAGTTCTTTTCGATTTAGGTACCATATAGGGTGCCCTTATTATATTCTGAAGATTAAAGGATTTATCAGGACTCAACATATATTGAATCAGATCCTTCACATGGAGTATGCCTACAATGTCATCAATATTTTCCTTATATACAGGAACTCTCGTGTACTTATCCTTGTTCATTATGTACAAAGCATATTCCAGATCTGAATCTACAGATATACCGACAATTTTGGTCCTATGAGTCATTATCTCGGATACATGCTTGTTATCAAATTCAAAGATGTTGTCAATCATTTCTTTCTCTGTATCCTGAATTACTCCCTTTTCTTCTCCTACCTCCATCATCATCCGGATCTCTTCCTCTGTTACCCGTTCATCGTCGTCAGCCGAAGGGTTCCCCCCAAAGAGCTTAATAAAGAAATTGGTTGAAGCGGTTAGAAACTTAACGAAGGGGTTGGTTATTCTCGATAAAAAGGTGAGAGGTCCCACAGCCATTCTGGATATTAAATCCGCTTTCTGCATTGCCACCCTCTTTGGAATTAATTCACCGAAAACCAAAGTAAAATAAGATAGAACTATTGTTATAAGGACAAGTGAAATTGTACGGATAAGCGCCTCACCCAAAGGAATTTCTATTTTTACAGCCCAGGCGGCCAGATCATCAACAAAACTCTCAGCAGCAAAGGCACTGGCAAAAAATCCTGCAAAAGTTATTCCTATCTGAATGGTAGCTAGAAACCGGCTTGGCTCGCTGAGAAAGTTATGAAGCTGCTTCGCTTTTTTGTTGCCTTCATCAGCCTGTTTCTTTATTAGTTTATCATTTAATGAAATAAGGGCTATTTCCGCCCCTGAAAAGAATGCATTTAAGAATACAAGAACTATAAGCAATAGTATCCTGGTAAACACTTTTATTTATCCTCCGAAAATAATTTGAACCTGTCCGCCTTCTCTTGAAGCCAGATTAATTACCTTAACTATACTAAAAAGGTATTTATGTGTCAAATAATCACCGAAAAAAGACCCCTTCTATCATGTAGGAGTCTTTTTTCCTCGCTATGGTCATTATTACCCAAATAAAGAACTTAAATATCTGAACAAACTTCATTTATTTAAATAAGCAATTTTTCTCAGGTACTATACTTTAACATATTTTTTTCTTCTATACCTAATTACAAAAATCAAACCTGCCAATAAAAACAATGTACTGCCGCCTATAATTAACAGATTTAGCATTCCCTGATTATTTCCCGCCTGACTGTTTCCTCCCTGCTGCATTCTGTCTGGAGGTTGGAAGCCTTCGGGAAGCTGCATTCCGTCCGGAGGTTGGAAACCTTCAGGAGGCTGCATTCCGTCTGATGGTTGGAAACCTTCAGGAGGCTGTTGTCCAGCTGGCGGTTGCATCGCTCCCTCTTGCGGTCCAGTGGATTTCTGATTATCCTTTGTTGTCTGATTATTCTGCTGCTGAGGGTTCTGTTGAGCATTGTTGGTGGATTCACCATTCACATTTCTGTTTTGGCGGTTTCCGCCCAAGCCTCCTCCGCCAAAGCCTTGTGAGCCCATCGTTGAAAGATTGACTGAGGATGAGTCTATTAGTTTATCAGATGCTTTGGACTGTCCATCAGATGTTGAGGGTATAGTACCCTTTAGCTGTCCGTCAATACTCAACGCGCGAAGTCTTCCAAATTCCTTCATCATTGAAACCGCAGCTGAATATTGTTCGAATGTACAGAACGCAGAAGGATCTTTTTTTACATAGTCTGATATAAGTGTATTTACATTATTAATTGTACTTTCGTATCTTCCGTTGTTAAAATAATTATCTACTATCTCCTGCAGGTATTGATGGTACTTGTCCTTATATTGATCTACTTCAAGCAGCTTAGCGAGCATAGGCCTCTCCGACATATCAACGCCTGACACAGGCGTATCTATTGGAAAATTCACTGCAGCTTGAGCAGAGCCTGACTGGAAACCGCCAAAAGCCAGATTGTAATCCCATGGCAACATTGTCAGTTTGCCATCGTCCTCATATAGGTAATAGTTATGTTTCATACTACTAAAATAGCTATCTAAATTTACAAGAACAGTGCTTGCGGCCAAGTATCTTAAAGTGGCATCCACATCGATGTATTTTTCGAGTTCAGTACCTGAGTTTAGATTTTTTATGGCTTTAATGACTCTGATATAGTCATTGTCAGTAGCCTTAAACACGTTATTATCAAAAATGTTCGAATAGCTACTGATCTTATCATCTATATATTTCAGGTCAGTTCCTCCTCCGGAACCGCCTCCAAAACCGCCACCACCAGGGAATCCTCCTCCATCGAAGCCCTTCATTCCTCCTCTGCCCCCAAAACCATTAGCGTTAGCATCTTGCGGGTTGCTTTGTTGGTTGTTTTGCTGATTGTTCTGCTGACCATTTTTCTGGCTATTTTGCTGACCATTTTGCTGGTTGTTCTTCTGACCATTTGCGCCTGCTTTATTTGTGCCTGCAGTATTTGCCCCTGCATTATTTGCGCCTGCTTTATTTGTGACATTTCCTTCAACTTTTCTATTTGGAACAAAATCCTTTATTCCACCACCCATCTCCATACTTTCCGGCTTATACAGCATTCCATAATCTGATCCGTAATTTCGTTCTGCAAATGACTCTTCAAGCGCTTCAACGGCTATATAAAAGCCCCAGCTTTTCCCATTAACAGTAACATCAGTATAAGCAAACAATGGCGTTTTGACTCCCATAAAGGTCATCAGGTCATATGAAAGATAGTCCTTCATATAGCTGTTGTCGGACTGTACGTTGTTTATTACCATTTTATCAAGCCCCAGATAATTCTGACCATCTATATAGTGATCAAATTCAAACTTAAAGCTGAATCTGTCAGAATCAGAACTTGCAACCATAGACAAGCTTGAGTTGCCTTTTGGCCTGATACCTACCGACTTCACTGTGGTACCGTTAATTGTTACATCACAGGATATATATTCCTCCTTGGCACTGTCCAGCATTTTTTTCCATTCTGTTTCATCTACTTTAATATCAATTGTAGAAACCTTATTTTTGTCAAATAAATTAGAAACATATTTTTGCTGTGGGAAAATGGACTCATTATCACTTGTACTTGGAAAGAAGACCAGTATCCCGGTAAAAATAAGTGCAAAAACCAGGATGCCTATGATAAAAATATTTATATTCTTACTGGTAATCATTTAAGCCTCCCTCTTTATGCCATATAGTCGCCGTTGTAACTTACCAGAACAGCATTTGAAACTCCTTCAAGCTGAGATATAGTGTTTACAAATTGTGTAGTCGCATCTATAAGCCTAACTTCAACGGTCAGTTCAATTCCTCCCGAAGAAACAGCTTTTGATTTTACCATGTATTTACTGACATTCTTTTTAACTGTTTGCATAACCAACTCCTCAGACTTATCGTTTGAGCAGTTGATTACAAGTATATACGGATTGTCCGAACTTTTTTTGTTTACAAATATAATCATTATTATACCTATGAAGACTGATCCAAAAACTGCTAAAGGAATTAGTCCTGCACCCGTTACTATTCCTGCGGATATAGCCCAGAATAAGAACGCTATATCCATGGGTTCTTTTATTGCAGATCTGAAACGTACTATTGATAACGCACCTACCATACCAAGTGAGAGTATTACGTTAGAAGTCACAGCTAAAATAATTAGCGTTGTAATCAGCGTCATCGCCATTAAGGAGACTCCAAAACTTGCAGAGTACATTACACCGTTAAAGGTTTTTTTGTACACATAGAAAATGAAAAGACCAAGTACAAATGAAAGTCCCAGTGCAATAATCATGTCCAGCGGAGAGAAAGAACTTACCTTTTCAATAAAGTTTGACTTAAAAATATCGTTAAAATTCATGTTACTCCTCCAAATTAATTTTATTGAGTTTAATTATTACTTCCAATAATCTATTAAAACTTATCTACCGTTGTTAACCAAACACCCTACATTCTGCGTATTTGGAAAAGGCTGTACTTCTTCTGTTATCAACCTGTATGATATCTCTTATAATACCTGGAAGAAACTCATCATATTTGACTTCTAATATTATAAGATCTTTGATATTTGTTTTAAGAGTTGGCAGGTCCTTATTAAAGAGCTCCTTGGAATTGAGGCCTGTCCTTATTTCAGTATCAATGGTTATTCTTACATTTCCCGGCTCATATATATATGGTTCTCTCACATAATCTACCAGCGTTCTAGGCTTTAGTTGCTGGTAATGCATTTTAAAGTAAAGCTCAATTATCAGCGGATCTGAAGAATATTTCATCCAATCAAGATCTCCTGCTATCAGCATATTGCATTGGTGGACTGATAACTTGGCAGACCTTTTAAAGCATAAACCGTTTGATTTGCTCTTTTTCTCCAACTTTATATAATTGTAATCATCATTGTAGTACCTGATCCTGAATTTTTCACGGTTGTTGATACCATCTATTTTTTCCATCAGAGCTTTGTTATTAAAATTATCAAAATATAGACTCCTAATTTTGTATTCTCCGTTCTCATTTACATTTGGATCTTGTTTTGCAATTAACTTAAGTCTCCGACGAAGGGTAATGTAGTCAGCATAATTTATGCTATGCTTTAGTTCATGTCTGAGTTTTGGCTGGTTCATCCTATATCACCTCCGTTTTGTTTATTAAGAGCTTTTTTCCATACTTTCTTGCCTCAAAAAAATTATAATATGCTAAAGTGATGGTTAGCTGAACAAATAATGAATTATTTGTTCATTTTAAACACAATAAACTAAATTCAGACAAAAAAAACTGTCTTTATTAAGACAGCTCTAATATGTTTAAAATGTATATTTTAGTTTATTTCCTTGCTAAGTTCCGGTTAAAACTATAGCATTTCTCTCTGTATAGCTCTTGAAAGCATGGGAATAACCTGTTTTTTTCTTGATACGACGCCACTAAGGAATCCGCTGTTCTGTCCGTTTTTGATATTAAAGGCTTTTTCCACAAGGCCTGATTCATCTCCGACATAAAGAATCTCCGATCCCTCATTTATAATGTCAGTTACCATAAGCAAAATCAGACTGTAGCCCTTGTTTTCCTGTATAGTTTTCATATGCTGAAGTAAGCTGTCCTTAACCTTTCCAAAAGCATCGGAATCACTTGAATTTATTTGACCGATACCTAACTTGTATTTGTTAAGAATAAAGTCCTTGAAGTCGTAATCCAGTATTGTCTGAGGACTCATGCCTTCAAGAGATGCACTTGCCTTGTATAAGGCTGTAGCGAATTCTTCTATATTGATATCTGCTATTTTAGCCAGCTTGTTCGCAGAAAGTTCATCTGCATAGGTACTGGTTGGAGATTTAAACTTCATGGTGTCTGAGATAATAGCGGCACACAGTATTCCTGCTATCTTTTTAGATGGGTTTAAGCCATTCTCAAAATACATATTTGCTATCAGTGTTGAAGTACTTCCGACTGCATCATTTTTGAAATAAATAGGGTAGGGTGTTTGAATGTCTCCTATTCTATGATGGTCAATAATTTCCAGAATATCTGCTTGTTCTATACCATCAATAGTTTGAGCCTTTTCATTATGGTCTACCAGTATTATCTTTTTTCTTCTCTGGGAAATTAGATGGTACCTTGAAATAAAGCCTTTGATTCTGCCCTCATCGTCGATAACAGGGTAGCTTCTGTATCTGGTTTTTAGCATTTTTTCCTTTATATTGTCTATATAATCATGAATGTTGAATAGTACCAACTGTTTTCTCGTCATTATATAGCTTACAGGAATACTTTGGTTTATCAGTCTTGCAGTTGTAAAGGTGTCATAGTAGGTTTCAAGAACTATGCAACCTTTTTCCTGTGCATAGTCAAGCACTTCCTGATCAATCTGCCCCCCGCAAGTGAGTATAAGACAGCTGACTCCAATTGAAATAGCCTTTAGCTGGCTATCTTTTCTATTTCCAATTATAACAATATCACCTTTTTCAACGAAAGGCTCCATATCCTCAGGAATCATGGCGGCAATAACTACCTTTCCCGCAGCTCTGAAGGTATCCTCATTTCCGCAGATAAGTCTTGCATTAAGTGTATCTGTTATATTTCTTAGGGGTGTGTTGCTTGCTGAGAGAATGTTGTTTTCCAGCGCATCAAGATAACTGCTGGTAATATCAGATAAGGTAATTATACCTAATAGCTTGCCATTTATATCAGCAACAGGTAAAACCTTAATATTGTTTTTCTGCATTATGCTCCAGGCTGCTTTTATTGAGATATCCTCAGAAACCGGGTTGATTACGTCCATATTCAAATCGGATACTTGTGTCCTCACAGTTTCCTTGTATTCAGGTATTTCCACTCCAAAGTATCTGAGAACAAACTCCGTTTCTTTATTTACATCTCCTATTCTTATAGGTAAAGCTTCCATTGCATGCCTTTTCTTCAATTCTGCGTAGGCGATTGCAGAACAGATTGAATCGGTATCAGGATTTTTGTGACCAGTTATATAAATTAGCTCTCCCACTAATAAAGCCTCCATCACGTTATGAGTTTAATTTTTCCGACAAGCAATCTTAATTTTACACCAATAGCAAACAGCCTGCAATAAATCCGGAAAATCTTTCACCCTATTCAGCCTGAAGG
>JAEWOH010000074.1 GCA_023460955.1 Bacillota bacterium | reverse complement strand
TGGTGTGTGAGAACTTCAATTATACAGGAAAAGAGGGGGTCATTGTTTTTTTATTCAAAAAAACCTTAAAACCCTTGATATATAAGCAATATAAAAACAATAAACGTGTAACTAGTTTACACAAACGAGGATTATAGAAGGTCAGAATTATGAAATTAGGTGGACACTTTGTAAATACACCGGAATTATCGAACAGCAGAGGAAAATAATTTTTAGTTATAGGGAAAATATTCTTAAAGGAACTGTTCAGTCAAATATTCTGAAGAACAGTGAAGCAGAACATTATAAAAAAATGAAAGAGATAATAGGTACAGAAGGAGTAAACGAAATCGAAAAGAGGTTGATGCTCTATACCATTGACAAGTGTTGGGCTGATTACTTGGAGTATATATCATACCTGCGAGAGGGAATCCATTTGGTTATTGTAGGAGGAAAAAACCCTCTGGAGGAATATATTTATAATGTAACAGAGGCGTTTGAAGAACTCAGGCAATCTATAAATTATGAAATAATAACAAGTTTCAGAAACATTAAGATAACCGAAAAGGGTATTGATTTAGATGTAAACAGCATAAAAGGCCCTTCTGCCACGTGGACATATCTTATTAATGACAACCCATTTGAGGATGATCTGGGTTTAATGCTGGCAAGTAATAGAAATGCCGGATTTTCAGCTGTTGCTGCCGGCTTGCCTCTTATCTCGATAAATATGCTTATTGGGTTAATATACTCCAGATTTTTTAAGAAAAATAAGCTTATCGATTAAGCTATGGCCTGAATCCATGAAACAGTGATTAGCGGACTGGAGTTTTTAAATATAGCTTATTTTTTGATAACAATGTTTTGCGTATATTCCTGGCCTGATTTTCTCCATAATGAATTCTGATAACCCAGAACATACATGTCTGTGGAGAAAGCCTCGATTTCAAGCATTCTGGCAAGAAGTTTATTACAGGAGCTTTTGAAATCAGCGGCTTTCATAATAACAGGCAGTTCTGAGCTTTTCTTCATTCTGGAAAGCAGTTGGCGGCCCGTATTGTTAAACCCAAGGATTCTGGCATACTGAGGGCCGCCGAATTCCATAAACACTTCGTTTTCGGTTTTGCTGAGTCCGGTAAGAAGTGAAGAAAGGATTCTTTGTATACGGGTTTGAGCATATCTTTTAGTACAAATATTATCAATAAGGTCTTCTAGCGTTCCGGAATTTTCACTCGCAGTTTTTATTCTATACTCCAGGCCTTCAGATACATCTGGCAGGTCTCTCAGCTGCTCAGGTTTAGTACGTCTGACAAGTCCCATAATCATATCATCATAACTTTTTATGCCTATTGGACCTCTTCCTGAAGAAAATTCCTTGTCAAGTATAGCTTGTGAAGATTGGGGAAGTGCTGCCATGGCTGATTGAGACAGAGTAGCAGGTTCAATGCCACAGGAAGAATTATCGATAGTACATAAATTGTCTTTGTTAATAAAGATACTATTCCTTATTGCTGTTGCACTGGATATGGAGCCTGTCAATTCAGTGGAATTATATGCGTTCGATACTCTTGTTATAGTAAATGGTTTTATTGAACTGTCAAGTCTTTTCAACGCCTTGAGATACTCTATTCCAAGTATGTTGTTTGAGGTTTCAAGCAGTTGAGCCATGTCTCTGGTTATATTGCAGGCTGGGGACTGTTCTGCGGCTTCACAACCTCTGCTTTTAAAGACAGAAGAACTTATGAAGCCGCTGTTGGTACTAACGAGGTTGCTATTAGTTTGGAGATACTTTTCAAGAGCCTTTTGTCTGCTTACAGCATAAGATTGTCCCTGCTCAAGCTGCTTTTTAAGTTCAAGCCTGTATTCCTGCGGCTCGGACGTAAGAATACCTGCGATGAAGTCAAGGGCGTCAGTATTTCCATGCTCGCTTCCGAAGGAAATGAAATCTACAATGCCTATGCTGTTAAGGATTTTTACAGCACCATAAGCAAAGGCTTCAGCACTTGCCATGGCGTAAGGATGAGGCAGTTCTATTACTAAATCTGCCCCGCTGTTCAAAGCCATTTCAGCCCTTGAAAATTTATTTATAAGAGAAGGCTCACCTCTTTGAATGAAATTCCCGCTCATAACGCATACTACGGCATCGCAGCCGGTTAATTCCCTGGATTTTTCAATATGATAAATATGTCCGTTATGAAAAGGATTATATTCTGCAACAATTCCAAGTACCTTCATAAAATCTCTCCGTATATTCCTTTTATTTGAGTTCAAAAGTTTTAGTATTCAATCTGCAATCGTTAAAATACGATTAGGGTATATCATAATTATACAATTTAAGCAGATAAATAAAAGTCATAAGTTAAAAAAGAAAATCCTTGGTTATTTAAACTCACAAAGGTTATATTAAAACAACAATGAGATTAATTTAACTTCAGGGAGGTAAAATCTATGAAATCAATATTTTATATTTTTATTACAGTTATTTTCATTTTAGTTACCTTTTTCGGTCTCGGACCTGTATTGATGGCTGATGGGTCAGTTAAAGAAAGGACTCTGACACTTTTTGCAGTAATGCTAATATACCTGCTCCTTGGGTGGATTACACTGGGTTATACTAGAAAAAGCAAAAAAAACAAATAATTTGATAATGACAGGAAATTATATTCTATTTACTATATAATTATTATTAACAATTGATATATAATCCCAAATATATAGAGAGGTCATTCAATGGTTAACAATATAGCAGGGTTAAATAAATTATTGGGTCAAATGGCAAAGCTGGATTCGGAAGCAATGAAGGCAGCCCAAAATCGCTGGGACAGTCCCACAAAGCCTCTCGGCAGCCTTGGAAAACTGGAAGAGCTGGTGGTTGATTTAGCTGGAATTACTTGTACACCCAGTCCTTTAATAGATAGAAAAGCCATTGTGATTATGTAATGCAGGCACTTGATATGGAACCGTTACTAAATCTTGGAATGAGACTTGGAGAGGGCACTGGAGCTGCATTGGGATTACAGCTGTTTGATGCAGTACTGGCAGCATATTACCAGATGGGAAGTTTCGAAGATGCTGCCATTGAGCAGTATGTTCCACAGCAGTAAGCATAAACATAAAATGTATTTCAGTATATTAATAAATTCAATATAAATTCATTAAAAAGTATAAAATTGGAGGGACTTTATGAACTACATAATTAATAAAATAATGCCGGAGGTCACTCATATTCGTGACATGGATACCAATATTTATGTCGTGGAGGGGCAAACCTCTGCACTGGTTATCGATACCGGCTATGGTTTTCAGAATCTCAGGGAGCAGGTTAAGCAGATAACAGATAAGCCGGTAACCGCCATTTTTACGCATGGACATATAGATCATGCCTTTGGAGGACATCATTTTGAAAAGGTTTATATGAGTGAGATCGAATTACCGGTATATGAAAAGCATACAGCCATAAAAGCTCAAGTGAAAGAACATCATGCTCCCGGTGATGTAGGTATAACTAAAGAGGAGCTGGAAAAGTGGTTGGAAGCCAAGCCCAGAAATATCACTTATACCAGAGCCGGCGATAAATTCGACCTTGGAGGGAACGTACTGGAGGTGATTTCTTTGAAGGGTCATACTCCCGGAAGTATAGGTCTGCTTGACAGAAAGCACAGGATATTATTTTCGGGAGACGGAGTAAACAATTATATCTGGATGCAGCTTCCTGAATCTAGTTCTCTTGAAGAATATTACGAGACACTGAAATCTCTTGATCCCTTACAAAAGGATTTTGACTTTATATGTAATGGTCACAGCGAAGTAACCTTACCTGTGAGCTTTGCTGAAGATATGAAAGCAGCAGTTAAAGCTTTGCTGGATGGGGCTGTTGGAGAAACGTTTGAACATCCCGTAGCAAGCGGTAAGATATATAATCATAAAAGTGGTTGTACTATAATATATGATCCGGATAAGGTTCATAACAAATAATTATTTTGCAATTTTATTGTTAAGAAGTTTTATTGTTAAAAGGTTTTATAAAAAATTTTATTTTACTTACCATATTTATTATGTATAATAATGTAAATAGGAAACTGTTAACAGAAGGGGGTGAACAAAATGCTGCAGCTTGAAATAATACAAATGCTTCAAATGCTTTTATTTCTATTCGTTACTTTTTTTATTGCTTATGGTTTTGTTCACAGTTTCAGAACAATAAGGTTACATGAGAATGAAACGAAGATATCCTTTTCTATAACCACAGCTGTTCTTTATTTCAGAAAGTTGACAGTAATCAATTATAATTGTTTCCACAAACTCGAAATCTGGAGGAAGTACAGGTTCAGTTAGTTATGCTCATTCCCCATAAGCTTTAAAACTATTTGTATCGCTGCCAGTCAGCGGGATGGGAGATAATATGAGCATAATTTTTAGTTTGTTAAATACTGTAATTAACCAACTTCACGCGCTTGTCGGAGATTGGGGAATCGCCATAGTTTTTACTACACTTGTAATAAGGCTTTGCTTGCTGCCTTTATCCTTTAAGCAAAAAAGCGCTATGTTTAAACAACAGCAATTCTCCAAGAAAATTGAAGAGATAAAATCAAAATATAATAGTGACCAGACAAAGCAGCAGGAAGAGATATCCAAGCTTTCGGCGGAGAGTATGAAGGGTATGGTCGGATGTCTGGTCACATTGCTTCAAATTCCAATTATGTACTCACTGTATAGGGTATTTTCAGACATACCAGTTGAAATGGGCAGTATTATAGTGCCTTGGATAAGTAATCTGAAGCTCCCAGATTCCTACCACATTATTCCTTTCATTGCTGTAATAGTTCAGCTGCTTCCAAACATGCTTACTGTGATGGCTCCTGTTAAGGAAGCCAAGAGTAATGGCTTGCGCTGGCCTCAGCTTCTATTAATGGGTGGCTTTAGTATGTTCTTCTTTGTGAAAGCGCCTGTAACCTTGGGGATATATTGGATAACCTCAGGTTTGTTTAGTGCATTGGAAATGTTTTTGTACAAAAAATATATGAGCAGAACAGTTATAGAATAGCCTTAAGCTTAAAAAATACTGGTATAAATATCGGTAACCTTCTTGAAACAGGGATTCTCCAGGTGATGAATCTCTGTTTTTTATATAGGAAAAATCATTTAAATTGCCTATTTCTTTTATGCAAGCATAAATATGTTACGGATTTGTTGCAGTTGCATAATTTATAAAGAAAGTGAAACATTAAAATTCATTTAATGGTGTGAATATTACCTGTGTTTCTGTTGTTATCCCAGTATAAATGTTATTGTCATCCTTTCCTATTGATAAATAATGTTTTAGAACTTCCTTTGATGAGTAAGGCATATCTTTATCAAGTACTTTGCTAATTTCAACCCATTCAAGTATACCTTCGTTGCAATCCTTCAAATGTAGATTTTCATTATTTAGGTCTGCAAAGAAATAATAATTTTGCCTTATTTCATTGTTTTTATTACGTAACGTTACATACTTTAATTTTAGATTCGTAATATCACTTTCTTTAATACCTGTTTCTTCAAAAACTTCTCTTAATGCACATGCCTTCGGATTATTCAACTCAAACTCTTCAAAATGTCCACCAATATTACACCAAGAAGGTTGAACAACCCTTGAACCTATTCTGTATAATAGGAGCATTTTATCTTTATCTGTTATGTATATTCCTGCCATATTTCTTAACATGCCATCCATAGTTCTCCTCCTAAAGAAACAATCTTTTATTCGTTATAGTTTACCTTGACGCAATAATGGTATCAATAATTTTCCATATAGTCAAAAAAATTGTTATGTAATCTTTGAATTATACACATGCACAAAATAGACAATGCACTCTCTAGAATTAAAAAATTATTAATTCTGTTATAAGAGACTAATTGAGTGAATAATAGCTAAGTGAGTGTTAACATAAATCAAGCTTATAATTTGTGGTCATTTTCATTTACACAAAACTCAGGATAGTAAGAAAAGCCCGGAAGCATTAGCTTCCGGGCTTTTCTCGTTCTGAACTACTAACTGCTGAACTACTAACTACTGAACTGCTGCCTTCTTATTTAGTACTGCAGCTCCTGTTTCTTCCTCAAACTGCTTTAGGTAAAGTGAATGATAGTAGCCTTTTTGTCTCAGCAATTCCTTGTGAGTGCCTCTTTCAATAATTTTACCATTCTTAACAACCAGAATGAGATCTGCCTTTTTAATTGTAGATAACCTATGAGCAATCAGGAAGGAGGTTCTGTTTTTAAGTATATGCATTATTGCTTCCTGAATTAACTGTTCAGTCTGGGTATCAATTGAGGAGGTAGCCTCATCTAAAACAAATATTCTTGGGTCTGCGATAATAGCTCTTGCGAAGGATATCAGCTGCTTTTCGCCTGTAGATAACCTGTCGCCGCCTTCTCCGATACTTGTGTCGAGACCGTTCTCCATATTGTTGATTATGTTGTCGGCAGCTACAATTCTGATGGCGGCTTCGATTTCTTCATCTGTAGCGTCAAATTTGCCATATCTTATGTT
The DNA here is from genome assembly GCA_023460955.1 of Bacillota bacterium. GTDB lineage: Bacteria > Bacillota > Clostridia > Acetivibrionales > DSM-1351 > Ruminiclostridium. The sequence continues at coordinate 88,129 of JAEWOH010000074.1, read as the reverse complement.
TTCACGAATTGTACCGGAAAACAGGTGAGGGCTTTGCAATACATAGCCTATATTGTTATGAAGCCACAATTGTGAACGCTCTTTGTAATCTCTACCGTCAATAAGAATCTGCCCGCTGGTAGGTTCGAAAAATCTGCAGGCCAGGTTGACCAAGGTACTCTTTCCTGCACCGGTTTCTCCTACAATTGCCACAGTAGTACCTGCGGGAATTTTCAGATTGAAGTTGTTCAGAATATATTCATCTCCGTCAGGATACTTAAAGGAAACATCCTTGAATTCAATGTCACCGTTTAAATGTTCCCAGTTTTCCTTTTTAGGATTGAAATTATCACCATACTTTTCGATAACCTCGGGAGTATCGGTGATTTGCGGTGCTGTCTCCAACAAACCGGTAACCCTTTCAATATTAGCCTGGGTTGAAACAAAATCTGCAAAAACACGGGCAATTTGCTGAATAGGTTCAAATATACTTATGGCATAGGTTATGAATGCCGAAAAGGTTCCGAAGAAAAGCGGATCCTTAAGGGCAAGATTACCGCCCCTTACCAATACAAAGCATACTGCGAGTGTGCTGAAGGTCAATACAATTGGAATGAAAACCGCATTCAATATTGTAGACTTTATTGTATAATTGTAGTATTTATCAGTAATCTCGGAAAATTCCTTAAGGTTCTTATCCTCTATGACAAGGGTTTTGGAGGTTCTGGCACCTGTAATTCCTTCATTAAAGGCGCCTGTCATTTTAGAGTTAACCTTTCTTATTTTTCTGTTTATATTAAGGATTTTTTTCTGAAAATATACTGTTATAATAGCGATTACAGGTATAATACACATTACCATTAGAGCTAGCTTTACATTGAGAAACAGCATTGCAATAAAAACACCTATTACATAAATAACTGCCCACAACATGTCTATAAGTCCCCAGGAGACCATCTGTCCTATACGTCCGGTATCACTCATGACTCTTGCCATCATATAGCCTACAGGGGTTGTATTGTAATATGAGAAGGACAGCTTTTGCAGATGCACGAAAAGAGCTCTCCTGATAGACTTAGCTACATTCAACTCGACTCTCATAGCATTCTTAATAAAGAATATAACAGCTACTGCCTGTGTTAAGAGCAGGCAGCCATATACTACAGCGAATTTTCCTATGCCCTCTGACGACTTTGTTATTATATAATGGTTTATAATGTAACGCTGAAACAAAGGGTATACAACATCAATAACCGAAACAAGCATCAAGAAGGACATTGCTAATACAAAAGCTTTTTTATATAATTTTACAAATGGAACTACTTTAGCCCAGATATTTAAGGAAAAGGGCTTTTTATATTCCTCTTCTTCAAAAAATGACATTACTTATCACCTCCGGTCGGAGCGTCCTTCTGATCGGATATTTCAGACTCCAGACTGCTCTGAATATCATATATTTTCTTATATATACCATTATCGTTTTTCAATAGTTCACTATGAGTTCCGAATTCAGATATCTTTCCATCTTCGATTACCATTATTACATCTGCATTCATAAGAGTTGTAATTCTGTGTGACACAAGAATTACGGTACTGTTTGAGGTATTAGCCTTAAGCGCTCCTCGAATTTTTGCGTCTGTTTCAGAGTCAACCGCGGAAAGTGAATCGTCAAATATCATGATGGGGGAGCGCTTCATCAGCATTCTCGCTATTGCAACCCTTTGCTTTTGACCTCCGGAAAGGGTTACGCCACGTTCTCCAACAATAGTATCATAGCCCTTTGAGAAGCCCATAATTGCATCATCCACAGCGGCAACCTCTGCAAAGTGGCGAATTTCCTCTATGGTGTTTGTTCCCTTGAAAGCATCAATGTTCTGTTGTATTGTTTTTGAGAACAGGAAGGGCTCTTGAAGAACAAAGCCAATATTGCTCCTGAGATAATCAAGCTTTATATTCCTGATATCAACACCGCCAATTTCAATTGACCCCTTACCTTCAGGGAGTTCATAAAGCCTGTCAAGCAAATACATAATTGTTGATTTTCCGGAACCTGTTCCACCCAGAATACCAAAGGTAGTTCCTGCTTTTATCTTAAAGGATATATCTTTAAGTACTGGTTTTTGACCCTCATATTCAAAGGTTACATTTTTAAATTCGATATCTTTACTCATATCAGGGGTAATAGCCCCGGGATTGTCTTTTTCCTGTTCCTCGGCTACAATCTCCATTATACGGCTCAGTGAAACACTGGTCTTGCTCATCTCTGAAAGAATTCTTCCGAATTGTCTTACAGGCCAGACAAGCATAGAATTATAAAAAACAAATGCCAGGAATTCACCCAGTGTTATTATACCATTGGAGGCTTCAACTGCACCGAGTACAATAATCAACATAACCTGAAGTCCAGATACCAAGTCTCCGATTCCCCAGTATTTACTTAACAGGTACCCAAGCTTAATCCAGTAATTGGCGAAGTAATCATTTTTTTGATCAAAGTTTTCAATTTCATAAGACTGTCGACCAAAAGCCCTGACTACACGTACACCGGTGAAGTTTTCCTGAACCATTGCAGATAGAGCTCCTTCAGCTTCATCTGCGTATTTGAACTTATCGGCAATCTTCTTAAAAAATATGCCCGAATAGGATGCTACGACAGGGATGAAGGCTAAAGCAATAAGAGACAGCTTTACATTCATCATAAACATCAGAGTAAGTGAGAAGGCAACTAGAAATACTGTTCTTACCAATTCAATAAATTGTTGTGATAAGAAGTTCTTAATTGTTTCAACATCTGAGGTACAACGCTGTATTATATCTCCGGTCTGATTCTTGACATGCCAGCTGTAGGGAAGCTTTTGAATGTGATCAAACAGGTGGTTTCGCAATTTTCTGATGGTACCTTCAGAAGCTCTTGCCATACAATATCTGAATAGATAAGTAAACACCCCTGATAAAACCGCTAGAATTAAGGCCAATGCAGCAGGAATGATGAGGTTGCTTCTTAGAAAATCGATACCTCCTTTAGCATTCAGAGTATTCAGCAGGAACTCAGGTAATTTTAATTCTTGGGTTCCGATAATATTATCAACAATGATTCTGGTTATCTGAGGCATAAGATAGTTAAAAACTATCGCCAACATTGTAAAAACTATAGCCAGCAAATAGAACCTTCTGAAACCTTTTATGAAAGAATAGAGCATTTTTAATCTGCTGGTATTTTGGTGCTGCATATGTTATCACTCCTTTAAAATATTTACTTAAATAAACGCCATTAATATTTTAACTTAGGTCTGCAATCTTGAAATTTAAAAATGGGAACAAAAAAACACGATACCATAGCATCGTGTTTAAAATATTCTGTTTTTGAAATATTTCAAATTTAAATGACGGTTACTTAAGTGTCGACCTAATACAAGCATATTTATATAAACTGCCTGCTATAGATCTGATATTCAATTATTTACTGAGTACCTCACTAATATTAATTGATTTCATCTTTATAAACACTCCTTTCACCAAAATTAGAAATCTACTTACCAAGATATGTTATTACATGGTTGCTTGTCCTGTCAATAGTTGTAATAAATTTGTAAGATTATAATTTAATATTATAAAGAAATAAGATAATTAGCAATTTAATATGACATGCTGTTGTCTTATTAATTATTATAAAATCTATAGTAAAATAATAGAAAGAGAGTTATTATTATGATAAAAGTTGAAATGAAATACTGTCAAAGCTGTGCCATGCCTTTGGAAAGTCCGGAACTTCATGGGACAAACGATGATGGCAGCAGAAGCGAGGATTACTGTCATTACTGTTTTACGAACGGAACTTTTTCTAAGAGTGAAACAATGGAGGAGATGATAGAATCTTGTATACCCTTTGTGTCAAAGGGTAATCCATGGCCGGACGAAGAAACCGCTAGAAAAGCTATGCTGGAGTTCTTTCCTCAGTTAAAGAGATGGAAGAAGTAGAAAGGAAAACATATGTTAGAGATACCTGAAACCCTTGAAATATCAAAGCAGATAAACGAGCATATAACAGGCAAACGGATATTGAATGTGATAGCAGCACAAAGTCCACACAAATTTGCATGGTACTACGGTGACCCGGCAAAATACCATGAACTTCTGAGCGGTAAAGTAATGGGGAAAGCAAGAGGTGTGGGGAGTTTTGTTGAGATAAAGGCGGAAGAAGCTGTGATATTATTTAGCGAAGGTGTTGCCCTTAGATACCACAGTGAAACTGAAAAACGACCTAATAAACATCAACTGATGATTGAATTTGAAGATTTTTCATCTTTATCTGCCTCGATACAGATGTATGGAGGTACCTTATGTTTTAATGAGGGAGCATTTGTAAGTGAGTATTATGTTGTGGCTAAGGAAAAACCATCACCACTTTCGGAACAATTTGACAGGCTCTATTTTGAAGGTATTATTTCAACTCCCGGAAATGAAAAGCTCAGCGCAAAAGCATTGTTAGCCACTGAACAAAGGATTCCGGGTCTGGGTAATGGAGTATTGCAGGATATTCTTTTTAACTCTTCGATTCACCCTAAAAAGAAAGTTAAGAGCTTTACCAGCGAAGATAAAGAAAACTTGTTTAGTTCAATAAAGAACACATTGGCAGAAATGACTTTTAAGGGAGGCCGTGATACCGAAAAGGATCTGTTCGGATGTTACGGAGGGTACAGTACAAAATTAAGCAAAAATACTGCTGACAAGCCATGTCCTGTTTGCGGTGACTTAATCAGAAAGGAAGCCTATCTTGGCGGCAGTATTTATTATTGTCCGACCTGCCAGAAACTTTAATAAGAATATTAATTTGAATCATTTATAACCACTATAAATATTTAAAAAATCATGAAAAAATAACTCTGTTATATTTCAATGTTGATAGTTATAGCAAATAAAGGAAACCCTAAGGTATTAGGGTTTCCTACAACATTCCCCATAATAAATTTATTTGAGCAGTTACAAAATAAAGAAGCAATCCTATTGTAGTTACTGTGCTTATCTGTTTTGGAGACTGATATAAAACAAAAATCGTGGCTATAAAAAGTAACAATTCCAAATTGTTTATAATATCAAAATACCAAAACCCAAATGCAAAAGTCTGTCTTGAGAGAAACATAAGTATTATAGATGAAATTGAAATAGCAATTATGCCGTTCCCTTTTGCATACCAACATACGAAAGCCAAAAACGGCGAGATAATAGTCATAACAATCCAGATCATAATATATGATTTTGGGAAAAAACCAGCTATTATAATGGTATATAGATAATAGCTAAATACCATTCCTGCAAAAAACAAAAAAACATTTATAGCAGATCTAATAGGTGATTTGCTATACACAGATATTAACACTGCAAGGAAAATCCAAATCCCAATACGAGAAAAGAAATTCCTTAAATCCAACATCTCAAAAAAGTAAGGTAATAAATTACTAGCGGTTTCGTCAAGTAACTTTGAAATTATGCCCAAAAAAATACCTGCGATAAATATTAGAGTTGAATATAAAAACTTTCTTGATGGCGATATATATATTGGCCTTCGGACTTCATTTAAAAAGCCTTTCATTTATACCCTCCTGATAATGAATTGATTCGGACAGGTATCAAATATCAACATTTATTTAAATCAGAATAAAGTAAAACCCTGCACACAGCGTCGAAGCATATGTACAAGGCTTTGTTTGGTGGAGGGAGATGGATTCGAACCATCGAAGTCACTGACAACAGATTTACAGTCTGCCCCCTTTGGCCACTCGGGAACCCCTCCATAAATTAAATATGTTTTTGCAACAAATAAGATTATGCAGGAAGAAACGATAAATGTCAACCTTTTTTAAGAAAAAATATAAATAAAGTAAATCATGTATTTAGTAATAATTATTCTGTCTTATGAATATTCTAGAATTTCCTCAGGTTTACAAGCATATACATATTTTAAAAATTATATTTATATGTCTTTATTTTACTTTATTTAGGGAGGGGTTTTATTGAAAAAGAGAATTTCATTAATGGCTGCTATTTTGGCAACACTGATTTCCATAACTGCTTGCGGTGGCAGTAACACTTCAACAGCTTCTGACAGTACATTAGCTTCTAATGGTTCGGATTTTAATTTTGAAAAATTTGGGGTTTCCTACACAGCAGCAACAGATGTTTCTAAGAGTCCCAAAGTGGCAATGGACAGAAAAGACTCATTAGTTATAGGAATATCTGATTCAACCGGAATTTTTAATCAGATATACGGTGATAATGCTTACGACTGGTATGCGAATTACACAATGTTTGATTTTAATGTTGATGTTGATTTCGATGGTAAAGCCATACCCGGAGCTACAGACTATAAAATTTCAGAGGATGGCTTGAAATACACCTTTACAATAAAGGATGGGGTTAAATTCTGGGATGGTAATGCTGCCACGGCAAAGGACCTGGAATTTGTTTACTACTTATTGGCAGATCCAAAATATGACGGGCCTAGTGATATTTCAAAGTCTTTTATTAAGGGGCTGGATGCTTATAAAAACGGATCAGCTGAAAAGATAGAGGGAATAAAGGTGGTTGATGATAAAACACTTGAGATAACAACAGAAAAGAAGAGCGGAGCTGCTATCTATAATTTGCAGATTCCAATAATTGAAAAGAGCTACTATGGGCCTGACTTTAAAAAGGGTGATACCGCAAAGGTGAAAGAAAAAAACAGTACTCCTATGGGTTCGGGTCAATACAAATTCGTTGAATACAAACCCGGTCAGGAATTAAAGCTGGTTGCAAACGAAAATTATTACAAGGGTGCTCCTAAAATTAAAAATGTTATATTCTCAGTTACACCACAGGGTCAGGAATTACAAAGAGTAATAGCAGGAGAAACAGACATCGATATGGCTGACGTTTCTCCTGATAATATGAAAGCTGCCGAGGATGCCGGATTTATTGATATTTATCGGTTCCCTACAAATGGTTATGGCTATGTAGGACTGAATGATGCTGACCCCAAGTTCAAGGATGTTAAGGTAAGGCAGGCTCTGATGTATGGGCTTAACAGGGCTGCAGTTGTCGATAAGGTTTACGGTGAATATGCAAGAGTGGTAAACATACCTGAATCAAATGTTTCCTGGGCGTATGATGACACTGACGTAAACAAATATGAATTCAATCTTGATAAAGCCGGTCAGCTTCTGGATGAAGCCGGTTGGAAACTTAATTCCGATGGAAAACGTGAAAAGGATGGAAAGGTATTTACTATAAAGTTTACATGTATGAGTCCTCATCCTGTAACTGATATTATGGTTCCGGTAATGAAGGATGATTATGCAAAACTGGGTATTGATGTTACAGTAGAAAATCTTGATTGGCCAACTCTTTATGAAAAGGCAACAAACAAGCAGCTTGAAGCCTACTTTATGGCAGCCGGACTGACTCCTGATCCCGATACCTCCCAAGCAACCGTATTTAAGACAAACGGACCTCAGAATTATTACAATTACAGCAATCCTGAAATTGATAAGCTTTATGACAAAGGTTTGGCTGAACTTACAACAGAAACAAGAAAACCGGTCTACAAAGAGATATATAAAATACTTAACAATGATCTACCAATTCTTTATGTATACCAGAGAAGCGATATGTGGGTTGCAAATGCTAGAATTAATGGATATCAAATTTCATCTTTCAGAGAATTCTTCTATAACATTTATAAGTGTGAAATAAGTAAGTAGAGAACTAATAGAACTGCTTCAGAAGTTCATTTAAAGCTATCTATAGTATTAAGTTGTCCGGACCGAAGCGTCCGGACATTCTCTTTAAACTTTTTTCATGACGGGAGAGTTAAAAATGTGGAATTACATAGCCAGAAGACTGCTTCAGATGATTCCGATTATAGTAGGCGTTTCGATAATTATTTTTTTAATAATAACTTTGGTTCCAGGTAATTTTATAGATGCTAAAGCTCAAGGTTCACACATGACTCGTCAGCAAATCGATCATTTAAAGGAACTTTACGGAATAAACGATCCGATACATATAAAGTATTTCAAATGGATAAAAGGTGCTGTACAATTTGATTTCGGTGATTCCTTTTCACACCAGATGCCCGTTTCAAAAGTTATAAGCACTTATGTATGGAATTCCTTTACAATCACTCTGATAGCCTTTATATTAGAACTTTTACTTGCAATTCCTATTGGTATTTTATGTGCCACAAAACAATATTCTAAAATTGATTATATGTTTACTGTTATCGCCTTGATAGGTATTTCTTTGCCTTCTTTCTTCCTCGGATTACTACTTATCAAGGTCTTTGCAGTGGATTTTAAAATTCTGCCTCTTGCTGGCTTGGATACTCCGGGATCAAATTATACCGGAATAGCATTTATCATTGATAGGGTTAAACACATTATATTGCCATCCTGTGTTCTGGCCTTTATCAGTATGGGTTCAATGATGAGATATACGAGAACCGCTGTTTTAGAGATTATCAGGCAGGATTATATCAGAACAGCAAGAGCAAAGGGCTTAAGTGAAAAGGTGGTCATATACAAGCATGCCTTGAGAAACGCATTAATTCCTATTGTTACCTTGATAGGTCTGGCTTTACCTACACTTTTTGCTGGTGCAATTATTACTGAAAGTATCTTTGGTATTCCGGGCATAGGAAAAATTGCACTCGATGCTGTTTCAAAGAGGGATTATCCGCTGCTGATGGGGTTTTCCATGTTCGTAGCAGTCCTGACACTAATCGGTAATCTCCTTTCAGATATTCTATATGCAGTGGTTGATCCAAGAGTAAAGCTGAAATGAGGTGCTGTTTGAATGAATAAAAATAATAATATTTTAAAGATATTTACACTATTAACACTAATGCTGACAATAACTTGCTTTTCGATGCCTTTTTTAACCTTTAAGGATTATAAAGCTTTAAGCGGAATTATCCTAATAAAAAATCTTTACAAAAAAATTGAACTGGAGAAATTAACACAAGGAGCTCAATCTCATGTTTTTGGCAGTACAAGCATATATCTTATAATAATGATTGTTTTTATAATGATATCAATCGGTGCGATGATTATTAATTTCTTAAAAAATAATACCAAAGCTTTGAATACCTCATTATTTACAATTGCCTCAGCTATCGTTTTATATGGTATACAACTCTCCAACAGCGAAACTTCAGTCGCCGATTTTTTCGGAAAAATGTTGATGGTTGTTAAAACGACTAATGGAAATATCATATATAAACCAAGTGAAATTCTTGCTCAAACCGGTATTGGTGCCAGACTTATTATTTTATTCTGTTTTGCGGCCTTTATATTGGTCCTAAGGATAAGAATGCTTGAAGCTTTGGAAAAAAATAAGGCAGCAGATATTCAGACTCCTTGGAAACTGGCTATCAGACAGTTTGGGCGGAACAAACTTGCAATTGCAGGTGCGGTTATAATAATTCTACTTGTTTTAATATGCTTTTTTGGACCTGTTTATTCAAATTATTCTCTCTTGAAAACCGATATCCTCCTTGCCAAAGAAAGGCCAGGCATTCAACATATATTAGGTACAGACAGTAGCGGACGGGATATTTTGACCAGGCTTATGTACGGTGGAAGAATATCCATCACTGTAGGCTTTTTTGTAGTCTTACTTGAAATATTAATTGGCGCTGCTGTAGGCGGTATTGCAGGTTTTTATGGAGGCAGGATCGATAATATTCTAATGAGAGTGGTGGATATATTTCTGAGTCTGCCTTTTCTGCCGGTAGTTATAATTTTAGGGGCAGTTATGTCTGATCTTAATATATCGCCCCAAAGAAGAATCTACTTTGTTATGTTGATTATTGGAGCGCTAGGCTGGCCCACTATGGCAAGACTGGTCAGGGGCCAGATACTATCGTTGAGAGAGCAGGAATATATGTTGGCAGCTGAGGCTCTTGGCTTAAGGGACAGCCGGAAAATCTTAAGACATCTGATTCCAAACACAATTCCTACAATTATTGTGACATCCACTCTTGCTGTCGGAGATGCCATCCTCATAGAATCAGCACTTTCCTTTCTTGGCTTGGGGGTTGCTATGCCTTTTCCTTCCTGGGGCAATATGGTGCAGGCCGTACGGGATACCAATGATTTTATGCTAAGGAGCTGGATGTGGGTTCCTTCAGGGTTATGCATATTCATCACAGTATTAGCTATCAATTTTATGGGTGATGGGCTAAGGGATGCTTTTGATCCAAAAATGAAAAAGTAAAGGGGCGGCTGAAATGCGGGAAAAAATACTAAAAGTGCAAAATCTTCATACATATTTTTATACCGATGCCGGCGTTGTTAAAGCCGTTAACGGTGTGTCTTTTGAGGTTGAAAAAGGGAAAACAGTTGGAATAGTTGGTGAATCGGGCTGCGGAAAAAGTGTTATGTCTCTTTCTATTATGAGACTGATACAAAATCCGGGAAAAATAGTGCAGGGCGAAATACTGTTCAAAGACCGAGACTTAATTCAATTAACAGAAGCTGAAATCAGAAGTATTAACGGAAACAGGATGTCTATGATCTTTCAGGAGCCAATGACATCTCTTAACCCGGTTTTTACAGTGGGAGACCAGATTGCCGAAGCTCTTATTGTTCATGAGCGTATATCTAAAAGCAAGGCAAAAGCAAAGGCTGTAGAACTTATTTCCACTGTTGGAATACCCAGAGCGGAAGGTATTTACAGTTCTTATCCTCATGAACTGTCAGGGGGTATGAGGCAGAGGATAATGATTGCAATGGCTCTGGCCTGCGGACCTGAGCTTCTGATTGCTGATGAGCCCACAACTGCCCTTGATGTAACAATACAGGCACAAATATTGGATTTATTAGGCACTTTAAAAGAAAAGTTTAATATGTCGATTATTCTAATTACACATGATCTGGGTGTTGTAGCCGAGATGGCGGATTATGTAATAGTTATGTATGCCGGAAAAATAATCGAAAGAGGAAATGTAAGGGATGTGTTTCTTAAGCCGTCACATCCATATACAATCGGTCTTTTAAAATCAAAGCCTCAGTTGAATATGTCCAATGATAGGCTTTTTACAATTCCAGGACAGGTTCCGAATTTGATAAACCTGCCCGACTACTGTTACTTTTCAGAACGCTGTGAGAAATGCAGCAGTATATGCAAGAAAGGAATCCCTGAGGAAGTCGAAATAGAAGGAGATCACTTTGTTGCATGTAAGAAGGCAGGAGGTACAAAGCATGAATGATATTCTGTTAGTGGTTAAAAACTTGAAGAAGTACTTTCCCGTACGAGAAGGCATTTTTCAAAGAACTGTTGGATTGGTAAAGGCGGTCGATAACATCTCATTTACCATTAATAAAGGTGAAACCTTGGGCCTTGTAGGTGAGTCAGGGTGCGGAAAAAGCACTGTTGGCAGAACAATTCTCAGGCTTTATGAATGCACTGAAGGACAGGTCTTTTTCAAAGACAGAGAAATACTTGAACTGAAAAGAAAGCAGTTACAAAGCATTCGTCCAAAAATGCAGATTGTTTTTCAGGATCCATATAATTCATTAAATCCTAGACTGACTGTCGGAGATATAATTGGTGAGGCCCTTTTGGAGCATGGCTTCTGTACAAAAAAAGAGCTCAAAAAAAAGGTGCTCAACCTTATGGAACTGTGTGGATTGCTCCCTTTTCATATTGATAGATACCCTCATGAATTTTCTGGAGGACAGAGACAGAGAATTGGTATTGCAAGAGCTCTGGCTTTAAAACCGGAATTTATAGTTTGTGATGAGCCTGTATCAGCACTTGACGTTTCAATTCAATCACAGATAATTAATCTTTTAATCGATTTACAAAAGGAGTTCGGGTTTTCATATTTATTTATCTCGCATGATCTCAGTGTTGTAAAGCATATTTCTCAAAGGGTTGCAGTAATGTATCTGGGAGTGATTGCAGAGGTTGGAGCTAAGGATGAACTTTATGAGAATCCATTGCATCCATATACTCAGGCATTGCTTTCGGCTATCCCAAAGGTTGAACCAGGAGCAAAGAAGGAAAGAATAATTCTGTCCGGTGACCTTCCCAGCCCGGCAAACCCGCCTTCCGGCTGTCGTTTCCACACCCGTTGCCCAATATGCAGAGATGTGTGTCTGCAGCAGGAGCCGTTGCTCAGGGATTTTGGAAACGACCACAAGGTGGCCTGCCATTTTGCCGGGCAGATAATTCGTGCCTCCAAAGAAAAATTTGCTATTGAGGAACAAGCACGCTAGATGGTGGTTCCCTGATTGGAGGCTTGTTAAGGAGGTTCAATAAATGAGAGTTCAGGACTTGTCAGTATCTATCAAAGATAAGCTTGCTTTGATTATTGCTTTTTTTCAGATTTTAATTCCTTATATTTTAATCAGTGTCGGAGTTTTCGGCTTCCTCACCTGGCTGCTTGTGATGTTCTGGGTTAAGTAATAATTCAATTTTTATGAAAAAAGATTAAAACATAAAAAAAAGAAATATGATTTAAAATCATATTTCTTTTTTGGTGCCCAGAGCCGGAATCGAACCAGCGACACGGGGATTTTCAGTCCCCTGCTCTACCGACTGAGCTATCTGGGCAGATTGGTGGGCCTTAAGGCGGGAGCCAGAAAAGGCCTTTAAAAAACTAAAAGTAAAAAATATATGTGGTGGGCCTTCAGGGACTCGAACCCCGGACCAACCGGTTATGAGCCGGTTGCTCTAACCAACTGAGCTAAAGGCCCTCGAAAAGGACGAGTTTTAGTATAATAAAAAAATAAAATTAAGTCAATAGTATACTTATAATATTTTAATAATATTTTTCAAATATCCTGACAATAAAATCCCGAATCTGCTAGGAAAGTCTTGATATTTTTGATAAAATTGAACTACAGAAGATTATTGGAAAAGGGTTGGTAATTTAATTAATGGGCATTATTCAGAATTTAGAGTACTTATCACAACTTGTGGCAGTACCGGGCTATGAAAAGGACGCAGCAGAAAAATGTGCTGTTCTGTTTATGGATTGGTGCGATCAAGTAAAGGTGGATAAGTTTTTTAATGTTATCTGCTTGAAAAAAGGCTATAACAAAGCAGCAAAAAAAGTTATGATAACTGCACATATTGATGAAATAGGTTTCCTGGTAAATTCCATAGATGATAAGGGCTTCATAGGATTATCAAATATTGGTGGTATAGACAGTAAAATCCTTTCGGCACAGGAGGTGGTAATTCATGGAAGACAAGAGATTCCCGGAATTATCGGCGCAACTCCGCCGCATTTATTGAAGCCGGAGGATGCGGGAAAGGCAGTGAAGCTTCGTGACATAAGAGTGGATACCGGCTTAAACGGAGATCAGCTCAGGAAATATGTCTCTATCGGGGACCCTGTAAGTCTTAGATCTAAATTTTCTAGACTTAATGATCAGAAGGTTTCCGGAAAAGCAATGGACAACAGAGCCAGTGTTGCATGTTTACTTGAAATATTAAGATTACTCAAAGATGTTAATCATGAAAACGACTTGATTTTTGTAGCATCAACTCAGGAAGAAACTCATTTAACAGGTGTTATGACAGCTTCCTATGCACTCAGACCTGATGCGGCTATAGTAATAGACACCTGTCATGGAGATATCCCGGACCTTTCGAAGGACGTTTCATCAACTCCCGGAAAAGGACCTGAAATTTCCATTGGACCGAATCTTCAGCCAAAACTGGTGTCAAAGCTCTTTGAAGTTGGAAAGGAAAACGGGATTCCCTTTCAAAAAATGGTTGAGTCCGGAGATACAGGTACAGAAGCCTGGGCCACACAAGTCAGTGCAAATGGTATACCAACCGCCTTGCTATCAATACCTATAAGATACATGCATACTGCGATAGAGACAGTTAATATTGACGACATCAGGTATACCGCAAGGCTTGTTTCAGAGTTTGCCAGATTAGGCAGCGATCAATTGGGGGAAATGCTATGCTTATAAAAGAGCTTACAGATTTAAATGGTGTTTCAGGCAATGAAAATGATGTGAGAGAGTTTATAATATCCAGAATAGAAGGGCTCTGCGATTCATACAGAGTAGATTCCATCGGCAATATTATATCTTATAAAAAGGGAAGCGGCGGAAAGTTAAAGGTAATGCTTTCAGCTCACATGGATGAAGTTGGTTTTATAGTTTCAGGACATACCGATAAAGGTTTCATTAAATTTAAGGCTGTTGGTGGTATTGATGATAGAATATTGCCTGGAAAAAAAGTAACTATCGGAAAAAAGAAATTAAATGGTGTTATTGGTAGCAAACCTATTCATCAACAGGAACGCGAAGAAAGAGAAAAGATAACAAAAATTAAAAGTATGTACATTGACATCGGTGCCGATTCAAAGGAAGAAGCTGAAAAGCTGGCACCTTTGGGGGAGTTTATTGCTTTTGACAGTGACTTTGTAAATATGGGCTTTGATTGTATAAAGGCTAAGGCGCTGGATGACAGAGTGGGCTGTGCAGTTTTGATTGAAGCTCTTAAACACAGCTATGATTTTGATTTGTATGCTTGCTTTACCGTTCAGGAGGAAGTTGGATTAAGGGGAGCGCAGGTTGCTGCTTACAGTGTTATGCCAGATTTAGCGCTTATTATCGAGGGCACCACCTGCGCGGATATACCGGAAGTAGAAAAACAGGATTACTCAACTATACTTGGAAATGGTGCGGCACTTACTATAATGGACAGAACCTGCTATTGTGACAGGGAGCTTGTTCAATATCTTTATGAGGTAGCTGTTAAAAACAATATAAAAGTTCAGTATAAGCAAACTACAACAGGAGGAAATGATGCCGGACAAATTCAGAGGACCGGTACAGGTGTAAAAACCGCATCAATATCTGTACCTTGCAGATATATTCATTCGCCTGTTTCAGTGATGAGCAGAAGTGATTATGAAGCTGTTGAAAGGCTCACAATTACCGCACTTCATCAAATAAGCCTGGACAAGGAAATTTTCAGAAAGCAGTAGTTCAGAAAGCAGTAGTTCAGAAGACAGTAGCTCAGTAGTTCAGTACTTCAGAAGACAGTAGCTCAGTAGTTCAGTACTTCAGAAGTCGGTAGCTCAGTAGTTCAGTACTTCAGAAGTCGGTAGCTCAGTAGTTCAGAAGATAGTAGTTCAATAATTATTAAGTTTGGAGGCTTGTTATGCAGGAAACATTGAGATTAGTTACTCAGGTATTCGGAGTTTCCGGTAATGAAGAGGATATCAGAGAAGTAATAACAAATGAGATAAAGAAATACGTTGATGAAATTCGCGTTGATGCAATGGGAAATCTTATAGCCATTAAAAAAGGCAAGAAGAAAAAAATCATGCTGGCTGCTCATATGGATGAAATCGGTATTATAGCCACATACATTGATGATAATGGTTTCATAAGATTTTCTAATGTTGGAGGAGTTTCGCCCTTTACCTCCTTGGGTCAGAGAGTCAAGTTCAGAAACGGTACTACAGGCATGGTGTGTGCCGAAGAAAAGCTTGAGGATATGAAGGGTCTCAGGCTTGGAAAGATGTTTATAGATATTGGATGCAGAAACAGAGAAGAAGCAGAAAAGCTAGTAAAAATAGGAGATGCGGGCAATTTTACCGGAGAGTTTATTGTTCAGGGGAATTGTGCTATATCGAAGGCAATGGATGATAGAAGCGGGTGTGCAGTTCTTATCGAACTTATTAAAGCACTACCGAAAACTGATAATGAAATTTATTTTGTATTCACAACTCAGGAAGAGGTCGGCCTTAGAGGAGCAAAGACGGCAACCTTCGGCATCATGCCTGACTGTGCTATTGCTATAGATGTTACACTTACAGGAGATACTCCGGAATGTAACAACAGAGAAGTTAAACTTGGCGGCGGACCGGCCATAAAGGTTAAAGACAGTGCTTATATCGCTCATCCGGAAATACGCAGAAGTCTTGAAGAGCTGGCAACAGAAAATGGAATTCCATATACACTGGAGCTCCTGGACAGGGGAGGAAGTGACCCCGGTGCTATCCAGACCACAGGAATGGGAGTTCCCTGCGGGGGAATATCCATCCCTTGCAGAGCTGTTCACTCACCTGCCGAAATGGTTAGTATTGATGATTTGAATAACTGTGTAAAGCTTGCAGCACTGTTTATTAAAAACTATAAAGGATAGGGATACTGGTCAAATGTCTAAATTGAATATTAAAGAAATAACTCCAAAGAGAAGTTTTGCTTTGTTATTTCTTGCACTTACAGCTGTACTCTGGAGTCTGGGCGGTATGCTTATAAAACTGGTGGATTGGAATCCGGTAGCAATAGCAGGCAGTAGAAGTCTGGTAGCCGCCATATTGATTCTGTTTTTTATTAAAAAGCCCGACTTTAAGTTTACTTTTATGAAATTTGCAGCTTCTTTTGTTTATGCTGCTACCGTAATCAGCTTTGTAGCGGCAACAAAACTGACCACCGCGGCTAATGCAATAATTCTACAGTATACAGCCCCGATATATGTAGCGGTGTTTGGAGCAATATTTCTTAAAGAGAAGGTAAGATGGTATGATGTCATTACGATATTAGCGGTTATAGTGGGAATGTTGTTGTTCTTTATGGATAAACTTTCAGCGGGCGGTATGCTCGGAAATATTTTGGCTATAATCAGCGGTGTTTTCTTTGCCCTGGTTGCCATTCTGTTAAGATTGCAAAAGGACGATTCCCCACTGGACAGGATATTTTGGGGAAATATAATGACAGCAGTTATTTCAGTACCATTTATGTTTTTGTCGATACCTGATACAAAAAGCCTGGTGGGAATAGGTCTGCTTGGAATTTTTCAATTAGGAATATCTTACATCTTTTATTCCATGGCGATAAAAAATGTATCAGCGCTTGAAGCAGTGCTGATCCCTGTTATCGAGCCGGTATTGAATCCCATATGGGTTGCGCTTGTTCTTCATGAAATCCCCGGCGTTTATTCACTAGTAGGCGGTGGTTTTGTACTTGTAGTAATAACTCTGCGTTGCATATATACATACTATTTGTCGAGAAAACAAGAAGCGGTCATAATTAAGCAGGATTTTGCGAAGATATCCTAGAATAAATATACTGTAACAATAAATAAACTATTTCATCACTACTAAAATTATCACATTGAACTTTTTCAGTAGCTATCAAAGAATTATCAGAATATTGAACCGAAAAGGGGTGCTGTTATGAATATTACTTTTTTAGGAGCAGCAAAAACAGTGACAGGTTCCTGTTATTTAGTTGAAACTAAAGATAAGAAGTTCCTTATTGATTGTGGGATGTTTCAGGGCGGGGCAAACCAGGTTATCTTAAATGCCGAACCTTTCACGTTTAATCCGGGTGAGATTGATTTTATGCTTCTTACACATGCCCATATCGACCATAGCGGAAGAATACCAAAGCTTTATATGGATGGTTTCAAGGGATCAATATATGCAACAAAACCCACGGTTCAGCTTTGCGGGATAATGCTTCCTGACAGCGGACATATTCAGGAAACTGAAAATGAATGGCTGAACAGGAAAAGACAAAGGGCAGGGAAATCGCCAGTCAAGCCACTATATACGGTAAAAGAGGCAACTGACTGTCTCAGGCTTTTTAAGGGAGTTGCCTACGGAGAGCCCATAAGCGTATCGGAGGATATAAGAGTCAGATTCAATGATGCAGGACATATTCTTGGGTCAGCGATAATAGAGGTATGGGTTCGGGAAAACGGAAAGGACGTAAAGCTGGTTTTCAGCGGGGATTTGGGCAACAAAGGAATCCCGATTTTAAGAGATCCTGCAATTATTTCAGATGCCGATTACCTTGTTATAGAATCAACCTACGGTAACCGTCTGCATACACTTAAAAAGGATAAAGACAAGCTGGAAAGATTCATAAATATTATTTCCGAAACTATAGCAAAAGGCGGTAATGTTGTTATTCCTTCCTTTGCAGTGGGAAGAACTCAGGAAATCATATATGACCTTAATAAATATATGGATGTCTTCGGCGACGAAGAAGTACATAAAATACTAAATATACCGGTCTATGTGGACAGTCCTCTGGCTACCTCTGCAACGCAGGTATTCAGAGAAAATCTGGACTGCTTTGATGAAGAGGCAAAGGAATATATAGCTAACGGTGATAATCCTTTGGATTTTCCAACGTTAAAATTTACACAGTCGCCTGAAGAATCACGAAAGTTGAATGAAAAAACTGAAAGCACCATAATTATTTCAGCCAGCGGGATGTGTGATGCAGGAAGAATCAAGCACCATTTAAAGCATAATCTTTGGAGAAAGGAGTCCACCATTCTTTTTGTAGGCTATCAGGCTGAAGGAACACTGGGAAGAAAAATTCTGGATGGTGCCACAAAGGTAAAACTGTTCGGAGAAGAAATATCAGTCAATGCGAGAATTGAAGCAATTGACGGGTTTTCTGGGCACGCTGACAGGGCAGGCTTGTTATCATGGGTCGGCAGTATAGGAAAGAAACCTAAAAAAGTATTTGTTGTTCATGGTGAACTTGAGGTAATGAATGAATTTGCTCAAACACTTTCGGATGAGTTTGGCTTAAAATGCATCATTCCTTCCAGAGGAGATTGCTATGTTGTAAATTCAGACAGTGTTTATGAAAATATTCCTAATGCTGATATTCAGAAGAGATTTAGAAGATTGGCTGTTGTAGAAATGCTTGAAACACTCCGTGAAGAATTTGAAGAGTTATCAGAAATACTCAAGGGTGATCTCAAACAGGGAAAGTCGGATATTGAGATTGATGAAGTAACTGTAAAATTAAAGCTGGTTGAAAAGGCTATTGTGGATGCTCTTAAATAAAAAACTATAGAAATATTTTTTATTAAAATTAGGTGTTTTGAACAAAAAGCAGCAGGTATTCCTGCTGCTTTTTGTTTATGTTTACACCTTTCAAACCCTTGAAAACACTACAATTTAGAAATATTGACCTGATGAGAGTAAATCATATTATTTCATACAATAGTCGCATTATACCAGTATAATTAATGGTAACAGATTTATTTAATTGTTTTTGCAGAAATTGAATAATTGACATTTAAATTGAAAGTTTGTATAACTTATTAGAGTGTAAAAATTAGTAAAGTTATAGTAGGGCATAATTGGTTGCGTTTAAATTGGAGGGTCTATAAATATGAATATCTTCAGATTAAAGAGAAATCCAAATTTTTCTTTAATGGCCTGCTTGATATGTAGTGTAATAATTTTGATTTTTAGCGATTTTGTTAATATAGCCGGATACATAAATAAGCAATTTGAAATTATAAAAGAGAATGAAATGAAATATGTATATGCTTTTAATGATTCTCTTGGTGACGGTTTTTTATTGAAGGACTCACCCGGAAATTATTTAAATAACAGGTTTAATCATTTCACTGGTATAAGCCGGAACACCGCATACATAGAAAATCAGAGTTATTTTACCATGCTGGAAGCAGATAAATCGGTGACTGAAACTTCTTTAGAACAGTTGATGGAGGATTCTATAAGGTTCAATTCCATATATCAAGAGTTGCAGACGCAAGTTGACCGTGATTCCTTCAGAGACAAAAAGCTTGGAATTTATTATGTATTTTCATATGATTACACAATGAATGCTTTGAAAGAACTTGAAAATTCCATTGACAGGATATCTGCAGCTCAAAAGGTTCCAAAATCTTTACTGACAGCAGTGCTATTCAGAGAAATGATGTTTCTTGGGCAGGAGGATTTGCTCGATGGTATACCTATTATAGGTGGTAAGTCTATGGGTATTTGCCAGATTGGTATTGAAAATGTCAGGCATAACGAGCAGATAGTTCATGGGGCTCAATCGCTTATTATCAATGAATCTGATGATCAAATAAAAACAATGCTTCAAAATCCAAAGTATGCTGTTTATTTCTGTGCAGTACAGCTTAGGGCTAGAGCTATAAAGTTAACAGACAATCCTGATATAGACCTGAATAATCTAAATGAGGAGCAGTTAAAAAAGGTTCTTGAAAACTACAATCTGTCAAAGATTTCAGTCAACATAGGACCAATTAAAACAAAAGAAATGTATGCTATAGAGACATACAGATATTATGAACTATTTAAACAGTATTACAATATCCAGCAGAATAAAACTACTAACAACTAATTCCTTAAAAAATAAAGTGTAAAATAAATTACACTTTATTTTTTTGTCCGTATGTAATAAAATATTTCCTGTAGAATTCGTGAATCAATTTTAGTTGATTTAACGTAGAACGGGTTATTAAAATACTTTTTGGAGGACGGTTAGAATGGTAGGGTCATTTTTACTGACGTTATTACCTATTTTGGTAATAGTTTTAATGCTTGTGGTTTTTAAAAAATCAGCAGATATCAGTGGTATAGTTGGCTGGTTTTGCGTATCTGCAGTAGCTTTTTTGTTTTTCAACACATCTTTGGAAGTCGTTTTCAGATCAACTGTCTCAGGTTTTATTAGATCTTTCCCCGTATCACTTATAGTTTTAACCTCGCTTTTTATGATGGCTTATATGGAAAAAACAGGTGCTTTGAAAAGAATAATTATTTTTATCAAGACCATATCCAGCCACAATAAAGCTGTGCAAATCATGATGATAAATATTGGCTTTGGAACTCTGATGGTAGCAGTAGGTGCTACTCCTGTTTCATTACTTCCGCCAATTTTACTGGCTATGGGGTATTCTACTTATGTTGCAATAGCACTTCCTTCCATAGGCTATGATGCTCTTTGTACATATGCGCTACTAGGCGCACCGGTTGTGGCGTTTGTTGACTTTGCAAACAGATTTCTAGGACCGGGTAATGAAATAACTCCTTCACAAGCAGGTAGTGTATTTTATATGTTCCTTCCTCTTGTTTCAACGTTGATTGGTTTCTGCATGTTATACATAGTGGATAAATGGAATGGAATAAGAAAAGGCTTCCTCCCGTGTATCGTTACCGGAGGGGTTATTGCGGTAGTAGCTTACTTTACAAACAAGGTAGACAATCTTGTTACTCTTACAGGTGTTCTTTGCGGTCTTGCAGTAATTATAGTAATGGCTTTGTATTTAAAATTGACCGGTAAAAATATAATCGACAGAAGTAACTTGACTGAAGAGGAAAAAGCCTATGAAAAGCAATTTCCTCTATGGAAGGCTTTAAGTCCATGGATTATCTTAATAGGATTAATTCTGGCATTGAATCTTCCAAAACCTTCATATGACTTTTTATATAATTTGAAACTGCCTATCAACGGAATAGCAGTTGATGGTAAAGGTATCGCTACAAGAGCTTTATGGAATGCCTACACTTGGATCGCTGTGGCTGTAATACTTTCAATGCTGATTTTGAGACCAAAAGCTGCTCAGGTTAAGGATACCTTTAAGGTATGGTGGAAAAGGGCCCCAAGACCTGTTTTTTCAGCAGCAATCTTTTTTTCTATAGGGGAAATAATGAACTATTCAAACTGGAGTCTTGATACTATGAAATATCAATCAGCCAGCATGATAAAGGTTCTGGCAGATGTTTCAGCTGACGCCTTCAGCGGTGCTTATGGCTTTATAACAGGCTTTATAGGTCTTTTCGGGGGCTTTATAACTGGAAGCGAAGCATCAACTATAGCTATGTTTGCAAACTATACTATGGAGACTTCAAAAAATCTTAATTTAGGCCTAAACGGATTGATTATTGCAACCGCAGCGCTGGCTTTCGGAGGTGGCCTTGCAAGTGTTATTTCACCCGCAAAGCTTCAGAATGCAGCAGCCTCTATAGATAAGCTGGGAGAAGAAAACAAGGTTATAAGAATTGCATTTGTTTTTGCGTTTATTTTGACTTTGGTAACATCTATATATGCATTATTCCTGCTCAATATAGGTCTACAAATATAGTATTAATATTATAAATCTACATATAAATTGTGCAAAAAATGGACTTGGTTTAACCCTGTCCATTTTTTTATGACATAGTTGGAAAAATTTCTATTGAACCCATGCATTATAGGTTATAATATAATCTGGTAATAAGAAAATTTATCCACTTTATCCCGAATTATTTAGTCAATGCTCAAGATAAAGAATTTACTTTTCCGAAAGGCGGAATACATTTTTATGAAACAGGTTGAAATATACACGGATGGCGCATGTTCTGGCAATCCTGGTGCAGGAGGCTGGGGAGCTGTACTTATTTACGGAGAACATAAGATTGAACTTTCCGGCTTTGAGAAGGCAACTACAAACAACAAAATGGAGCTGACCGCAGCTCTTGAAGCATTAAAAAAATTGAAGGAGCCCTGTAGTGTCAATTTATACAGTGACAGTGCTTATTTGATAAATGCATTTACGCAAGGCTGGATAGAAAAATGGATGAAGACTGGCTGGAAAAGAAACAAAAACGAAGAAGTTAAAAATGTTGAGCTATGGAAAGAATTGGTCAGTTTATCTGATTACCATAGAATAACCTGGATAAAGGTTAAGGGACATGCGGATAATGAAATGAATAACCGCTGCGACAAGCTTGCGACAGACGAAATAAAGAAAGCAGCTAATAAACAATAAACAAACTATGGAGGTGCCATTAAGATGGATTACAATGAAAAAACATTAAAAACCGAGGACATTTATAAGGGAAATATTATTAGGATTCAAAAACAAACTGTTAGCTTACCAAACGGCAAGGAGGCGACAAGAGATATTGTACTTCACCCGGGTGCTTCCGTAGTAATACCTATAAATGATAATGGAGAGCTTTATATGGTCAAGCAGTTCAGAAAACCATTAGATCTGACAACACTTGAACTCCCAGCCGGAAAGCTGGATTCTCCCGGAGAAGACCCTAAAATATGTGCCGAAAGGGAACTAATGGAGGAAACCGGCCTCACAGCGGATAAGATAGAACATTTAATAAGTATTCATACTACCCCCGGTTTTTGTAATGAAGTAATTCACGTATACACTGCAACCGGTTTAACGCAGGGCGAAGCCTGCACAGATGAGGATGAATTTCTGGATGTAGAAAGGCTGCATATCTCAGAACTTGTTGATATGGTGCTTGAGCATAAAATTACTGATGCAAAAACTATAATAGGCATTCTTATGGCAGAACGTATAATAAAGCAAAAAGATAAGTAAATAAACTATTATAGTTATATCTTATGTTTATCCGGCATATATTTTATTGTCAAATGACTTTTACATTAATGGATAAAAGTACCGGAGGAACATACGATGCTAAAAAATACCGGAAATATAATTAAGGAGCATATAAGAAATAACAGATTTTTTTACCTGAGCCTGTTTATATTTTATATTGCAGGGATAATCCTGGGGGCAGCCTCTGTGAATGACCTTGATTATCAGCAGAAAGATGAAATGGTAACATTTTTTAACGGCTTCATTAAGCTTTTGGATGGAAACAATCTCAGTCAGTTAAATTTATTTAAAGTATCTCTAATTGACAATTTGAAGCTGATTTTTCTGTTTTGGGTTCTCGGTTTTACGATAATTGGGTTCCCGATGTATTATGTAGCTATTGGTATGAGAGGGTTTAGCACAGGCTTCAGCTCGGGAATTATAATGGGGGTTTTGGGAACTAAGGGTATTTTGATTTCTACAATTTGCTTTGTTCCCAAAGAGATAATACTGGTTCCATGCCTGGCAGCTATGGGAGTGAATGGTATAAAGTTATCCTGGAACATGTTGAAAACCTGGCTGAAAAAATCAGGTTCAAAGGGTGGGGAATTTAGAGAGAAGTTTACGCCATATAGTATTACTGCAGTTTTTTTCACGTTTATTAGTATTATTGCAACCTTGATTGAGGCATTTGTCAGTTCTGGTTTATTAAAATTTTTACATGTCTAGTGCAATTAAATGGAAAAATCACTAGTTATATGGAATAATTATGTTAAATTTAGATAAAAATACAAAATGTTCTTTAAAATTAGAAATATTTGTTATAGAATATAGTTTAAGATTTAGACCGATTTATAAAAATTTGGAAGTAAGTGCTTAACTTAAACAAAAAGGAGTCGTTTTTGATGGAAGTTCAGGTTGAAAATTTTATTAATTTTCTCGAAAGAGATAAGAGATTGTCTCTTAATACTCTTCAGTCGTACAAGAGGGATATTGAGCAGTATACTACATATCTGAAGGAGATAAATGCTACTAACATCGCAGCAACGAACAAGACTACAGTAATAGCATATCTTCTGCATTTACAAAAGAAAGGAAGGGCAACCTCAACCATATCAAGAAATCTGGCTTCGATTCGATCTTTTTATCAATTCCTGCATAAGAATAAAATAATGGAGCTTGATCCGACTGCAGAGCTGGAATCTCCAAAAGTTGAAAAAAAACTTCCCCAGATCCTTTCTACACAAGAGGTTGAATTATTACTGGATCAGCCTAAATGTCTTGACCTTAAAGGTATCAGAGATAAAGCAATGCTTGAATTACTCTATGCTACAGGAATCAGAGTATCGGAACTTATTTCTCTCAATTTAAATGACATTAATTTAGAGCTCGGGTTTATCAAGTGCAACAAAGGTACCCGTGAAAGAAGTATTCCAATAGGGTCTATTTCAGTGGCTGCAGTACATGAATATCTGGTTAAATCCAGAAATTTTCTGATTCAGGATTCAAATGAAGAAGCTCTTTTTGTCAATGTTAACGGAAAGAGATTAACCAGACAAGGTTTCTGGAAAATAATTAAGCACTATAAAAATCAAGCTAATATAAACAAAGACATAACACCACATACATTAAGACATTCATTTGCGGCTCATCTTCTGGAAAACGGTGCAGATTTGAGATCAATTCAGGAAATGCTGGGTCATTCAGATATTTCCTCCACACAGATATACGCTCAAATCGCTAAAAATAAAATAAAAGAAATTTACAAAAAGACTCATCCAAGAGCATAATTGCAAAAATTATAGGCCTAAGAGGACATTTGTTTATAACAAGTGTCCTTTGTTTTTAAGGAGAGGGGCGATACCGATGAAAATGAATAAAAAGCATATAGTGTTTATATTAGTTTCATTACTTGGGAATATTATAATCTACCCAATTATACCTGAGAAAATACCTCATAAGAACTTTCAAATGGTTATAGATGGCTTACGATAAGTGGACCTTGTTTTTAATGCCTTTGACTACAATTTTTATGAAATTCAGTATTTGGAATCAGAACACCGTGGACTTTAAAGAAGGATCTGGTATGGAAAAACACTCACAGATATGGAGGGATTTATTATGAGAATGTATGACATTATAGAAAGAAAAAGAGATGGCTTTGAACTAACAAAAGAAGAGATTGATTTCTTTATTTCGGAGTATTCCGGCAACAAAATTCCCGATTATCAAGCTGCGGCACTTCTTATGGCCATATTTCTTAAAGGTATGAATGAACGGGAAACAGCTCAGCTGACCGATGCCATGGCTCATTCCGGTGACATGATAGATTTGTCGGAGATACCGGGTATTAAGGTTGATAAACATAGTACCGGAGGTGTCGGAGATAAGACAACTCTTATACTTGGACCAATTGTTGCTGCCTGTGGCATTCCGGTAGCAAAGATGTCTGGCAGGGGACTGGGCCATACAGGTGGCACTATTGATAAGCTGGAAGCAATTCCGGGCTTTAATACCAGCATTTCTCGTGAGGACTTTATTAAAAATGTAAAGGACATCGGAATTGCTATTGCAGGACAGACCGGTAATCTGGCGCCCGCAGACAAAAAGATTTACGCACTGAGAGATGTGACTGCCACAGTTAATAATATCTCATTGATTGCCAGCAGTATAATGAGCAAGAAACTTGCTTCGGGTGCCGATAGGATAGTACTTGATGTTAAAACAGGCAGTGGTGCATTTATGAAAACTTTGGAGGACTCTGTTCAGCTGGCTCAGGCAATGGTCAGGATTGGTGAAAATACGGGAAGACATACTGTTGCAGTTGTCACTGATATGGATATCCCTTTAGGTCGTGCAGTTGGCAATTCACTTGAGATTATTGAGGCGTTGGAAACCTTAAAGAACAGAGGCCCACAGGACCTTACTGAGGTATCGTTTGAGTTGGCGGCTCGTATGCTGGAGCTGAGCGGAAAGGGAAGTTATGAAAAGTGCAGGGAACTGGTCCGCGAGGCTGTGGAAAGCGGAAGAGCAGTAGAAAAATTTGTTCAGCTTATAAATAAGCAGGGAGGTAACAGTGTAATCGTTGATGATTACAGCGCATTTCCCCAGGTTAAATACAAATTTGATTTTATTGCAGAAAATGTTGGCTACATCTGTTCTATGAAAACAGATACAATTGGAGTTGCATCATTGGTACTGGGAGCCGGCAGGGAAACCAAGGAAAGCAGCATTGATTATGCAGCTGGAATATATTTTAACAAGAAGACCGGAGAAAAAGTAGAAAAAGGTGATGTAATAGCAACTCTTTATACAAACAAAGAAGATAAAATCCCTGAGGCCTGCGATCTGCTAAAGACGGCAATAGGCTTCAACTCAGAAGAACCTGTGACAAAGCCGCTAATTTTGGCTTTTATAGATAACAATGGTGTGCAATATAAGTAATTAGAAGCTAGAAGCTAAAGCTAGAAGTATGAAGATAGAAGTTAGAAGATAGAAGTTAAAAGCTTAAAGTTAGAAGCTTGAAGTTAGAAGTAAGTGGTCAGTGGTTAGTAGTCCAAAACAATATATGCTTTATATTAAAAAAATATTTTATATTTTAACAGAATATACCCTTCAGTTACAGCATAACAATTAACTAGGACAGATATACCTTAAGTCAATTGTAATTGCTATCATCCACAATTGACTTGTAATAGTTAAAATTGGAGGGAACTTAGTGAGAAGAAAGTCGTTTGTAGGATACATCTTATCAATCGCTATTTTGCTAATGCCTGTTACAGTATTGGCCGATGCAGATGAGGCCTCAGTTGAAGCTTCTGCGAAATATGATTCTGTTGCAGTTAATAAACTTGTTGCAAAAACCAATGTTTTGGATCTGAAGGCTAAATCAGCCGTCTTAATGGATGCAGCTTCGGGAAAAGTACTCAACGAAAAGAACAGCCACGAAAAGCTGCCTATAGCAAGTGTAACAAAGGTAATGTCCATGCTTTTGGTCATGGAGGCAGTAGATTCGGGAAAGATGTCTTTTGATGACAAGGTTGGTGTTTCGGAAGCTGCAGCAGGTATGGGAGGTTCCCAGGCATATCTTGAGGCCGGTGAGGAATTCACTGTTTCCGAGATGCTGAAGGCTCTTGCAATCCATTCATCAAATGACGTAACAGTTGCACTTGCTGAAAAAGTCAGCGGCAGTGAGGAGTCTTTTGTTGCAGATATGAATAGAAAAGCCGCTGAATTGGGTATGAAGGACTCTCAGTTTATGGATTGCACCGGACTTAATGATGAGGGTTACAGCTCTGCAAACGATGTTGCACTGATGTCCCGTGAGTTAATAATGAAACACCCTGATATACTTAAATTCACTGGTACCTGGCAGGATACCTTCAGGAACGGAACCTTCAAACTTGATAATACAAATAAGCTTATAAGGTTCTATGCAAATACTGACGGGTTAAAAACCGGGTTTACAAATAAAGCAGGCTTTAATTTATCTGCAACCACCAACCGTAATAATTTGAGACTTATATCTGTTGTGTTGGGGGAACCTGATTCCAATACAAGGTTTGCTGAAGCCAGAAAGCTTCTGGATTATGGCTTTGCCAATTACGAGAGAGTAGTCCTTGATAAAAAAGGTGAGCTTGTAGGAAATATTACTGTAAAGAAGGGTACTAAACTGCAGGTTACCGCAGCCTATGGCTGTGATACAAGTGTTTTGGTTGCAAAGGGAGAAAAAGGAAAAGTTGAAAAAGAGGTTAAACTGGTTCCGGAATTGAAAGCACCAATTCTCAAGGATCAAAAGGTAGGAGAGATAATATATAAAATTGACAGTGTTGAAGTCGGAAGATATGACCTGGTCTCGAATGAGGATATAAATAGAGTAACGTTTACCAAATTATTTTCAAAATTATTTATAAGATGGTTTAGTGTAGGGAGAGCATAACGCTCTCCTTTTCTTACTAATGAATTTGTTAAGTTGTGCTGAATTGAACTAGAGTATTACATTTATTAAAAAGCCAAATATAACTCTCACTATCGGCGATATAATCCTTCCAAGCAAACCGCTCACGGCAAGAAGAATAAAAATAACCATTCCGTATTGTTCTAGAAGATTAAAGAAGCGGAAACGCCAGGTGTTGAACAAATTAGATATTACATGGTAACCGTCAAACATAGGGAAGGGTATCATATTCAAAACAAAAAGCACTATGTTTGTGCTTGCGGTTATCATAAGTACTAGATAAACATTTGTCCAAAGTGCTTCATTTTCCGTAAATAGCCTGGAAACGCTGAATACCTTTACAAATAGTAAAAATACTACCGCTACCAAAAGATTCATAAAAGGGCCGGCAATTGATACCAGAATATCGTCTCTTCGTGGCTTTTTATAGTACTTAGGATTTGTTACTACCGGCTTTGCCCACCCAAAACCTGCTATAAGCATAACTATAAAGCCGATTATATCAATATGGGATCTAGGGTCCAATGTAATTCTACCCTGATTACGTGGTGTAGGGTCACCCAAAATATCTGACATTTTGGCGTGAGCAAACTCATGAAGTACAAAACCCAGCAATAGACCCGGTATGGTAATCAAAGTATTAAACAAACTAAAATTACTAAACATAAAGTAGCCTCCAATTGTAAAATGCCAATAACGTTTGTTTATTAATTTTACGTTATATTGTTTAAAAAGTCTACCTGGCTTATTGTTATTGTAATTATTCCCCCTTTTATGATAAGATAAATGAGTTGAAAAAATTGCAATGACTACATTTAAAGCGTAAATTACGCCTTTTGGAGATAAGATGGAAAGCGCACTTACTAAAGCCTGTACTCTAAAGCTGGACAATTTTGAAGGCCCCTTTGACTTGCTGTTTCACCTGTTTGAAAGAAATCAGGTCGATATATATGATATTCCTATAAACGCTATTACAGATCAGTATCTTGATTACCTTTATGCCATGCAGCAACTAGATCTGGAAGTAGCCAGCGAATTCCTCGTTATGGCGTCGACACTTTTACATATAAAATCAAAAATGCTTCTCCCTGATAAAAAGGAGCAAAAGGAAGAGGAACTTGATCCAAGGGAAGAACTGGTAAAACGACTTATTGAGTATAAGCGGTATAAGGAGTTTACCAAAGATCTTAAAGAACTGGAAAAAAAGTGGGATACCGTTGTTTTCAGATTGCCTGAGGCCTTGGATATTCCTGTGAAGGAAGAAGTTCTGGAAATTGATCCGCAGGTTCTCAGACAGCAGTATCTGGGGATTCTGGACAGGAATAAGAGGAAAATAAATGTTGGTGCAAAAAATATAACAAAGCTTATAGAACACGAGAAGGTGTCGCTGAGAAGCAAAATGAGGGATGTAATAAGACAGCTGCTACATAAAATGTCCTTTAAATTTTCTGAGCTGTTCTCTTTAAAAACAAAATCTAAAACAGAGGTTGTCACCGGCTTTATGGCAATTCTGGAGCTTGCAAAGATGAAGAAGGTAAAAATTGTTCAAACTACTCAGTTCTCTGATATTCATGTAGTAAGCAGCTCTGAATTAACTAATGACGATGATGAACTATACAAAGATATAGATAATGATGTGAGGGAGTTTTAAATGGAGATAAGTACTTTGGAAAGTATAATAGAAAGCCTGATTTTTTCTTATGGAGATGCTTTATCCCTTGATAAAATATGTGAAATTCTTGAACTTGATAAAAAAACTGCAAGAAATCTTATGAAAAATTTTATGGACAACTATAATCAAGCTGACAAAGGTATTATAATCCGGGAAATCAATGAAAAGTACCAGATGTGTTCAAACCCAAAATATTTCGAGTATGTATCTAAGCTCTATCAAATCAGGCAGAAACAGGCATTATCTCAGGCTGCTTATGAGGTGTTGTCAATAATCGCGTATAATCAACCTATTACTAAAGCAAAAATAGAACAAATCAGAGGCGTTAATTCTGACAGTGCGGTGACAAGGCTAATGGAGCGAAACTTGATAAAAGAAGCAGGAAAATTAGATGTACCTGGTAGACCAAGGCTTTTTGAAACAACTGATGAGTTTTTAAAATGTTTTGGTTTTAAGTCAATTAGAGATTTACCTATGCTGGATATACAGGACCTGAGTGAATTGAATCTCCAGGAACTTATTGAAGAAGAAATAAAATAAGTACATTAAATTGATTTAATTAATAAATATATGTCAAAAATAACCAGGAGGTGATATCTCTCTTGGTTATTTTTTTTGTTGTTGTAATTTTAATAATACTTGTATTATTGATAATAATATTTATATATAAGTCAAAGCTAACAGTAGGCTTCAACTTTAAGATGGACAATCTGGTCTGTTCAGCCTATGTTATTATTTACCTGTTCGGAAAAATCCCCGCTAAAAAAATAATGATTTACCCACGGACAAATAAAAAAAATAAAAAAGAAAAACCCAAGAAAGTTAGAAAGAGGAGCGATTTTGAACAGTTAAGACAGAGCTTTTGGGTATTAATTAAATTATTCTATCGGAGTGTAATGCTAAAAGAGTTTAAATTATATGTTCGAGAAGGCACCGGAGATGCATGCCAGACAGCACTTCTTTACGGACTGCTTTGGACTTTAACAGGACTTATACCTGGAAAGCTTTTCAATAATTTTTCTGTCAAGGATAAGGAAATTAAAATTGATGCCGACTTCAAGGAAAAAGTCTGGAAGGTGAAATTTGATTGCATATTTAGCCTAAAAATTGTAAATATTATATCCATAGTGAGAGAAATAATTAAAATTTATTTAAAAAATAGAAAAGGTGGTGATGCTGATGTCAGATCATCCAATAGAAGGTCTAATGACTACAGCCATGCAAAGTATTAAGGAAATGGTGGATGTGAATACAATTGTGGGAGATGCTGTTCAGGCTCCCGATGGGACGGTTATAATACCCATATCCAAGGTTAGCTTTGGATTTGCAGCAGGTGGTGGAGATTATTCAACAGATAGTGATTCGTCTGATGAACGAAGCGATAAGAAACTTCCGTTCGCAGGCGGCAGCGGTGCAGGAGTTTCAATTAATCCGGTAGCATTTATGGTTTGCGGCCAAAATCATATTAAACTGCTTCCCGTTAATGTAAATTCCTCAGTAGAAAAGATTTTAGATATGGTTCCCGATTTAGTTGAAAAGGCTAACGAAATTTTAAAGTCTAAAATGTCAAATAAAAAGGACGATTGTAAGAAAAAAGACTCTCAGAGTTCAGGACAGAACACAAATCCTAATATTGTTGGTTAAAAATATTACAAAAGCGGGAGCTATTCCCGCTTTTTTTGCTTTGAGATACCTTGTAAATTTTCTTGACTGAACTGGTATTAGAATAATAAAATATTTCATAGTTAATTTAATTTATTACAAATATTTGAGGGATATAATGTCACAAATGAGATTACAAAAGTATTTGGCCCATGCAGGCGTAGCCTCCAGAAGGGCTTCTGAAGAACTGATAAAACAGGGAAGAGTGTCAGTAAATGGTGTAGTAGTCACTGACATGGGCAGCAGTGTCGGTGAGGACGATATTGTAGCTTTTGATAGCAAGGTTATTTCAAGTATGGTTGATAGAGAAAAAATTTATATTATATTAAATAAACCTGTAGGATATGTTTCAACCGCAAAGGACCAATTCGGAAGGCCTACAGTTGTTGATCTGGTCAGAGATATTAAAAGCCGCTTATACCCTGTGGGGAGACTCGATTACGATACTTCGGGACTTATTATTCTCACAAATGACGGGGAATTTACATACAGGCTTACTCATCCCAAACACGAAATAGAAAAGACTTATGTGGCAGAGGTCTACGGGATACCGGGGGAGGATGAAATACAACGATTTGAGAAGGGGCTAAAAATAGAAGATTATATTACTTCTCCCGCTAAACTTTCAATCGTTAAAATTAAGGGAAATAACGCATTGCTTCAGGTTACTATACACGAAGGGAAAAACAGACAGGTGCGTAAAATGTGTGAAGCTATAGGCCACAAGGTTTTATCACTAAAAAGGATTTCCATAGGACCTATAGCTTTAAAGGATTTACCGGAAGGAAAGTGGAGAAGGCTTACTAAAGAGGAGATAGAGAGCCTTCTTTAAAAACCGTAACTGTTATAAGAATAAATACCTACTATTATAAATATCAGTAAGAATGCTATATAAATAACGGAGAGTACAATTCCTATTATTGCAAAGATACCTTGTATCTTAAAGTATTTATTTAAATAGGTAAAGAAATCATTAAGTGTAAACTGATTATTGTATTCTCTGTACTCTTTAAGGCTTTTAGAAGCGTTTGTCAGGCCGATACCTGAAAAAATCATTGGTATGCCAATGGCAGCTGTAATTATTCCTATACAGGTAATTGCACCTACAACAATGGTGTATATTCCGATAAATTTCATCCAGCCGGAAAGACTATCAAGAATGGAAGAGATATAATTGTTTTGATTATATCCAAAATTATAATTATTTGTATTTCTGTTTATGTTATTATGTCCCTGGTTATTCATATTACTATTGCTGAAATTATTACTCTGCTGAGTGGAATTCATACTTCCGGCATTAACATTGCCTGCTTGTGAATAATCGTTATTATCTCCGGGGTTATTCTGATTATCCGGAATATCATTCTGTAATGGATTGTTTATATCCGTGTTATTATCCATGATTTTTCTCCTTTTGAAATAAATTTCGGCAGTTTGATTATAACATAGGCTGGGTTAAGGTACAATGAAGTAATAATTAAAAAAATGGTTCAACAGGAAAATCTTGTGGAGGTACTTATGTCTATATTAAAAAACTCTTTGCTTCAGTCACACCAGTTAGTTGAGAGTATTATAAAGCCCGGAGACTATGTGGTAGATGCAACTGCAGGAAATGGAAACGATACTGTTTTCCTTGCAGGATTGGTTGGCGAAGATGGGCAGGTATATTCCTTTGATATTCAGGATAGAGCACTGGCTGCAACTTCAGAGAAGTTAAAGCAAAAACAGCTTGAGAATAGGGTAAATCTAATACATGATGGCCATCAGAATATGAAAAAGTACATAAATCAACCTGTAAAGGCTGTAATGTTTAATCTTGGTTATTTACCGGGAGGGGATCATTCAATAGGGACAAAAGGGAATACCACTATAGAAGCTATTAAGGCTGCTATGGATCTTATTCCTGTAAACGGCCTGGTGTGCATTGTTGTTTATTACGGAGGAGACAGCGGGTTTGATGAAAAAAATGAAGTTATGGACTTTATCACTACTATTGATTGCAGACAATTTACAGTAATGAAGACTGAATTTGTAAACCAGATAAATTGCCCACCGATTTTGGTTTGTATTGAAAAGTATAAATAATTGTGAAGTCAGTTGATTAAAAAACCCCCGGATTAAAAAACTTTATCCGGGGGTTGCCACAAGGAAGGCAGGATCATTTATTTGAATATGGATTAGCTGGGTCGTAGCCAAGCCATAGTTCCTGTGAATTTGTCAAACCATCGTTGTCGTAATCTTCATTGTAGTCGGATATGCCATCATTATCAGAATCTGATTTTGCAGGATCATAATTCATCTTGTATTCGAGAATATTTATTAACCCATCCTTATCAAAGTCCTCATTTCCGTCGTTAATACCGTTTGAATTGGTATCAGCTTTAGCGGGGTCATAGCCTAGGTTTATCTCTTGAGAATAAGTCAAACCATCATTGTCTAGATCCTTATTGTTATCGTTTTGGTATGACTGAGAATTCTTGGGATCTGTGCCAGCATGGTATTCATTGATGTTTGAAATACCGTCTTTATCGTAATCTTCATCAGAATCTTTAATTCCGTTTCCATTGGTATCATTACTTTTAGGACTGTAACCCAGGGAATACTCCTGAATATTTGAAAGGCCATCACTATCATAGTCTTCGTTGCCATCACTTAGCCCGTTATTATTTGAATCAGTTTTGGAGGGATCGTAGCCAAGAGAATATTCCTGAACATTTGTCAAACCATCTTTATCTAGGTCTTCATTTCCATCAGAAACGCCATTTGAATTTGTGTCAGTTTTAGTTGGGTCATATCCCAGTTTAAATTCCTGGGCATTAGTCAAGCCATCGTTGTCAGGGTCCCTGTTGCCGTCATTAATGTTTCCTGATTGAGAATTTTTGGGGTCAGTTCCAGCCCTATATTCCTGAAGGTTTGTCAGTCCGTCTTTGTCATAGTCTTCATCAGCGTCTTTTATGTAATTATTGTTTGAATCCCATTTAAGCGGATCATAACCAAGGCTATATTCCTGAACATTAGTTAATGAATCTCCGTCAGGGTCTTCATTTCCGTCACATATACCGTTATTGTTTGAATCTGCTTTTAACGGGTCGTAATTAAGTTTATATTCCTGAAGATTGGTAAGGCCATCATTGTCCGGGTCTCTATCTCCATCCTTGACACCCGAATTCTTTGGATTCTTCTTTTTAGGATCAGTTCCGTTTCTGAATTCCTCGGAATTTGATACTCCGTCTTTATCATAATCTTCATTTCCATCTGTTATACGGTCTTTGTCTGTATCAGGTGATTTGGGATTATACCCTAGCAAAAATTCCTGAGAGTTTGAGAGACCGTCATTATCCGGATCTTCTTCTGAATCTTTGATTCCATCCTTATCAGAGTCGGCCACGGTAAGATCCGTCCCGGTCTTTATTTCCATAAGATTGGTCAAGCCGTCTCCGTCATAATCTTCATCGCCATCATTAATTTTGTCCTTATCAGTATCTTTGCTTAATGGATCAAGATTCAACTTATATTCTATGCTGTTGATTAGTCCATCTTTATCATTATCCCAATTTGGAAGGAGGAACCATTTGATTTTGTATTTTTGCTCCCATTTGTCTTCATAACCATTATGGTTTTTGTCTTTACTGATTTTAATTAAGTTTTTTGCAGATACTACTGTGGTAAGTTGTAAAGTTACCAAAAGTGAGAGTGCCACAGCAAAAATCTTTTTTGTAACGCTTTTCATATAAATCTCCTTTCGTCTATAACACTTGAATAAATTATACTAAATAATTCGAAATGAGATGTAAATATGTGGGAATTTTAAGGTGGATGTAATTGAGTTGTAAATTATGTAATAAATATGTAAATAGCTGTAACTACAATGTAACAAAGGAGTTAATTCTTTTTATCCTTACCGGTTGAGCCTCCGCCATTCCCATTGCTATTTTGAGTTTTAGAATTACCATTAGAACTGTCAGGATTATTTCCTGAATTCTTACTTTCTTTATTGTCATTTTCTTTATTTACTGATGATGGAGAGTTGTCCTCATCGTTTGACCGGTTTTGGTTATTATCTGTACTTTTGGCCGAATAGTCATCAGGCCAATCTGATACAGATTGGCTCTTAATGGAATTATTCGGTTTATTTCTGTCGGTCTTTGGAGGTTGTTCCTTTTTTTGTTGTCCTCCGGGAGAGTCTTTTTCAGAAGGTTTATCAGGCTTTTGGCTGTTAAACACATCTTTAGCCTTATTTTTTTTGGCAGAAGCATCTCTATGCTCATTTATTTTACTATCGTTGCCTTTGTTGGTTTTCACATCGTTATTGCTATTTTTATTAGTATCTTTTTCGGGCTTGCCCTCGGAATTTTTCTTTTTAATCGGTTTATTCTTGGTTTTGGTTTCAGCCTTATCTAGCATATCTGATACTCGTTCCTTTTTTGCTTTTTCAATAGTAAGTGAGGGATCGGTTTTTTTTATGTCCTCATACAGCTTGTATCTTCCCATTGAAATGTTATTTTTTACTGCAGCTTTTCTTACCTCAGGGTCAACTTTAAGAACTTCAGGCTGTAAATTTTTCTGACCAACTTTTACATTAATATTTTCTATTTCAGAGAGTATATCTGATAATGCTTTATCTTCTTCAACAGCATTGGTACTGTCTGTTTTTTTCAGCGAAGCGGACACTAATACCTTATTACTTTTTTCAGTACTTATGAAACCCATATTCTTTGAAGATTCGATTACTTCAAAAATGGCTTTTTTAACCGGAATTTCTTCAAGGTCAAGGTCTTTTAGAAGTTTTTGTGCATCGGAATTCAGAGCTTTCACCTCCAGGACCTTTGAATATTTATCGACGGAAAATTCCATGCTAGGATTTATGTCCAGATCTATATAAGCGTATACGCTTACAGGGTAAAAAACCTGAAAATACAGTACCGAGAAGAGAGCAAGCACAAATACTGCAGCTAAGCCTGCAACTTTCCAGAGAAATCTGTTTGTTTTGCAGAACATTGCCTCAGAGGTTTCTTTAAAGGTCAACTGCTGACCCAGAAACATGTCGGGTGTTCTTTTGATTGTTATAAAATCACATTTATCTGTCATTACCACAGCTTTTTTATTATTAATTTCCAGAATTGAGCCTTTGAATTCAGCCATTTGATTAACCGCCCTTCTCAATATTTTCAACATAACTTCGTATTGTTTCTAGGTTACTTCCTAATATAATATAAACAGATATGATAAACTTCCTGTTTCTTTCGATTGTTTTGTGATTAACATCCACCAATTTCATAAGGTCTGACATGGGTATTGTTTTCTTTCTTTCAAGCTTTTCCGATAAATCCTTGTTTTCAGAAAGTACTCTGGCTATTTTTATTGATAAACGTTTTGAATCCATATGCTTTGGTGCGCTCTTAACTAAGTCCTTTAATTCAATACCGAAGTAGGATAGCCTGTTACTAAAGCTTTCAAGCTCTTCTTTAGTTTCTATATTATTGAATTGAGATGAAGCATCTACTTTAAAAAAACGATTCTCAATTGAGATAGTATCTTCATCGTCCTGTCTTTCAAAATATGAAAGTGGCAATAGTTTATCATTGTTTTTATTCTTTCTGCTGAAATCTATTAAACGTCTCTTAATGACGGTTTCGGCAAAACTTAAGAAGCCGGCATTTTTACCTTCTGAAAAGCAGTCTATTGCTTCATTGAAAGCAAGAAGTCCG
This sequence comes from Bacillota bacterium, assembly GCA_023460955.1. GTDB lineage: Bacteria > Bacillota > Clostridia > Acetivibrionales > DSM-1351 > Ruminiclostridium. The sequence goes on along the minus strand of JAEWOH010000074.1, from coordinate 51,021 downwards.
ACACTGTATTCTTCACTATTTTCCAAATCGACATATCTACCGATAGCTTTGGAGATAACCTTTATTATAAAGGGATTATAATCTCTAATGAACTTGTCCCTTAATTCAACATCACCATCTTTTATGGCTCTTATTGTCTCTGCTAATGGTTCGGATTTTCGTCGAGATTTATTGAATATATGTAAAATAGACAATAACACTTCACTCCTTAATATAATATTCGCAGTTCAAATGTGATTTAAGTGGGGCAAAAGGACAATCCAACAACATAAAGTATATAAGGTTTATTCATAATTATAAAGGTCTAGGCAGTGGAAAATGGTGCCAGGCAATATCCAGCAATTCTATTGACACACTTTTTGGGGTAATATATAATTATTACTAGGTAATAATAACTAATAATATTATAAGATATAAGTTATCACTGAATTTATATTTTTAAAGGTTCAAACTATTATTTGGTGCTGGATATCATGAAGGAGGTTTATATGTCACAGAAAGAAAAGATTGAAAGCTTAAAAAGTATGAAGGCATCTATCGCACTTGGCGGTGGACAGGATAAGATTGACAAAAGACATACAGAAGGAAAATTTACAGCACGGGAAAGAATCGACATGCTGTTTGACGAAGGCAGCTTTGTTGAAGTGGATGCATTTATTGAGACAAGATCAATCGACTTTGGAATGCAGAAAAAGAAACTTGCCGGTGACGGAGTTGTGACAGGTTATGGAACCGTTAACGGAAGAAAGGTTTTTGTTGCATCTCAGGACTTTACTGTTATCGGCGGATCTCTCGGAGAAATGCATGCAAAAAAAATAACTAAGGTTATGGATATGGCTGTTAAGATGGGAGCGCCCTTTATTGCAATAAATGATTCGGGCGGAGCAAGAATTGAAGAAGGCTTGGACGCTCTTTCAGGCTACGGCGATATTTTCTATAGAAATACTTTGGCATCAGGTGTTATACCTCAAATTTCTGTTATAATGGGACCTTGCGCCGGTGGTGCAGTTTATTCTCCGGCTATAACTGATTTTATATTTATGGTTGAAAATACCAGCCAGATGTTTATTACCGGCCCACAGGTTATCAAGTCTGTAACAGGCGAGGATGTATCTGTTGAACAGTTGGGAGGGTCAGATGTTCACACGGCTGTAAGTGGTGTTGCACATTTTAAATCAGCAAATGAAGAAGAATGTATTGAGGATATAAAAAGACTTTTAAGCTTCCTGCCTGATAACAATGTATCCGATACTTTGTATTTCGGTACAGCAGACAGTGCAAACAGATTAATTGAAAGTCTTAATGAGGTAATACCTGAAGAATCCAACAAACCTTATGACATGTATGGAATTATTGAAGAAATAGTAGATGACGGCGATTTCATGGAAATACACGCTGCTTTTGCACAAAATATAATCATCGGCTTTGGAAGACTTAACGGCAAATCTGTCGGAATCATCGCCAACCAGCCAAAGGTAATGGCCGGCTCACTAGATATGAATGCAGCAGATAAAGCAGCTCGTTTTGTACGCTTCTGTGATGCCTTCAATATCCCTTTGATTACTCTGACTGATGTTCCGGCGTTCCTCCCGGGTGTGGCGCAGGAACACAATGGCATCATAAGACATGGTGCAAAGCTGCTTTATGCTTTCTCAGAAGCAACTGTTCCAAAGATAAACGTGATATTGAGAAAGGCGTATGGTGGAGCTTATATTGCAATGAACAGCAAGACCATCGGCGCAGATATGGTATTCGCATGGCCTTCAGCTGAAATCGCTGTAATGGGACCTGATGGTGCTGCAAATATTATTTTCAAGAAGGAAATAACAGCTTCTGAAAATCCGGCTGAAACAAGAAAAGAGAAAATCGCAGAATACAGGGATAAGTTCTCAAATCCTTACGTTGCTGCTGCCAGAGGCTATATTGATGATGTTATAGAGCCAGCTGAAACAAGAGCCAAGCTAGTGATGGCACTTGAAATGCTTAATACAAAGAGGGAAAACAGACCTGCCAAGAAGCACGGGAATATTCCTCTATAGTAGATAGTAGTTCAGTGATAGTAGTTCAGTAGACGGAAGATCAGTAGATAGTAGATCAGTAGACGGAAGATCAGTAGATAGTAGATCAGTAGTCCAGAAGATATTTGTTATGGAGGGAATTTTCTATGAGTAAATATATAATTAAAGTAAACGGAAACCCATATGAAGTAGAGGTTCAGGAAATAGGCGGAACAAGCGCGCCTATGGCTCCTGCAGCGATTAAACCAAAAGCAAGGGCATCAGCAGGACAACAGTCTGTAAAGACAACACAACCAGCTGCTGCAAGCGCTGGAGATGTAGTTGCTCCAATGCCCGGAACAGTTCTTAAAGTTAAAGTTTCAGCCGGAGATACTGTTAAAAAAGGTCAGGTACTATTAATACTTGAAGCTATGAAAATGGAGAATGAAATAGTTGCTCCTGCAGATGGAAAAGTTGCAGCATTATATGTTGAACCGGGCAAATCAGTTTCGGCTCGTGAAGTAATGGTGACCATAGCTTAACTATACAGTTAGCGTATTAAAAGGACTAGTATTTCATAATTAACTACGTTATTTACGTGCCGGTCGGATACGCGATACATTGCATATTAGATTAATGAGAAGGAGATAGGTATGGGAGTAAGAATAACTGAAACAGTTTTAAGAGATGCACATCAGTCACTGATAGCTACCAGAATGAAAACTGAAGATATGCTGCCCATTATCGAAAAGCTTGATAATGTAGGCTATCATTCTCTTGAAGCCTGGGGTGGTGCTACCTTTGATGCATCCATGAGATTCCTTAATGAAGATCCCTGGGTCAGACTCAGAAAAATAAAAGAAGTTGCTAAGAAAACTCCGCTGCAGATGCTGCTTAGAGGTCAGAACCTCCTTGGTTATAAGCATTATGCGGATGATGTGGTTGAATATTTTGTTCAGAAGGCTATTGCCAACGGCATGGACATTATGAGAATATTCGATGCCTTAAACGATCCCAGAAACATAGAAACTGCAATAAAGGCCTGCAAAAAGGAAGGCGGCCATGCTCAGGGCTGTATATGCTATACAGTAAGTCCTGTTCATAGTCTTGAACTTTTTGTACAGGATGCAAAGCGTATTGAAAGCATGGGCGCAGACTCAATCTGTATAAAGGATATGGCGGGTTTGCTGGTGCCTTACCAGGCTTACGAGCTAGTAAAGGCCCTTAAGGAAAACGTTAAAATACCTATTCAATTGCATACACATTACACAAGCGGAGTTGCATCAATGACCTATATCAAGGCTATTGAAGCCGGCGTTGACGTAGTTGACTGTGCTATATCTCCAATGGCACTTGGAACTTCACAGCCTCCGACAGAACCGCTGGTAGCAACACTCAAGGGCACGGCATATGATACAGCGCTGGATCTTGAGAAACTCAGCGAAATAGCCGATTATTTCAGACCATTAAAAGAAAAATATATAGAAAGCGGACTACTGGATGTCAAAGTAATGGGAGTTGACGTTAACGCTTTAATTTATCAGGTTCCGGGTGGTATGCTTTCAAATCTTGTATCCCAGTTGAAGCAGGCAAATGCACTTGATAAATATGAGGAAGTACTCAGAGAAGTACCTAGAGTACGTGAAGACTTCGGATATCCTCCACTTGTTACACCAACTAGCCAGATTGTAGGAACACAGGCAGTTATGAATGTTCTTACAGGTGAAAGGTACAAAATGGTTCCTAAGGAATCAAAGGGCATAGTTAAGGGTGAATACGGCAAGACCCCGGCACCTGTAGGTGAAGAGATCCGTAAAAAGATTCTGGGCGATGAACAGCCAATAACCTGTAGACCGGCAGATCTGATTGAGCCAGAGCTTAATAAGATTAAGGAGACTGCAAAGGATTATATAGAGCAGGATGAGGATATTCTTTCCTACGCAATGCTTCCACAGGTAGCTGAAAAGTTTTTCAAGCAGAGAATTGAGGACAGACAGAAGGCAGCAGAGCCGGCTCAGCAAAAAGCTGAAGGTATAAATCCTGAGGTTGTTGCAGCTATATCCGCAGTTGTGGCTGATATGGGGGCAAGAGACGGCAGACAGTATGCTGTAGGCAATATCTCAAGAGTAAACAACCAGAACAGATGGGGTCTGTACGGTATGCTGGACAGATTCAGAACAAAATTGTAAATATCATAAAAAATTAACAAACACCCTGAAAACACATATGGACATATCCATGTTTGTTTCCAGGGTGTTTTATTTTTTTCTTTCTGCTTACCATCTCCTGATCTGTGATTAAGAATGAAGGTATTCTGAATCAGAAGTAATTGCTCGTTCGTCAGGAGTACAGCGAAGAGAAGCTCACAGATTTGTCAGGTACAAAGGGGTTATAAATTAATAAAGCTATATATTTATGAATAAATTATAGACTTTGGGAGTTTTTTCTGATACTCGCAACCCTTATGAAGGTAAATATAGTTAAGCTGATTACTATAAAACTCTAGTAGTGCAACTGTTGTACCTTTCTTTATTTTTTTGCCGCATTTAAGGCAGTAGTAATTGGTATGCTCCATTTTTTCGTATGATACAGAGGGAGAGATGTCCTTTAGCTTCTGCCAGCTTTTCCAACCCACTTTACAAAGGGGGATTCTGTTATTAAAGTCAGAGAATACCCATCTGAGCAGCTTATGAAAATGGAACGGGTACCGCGTATATTTTATATACTCTTCAGGAAGTCCCAATTTAATTGTATAAAGCTCAAAGTTTTTTTCTACAACCTCCTGAATCCTTCCTGTTATCTGAGTTACATACCAACAATACCCTTTGTTTGTAAGCCAGGGCTTGAGCTTTTCAAACATGTATCCCCTGCAAATTTCAATAGTTTCGAGAGGATGCACCTTGAGTGCTTCAAAAGCTCTTTCCGCTATTTCAACAACACTATCCAGATAGAGCTTTTTCTTAAAGTTATCTATATCATATAACTCCACCGGTATTATATCAAAATAGTACTCATTTGTTTCCTGACGATAAAACCCTATACAGGTTCCTCCTACAAAACTTCCGCTACCTGCGTCATCTATCTGAATCATAATAATCCAATCTCACTGCTCTGCAGTGATATAAATATTTATGAAAAGCCGCTTGCGGGTTTTCGATACGTGAAAAGTATGATGTATACTCAAATAAATGTTTCACGCTATACTCCGAACCCTTGCAAAATTCTAATCAGATTTTATTATTAGTAAGTTTTGAGTTATATATGTGATTATATATTTTGAATACATTATGAGTATCTCTTAATAAATTCTTTTTAGGATAAATATTCTCATAAGGTCGGTTTACAGCTTTACTGAAATAAAATATAATATTACTAGAACGCATGTTCTAAATTAAATCAGGAGAAAGAAATGACTGGATATAAAGAAAAATATGATCATATTATTTGGGATTGGAATGGAACACTTTTAAATGATGTTGGCATTGTGATCGAAGCAATGAATACTTTGTTAAAAAAGCGCGGGCTTCCTTTATTGGATGCAGACAGATATAAGGAGATTTTCACGTTCCCGGTAAAGGACTATTATTATAAGCTGGGATTCGATTTTTACAAAGAGCCATTTGAAGTACTTGCCTCGGAGTTCATACATGAGTTTAGCTCAGAAAAATATAATTTTAATTTATTTGATGGTGTTGAACAGGTATTATTCGACTTAGATACAGTTGGGTACAAGCAATACATATTATCAGCTACCCGTCAGCCGGAGCTTGAAACAGCTGTCGAAACAGCTGGCATTAGTAAATATTTCAGAAAGCTTGTCGGACTTGATAACCATTACGCAGTAAGTAAGATTGATGCAGGAATTGTGCTCTTTGAGCAATTAAAGCTTGAACCCGGAAAGGTTCTTCTTATCGGAGATACCCTACATGATTTGGAGGTTTCAAAAGCTTTGGGATGCGATTGCTTGCTAATAAGCAGAGGGCATCAAAGCTTTAGTCGGATTTCTGAAAGTAAAGCTACAATATTAAATGACATATTGGAAGTGCCAAATTATTTAATAACAACTAATCAATATTGAAGATAATACAGTCAAGGAAGCTTTGAACCGAGAAGAATTAAGTATGGAAAATTACTATGAACGGAGAAGGTATTATGAACAGAGAAGAGAACCTTGAAAAGGTAAAAAAAGCCGTACTTGCCATGCAACGCTGGCCGTGGGAGCAAGGTGTGGTTGCACAGGCTTTCTATGAACTGGGGGATATTGAAACTGCTGTCCTCATGGCACATGAAGCTGTAACAAATCAGTATAAGGACGGCAGATTGGGTATGAAATATGAAAGGGTGCCTGCGACTGATGCTGCTGCTAATGGAGAAGTAGTCCTCAGGGCATTTCAGATTACAGGAGAAGCCAAATTTGAGACTGCGGCCGGGAAAATGCTTGAGTATCTCCTCTACAGAGCACCGAAATCCAGAGACGGAATCATATATCATAATGAGAATGACGGAAGATTCTGGGTAGATTCTGTCTATATGGCACCACCTTTTTTAGCCGCAGCAGGCTATTACAGTGAAGCCATCAAACAAATAGAGGGCTATAGAAGATATCTTTTCAATTCCGAAAGGAAGCTTTATGCTCATCAATGGGATGATTATTCAGGCACCTTTTCAAGAGGACTTCACTGGGGAGTGGGAAATGGTTGGGTAGCAGCAGGAATTGTAAGGGTACTTAAGGAACTGCCTTCTGATATGACGGATGAAAAGGTAAAGCTGAAGGAATACTTAAAAGAGGTAATAGACGGTTGTCTGTCGTACCAGTGCGAAAACGGTCTGTTTCATGATATAGTTGATGATCCGGAAACTTTTATTGATTCAAATTTAGCTCAGATGTTAAGTTATTCAATATATCGTGGGGTAGCCTATAACTGGCTTGATAAAGAATATATTGAAAAAGCCGACAAAATGAGAGTTGCAGCCTATGAAAGAGTTGATGACAGCGGCTTGATTCAAGGCTCCTGCGGTGTACCGGATTTTAATGCTCCTGCAACAGCACCCGAAGTTCAAGCTTTTTATATTCTAATGGAAGCTGCTTACAGGGATTATTTAAAGACCCGTAGTAAAAATGCAAGTACTTGATTTTTAACCTGCAAAAAGGTAATATAAGAGTATATAATTTACAGATTAATTTTGTTCTAATTGAGTATATACTTTGGAGGATATATGAATAGTTCCCTGAAAAACAACAATGATCTCATTAATATTATACAGCAGAAATACGATGATTTCAGCAAAGGCCAGAAACTAATTGCTAATTACATCGTTAATCATTATGATAAGGCTGCATACGTTACTGCGGCAAAGCTTGGAGAAATAGTAGGGGTAAGTGAATCGACCGTTGTAAGGTTTGCTATAGAGTTAGGCTTTGATGGTTATCCTAAGCTGCAGAAAGTTCTTCAGGAACTTATAAAAAGCAAGCTTACTGCTGTTCAGCGAATAGAAGTTTCCTCAAACAGGATAAATGAGGATAACATACTCAAGAGTGTTCTGCAGTCCGATATGGACAAAATTAAGATAACTCTTGAACAAATTGATAATTCAGACTTTAATAGTATCGTGGAGACTATACTAGGAGCGGAAAGAATATTTATTCTTGGGGTCAGAAGTTCAGCACCCCTTGCAAGTTTTTTAGGTTTTTACTTCAATTTGATTTTTGATAATGTAAGGCTTGTTCATACAACGAGTGTAAGTGAAATGTTTGAACAGATAATCAGAGCCAAGGAGGGCGACGTTGTCATAGGAATCAGTTTCCCTCGCTATTCAAAAAGAACTATTAAAGCAATGCAATTTGCAAAAAATCAGGGTGTAAAGACAATTGCTCTCACTGACAGTGCCGAATCTCCTGTTGCAAAGTCAGCCGACCTGGCTCTTTTAGCCAGAAGTGACATGGCTTCTTTTGTTGATTCACTTGTTGCACCACTCAGTCTTATAAATGCACTAATTGTAGCTATAGGCATGAGACGTAAAAATGAGGTATATAATACCTTTGAAAAGCTTGAAAAGATTTGGGATGAATATCAGGTTTACGAAAAAGATGACGGATATAAAGACGAGAAGCTTTAAGGACGGAACAATATGGACGATAAAAAGGTAATAGTTATTGGTGGAGGGCCTGCAGGCATTATGGCTGCAGGCATTGCTGCGAGTAGAGGAAATAATGTAATACTTCTTGAAAAGAATGACCGCCTGGGCAAGAAGATTCTTATTTCAGGTAAAGGCCGTTGCAATATTACAAATGATACTGATGTTGAAGGTCTGATAGAGAATACCCCGGGTAATGGGAATTTCCTATATTCTGCGTTTTATACCTTTTCAAATCAGGATCTGATTGATTTCTTTAAGGAGCTTGGATTGGAAACAAAAGTTGAACGAGGAGGAAGAATATTTCCAACTTCTGATTCAGCTAAAGATGTAGTATCCGCACTTATGAAATTTCTTAAACAAAACAATGTTACTATACGTACAAATTCACCTGTTAAAGGTATTACCTGTAATGATGAACAGGTGACAGGTGTTGAATTGGCAGACGGTTCTGTTTTAGAGGGAGATTCCGTAATTCTCGCTGTGGGAGGAATGTCCTACCCCGGCACAGGTTCTACAGGTGACGGCTATGAAATGGCAAAAAAATTGGGACATACTGTTACTCCTTTAAAGCCATCGTTAGTACCACTGGTTTGCGGTGAAGAATGGATTAAGGAGCTTCAGGGACTTTCACTCAAAAACATTTCTGTCTCCTTTAAAAACAGAAAGGGTAAAGAGGTTTACAGCGATTTTGGCGAGATGCTGTTTACTCATTTCGGAGTATCAGGCCCGATTATTCTTAGTGCCAGCAGACATCTGCTTTCATATGATTTCAAGGACATAACACTATCCATAGACTTGAAGCCGGCACTCTCAGAGGAAAAGCTTGATGAACGTGTACAACGGGATTTTGATAAATACAGTAGAAAGCAGTATAAGAACTCACTTGATGAATTACTGCCGCAAAAACTTATTCCTGTAATTATTAAACTTTCTCAAATAGAACAGTTTAAGCCGGTAAATCAGATAACCAGAGAGGAAAGGAAGAGACTTGTTACTCTTTTAAAGCAACTGGAGGTTACTATTACCGGGGCTAGATCGATTAAAGAAGCAATAGTTACGGCAGGTGGAATTAAAATCAGTGAAATAAATCCTTCGACAATGGAATCAAAGAAGGTTAAAGGTCTCCATTTTGCAGGAGAAATAATTGATGTTGACGCTTATACCGGTGGATTCAATCTGACAATTGCTTTCTCCACAGGTTATCTTGCAGGTATGAATTGCTGATAACCATTACAGGAAGGTAGCATTCGGTGAAAGTCAGAGCATAACTTTTATATAAAATTATTAATAGATGTAAAGATACATTACTCTCAGGAAATGATGACTATTTCACATCAAAATTGAGCATATTATCAATAAATAATTATGTAGGTTTATTTGTTATTTACTTGGTAGATTTAACTTTTACAGTGCTTGATGGGAGAAATGTATGAAGATAAAAGTTTTTAAATTTAAAAATGACTCTGACAATCCTGATAAGAATACTTTATTTGAAAATATATTGTTCAGCACCTGTATACTTTGTTTTGTAGTACTTATTCTAGTTCAGGTTGTTTTAGTTGTACCTTCTTTGAGAAATATTTTGCATATATCCGATAAGAGCATTGGAATGCCTCTGAATGGTGATGAATACCTTTACGACCAAGGTCAGATAACTCTCGAAATGATTGGTGAGGAGCCTGACCCAACTGTTCGCATACTTGTTAATGGTGACAATGTTGCTCAATTTGACAGTAATGAAATGACAATAAGTGTTAAAGATGGGGACGTTGTAGAAATTGATGGTAGTCAAAGCTTGGTTGAACATATTGTAAAGGTTGAATCCGTTACAACAAATATAAATAGTCATTGTACAAATGCAGTTGCTAATATTCAAAGTAATATAAAGCGTCTGGTTAAAATCCAGATAGACTAGGTAAGTGGCAGATTGAAAGTAAAGATTGTTTTATAAAATAAAAACCTATATAATTATTTGTATAGGTTTTTTACATGGTTTAGGAGGTTATATGACAGAGTTTGGAAGCAAGGATATAGCGGGTGCTGCAATAAAAATTGCATTAACTGGTGACAGAACCTCTGAGAAGAAATTACAGGCCGAATTCAGTCAGATTGGAATTCAATCGGCTGCAGTTGATTATGGCGGAGAGTTTATAACCTCTGTAATGAAAATTGTCGAACGTGCCGTTGTGTCCTCAAAGAGAGAAGGCGTTATTTCAGAAAGCCATGCTGAGCAGGGTGCGGTTGCAGGTGCCACAAGAGAAGCAATCTCGCAGATAATGCCAAAGGCAATAGGATTAAATGTTGGCGGAAAAATAGGGATTGCAAGGTATAAAGATCATATAAGTGTTGCCGTATTTTTTGGAATCGGCTTGCTAAACCTGAATGAGGTTGCAATAGGTTTGGGGCATAGAGTTGTATAACCGGATTAAATACTACAGACTTTTTATAAAAAACCGGAGGTTTTGAAATGCTTGTAAGAGCAATCAGGGGGGCAATAACTGTTCCTGAAAATACTAAAAAAGAGATTTTGGACAGTACAAAGGAATTACTTTTAGAAATACTAGAAAGAAATGAAATAAAAACAGATGATCTGATCAGTATCATCTTTACAATGACAAATGATTTGGATGCTGTGTTTCCTGCTGTTGCAGCCAGGGAAATTGGCCTGATAGATGTACCACTCATGTGTACAAATGAAATTGCTGTTCCGGGAAGCCTTAGCAGCTGCGTGCGGATTTTGTTACAATTTAACACCGATAAAACAAACCACGATTTAGTCCATGTATATTTGAAAGGTGCCAGTATATTGAGGCCTGATTTGTCGTGCAAATAAACTGTTTTTAAAGGAGATAGTATGCCAAGAAGTATAGCAATAGACGGTCCTGCAGGTGCCGGTAAGAGTACAATAGCAAAGAAGGTTTCGACAAGTTTGGGTTTTATTTATCTGGATACCGGCGCAATGTACAGAACAGTTGCACTTAAAGCAATAAGAAGCGGAATTGATACAAAGGACCATAATCAACTTGCTGAAATGATGGATACCTTAAAAATATCAATATCCCATGAGAATAATAAGCAAAGAATTTTTCTTGACAGTGAGGATGTATCGGATGCCATACGAACTGATGAGGTTTCTATAGGAGCGTCAAATGTAGCAGTATTTCCAGAAGTAAGACTTAAAATGGTGGATTTGCAACGAAAAATTGCTTCTGATACCAATGTGGTTATGGACGGAAGAGATATTGGTTCTTATGTTCTTCCTGATGCAGAACTTAAAATATTTTTAACGGCTTCTGTAGATGAAAGGGCCAAAAGAAGATACGAGGAACTGCTTAGAAGAGGACAAACAGTTAGTTTTGAGGCTGTTAGAGATGATATGATTTACAGAGATAATAATGATAGCTCCAGAGCCTTTGCACCTTTGGTAAAAGTTGCTGACGCTATTGAAATAGACTCTACTCTACTTACAATTGATGAAGTTGTTGAAAAAATCTTATATTTTTATAAGAATTATGCCAATATAAGAGCTGAGGAGTTTGACACATAGGGGTTTAATTTATGGAAATAATTGTTGCAAATACAGCGGGTTTCTGCTTTGGGGTTAATAATGCGGTGAAAATCGTTTTTGACCTCGCTGCTGAATCAAGTGAAAAAATTTATACCTTGGGACCTATTATTCACAACGATCAGGTAGTTCAAAAATTGGTTGAGCATGGTGTTACGACCATATACGATCCCATTGAAGTAGCAGGACCGGCAAAAGTTATAATAAGAGCACATGGCGTGGCGCCTGAGGTTATTAACAGACTAAAGGAAAGAGGGCTTAGTATTGTAAACGCCTCCTGTCCTTATGTGGAAAAGATTCAAAAGCTGGTAAGTGAGAAATATAATCAAGGTTATCAGATAATAATAATTGGAGATAAGCAGCATCCGGAAATAATCGGAATAAACGGCTGGTGTGACAATTCGGCATATATTATTGAATCAGAGGAGCAGGTTGATACTCTCCCTGAAATTGAAAAAAAAATCTGTGTTGTTGCTCAGACTACATTTATAAGAGAAAAATGGGAAAAAATTATAAAGAGTTTAAATAAAAGGTTTGAAAATGTTTTAAAATTTGATACAATATGTAATGCAACTGACAAAAGACAAGTTGAAGCAGAAAAGATTTCAAAAGAGGTTGATATGGTTTTGGTTATAGGTGGCCAAAACAGCTCCAACACAAATAAGCTTTATGAAATCTGTAAAAAAAATTGTGAAAGAACTTACAAAATACAAACAGCCAGTGAAATTCCACCGGTTGATATAAAAAAAATTAAAAAAATTGGTATTACTGCAGGGGCGTCAACACCTGACTGGGTAATCAAGGAGGTTATTCATAAAATGAGTGAATTAGATAAACAGGATTTTGAAATGAGCTTTGCGGACGCATTTGAAAGCTCGCTTGTAACATTGACTACAGGTCAGATTACTAAAGGAAGAATTATCGGATATAACCAAAGTGAAGTATTTGTTGACCTGGGCTTCAAATCAGACGGAATAATTCCAATGCAGGAATTTTCAAATGATCCTGACTTTAATCCTGAAAAATCACTTAAGGTTGGAGAAGAGATTGACGTTTTTGTTGTAAGAGTAAATGATGGTGAAGGAAACGTTGTATTAAGCAAGACAAAGGTTGATGCTGTTAAGGGCTGGGACATAATAGAAAATGCTCTTGAAACAAAGAAACCTGTTACAGTAAAGGTTACTGAGAAAGTAAATGGCGGCGTTATAGGTGTAGCAAGCGGAGTAAAGGTATTTATCCCTGCATCACAGATCAGTGATAGATTTGTTAAGGATCTTTCAGAATTTGTAAAGCAGGTACTTCAGGTTCAAATAATTGAAGTTAACAGGCAGAAGAGAAAAGTAGTTGGTTCTTCAAGAGTTTTAATTGAAAAGAACAAAGAAACAGCTTCAACTGAAATCTGGGGCAATATTGAAGTTGGAAAGACCTATAAGGGCGTTGTTAAGAGTTTGATGGATTTTGGAGCTTTCGTTGATATCGGTGGAGTAGATGGACTTGTTCATCTTTCAGAGCTTTCCTGGAATAAGATAAAGCACCCTTCAGAGGTTGTTAAGGTTGGAGATGAAATAATAGTATCTGTTCTTGAATTTGACAGAGATAAGAAGAGAATTTCACTCGGTTACAAAAAGCAGGCTGACAATCCTTGGAATAAAGCGGCTGAAAAATACCAGGTTGGAAATGTTATTACCGGTAAGGTAGTTAGACTTGTACCATTCGGAGCTTTTGTTGAAATAGAACAAGGACTTGATGGTCTGGTACACATTTCACAGATATCAAATGTTAGACTTGGGAAACCAGGTGATGTACTGAAGGTTGGCCAGATGGTTGAAGCTAAAATAACTGAACTTGATATTGAAGCTAAAAAAATCAGCCTTAGTATAAAAGAAGTTAATCCTATTGATCCTGTAGGTGCAAAGAAGGAAGAAACAGCTGTTGAGCCCGGCGAGGAAGTTCCTACTGAGCATATAGAGGAAATGACTAATACAATTGGTGAAAGCCTTACGGATTCAAATAACGAATAATTATTATCAGAGTCAATAAAGGATGTACCTCGGTACATCCTTTTATTTAAATCTCGAAAATCCGACTTTATAATATGAATATTAACTAGAAGCGTATTGTAACTCTTGATATTAACATTAATCTCTACATAATTGTAATATACTATATACTAGGAGGATAAATTATGGATTATGAGGGCTTTAAAGAGGAAATCTTTAAACTGACCAAAATTAATCTGACTCTTTATAAAGAAAAGCAAATGAAGAGAAGGATAGACGCTTTAATTAAGAAAAATAATTTTGATACATACAGGGATTATGTTCAAGCCTTAAAGGACAATAAGGATCTTTTTAAGGAGTTTATAAATTACCTTACAATTAATGTATCAGAATTCTATAGAAATCCTGATCAGTGGGCAGTACTTGAAAAAGAAATCTTTCCGCTGCTGCTGACAAAAAATAAAAAGATTAATATATGGAGTTCTGCTTGTTCAACCGGTGACGAACCTTATACCCTGGTAATGGTTCTTAATAAATTCCTTCCACTGAACTCTATCAAAATTCTTGCTACTGATATTGATATGGGAGCGCTGGAAAAGGCACAAAATGGAATATATACATCAAAGAGCCTTGAGAACCTTCCGAAGGATATGAAAGAAAAGTATTTTAATGTAATGGGAGACAGCTTTAAAATAAAAGATGAAGTTAAAAACTGCGTTGAGTTTAAGCAGTTTAATCTCCTAAGAGATCAGTATCCAACGGGAATGGATCTTATAGTTTGCAGAAATGTACTTATTTACTTTACTGAAGAAGCAAAAAACGAGATATATAAAAAGTTTAATATGTCTTTAAGTTCACAGGGTATTCTGTTTGTAGGCAGTACAGAACAGTTAATAATGGCTAATAAATATAATTTTAAATCTCTACGTACATTTTTTTATGTTAAGGATCAGGATACCTTTAATTTTTAAAGAAATATAATAAAAAAGAGTTTGAATGTTCTTCAAACTCTTTTGGTGCGGATAACAGGAGTTGAACCTGCATGAAATTTCTCTCACATGAACCTGAATCATGCGCGTCTGCCAATTCCGCCATATCCGCGCGAACCGAACTGCATAATGTATTGTACTATAAATGTTTTATTAAATCAATAGTAAAATTCATTTTTTAAGGAGGAAATTTATGAATAGCAAGCTTGAACAGTTTAAGCTGAGCATTAGAGACAAAAAGGTGGCTGTGTTGGGTATTGGTATCAGCAATATTCCTTTGATTAAATATTTGGTTAATCTGGGCGTGGACGTTACAGCTTTTGATAAGAATACAAATGAAAATCTTAAAGATGCCTATAAAGAACTTGAAGGGCTCAAGGTTAAATATAGTGTTGGAATTGATTACCTATCAAGACTAAAGGGTTTTGATCTGATATTCAGAACACCAGGTATGAGACCGGATATTCCTGAATTGGTAGAAGCGCTGGATAATGGTGCGAAGCTTACTTCCGAAATGGAAGTGTTCCTTGATTTGTGCCCTGCACAGGTATTTGCTGTCACTGGAAGTGATGGTAAAACTACAACTACTACACTTATCTATAAAATCCTTACTGCCGAAGGATATAAATGCTGGCTGGGAGGAAATATAGGAACTCCGCTCTTGAGCAAAATTGA
Source organism: Bacillota bacterium (assembly GCA_023460955.1). GTDB lineage: Bacteria > Bacillota > Clostridia > Acetivibrionales > DSM-1351 > Ruminiclostridium. Next base: position 35,657 of record JAEWOH010000074.1, on the reverse strand, counting down.
TGAAGTGGAGGAGAATGACAAGGTGGTTCTGGAATTGAGCAGCTTTCAGTTGATGACTATAAAAAGGAGCCCATTTGTTGCAGTAATAACAAACATATCTCCAAATCATCTTGATGTTCATAAGTCCTTACAGGAATATATAGATGCCAAGAAAAATATCTTATTATACCAACAAAGTGGTGATAAGCTTGTGCTGAATCATGACAATGATGTAACCAAAGCATTTTCCTCAGATGCAAAAGGAGAATGTATATATTTCTCAAGAGTTGCAGCACTTGAAAAGGGTGTTATCTTAAAAAATAATAAAATTACTTTTAAAACATCTGATCAGGAAGTTGAAATTGTTGATGTTAACGACATAGTAATACCCGGAGTTCACAATATTGAAAATTATATGGCTGCAACCGCAGCAACAATTGAGTTTGTTAAGCCTGAAACTATAGCTAAGGTTGCTACAAGCTTTACAGGTGTTGAACACAGAATAGAACTTGTAAGAGAGTTAAACGGAATTAAATTCTACAATAGCTCAATAGACAGCAGTCCTTCCAGAACCATAGCGGCTTTGAGCACGTTTAAAAACAAAGTTATTTTGATAGCTGGAGGAAAGGATAAAGGAATACCCTATGATCCAATTGGACAGATAATTGCCGAAAAAGTCAGGGTATTGTTGCTCATAGGCGCAACAGCTCCGAGAATTGAGGAAGCATATAACAATTATGTGCATCAGACAGATATTGAAAGCGAAGTAAAAATTATTCATTGTGACACCTACGAGGAAATTGTGTCCAGAGCATACAGTGAAGCTGTTCCAGGTGATTGTATTATACTATCTCCTGCAAGTACAAGTTTTGATATGTTCAAGAATTTTGAACAAAGAGGTAATGTATTTAAAGAACTGGTAATGAAGCTGGAATAAATTGTGTTCTTAACCGTTAATGTATATGAATATTTGTTCCTAAGAGTATTTTATGAGTCTAGCATGAGTCTAGCATGAGTCTAGCTGAAGCACTTGCAAGTATTTGCAGGTGCTTCTTTTAAGCGGGAATGTTAATTGGAATTCTTTAGATGAAATTCTTAATCTGAAATTACTCTATTGTTTTTCAGTAAGGTTCTTCCAATAGCGTTTTGGCAAAAAGTTCTTCTGCAATTTAGGGTTATATCTATTCTTTATAGCAATATGTTTATAGTAGTTTCTCCATAAATCCTGAAATTTTACTTCGTTTGAATGAAGTTCAGGTATATTGGACAAATCCATATAGGAAATAAGCATCCTTTTAGTATTGTAGAGAGAAGCCAAATTTCTTTTTATATCGTGAATTATCCAGTTTTGATCGGCAAAACGTTCTCTAAAGTGGGGAGATATAAAAGTAATAATATTATGGTCGGGCTGTATTTTAGCATAGTAAATATTGTTTTCAAGAAGTTCAAAACGAAGCAGCCCCAACATCCTGTGACATTCCATTCCAACTTTCCTTGCGGGAATCAAAACATTCAATACTACCTGATCACCAAGCATATAATCAATTTTTGAACCTATCTTGAAGCCAAGCTTAATGTAGTTCAAAATCCACATTTCGCGGCCTACTAGCTCCGAAAAGAAGCATTTTTGTATATTTTCAAGACTTTCATAGGATATTTTCCTTAGTATCGCCTGTTCCACCGACTTCGCTTTTTCCTTACTTAAAGTAATTACCTTATAATCGTCAATCAGATTTTGCTGATAGCTTAAGGCTGATTCAAGGTTAGTTACTATCTCTCGGTCATAATAGGTATGGTGTATTGCTGTAAGAAAACCGTCCCAGGTTCCGTCATAAATGTATATCACTAAGCAGCAGCCTCCCATCCTGTGGCTGATTGTAATAACTGAGCCATTGTTCTGTATTCTCAGGTGAACTGAACAAATACAAATCCGACATATTTTCAGCAATACCTTTTTCATTGAGCTGGGAAAGCAGCGAAAGCTGTCCGGGCACTGCTTTTTTACTCTGAGGCAGAAGCTTCGCAGATGTAAGTGCCTCCTTAACGATAAATTCATTCTGGCTGTAGTTTTCAAAGGTTTTTCCCTGACAGGTAATAAAATGCGCTGCCCGTTTCAGAACTACACCCATTTTTTTTAGATTGTCAAAGTTAAGTTTTCCTACTCTTCTGGCAGCAATAATCCTTTGGGCTGTTTTCACACCGATTCCGGGAACACGTAACAGCATCTCATAATCTACTTTGTTTATCTCTAGTGGGAACAAATGAAGATTTCTAAAAGCCCAGTTTGCCTTGGGATCAAGCTCAGGATCGAAATCGGGGTTTGCTTTGTTAAGTAACTCATCGGCTTCAAAACCATAAAATCTAAGTAACCAGTCTGCCTGATACAGTCTGTGTTCCCGGAGCAGAGGAGGTTTGATTATAGCCGGCAATCTGGGATCGGATACAGTGGGCACAAACGCCGAATAGTAAACTCGTTTCAGGGAAAATTTGCTGTACAAGGCCTCCGACAGCTTAAGTATGCTAAGATCCCTGTCGGGCGTTGCACCAACTATCAGCTGTGTGCTCTGACCGGCCGGCACAAAATACTTGTCCGAATTTCTGCGGGCCAAAGCGTTTTTTGAATCATCTTTATAGTAATCTCTGTCGGGAAGATCGTCGGGGAATACACCTTTTGTCCCTGCAGAAATCTCGGAGAACACATTTGAATTGCCCACACGTCTGTTTGAAGAGAGGTGCTCCTTGTGCTCCAATATCCCCTGACTTATTTGCTGCATTGGTTTTAATAGAGCTTTGACCGGTTTTTGAGGAGCAAGCACCTCCAAACCCTTGTCAGAGGGCAATTCTATATTGACACTCATTCTGTCAACGTACAAACCGGCCTCGTGGATCAGCTTGGGATCGGCTCCAGGAATGGCTTTAATGTGTATATAACCGAAGAATCCCTGTTCATTCCGTAGCCTACGTACGATTTCAAGCATTAGTTCCATCGTATGGCTTGGATTCTTGAGTACAGCTGAACTTAGAAAAAGTCCCTCAATATAATTCCTTCTGTAAAAATTCATAGTCAGTTCAATGACCTCATCAGCAGTAAAGCTTGCTCTCGGGATATCGTTGGAGGCCCGATTAACGCAATAAACACAATCATAAATACATTCATTTGATAAAAGAATCTTCAGGAGTGAAACACATCTTCCGTCATCCGACCAGGTATGACAGATACCGCAGGCATGACTGTTTCCGACTCCGTTTCCATTACTTCTCTTACCGCCGCTTGATGAGCAGGATACATCATACTTTGCGGCATCTGCCAAAATACCCAGCTTATCTAATAATTCCATAATCAAGTCTCTTTCACTAAAAAATTATTAACCAAAATCGAAGAAAACATATTACAACTTTCAACGCCTTTTAATGGCTGAAAATAAGTGTCTGAATAGTACATTTATATTATACCATTATACCCATAAAAAATCAAACACATGTTCGGAATTGATATTTATATAACAAAGATATATAATACAATCTAATAGGCATTTTTTACGCCTGATATTAATTTTTACAAATAAATAAAAAGGCAAAGTTAGACAACCTTTTATATAAGAGTGTATTTTTGCCGGAAATGGAGAAAAAGTATGAGAGCAGTTATAACTGTTATTGGTAAAGACAGAGTAGGAATAATTGCAGGGGTCAGTAATATTCTAGCTGATAGCGACGTAAATATACTCGATATAACACAGACTATCTTGCAGGATGTATTTACAATGATAATGCTGGTTGACATTTCGAAATGCAATATACATTTCCATGAACTCTCAGACAAGCTCGAAAAGAAGGGTATTGAACTTGGCTTGAAGATACAGATACAGCACGAAGACATATTTAATTCTATGCATAGAATATGAGGTGAGGACTAATGTTAGGACCTTTTGAAGTATTTGAAACTCTTAAGATGATACAAAAAGAAAATTTGGATATAAGAACCATTACCATGGGTATTTCACTAAGGGATTGTTCCCACCCTGATATTGATATTTCTTGTAAAAAAATATACGACAAGATCACTAGGTATGCTGAAAAATTAGTTGTTACCGGTGAAAATATTGAAAGAGAATATGGTATTCCAATAATTAATAAGAGAATATCTGTCACTCCAATAGCTCTTATAGCAGAAAGTTGTGAAAGCGGGGATTATGCCAAGTTTGCAAAAGCAATGGATAAAGCAGCTCAGACAGTAGGAGTAAACTTTATCGGAGGCTATTCTTCACTTGTTCACAAAGGCTACACAAACGGGGACAGAAGACTTATTGCTTCAATACCGGAAGCCTTGAGTGAAACAAAAATAGTATGTTCTTCGGTCAATATTGCTTCGACAAAAGCCGGAATCAATATGGATGCTGTTGCAGAAATGGGTAGAGTTGTTAAAAAGTGTGCGGAACTTACAGCCGATAAGGGTGCTCTTGCCTGTGCAAAGTTAGTGGTTTTTGCAAATGCTGTTGAAGATAATCCGTTTATGGCCGGTGCTTTCCATGGGGTTGGTGAACCTGAATGTGTAATTAATGTTGGTGTAAGCGGCCCCGGAGTCGTTAAATGTGCACTTGAGAAAGTACGAGGTGAAGATTTTGGAGTTGTGGCTGAAACTATCAAAAAAACTGCCTTCAAAATTACTAGAATGGGTCAGCTTGTAGCTCAAGAAGCTTCGAGAAGATTAAATGTTCCTTTTGGTATTGTTGATTTGTCTTTGGCTCCTACTCCGGCAATCGGCGATAGTGTGGCTCACATCCTGGAGGAAATGGGTCTTGAAAAGTGTGGTACCCACGGTACAACAGCGGCGTTGGCACTGTTGAATGACGCAGTTAAAAAGGGCGGTGTCATGGCCTCATCTTATGTCGGCGGCCTCAGCGGTGCATTTATTCCTGTTAGTGAAGACGCAGGAATGATTGATGCTGTACTTTCAGGTGCTCTTTCTCTTGAAAAACTTGAAGCGATGACCTGCGTATGTTCAGTTGGACTTGATATGATAGTCATACCTGGAGAAACTTCTGCAGAAACAATTTCAGCAATAATAGCCGATGAGGCTGCAATAGGCGTTGTAAACCAGAAAACAACCGCTGTCAGAATCATTCCGGCACCAGGTAAAAAAGTTGGTGACACTGTTGAATTTGGAGGCCTGCTAGGTTCAGGACCTGTTATGAGGGTTAATTCCTTTGGAAGTAGTGAGTTTATTAAGAGGGGCGGAAGAATTCCGGCTCCATTACACAGTCTTAAAAATTAATTTCCAGCCTAAAGTTATAACTGAACTGTTTAGGACAAACGTAAGCTGATAAAGTCCTCACCGTAACAAAGCCCCGGAGTCCGGGGCTTTGTGTTATTTATGTATAATTAGCCAATTAGTTTGTTATAAAAATTCCGTTGAGCATTAACTTTAATATATCTTCACGATATTTTTCATCAATGTACTTCGGGCTGTTTTCGAGAGTTGAAATTGAATTTAGGTAATCAAGTATTGTTTCAGTTGGGATTGCTTTATTTATACAGCCTTCAGCTTTACCGGCCTCAATGTATCTTCTATATAGATCGGTCTTCTTGCCGTTAAGAGTACCCATTATTGCTTGTACCATTTGTGGATCTTCAAGGGCAGCTACGGAAAAGTATTCCTTAATTGCCGAATCAAATTCGTCAGTACACAGGGAAAGTGCCTTTTGTACTCTCTCCTGAAAGGGTATAGTCAAGGACAAAATATCATTTGAGGAGGAGATCATAGAATCCATCAAGAATGAAATGGCTTCCTTAACTAGCCCGTTCTTGCTGCCAAAATAATTGTAAATAGAGACTTGTGAAACTTTAGCCAGCGAAGCAATATTTTTTATGTTTGTATTTATAAACCCGTTTTTCTGAAATAATTCAAGTGAAGCTTTTATAATAGCTTCTTTTTTCTTATTAGTACGTATTTCATACTTGTTCATGCAGTGCACCTCAGAGTATTTGTGAAAATTATATTTATATTATAACTTTTATTTCGTTGTCTGCAAAACTAAATAACTTATTAATTTTGTTTCTGGAGTAAGGATGATTTACACAAGAAGTTATGAAATATTACAACAAATATTTCATAACTTCTTGACATTCTTTGGTAATATAGTTTATATTATAAATAATGAAATATTAATTGCTAAATTTCAAAACTTTAAGGAGGTTTTGTTTATGAGTAATGCTATTTACTATTTTACAGGAACGGGTAATAGTCTTGCAGTCGCAAAAAGCTTGGCTCTGGACCTTGGTGATACAGTTTTAATAAATATTAAGGAGAAGCAGACTGAGTTCAATGCCTCGGGTTATGAAAGAGTAGGCTTTGTTTTTCCGGTTTATTATTATTATTTGCCAATCATTGTTGAGAACTTTATCAAGCAGATGTCATTCGGCCGGGAACAGTACATATTTGGAGTTTGTACTTATGGAGGGATGAGGGGAGATGCGCTGGGAAGCCTTCGTAAACTGATCTGTGAGAAGGGAGCTGACCTCAATGCGGAATTTTCTGTGATAATGCCCGGAAATTACATTGTAGAGTATGGTGCTATTGCTGAACCAATTAACAACTTAATTTTAGCTAAATCAAAAAAAACCATGTCCAAAATATCAAAAGTCATAAAACAAAAACAGAACACCAATCCGGCTGGGCTCAGAACCTTTGAGAAAGTCTACCTTGATAGAAAGAACAGCAGAAAGAATATTGAGGACATTAGGAACTCTTTCAATATTATAGACAAAGGCTTCTCAGTAAATAAAAACTGTAATGGCTGCGGAATTTGTGAAAAAATATGCCCGGTGGGGAATATTGAGTTGCTCGATGGACAGCCCCAATGGCAGCACAAGTGTGAGCAGTGTATGGCCTGCATTCAATGGTGCAGCAAAAAAAGCATAGATTATCTTGGAAAAACAAAAAAGAGGAGAACATACCACCATCCCGAGGTTACACTGGGAGAAATGTTAAATCCATAAGTTATATTAAATATCAGTCTTTTTGTAAATGGTTAAGTATAATAGATAAAGAAAATGAAAACTTTGATTCTTATGGAGGCCGCTTTGAAATCAAAAACATTGTTCAAAATAACTATTATACTTTTCCCATTCGTTTCTTTAGGACTGGTTTATTTATTCAGAAATCAGTTAAGTAATATCGGTAATTTTCTTCCCGGTTGTCCGAGTTACACATATCTTCATATACTCTGCCCTGGCTGCGGAAATACAAGAAGTGTACAGCATTTACTGTCAGGAGACTTACTGGGGTCAATAAAATATAACCCCGTACCGGTGTTTGGAATAATCATCGCTACACTGGGTTACATGGAAATTGGTTTTAAGGTTTTTGAAAAGCCTGTAAAAATTCTACCAAGAAATAAAACTTTTTGGATATTTGTAACAGGTATATTTATTATCTATTTCATAGTGAGGAATTTTATAAGAATCTTATAAGAATAAGCCAGTTACAAGACTTTAATGCAAAAGTACGTTCAACGTGAGGAGTATATTTATGCATTCAAGGGGTTAACAAATACTGTATTTCCATTGACAACTTATTGTAATTACTGTGAATAAATGTTAATATTTTATAATAAAACAATTTCACAGAGGTTAAAATGAATAACTTAAAATCTAAAATAACTGTTCTTTCTGTAATTTTGATTTTCTTTGTCTTTTCAAGTATTATGGCATCAGGTCTTCCGTCAGTTAAGATTTTGGTTAATGGGAAGTCAACTGAGGTTGGAGCAACAACTATAAATAAAAAAGTATATGTTGATGTTTCAGAATTATCAAAGCTCTTAAATCTAAACGTATCACAAAGTAATAATTCAATAAACATATCCAATATAAACAATGATATAATTCCAAACATAATTAAGGAAATAGGGCCGTCAGTTGTTGGAATCATCGGTAATGTAAAAGGTGAAAACAATAATACTGATGGCCTTGCGCTGGGTACCGGTATAATTATAAAGTCAGGAGGAGAAATTCTGACCAACGCTCATGTAGTCAAGGATATGACAAGGATTGCAGTCGTTTTGTCCGATGGCAGTGGCTATGATGGGAGGGTAAAGTATTCTGATGAAGCTACTGACCTGGCTGTAATTAAAATTGACAAAATCGGATTAATACCCGCTAAATTTGGAAAGGCATCAGATATAATTATCGGGAGAACAGCCATAGCTATCGGAACTCCGCTTTCCTTTCAGAACAGGAATAGTGCTTCAGTGGGAGTCGTCAGCGGCTTAAACAGAAGCATTGACGGCTTCTATCAATATAAACTCATTCAGACAGATGTTGCCATAAATCCTGGAAACAGCGGTGGACCACTGGTTAATATGGCAGGGGAGGTAATAGGCGTTAATTCAATTACTACTATAAATGCACAGGGACTTAATTATGCTATTCCAATTGACACAATCCAATTTGTTCTAGATCACTTCTATAAATACGGTGTGGTTAAAAGAGTCACTTTGGGCGCAGAGTTTGAAGAGGATATGGTTGCACTTTATGGCCTTCCAAGTAAAACAGGCTTAAAAATTACCAAAGTAAAGGCAGATTCATGCTCAGAAAAATCCGGCCTTCAAAAAAATGATTATATTTATAAAATTAACGGTAAAGCGGTTAATACCATTATTGATTTAAATGAGGCCTTGAAGGGAGTATTACCGGGAAGCAAGGTTAAGGTTGAATTAAGAAGAGAAGGTATAACTCAAAGTTTTATGGTAATAATGGATGAAAAGTAAAATTTTCATTATTATATAATAGAAAAAATTGAATATTAACCATGGGGGGTAAAAATGAAAAAGTATATTTCAATACTTTGTTTAGTTCTATGTTTTGTTCTGATACAGACAAGTGTATCAGCTGCTGAATCGCCGGTAGACGGCAAGAAGGCTACAGAGATTACGGTATCTTTTAAAACTGGTACAGGGTCTTTTTCCGTTAACGGAAAGGCTGTAAAAGCAGAACCCAGTGTTCAGACCGGAGGGAAAACCTTTGTTCCGGTTAAAGTTATTACTGATGCATTAGGCGCTACACTTACAGTTGATTTGAAAGCTAAAACAGCAGTTATTAATTATAATAATGTTGATATCAAAATCTTTGATAAGAAAAAGGAAGCATTAATTTCTAATAAAAAGGTAAGTATTGATGCTGCTCCTTACATAAAAAACAATAACTTTATGGCCTCCATTTCATTTCTCGCTGATACTTTAGGAGCAGATGTAAAGACCAATAATGGTACTGTCACATTTGTTAAGCAAATAGCAAACCCCAATAGTATAAAAGATTTCAGTTCTTTAATAAAGAAAACTACTAAAACCAGAATCGGAGACAGCTACTATAATTGGTCAATGCAGCTGCCTGATGAACTTAAGCTGCAATACAGAGACTTCAACGGCTCAGAAAATGTTTTTTCGGCTCAAGACGAATCGTATTTTGTTTTAGTTTACTTATATGATGCGGTTAAGAATACCAATTTAAATAATGCGATAAATAATCTAAAAGAAAAAATGAAGGACTATACTCAGATTGACTTTGTTGAAGATAAGAATAACGGAGTTGATTATGTTGAATTTGTATTCAAGGATGATGAATGGACAATTAGGGAAAGAGTTTATATTACAAATAATCAGGAATATGATTTCATTATACTCACAAAAAATGAAGACTTCTACGATGATGAAAAGTACCAGAACCTGGTTACTTCCTTTGATTTTACCTTTAAAAATGACGGAACTACTGAAGATCTTTCAGATATAACCAAGGAAGGTTACAGAAAATATCAAGATTCAAGGCTCAAATGGAATATGGACATCATGCCATATTGGGAAGAATATAAGGATGATAAAATTCAGAACAGAATAGTATTTACCGGTAAGGATTATGAATATTTGTCAGTTTCAGTATATTCTTTGGATAAAGGAGATACACTGGACTCAGTTACTCAAAAAGCATTGGATTCTTATTCGGCTGATTACAGTTCAAATTTCTACACTTTGACAAATCAGGAAAAGGTCAAAATAGGCGGTGCTGATGGTAATAAAGTCTCATATACCTTAAAATACCCTAAGAAGATTGTTTACGGTTACGAAATCTTCTTTGCGGATAATAATTACAAATATATAATTAACGCGGAAATGCCTGAGGAGGCTTATAATAACAATAAGCAAAGAAACCTAATCGAAGGCATGTTAAACTCCTTTACATACAAGAACATTGATACAAAGACTGTTGGAAAGCTCCTTGATCCTAGCAAGATTACACTTGCTGACAGATATCGTACTATTGAGGATGATGGATACACATTAGATGTACCCTCTGAATTTGTCGAAGATGAGGATAACGATAATACATATAAGTCATATTACAATAAAAATATGTCTGTCATAGTTGAAGTTGTTGATGACGTTCCATACCTTTCAAACTTCATTAGTTTTCTTGATAACTATTATTCAAAAGATAATACAAAGAAACTTGAAAGTAAAACAACAATAACATATAACGGAACTGTCGGCTATAAATATATTATGCAAAAGACTGACAAAGAGGGCTATACTTACAGGATGGAAATCTATATAGTTGAAAAGGGCGGTAAAGCTTATGTAGTAACTTTTATTATTGACAATATTTATTATAGTTCTAAGAATATAAATATAGTAGATAAAGTATGGCAGTCATTTAAATTAAAGTAAAGTGTAAAGAGATGTCTTAATATCAACGGACCATAATATCGGAATACTGTACCGATATTATGGTCCGTTTGTCATAGTTTCATATGAATGCTCGATAAGCCCCGCACAATGGATTATTATTGCTTTACGGCTTATCTTTATTATCTTTTGATATATCAGTATCGCTATTTGATGGGTTATCCCTGAGAATCTTGTCATAATCGTACTTTTGTTTTTCGTCCGGTATAAAATTACCTGAGGGTATTGAAAAATACTCTTTAATAATTTCATCAGATCTGTATATTTTTCTGGCCTTAGTGTCCTCTATGGTGTTATTGTAAATTACATAATCAGCACCATCAATTCTTTTATCTATCCCACTTAATTTAAAGGTGTTCATGTCTGGTCTTGAGCCCTGGGTAAATGCCCTGAAGAGTGATAAAACATCATTAAGTGAAGTATTCGTTATTACATTATCAAAAGTGTAATCAATAATGGGAATTAACTTGGGCAGCTCAAGCAAGTTTACCTTCTGCTCTATAACTGCATTAACAAATTTGAGCTGCATTTCTGTTCTTTTTAAATCAGAGCCGTCGTAATACTTTTTTACTTCCTTTAATTCTTTAGGGGTATAATAAGAACTATGGGCCTTCCTGAAGCGAAGCAGCTGCTCGGCCTTATCACCATCTAAAAGTTGATAGCCCGGTTGAAGATCAATGTACAAGTCCTGAGTAGGATCTTTATATTTCAGTTTAGCAGGAACGTCAAAATATATTCCTCCTAACTTATCAACTATCCCTTTAATAGTGTCAATCTCAAAATAAGCGTAATAGTCAAGCTTTATTCTGGTAAGATTGCTTATGGTTTGCGCCGTGTACTCTGCAGCCTTATGTTTTTGTTCTGGAAGCGTTAGTTCTTTGGATTTTTTAAATTTATTTAAACCCATTGAAAATACAGAATTAACCTTATAAGTAGTATTTACACCTGCCGCAGTGTCTCTCGGAACTGTTAATAGGTTTATCTGCTTCGTTTCAGGAGAATAATTTGCAATTATAATTGAATCGGTATTTAATCCCGAAGCTTCTTTAATAAGAACTAAAAAATTTATTGAGTCCATGTTACCTGTATAAGGTATATCAGAAACTGAGTTTGAATTTCCAGAGTGTGAAAGGTTTTCATTTATGACCTGTCCAGGAGATTTATCCAGACTGGCTAGCATGAAAACACCGATTAAGAATAGTATAACTCCACATGCTATGCTGGACAAATAAGTGATTTTGGCGGATTTCATTAATACCTCCATTTTGCGCAAATAATGCACGACCATTAGATTATTATTGTTTCAGGTATATGAAACGTTTAAATATAATACAATATTACTTTAGTTTTTATTTGTTGTAAATAATTGTTAACGTAATTTAATCTTTGTCTATTAGTCCGTCGATTAGTCTTCATAATATCTACATATTTCTTTGCTAATATTGTCTTATTAAGATAACATCAGGAGGATAACATGAAAAGAGAAAATTTAAATAAAAAAATATTTATTATTTTGGCAGCAATAATTGTTATAGGTATTATACTTCTTGTCAAGTTCGGCTTGGGGAACGGAAAGTCTAATAATTCAAATACTATGGTAAATAGCGATGTAACTATAAATAAGACCGAAATAACAGAAACTGTGAAGTTTTACCCAATTAAAACAGGAAATAGGGATATGGAAATTATGGCAGTTAAAGCAAGCGATGGAACCATTCGGACTGCCTTTAATACCTGTCAGGTTTGCAATGGCTCACCAAGAGCATATTACAAGCAGGATGGCGATGTAGTTGTGTGTCAGAACTGCGGAAACCGATTCTCCATGGATATGATAGAACAGCAGAGGGGCGGCTGTAATCCTATTCCAATATATACTGAAAACAAAACTGATGACGGAACAAACATTATTATTTCAAAAGACTTTATAGAACAAAACAAAGATCTCTTTACTGATAACTGGAAAACTGAGTAGACGTTTGCTTCAGGGAGGGAGGGCAGCTTTTGATGGATGGAAACGCAAGAAAATTAACTACGATTAGAAGAGTTCTGCATATAGACGGTATGACATGTACCGGTTGTGAAATACGCATAGAGAATACACTAAAAAAGCTCGAAGGTATTGAAGATGCCAAGGCTATTTTCAGCAGTTCAAATGTTTATGTCACTTATGATACTGAATTAATCAAACTGGAGCAGATAATTAAGGCAATAGAAAAGTTGGATTATCAGGTGCTGGATAACCCGCTTGGAAGTACCATAAAAAACACTGATGAACCTGTTAAGGTTCAAGAAAATAAAAATATTGGTCAGCTTGTGGGGGCCATAATAATCATTTTTGCATTATATTTTATTATTAGTAATACTATAGGTTTTAATTTTATACCTCAGGTAAATCAAAGTATGGGATACGGAGTTTTATTTGTTATTGGTCTGCTAACTTCACTGCATTGTATAGCTATGTGCGGAGGAATTAATTTATCAGTATGTGTAAGGTATAACGAAGCTGCCGGTGACTCAAAGCTCTCAAGGCTGAAGCCAAGCCTTTTATATAATATGGGAAGAATTGTTTCTTATACAATTTTAGGCGGCTTGGTAGGTGCATTAGGTTCTGTCATCAGCTTTTCAGGTACTGCAAAAGGAATTATTGCAGTTATATCAGGTATCTTTATGATAATTATGGGAATGAATATGCTGAATATTTTTCCCTGGTTGAGAAAGATAAATCCAAGACTCCCAAAAGTTCTGGGTAGAAAGGTCCATGGCAGCGCCGGAGGAAAAGGTCCGCTTTATGTAGGACTTCTAAACGGCTTGATGCCCTGCGGACCTTTACAGGCTATGCAGTTATACGCATTAGGTACAGGTAGTTTCGCAGCAGGTGCTTTATCAATGTTTCTTTTCAGTTTGGGTACTGTGCCTCTGATGTTTGGTTTTGGCGCTGTTAGCTCCATGCTGAGCGGAAAGTTTACTCATAAAATGCTCAAGGTCAGTGCAGCCCTGGTAATGATACTTGGTATAGTAATGATGAATAGGGGCTTAAACTTATCAGGTGTAGATTTTATAGGCGGTGTAGTCAGGGCTTCTACCGTAAGTACAAATGTTGCAAAGATTGAAAACGGAGTACAGGTAGTTACAACACATTTAGAAAGCGGTCGATATACGCCCATAACAGTTCAGAAGGGTATCCCTGTTAAATGGAATATAAAGGTTGCCGAGGGTGATCTCAATGGCTGCAATAATCCTGTAACCATACCAAAGTATGAGCTTCAGAAAAAACTTTCTGTAGGGGACAATATTATTGAATTTACTCCCGAGGAAGCAGGAAATTTTGTTTATACTTGCTGGATGGGTATGATAAGCAGTAATATAAAGGTAGTTGATGATATATCAAAGCTTTCTGCTGAGGATTTGTCTTCTCCGGAAACTGATCTGGGTGTAAGCGGTTCTTCTGACGGAAATGCCGGATTTGCAGGCGGTTGCTGTTCCGCCGGCTCAAAAGCAACCAAATTTTATAATGGCAACATACCTACCGATAATATAGCTGTTGCTGAAATTAAAGACTCTCGTCAGACAGTAACTATCAATGTGAATGATTATGGCTTTACACCTGCTGTTGCAGTGATTCAAAAAGGTGTTGATACCGTAATTAATTTTTATGGGGAAAAAATTAACAGCTGCAACAACAGAATTATTTTCTCAAATTACGGAGCTGGCATAGACTTGGCCGAAGGTGAAAATAAAATTCAATTTACAGCAGAAGAGGATTTTAATTTTGGCTGTTGGATGGGTATGCTAAATGGGTATATAAAAGTTGTGGATGACATTAATAATTTTGATATGGACTCAGTGAAAGCAGATGTTGAAAATTATAGGTTAAATCTCGGTAACAGCGGAGCTGGCGGTGGAGGCTGCTGTGGTTAAAATCTGTCAGTAGTATGATAGGTTTGACTTATAAACGTTGATTTATATACAGAAAGGAAGCTGTAAATCTAATGGATAGAAAAGAAAGCTTTAATATAACCGGTATGTCCTGCGCAGCCTGCGCTGCAAGAATAGAAAAAGGGCTTAATAAAATAGACGGAATAAAACAGGCAAACGTAAATTTCGCCATTGAAAAAGCAACAGTCGAGTATGACGATCAATTAGTAGATACTGACAGAATAGCAGAAACTGTAAGGAAGCTCGGATATGATGTAATGCAGCAGGCTAAGACAAGTGATAACAAAGTGGAACTAAAAATTACCGGAATGAGTTGTGCTGCCTGTTCTGCAAAGATTGAGAGAAGATTGGGTAAAATGGAGGGAATATCCTCGGCGGCTGTTAATCTGGCAACTGAGAAAGCAGCGGTTGAATTTGATCCAAATGTTGTTAAAGTATCAGATATAATAAATGTTATAGGAAATCTGGGTTATAGAGCAGAAAAAGTGGACGACCTGTCTCAGGATATGGAAAAGGCTCAAAGAGAAAAGGAAATAAAAAAGCTTAAAACAGAGCTGATAACTTCAGCTGCATTAAGTTCTCCGCTGATACTGGCTATGCTGCTGTCACTAATCAAAATAGATGTGGCATTCCTGCATAATCAATATTTTCAGTTGGCTATTGCAACACCGGTACAGTTCATAATTGGTTGGCGGTTTTATAAAAATGCTTATCATGCACTGAAAGCTAAAAGCTCGAATATGGATGTCTTAATTGCTATGGGTACTTCTGCGGCCTATTTCTTCAGTATATATAATGCTTTCTTCGTACCTGCAAAACCGGGAGTTATGATGAAAGATCTGTATTTTGAAGCAGGTGCCGTCATCATTACCTTAATACTACTCGGAAAATATTTTGAAGCCGTTGCAAAAGGAAAGACATCAGCAGCTATAAAAAAATTGATGGGCTTACAGGCTAAAACAGCAAGAGTTATTATAAACGGAGAAGAGAAAGATATTCCTGTTGAAGAGGTAGAGGTAGGATATATAGTTGTGGTAAGGCCCGGCGAAAAGATACCTGTGGATGGCAAAATCGTTGAAGGTAATTCTTCAATTGATGAATCCATGCTTACCGGAGAAAGTCTGCCGGTTGAGAAAAAATCCGGTGATCCGGTAATTGGAGCAACTATAAATAAATTCGGGACCTTTAAGTTTGAAGCCACTAAAATAGGCAAGGATACGGCACTTTCACAGATTATTAAGATGGTTGAGGAAGCACAGGGCTCAAAGGCCCCTATACAGAAAATAGCCGACCGGGTTTCAGGAATTTTTGTCCCGGTTGTTATCGGAATTGCGTTTGTTACCTTCCTTATTTGGTATCTGGCAGCCGGAGACTTTGCAAAAGCCATAGTAAGTGCAGTTTCTGTGCTGGTTATAGCTTGTCCTTGTGCTCTGGGACTTGCAACCCCTACAGCTATAATGGTGGGTACGGGAAAAGGAGCTGAAAACGGTATTCTTATAAAAGGTGGAGAACATCTGGAAAGAGCCTACAAGCTTAACAGCATCGTCCTTGATAAGACAGGAACAATCACAAAAGGAAAACCAGAGGTTACTGACATAATATCACTCAATAATATGGATGAAGAACATGTTCTAAGATTGGCAGCTATTACAGAGAAAAGCTCCGAACATCCCTTGGGCGTAGCTATATACGAGAAGGGTAAAACCTCATTGGGAAATCTACCCGACCCTGATAGTTTTGAGGCAATACCCGGCAGAGGTGTAAGAGCGGTAATCGGAGATCAGGAGCTTTATCTGGGAACAAGAAAATTGCTAAAGGAAGAGGGCATTAGTATCGAGAATATAGAAAATATCATTACCGGCCTTGAGGATGAGGGGAAAACAGCTATGCTTATGGCTGTAAACAATAGAACTGAAGCTATTATTGCAGTAGCCGATACAGTTAAGGAAAATTCAAAAGCCGCAATAGAAGACTTGCTGAATATGGGCATTGAGGTGTATATGTTAACCGGTGATAACAAAAGAACAGCTGCCGCAATTGCTAGACAGGTGGGAATCACTAACGTATTGGCCGAGGTTTTACCTGAGAATAAGGCGGAAGAGGTAGAAAAGCTCAAAAAACAGGGTAGAATAGTCGGTATGGTGGGGGACGGAATAAATGATGCTCCAGCCCTTGCTACTGCAGATATAGGAATGGCCATTGGCACAGGTACTGATGTTGCAATTGAAGCGGCAGATATAACTCTTATGAGAGGGGATTTGCGTTCAATTCCGACAGCAATCAAGCTTTCCAGAAAAACCATGACCAAGATTAAACAAAACCTTTTTTGGGCATTCATATATAATATAATCGGAATTCCTTTTGCAGCTTTTAGCTTATTAAGTCCGATTATTGCCGGTGGAGCAATGGCTTTCAGTTCAGTTTCTGTTGTTACAAATTCTTTGAGCCTGAAACGCTTTAAACCTTATAAGAAATAAGTTTATAATGAATTAATATATTAAATTTAATAAATATAAAATTGGAGGTAAATTATTATGGCAAAAGAAATTACAGATATAACAGTTGAGGGTATGTCCTGCAGTCACTGTGAAAACAGTGTGAAAAAGGCAGTGGGTGCTTTAAACGGAGTTGACAAGGTTTCTGTAGACCTAACTAATAAGAAAGTTACTGTTGAATTTGATCCTGAAAAGGTGTCCGGCAAAGAAATTAAGGATGCTATTGAGGATCAGGGCTACGATGTTGTAAAGTAAGTGCCATTGTACTTGGTAAATGGTAAACATAAACAAGTCTTGTTTAGATGAGACGCGAACAAGTCTGTTAAAACATGAACAAGTCTGTTTAAACGGACGATACCTGTAAAGAGTTAGATTGAAAAGACACCTCGTTTCGTCATAAGAAGCGGGGTATCTTTATATGAAAACACTGCGGTTTGTTAACCCGGTTAACCAGGAGAAAATATTGTATGCTGAAAAAAATTTTAGTGGTGGATGATGAACAAAAGATAGTAGAAGTGGTCAAATCTTATCTTGAACATAACAATTATCAAGTTTTCACAGCATTTAACGGAAATCAGGCCATAACCGAGTTCGAGAGGGTAAATCCGGATTTGATTATCCTTGATCTGATGCTACCTGATGTATCAGGAGAAGAAGTATGCCAGCGGCTTAGAAAAAAGTCAAATGTCCCCATTATTATGCTGACAGCAAAGGTAGAAGAAGAGGACATTCTTAAGGGATTGAATATTGGAGCAGATGATTACGTCTTAAAACCTTTCAGTCCTAAGCAACTTATAGCCAGGGTGGCAGCTGTTTTGAGAAGATCCTATAATGACGGGCAGTCAGAAACGGATATTTTTATGATTGGAGATATGGTACTTGATAATACAAAGCATGAACTTAAGAAACAGCATAATATTATTAATCTGACACCAAACGAGTACAAAATTCTTTTGGCTATGCTAAAGTATCCGAATAAGACTTTTACACGGGACGAATTGATTGCAGCAGCATTTGGTTACGATTTTGAGGGCTTTGACAGGACTATAGATACACACATTAAAAACCTCAGACACAAAATTGAGGATGAACCGAAATATCCCAGGTATCTTCAGACAGTGCATGGGGTTGGCTACAAAATATCCGGTGAATAGGAAGAAGGTGATTTTTAATTGATTAGCAGTTTAAGAGCAAAGCTTTCTTTTTCCTATATAATTGTAGCAATAATAATAGTATTTCTGATTAATTTCCTCACAAACACGTTTGTGGAAAAGCATTTTAAGGAATATGTGAATGAGAATCAACAGCTTAGAAATCAAGAAATTGTAGCAACACTTGCCTCACAGTACAAGGGAGATGGCAAGTGGAATATGGATTCCATTGCATCCATAGGAGAGAGCTATCTTATCAACGGAATAATAATTTCAGTTAAGGATATAAATGGTAATATTATTTGGGATGCAAAGCAGCATAATAACGGAATGTGTCAGAGAATAATTGAGCACATGGCTGCCAACTCCCAGGATGTTAAAGGCTCAAATTCATCAGGGTATAAGGAAGTGCCTTATTCCTTAAATTACAAACTGAATAAAGTTGGAGTTGTTGAGATTGGAACCTATGGCTCTAACTATATGAATGAACATGATATAGCTTTTATTAATGCTCTTAATAATGTTCTAATAGGAGTTGGGGTATTTTCCCTGGTGTTTGCTCTGATACTGGGCTGGATTATGTCCAGAAGAATTAGTTCACCAATATCAAAGGTTATTTCTGCTACTGCATCAATTTCGAGGGGGTATTATTCTGAGAGGATTATACAGGATTTTGACACAAAAGAAATCAAACAATTGACTGATTCGGTAAATGATCTGGCAGAATCCCTTGAAAAACAGGAAAGCCTTAGAAAGAGGCTCACAGGTGATGTTGCCCATGAACTTAGAACTCCTCTTGCAACACTACAGAGTCATTTGGAAGCGATGATTGATGGGATTTGGCCTGCAGACGAAGAACGCCTGAAAAGTTGTCATGAGGAAATCATACGTATTAGCAAAATGGTAGGTGATTTGGAGAAGCTCACAAAATATGAAAATGAAAAACTGGTACTTGATAAGGAGTTCTTTAACATTTCAGAGCTTTGTAAAAGATTGATTCAGAATTTTGAAAGTCAGTTTGTAAGCAAGAATATCAAACTGGAGTTTAGCGGCGATGACTGTGAAATTTATGCGGACAGGGATAAAATAAGTCAGGTAATTGTAAATCTGCTTTCAAATGCGTATAAATATACTCCGGAAGGTGGTCTGGTAGAAGTTGTGGTAAAGCCGGAACGAAATTTTGTAGGTTTATCAGTTAAGGATAATGGACATGGTATACCGGAAAAAGATTTACCATATATTTTTGAAAGGTTTTATAGGTCCGATAAGTCTAGAAACAGGCTGACTGGAGGATCAGGAATAGGATTGACCATATCCAGGGCAATAGTTCTAGCACACGAGGGAACAATAGAAGTAGAAAGTACCGAAGCTGTGGGTACTTTATTTACCGTAGTTCTACCTATAAAGCAGAAATAATTATTTTTGAATCATTTTCATTCTCCATTAATTCTTCATATCTATTTAGTAATATAAATACGAAGTATGTAAGAAATTGATTAAGAAATTACATTTCAAAGGAGTAATGAAATATGGAAAAAATGATGACGCATTATATGGAGCTTCTGGCCTCCAATCAGCCATGGAACCTGATATTGTTTATGGCAATACCGGTTATTCTTGCTGAAACAATTGCTGTTACAGAGCTGTCAATTCTATTTACAAGGAATTTGAACGGAGGATTAAGAAAACTTAACAAGCTAGCAAGTATTATTGTCGGTATTTATTTTACCGGAGTATTTATTTACCTGTTATTTAATGCAGTGATACCTATTACAGCTAATGGAGAATGGAGAGGCTTTGCAGACGTAATAGCCGTTGGTTTCTATCTTTCAGGGATAGTTCCTCTTCTTGGAATGGCTTTGCTGGATATGAGAATCATCGGAAGAAAGAGAACAGAACTGGAAAAACTCAAGCTTCATGCTACCTTTGTAGGTATCTTCCTTGTAGTTGCTCACATCGCAATGATTTTTGGTATGATAGACCCCACCATATTTATGATGAATATGTAAGCTGAATAATATATATTGGTAATTAAGCTTTTCTACCAAGTTAAAGTTATTTAATTAATCAAGCAGCTGTTGTCTAAAGTCTTTTCTCAAGTGTTGAAAATCAACATTTATGAAGACTATCAGATACAGCTGTTTTTTATGTCCTAATTTGTTAAGGGTTTTTGATTAATGTGAAAACTTATCTTTTTTTAAATTTTCCGCAAATTTTATAAAATTATAGTATAATGATTTAATAAATAGCACCTGAATTACCTGTAACTAAAATAAATTCAAGGAGGATTAAATGCTTAAAGCTTTTATTTTTGATATGGACGGCGTTATTATTGATAGTGAGCCTCTTCACTTTTTATCAGATAAAATGGTAATGAAAGATTTTGGAATAGAAGTATCGGATGAAGAATTAAACGCATTTGTCGGAGTAACAAATCCTTTAATGTGGCAGGAACTAAGAATAAAATATGATCTGGCTGCATCAGTGGAAGAACTTCTGCTTATACAACATAAATATAAAACTGAACTATTCTCGGCTGGAGAATTAAATTCCATTAACGGCATCCCTGAGCTCCTTAAGGAACTTAAAGAAAGGGAAATAAAGGTTGGTCTTGCATCTTCTTCATCCAGGCAGTTTATAGAGCTGGTCTTAAAAAAATTAGATCTTTTTCATTATTTCGATGTTGTTATCAGTGGTGAAGAGGTATTAAACAGCAAACCTGCTCCGGATATTTTTTTGGAGGCTGCTGCAGCTTTGGAGGTAAACCCTCTTGACTGTGTGGTTTTAGAAGATTCGGGACATGGAGTTACTGCTGCCAAAGCAGCGGGAATGAAATGTATTGCCTTCAGAAACCCTAATTCGGGCAATCAAAAGCTTGATGCAGCTGATTGTATTGTATGCACTTTAGAGAAGTTGGATTTTCTAAATATAAATTAAAGTAATTAATTAAGCCGAATGAGCTTTGCATGCAAAAATTCCTGTATGGAAACGTTTAAGATTATTATGAAGTTAGGAGAGTGTCAATATGATCTACAGAAAAGCTACGATGGAGGACATTAATGAACTTGTTAGATTAAGAATGGAATTTCTTAATGAGGTACAGGATTCTGATAGACAAAATGATGAGCAGTTAGCTAAGAAAACTTTTGAATATCTAAAAATCAATATGCAAAATGATAGTTTTATAAGCTGGCTTGCCCTTGACGATAATAAAATTGTCGGAACAAGTGGGATTTATTTTTATACAGTGCCACCGTCTTATAAGAATATTTCAGGAAAAACTGCTTACATAATGAATATGTATACTATTCCCGGTTACAGAAGCAAGGGGATAGCAAATGAATTGTTTAATAGTGTTGTCAAGGAGGCAAGGGACAGGGGCTGTGGAAAAATCACCTTGAATGCAACAGATATGGGACGTCCGCTGTATCTGAAGAACGGCTTTGTTGATTCCCACGGAGATATGGTTTACAATATATGAGGTTAATCATTAAATTATTTGGTTGTATTAGAAGACATTACAAAAGGTGCTATATAAATGATGAAGGTGCTATATAAAACTTGAAGGGATTGATATAAATTAACGAGCCATACAAAAGAAAAGTACTTCCCAAGCTGGCATTGTTTATGGCAGCTTTTATATGGGGAAGCTCCTTTTTTATTATGAAAAATACTGTTGATGTGTTTCCGCCATATATTCTGTTAGGTTTCAGATTTACAATAGCCAGTATTCTCTTAAGTATTGTTTTTTGGAAAAAAATAAAGGAAATAGATCTAGACTATATCAGAAGAGGTGCACTTATAGGACTCTTGCTATTTCTTGGGTATGCCACTCAAACTATTGGTATAACAGAAACCACTCCCGGAAAAAATGCATTTCTCACTGCTGTTTATTGCGTGATTGTTCCTTTTATGTTCTGGGTTGTTGACAAATCAAGACCTGACAAGTATAACTTTCTTGCAGCCTTTGTCTGTATTTCTGGAATAGGACTTGTTTCTCTGAAGGGTGACTTTACAATAGGTTATGGAGATGGGTTTACTCTGATTGGTGGTTTTATCTACGCAGGTCACCTCGTAGCAGTTGCAAAACTTGGGAAGGGGAAGGACCCCATAATTCTCACAATAATACAATTTGGATTTGCAGCACTGTTCTCATGGTGTATGGGGTTAACATTTGAGGAGTTTCCGAGCAAGTGGGCAATGAATAATGTATTGGGGCTGCTTTATTTAGCTGTGTTTGCAACTGCTGTTGCGTTACTTTTTCAGAATATAGGTCAGAAGTGGACACACCCTTCAGCCGCTGCAATAATTCTTAGCCTTGAATCAGTTTTCGGCGTTCTGTTTTCAATTATTTTTTATGGTGAACAGCTAACCTTAAGGTTAGGAATAGGGTTTATACTAATATTTCTGGCGGTGTTGATCTCGGAGACCAAACTATCCTTTGTTAGAAATCTTGGTGGGAAGACAGAGATAGAAAAGACATAAAAAATAAGGAGAAGCATTTCAGCTTCTCCTTATTTTTATAATACCTATACTCTACCAAGAAAATATCTTGAGAATCCGAACTTAATTCTCCCTGATTTTTCAGCAATCAATTCCAATAGTACATTAATAAACTCCAGTGTTTGTTCAATATCATCAGTTGATAAATTATTTCTGCTATATCTTGCCTTAATATAATACTCTGAGATTTTTGTAAAGCTTGTTTTATTGAAGGAATAGCTTTTAATGTCAAAAGCTTTCTCAACTCTTTCTCCGAATTGTGAAGGTGTTTCACCTGGAGTAATATAGACTCCATGGAATTTAAGCGCTTTTATAATGTATTCATAGGCTGTAAGCATACCAGAATTTGGGTCACTTTTTCTGATTCTCCTTATAAGATTGTAGAACCTGAAATAGTTAATTGAAGCTATTGTACATACGGTAAGTAAAATCAATCCCAGGAATGAAGCAACTATAATCAATATAAGTATTGGAGTCTTCATACCTGATTTTGTTGGTGTTAAATTAGCAGGATTATAAGTAACGCTTGCATAAGGGTCTCTGTACTTGTTCATCATTGCCATATAATCCTGATAGCTTGTATCCTGCATTTCGCTGCTCATGGTGGCAGAGATTGTTCTATCCTCATACAGGTTTGCAACAAATGGAGAGGTTGGTTCAAAAGGTATCCAGCCGTAATCGTCAAAGTAGACCTCAACCCATGCATGAGCCTGCTGCGTTGTAACTTGAAAAACCCCTTTTGTGCGCTCAGGAGGTAGTATATAGCCCTCAACGTATCTGGCTGGAATGTCCATGCAACGCAATAAAACAGTCATTGCTGAGGCATAATAAGTACAGTAACCTTTTTTGCCTTCAAAGAGAAAATAGTCAACAAAATCCTTACTTCTTGGAGCGTTACCAGGAGTCAGGGTATAGGGATAATTTCTGGAAAGATAAGTTTCAATAGCTTTAGCCATATCGTACCTGTTGTTTTTATCCTTGGTTAGCTCCTCAGCGAGAGCCCTGACTCTAGGGGTAATTGTAACAGGAAGTTGAGTATATTTTTTGTTGATTGAATCAATTTTTTCAGCATTAACATAGGAGGGGATTTCCTTTACCTCAATACTGTCAATGCTTCTGACATTAGTTGCAGTTTCAAGTTTGTTATTATTATCATAATATGCTGAAGATTTGTTTACCGTAGAATGACTTTCTCTCAGTAAAGCGATGAGTTTTTCGCTTTTCAAATTCAGGCTATAGTAACTGAAGGAGTAGCTAAAGCCTTTACCCTTAAGCTCCTTAACAGAGAGCATTTGTTCCTTGTCCATCAATATTTCCTGATTGGATTTAAGATTTAAGTTGTAAGTTTTGTTCGGTATAAAAAGGGACTTTGTTTTCATATTTTTAAATTCTACTGCAGCTTTTGAATCTACAAAAAAGTCATTCTTGTCTATATCCAGGCCTGAAACACCGTTGAGGGACAATTTAATACCGTCAATGAGACGTACTGCATCGGAAGAAACTTGTTTGGTGTATTCTTTTTCCGTGCCTATGGAAGAAAAATTATTATCGGCATCATACCATCTGTGTCCGTCATAATTCGCTTTTGATGTGGCTCTTAAATAAAGATTTGAATGATCTGATTCTACATTCATAACATTTACATTATTAGGCTTTAGATTACCTCCAAGTCTGTCGGTTTTACCAAACCCGGAAACACCAAAGGAAAAATAATCAAAGGAAGAAACATCAACATCTGAAAATTTGTTTACAACAGCATCAACAATAGTGTCTACAGTTTTATTAATCCTTGTATCCAACCAGGTGATTTCAATACGATCCTGCTGGGTTGGGAATAATAAAAAAGACATAAGTAATATAGCAATGCACACTGGTAAAATATAGATAAGATATTTAAGTTTATTACCTACATCATAGGTTTTCTCGCTGTCTCGTCTCCTGAGAATATAAAAGAAATAATACATCAGGAAAGAAAGGATAAACAGAACAAAGGAAAAATCACTTCCTTTAGTATCAAATTCCAGTTGGATGTAAAAAACACTGAAGAATATAATTGTGGTCACAAAAAAGTTACTAATTTTAAAGGTAAATATATAAACAAAAAATGTTGCAAAAAGGCTTATGACCATAATAGTTAAATTAGTGAATAAAGGAATGGCAACATCATTATAACCGTTAGTAATATCAATAAACCAAATTGAATAATTGTTAGCCCATACTAAAGCGCTCTCAATTCCTGTTTTAAAGATAATAATAGAGCATCCTCCGGCAAGCACCGCAACCAGAACAATCAAAGAAACCATCGTCGAGATTCTATTTCTGAACATTATAAAAAATAGTAGAGTAAAAGGTATAACGGTCAGGAAAATCAACGAGCTTGGTGTTTTTGTCGTAAATAACGAAGTGTACAGAGTCTGCCCGATGCTTGACGAAATTAACATTACAATTATTAAGTTTGCCATAACTCCAAGTTTATTTTCACGCGTCATCAGTCTAACCCCCAAGTACCATCTTAATATCGTCATCAGGGTTAACAGTATAGGCCCTGACTCCTATCTCAGGCAAAATGTCAAGTATATCATCAACTACATCATATTTATCTTTTACCAGATTTTTGGGAGAAATATAAATAAGGCAAATAGAATGATTTGACATCTGTGCTTTGTAAATTACATTGTACAAGTCTACATCCAATATGCTTGTCAGAATGATCATATCATTCGAATTATTTCTGCTTTCATAATGAAGAGAAACAATATCCGCCAAAGGTACCTTCTGAACGAAGTTTACGGTGGAAAGCGTCTTATAGATATACTCAAATTCATGTCGGTTTGAGGCCTTAAGCATTTCTATTTTATCCTCAAAATACATATAGTTAACCGATATACCTTTATGCAGATAATAATTAAGTACAGCAACAGCGCACTCGATTATTTTATCCTCAAGGACTATTGTAACTTCATCGGAGAAGTTGTTATCCTTTAGATCTATAAGTATATTAACATTTGCATCTGATGTACACTGGTAATTCTTAACCATTAATTGATTATTTCTCGCTGAGAGCTTCCAGTGAATTCTCTTGAAGTTGTCACCGTATTGATATTTTCTCATATCCCTTAGATTTGTTACATCCTCAACCGCACCCTGGGAGGAACTCTGAGATTCAAAATTGTTAGTTGTGAAAACATCGAATCTGATTAAATGCTCAATTTTGGGGTAAACAACAATTTTTTTGGTTTCAGGTATCTGATAATTAAGTCGTATCAACCCCAAAAAGTCTTCAATATAAATATCGCTTAATCCTACTTCGTATTCTCCTCTGTATTTGCACTGCATATTAAAAACAAATTCCTTCTTTGAGAATGGCGATATGGAAAGACTCTGAGAATAACTTTCAGAGTCAAACAGAGTATGTGAGCCAAAAAAGGAAACATATACATAGGGGTAAATCATAAAATCTTCATTACTAAGCTTAACTACCAATCTAACTGTTTCACCCTTTGTAATTACCCGCTTATCTATTTCCTGAACAAATTTAAAACGAATATAAACATAAATTGTATAACCAATTGAAAAAATCAGCAGTGACAAAAGTGTGTTTAAGAAAAAGGATGGAATAAACCCCCCGAAATTGTACCTGAAAATAATCGCAAGTATTAATAAAAATATAAAAGTTATTCTATTTTTTCTCATAATTATCTACCAAAGGGATATATACCTTGTCAATAATGTTAGTTAAAATGTCCAATGCCGACATCTTCTTCAATTTTGCTTCCTGTTTCAGAATAATACGATGGCAGAGTGTAGGAAGCAGCATTTTTTTGATATCCTCGGGAATTACATAATCTCTTCCATTATAATAAGCCCAGGCCTGTGCTGCACGGCAAACTGCTAGGGAGCCTCTGGGGCTGGAACCGAGGGCGATATAATCGTTCTTTCTGGTCATATTTACTATATCCACAACATAATTTTTAAGGGTCTTATCAATATAAACCTGCTTTACTTCATTTTGAATAGTAATTATTTCTGAACTTTCTGCAACAGGCTCAAGTGATTCCAATGGATTATCCTGCAGGAATCTTGAAAGAATATATACCTCTTCTCCTGCCTGTGGGTAGCCCAAAGATATTTTCAGGAAGAAACGGTCCATCTGAGCTTCGGGAAGGGGGTAGGTACCTATGTATTCTATGGGATTCTGTGTAGCTAAAACCATAAAGGGTTTCGGAAGCTTGTGTGTTTCACCGTCAACTGTTACCTGATTCTCTTCCATAATTTCAAGTAGACTGGATTGTGTTTTAGGAGAGGTTCTGTTTATTTCATCGGCCAATAAAATCTGACACATTGCACTTCCTGGTCTGTATTCAAAATCACCTGTTTTTTGATTGTATATAGAGAAGCCTGTAATGTCAGATGGAAGAACATCAGGAGTAAACTGGATTCTTCTGAAAGAAGCAGAAATCGACTTTGCTAAAGCAGATACCATACTTGTTTTTCCTACGCCAGGGACATCCTCAAGCAAAACGTGACCATTACATGCAAGAGCCACAAGGGTCAATTCTATAGCATTTCTCTTACCGACAATAACTTTTTCGACATTGTCAGCAATTTTCCTTAAAAGAGCTGAGTTGTTATTCATAAGTAAATCTCCTTGGTTTTAATTAATATTCTAATTATATTATTTTATTGCAATATATTCCATATAATTTGTGTCCATATAATAGGATCAAAAATTATTAAAATATTCTAATTAATGTATGTTTTATTTTAAATGTATGTTTTATTTATATATGTTCATGCTGATTACATGTAATCAATTGTTTTTCTATTTGATTTGGTTTAACTAAGTTGGTACTGATTAAGAAATTAATTATTGTAAATAATTATGAAATGTGCTAAAATACCTAAGGTATAAATTTAAACCATTAACTATGTTTCCGGGTTCTCCGTCCGACACATGGTTTATGGCGTTTAAACTAATTATTTATTAATGGAGGTTACAACATGTTTAAGGAAGTTAAGCAGGAAATCATTACAAAGTATCAGCTTCATGAAGGTGATACAGGTTCACCTGAGGTACAGGTTGCTATTCTTACAGAAAGAATCAATCACCTCAATGATCATTTAAAGACTCACAAGAAGGATCACCACTCAAGAAGAGGTCTTCTTAAGATGGTTGGTGCCAGAAGAGGGCTTTTAAACTATCTTCAAAAGAATGATATTGAAAGATATCGTGCTATTGTTGAGAAACTTGGTCTCAGAAAGTAATTTTTATAGTACAGGCAGGCTAAGGCCTGCCTGTTTCTAATTTTGGCTAAAAAGATGATTTTACATAATCTATGTGGTAAAATTTATATATCTTTAATTAGGTAAGAATTTAATAAGAATTAAAAAACTACAAATAATATTAATATCAGCATATGGCTATGGACAGTAGAAGGTAGATTGTGAGCCAAAACACAGGAGTTTTGACTTAGAATCTACATGCTACAGTCTATAGTATTAAATAGCATATGAATGCGGAGCAAGTATTTGATATAAAACTTCTCTCCGCATATTGAAAATCTTTAACGGGATTTTCTAAAATTTATTTTTTAGGAGGACTAGCATGTTAAAAACATTTAGTATGGAACTTGCCGGCAGAACGCTTACTGTTGAAACAGGTAAATTAGCACAGCTGGCTAACGGTGCGGCATTAATCAGATATGGAGACACTGTAATAATGTCTACAGCTACTGCATCTGCTTCACCAAGAGACGGAATAGATTTTTTTCCTCTCAGTGTTGACTATGAAGAACGTTTATATGCAGTAGGTAAAATACCTGGCGGATTTATCAAAAGAGAAGGTAAGCCTTCAGAAAAGGCTATATTGACTTCCAGAGTTATTGACAGACCAATCAGACCACTATTTCCAAAGGATCTGAGAAACGATGTTGCTGTTGTAAATACAGTAATGTCTGTAGAACAGGATAATTCGCCTGAAATAGCTGCAATGATCGGTGCTTCTGTAGCAATCAGCATTTCAGACATTCCTTTTAACGGACCTATCGGCGGCGTTGTGCTGGGTCTTATTGATAATGAAGTAATTATAAACCCTAATGAAGAGCAGCGCGCAAAAAGCAAGATGTATGTTACACTTGCCGGAACAAAGGAAAAGATTACAATGATTGAAGCAGGAGCAGATATCGTTCCAGACGATGTGATGCTTGATGCAATTAAAAAAGGACATGAGGTAATCAAAAAGATTTGTGACTTCATTAACGACATTGTAAAAGAAATAGGTAAGCCCAAATTTGCTTATGAATCTTCAGAAGTACCTGCCGACCTGTTTGCAGCAGTAAAGGCCTTTGGTTATGAAACCATGCGTCAGGCAGTGCTTGCAACAGACAAGCAGGACAGAGATGAAAAGGTAAATAAATTAACAGAGGAAACTCAGGCTGCGCTTGCAGAACAGTTTCCTGATATGCAGAGCAAAATAAACGAAGCAATATACAAATTGGAAAAGAAGGTTGTCCGTGAATATATACTTAAGGAAGGCAAGCGTGTAGACGGAAGACGTCTTGACGAAATAAGAGCACTTTCAGCTGAAGTTGGTATACTTCCAAGAACACATGGCTCAGGTTTATTCCAGAGAGGTCAGACTCAGGTATTGACCACAATCACTCTCGGTGCAATGGGCGATGTTCAGAAAATGGACGGTATTGATACTGAAGAAACCAAGAGATATATGCACCATTATAATTTCCCCGGTTATAGTGTTGGTGAAGCCAAAACTTCAAGAGGTCCTGGAAGAAGAGAAATCGGTCACGGTGCTCTTGCAGAAAGATCACTTGTACCGGTAATTCCATCAGAAATCGAATTCCCATATGCTTTCAGACTTGTTTCTGAGGTATTGATGTCTAACGGTTCTACTTCACAGGGAAGTGTCTGCGGTAGTACACTGGCACTTATGGACGCAGGCGTACCAATTAAAGCTCCTGTTGCCGGAATTTCAGCAGGTCTTGTTATCGACGAAGAAAATCCTGATAACTTTGTAACATTTATGGATATTCAGGGTATAGAAGACTTTTTTGGAGATATGGACTTTAAGGTTGCAGGAACAACAGAAGGTATCACAGCTATCCAAATGGACATAAAGGTTGATGGGCTGAATTACGAAATCATTCGTCAGGCGTTTGAACTTACAAGGATCGGACGTTTGCAGATAATAAATGATGTAATCCTGAAGGCTATTCCTGCACCAAGAAAAGAGCTTTCTGATTATGCTCCAAAGATAATAACAACCAATATTGATCCTGAAAAGATAAGAGATGTTATCGGACCTGGTGGAAAGATGATCAATAAGATCATAGCTGAAACAGGCGTTAAGATTGATATTGAAGAAGATGGCAGAGTATACATTCTTACTCCTGATGCTGCAGCAGCTCAAAAAGCTCTGAAAATAATTCATGGCATAGCGAAGGAAATCGAACCCGGTGAAATATTCATGGGTAAGGTTGTAAGAATTACCACCTTCGGTGCTTTTGTTGAGATTTTACCAGGAAAAGACGGACTTGTTCATATTTCAAAACTTGACAAAAAGAGAGTAGATAAAGTTGAGGATGTAGTTAATATCGGCGACGAAATACTTGTTAAGGTTACTGAAATAGATAAACAGGGCAGAATCAACCTGTCAAGGAAAGACGCAATGGCTGACGAAAACAGCCCAGAGGATGCAAAATAATTAATTTGGTTCTAATTATAAATTAATAAACTTTTATCATTGCTAGAGAACAGCAATAAGGTTTAAATGTATATTAGGGCGTAAACATAATTGTTTACGCCCAGTTTACTATTTTTTTATTGTTTTAGTGACTAAGTCTAAATATAATACAGCTTTTGGAGGACTTGATGTATAAAAGAATTTTACTGGATAATGGTTTGAGGTTGGTCTACGAAAAGATCCCCTATGTCAGATCAGTCTCGGTAGGGGTTTGGGTTGGTACAGGTTCAAGGAACGAACACCCTGATAACAATGGAATATCACACTTTATAGAACATATGTTGTTTAAAGGTACAAATAATCGCTCTGCTAAACAGATTGCGGAGTGCATAGATGCCATAGGAGGGCAGATAAATGCCTTTACAGGGAAGGAATGCACCTGCTACTACACTAAAACTTTAGATACACACCTTAATGTTTCGCTGGAGTTATTATCAGATATGCTGTTCAACTCCAAATTTGCCAGCAATGATATAAAAGTTGAAAAGAAAGTTGTAGTTGAAGAAATAGGAATGTATGAAGATACTCCTGAAGAGCTGGTTCATGATATTTTTTCTGAAATGGTTTGGAGTGGCAATTCTTTAGGCTTTCCGATTTTGGGCACTCAGGACTGTATTGACAGATTTAATAAGAAAATGATAAATCAGTATATGGTAGATAATTATACTCCATATAATACGGTTGTTTCTGTTGCAGGTAATTTTGATGAAGATAAGCTGCTGGAAAGTGTCAAAACTTACTTCGGTAAATGGAAGTCAGAGAAGGCATATGAACAGAACTATTTACCTGCTGAATATCGTACTGATAAAATCATCAGGGAAAAGGACACTGAACAGGTTCACCTCTGCATGGGCTTTAAGGGAATTGAACATGGTGATGACAGGGTATACTCACTACTGGCTCTTAACAATATTTTCGGTGGTGGAATGAGTTCACGACTCTTTCAGAAGATCAGAGAAGAAAAAGGTCTTGTATACTCTATATACTCATATCCATCTACCTATAAGACTGCCGGGCTGTTTATGATTTACGCCGGAATGAATCCCGAATACCTTCAAATGGTAATTGACCTTACCAAAAAGGAAATAGATGTATTGCTCAAGAAGGGTATAACGAAAGATGAACTCAATAAATCAAAAGAACAGCTAAAAGGTAATTATATTCTTGGACTTGAAAGCACTAACAGCAGAATGAACAGTATCGGTAAATCAGAATTGCTGTTGGGGAGAATTAATACTCCTGAAGAAGTCTTGGAAAAGATGGACAGAATTACAATGGAAAACGTAAGAGAAATTATTGATGTAGTATTTAATTACGAAAAGTTAAGTATATCAGCTGTAGGAAACCTTAAAAGGGATATAAAAATATAAAATAGGTTAATACTCGACACACAGGCAAAGCCATAAAGCCTGTGTGTTTTTATTTTTTTCCCTTAAATTGGACAGTCACTAGGTATCTGACCTCTACATAAAATGTATTAGTCGTCATAAATAGTTAATATCCAGTCCTGGAAACGGAGGGTCTATTAGTGATTGAAAAAAAGAATTTTAGTATTATAGGGGGAGACCTAAGAAATGTTAAATTGGCTGAATTAATTGCTGCAGAAGGAAATTCAGTTAATATATATGGATTCAACAAAGCCAGCTTTGAGGTAAAAATCAAGCAAAGCAATACAATAGAGGAAGCCGTTAATGGTTCAGATGTTGTAATAGGCCCCATACCATGTTCAAATGATAATGAATTTATAAATGCACCCTTCCACAGCGATAAAATTTCCATACACGATGTATTTAAATGTATGAATAAAAACCAACTATTCATAGCAGGAAGAATAAGTGATAAAATTGTTCACCTTGGCCAAGTATGTAACGTATATAATGTTGATATGCTTGAAAGAGAGGAAATGGCAGTACTTAATGCTATTCCTACGGCTGAGGGCGCCATACAGATAGCAATGGAGGAAATGCCGATAACTTTACATAATAGTAATATATTGATTTTAGGATACGGGAGGATAGGAAAGACATTAGCTAAAATGCTTCAGGGAATAGGAGCTAATGTTTTCGTTGAGGCACGCAAGTATGCAGACCTTGCATGGATTAAAAGTTGTGGTTATAAACCTGTAAGTTTGTCAGAAATATCGCAGACTGTAAAAGATATGAATGTTATAATTAATACCATTCCATCAATTGTATTAAATAATGACATATTAAAATTATTGAACACGGAGTGCCTGATTATCGACCTCGCATCAAAACCGGGCGGAGTTGATTTTGATAGAGCGAAGGAACTTGGACTTAGAGCCATCTGGGCGCTATCGCTCCCGGGAAAAGTTGCCCCTGTTACAGCTGCAGAATTCATTAAGGATACGGTATTTAATATTATTGAAGAGTTGGGGGTATAACTATGTTATTGAAAGGAGTTAATATCGGGTATGCTGTTACAGGCTCATTTTGCACCTTTGCTAAAACCATTCCTCAAATAGAAAAATTGGTCAACGAAGGTGCCAACGTTATTCCAATTATATCAGAGTCTGTCAGTAACTATGATACAAGGTTTAATAAGGCAGACGAATTTAAAAATACATTACAGACTATAACAGGTAAACAGCCCATAAGCAGTATTGTCGATGCTGAACCCATAGGTCCAAAGGCTTTACTTGATATATTGGTTATTGCGCCCTGTACAGGTAATACAATTTCAAAAATAGCTAATGCGATAACTGATACGTCTGTTACTATGGCCTGTAAAGCTCATTTGAGGAACATGAGGCCAGTTGTTATAGCTGTTTCTACTAATGACGGGCTGGGAGCAAACGCAAGAAATATCGGAATTTTGCTTAACATGAAGAATATTTATATGGTGCCATTTGGACAGGATGATCCAATAAAAAAATGTACATCACTAGTGGCTGATTTCGATCAGATTCTTCCAACGATATTAAATGCTCAGCAGCATTGCCAAATACAACCGATGATTTTAGCCAATAAACCATAATTAACCTTTTATTAATTTAAAAAATAGCTGCCTCGGAGGATAAAACTCCGAGGCATTTTACTTTTAACATTTATAAATAGTTTGCTTTATTACAGTATTCTGGTTAGATTGCGTATTTTTTTATCAAATTTCTTAATAATAATATAAGATAAAAATAAAGTAATAATTCAAGAGCCTTTTAATTACAAGTGTTTGCTGCACTGCAGCGGAACGGAGGTTAAGTGAATAGACAACACAAATATAATAATGATTCACCTGAAAACCAGCCGGTTGAGCAACAGGAGGAAATTGCAAATATACAGGAAATTAAAGAACTGGGCACGACAAATTTACCAAAGGAGGAAAGTAATATCCATTGCATGTCCATAATTGGTCAGATCGAGGGACATATATTATTGCCTCCTCATAATAAAACCACAAAGTATGAACATGTTATACCTCAGCTGGTAGCAATAGAAGAAAGCAAGCAGATTGAAGGACTGCTGCTGATACTGAATACAGTAGGTGGCGATGTAGAAGCAGGACTTGCAATTTCAGAAATGGTGGCAAGCCTCTCAAAACCCACTGTATCAATAGTTCTGGGTGGTGGACACAGTATAGGAGTCCCGATGGCTGTATCTGCTGACTATTCTTTTATTGCCGGTTCTGCAACTATGACAATTCATCCAATCAGGCTTAATGGAATGGTAATCGGAGTTCCACAAACTTACGAATATTTCGATAAAATGCAGGAACGAGTCGTCAATTTCGTATCAAGCCACTCTAAAATCAGTAAGGATAAATTCAGAGAATTAATGCTTAAAACAGGTGAACTTGCAAATGATGTAGGAACAGTTTTATTTGGAGAAGAAGCTGCAAAAATTGGTTTGATTGATCAGGTAGGCGGGTTATCGGACGCAATCAGAAAATTGAATGAACTAATAGAGATGAACAGGAAGAAGACAAATGTACCAAAGGAAGAGGGAATGCTGCAATGATACTTTATTCTATATATGAACCATCGGTGGTTTTTCCCGACATAAGTTATTTTAATAATAACAGCACAAATATAGACTATCAAGAAGTGTTGGTAAATGGTGTTAAGGTGCTTGCTTTCAAATCAGGACGTGATGAAATGAGGGTTGAACGGATTCTCAGTACAAATCCCTTACACTTTCTTGATACCATGTTACAGCCGGGAACAGTTATAAAAAATTAATAATTTGATTTTAAATAGCAAAAAATAAGATGGCATGCCATCTTATTTTTTAGAGGAGATAGTAATTTACGAAAGTAAATTAGCTAAGTTTTATTTAACATTTTTAGTAGCGATTTTAGCAGGATCCAATTCCACTAAGATGTAAGGCTTACCGTAGACTCCGCCGCCTTCATATACACATTTGAATTTGATTTGTGTAATATAGCTCCAACCATCTTTAGCTTTATATATAATCCAGGTCTCCATTCCTGAATACTTGGCGACCGGTATATCCCAATCATCCTTTTCAACGTACCAGGTCTGAGAGTTATCACCAATGCTTACCATCTTCGATATGCTTACAGCATTCTTGAATTCCTGCAAGAACATAGACTTAATTTTCGCATCTGAAAGAGCTGCGTCCTTATAAGCCTTGTGTTTGTTTTTAAACTGTTCTGGAACTTTTCTCAGATTCGCTCTGTAATCAGAAGCGATCTTTTGACAGGTTTCAAGGTTCTTCTTAATTTTTGGCAAGTCTGCATTTGTCCAGTCAAGCTCAAATTGTCCTGCAGCCACTTTGGAATTATTAAGTGAAAGCTCTATAGAAATAGTATGTTTTCCTTGCTTCAGCTGACTGAAAAAGTTGCTATACCATTCTAAAAAGTTGTAACCTACGGTACTCTTGGAATTCGGGATAATTTCAAAAGTTATATATCCCTTGTTTGCTTGATAATCCTGAATATTTACAGGTACAGAAACGGGAGGAAATTGTGATATCTCTCCGTCTATTTTAATAGCAGCTGAAGCTTGCACAGTTTCATAACCTATATAAGTTTTGTCATCAAGAGTGAGTGACGGTTTAATTGATTTAACTCCCATTGGTAAATAAGCGATTGCATAGATATTACTGCTGGCACTATACTTATC
>JAEWOH010000073.1 GCA_023460955.1 Bacillota bacterium | reverse complement strand
CCTATCTCCGGTCCTACATGAATATAAGAACCGGTATCTGTAATGCGCGGAATGGATGAACCTACCGCATTGCATATACCATAGATAAAAGCTCCTTTCTCTTTCGCCAGTTCTATGGCAGCCAATGTATCGGCCGTTTCACCCGATTGCGAGATAGCTATTACCACATCGTCTTCATGAATCACCGGATCACGATAGCGGAACTCGGAGGCATATTCCACTTCTACCGGAATACGGCAGAAACTTTCTATCAGTTGTTTCCCTATCAATCCGGCATGCCACGAAGTTCCGCAAGCCACAATTACAAAGCGACGAGCCTTGAGCAGACGTTCCTTATGATCAATAACCGCCGACAGTACTACTTTATCACCGTCCGCATTGATGCGTCCACGCATACAGTCGTTAATACAATCGGGTTGTTCGAATATCTCCTTCAACATGAAATGCGGGTATCCCCCTTTCTCCAGTTGTCCCAGATTCATTTCCACCGTACGTACTTCGGGATTTTGAAGCACGTTGTCCAGATTGACGACTTCCAATGTCTTGTCTCTGCGAATCACCGCTATCTCCCCATCTTGCAGATACACCACTTTATCCGTATACTCTACAATCGGAGTAGCATCCGAAGCCAGAAAGAATTCATCCTTCCCTATCCCTACCACCAGCGGACTGCTTTTGCGTGCTGCAATAATCTCATCGGGATTATTCTTGTCGAGCACCGCTATAGCGTATGCGCCAATCACCTCATGCAGAGCCAACTGAACGGCAGTAAGTAAATCTAAATGGTTGGAAAGTTGGAAAAATTCAATTAACTGTACGAGAACTTCGGTATCTGTACTACTTTTAAAGATGAACCCTTTTTTTTGTAGCTTTTCTTTCAGGGTAGCGTAGTTTTCAATAATACCATTGTGGATAAGAGCTAGATTCTTTGAAGAAGAAAAATGAGGATGAGCGTTAGCCTGACAAGGCTCTCCGTGGGTGGCCCATCGGGTGTGGGCAATACCAATTGTACCGGAAACGTCTTTTTGGGAAACAAAAGCCTCTAGGTCTGAAACCTTTCCTTTCGTTTTATAAACGTTCAACCTCCTTTTTTTGTCTATCAATGCGACTCCTGCGCTATCATAGCCCCGGTATTCCAACCGCTTCAGGCCTTTTATGAGAACAGGGTAAGCATCTCGTTTTCCAATATAGCCTACTATTCCACACATAATCTACTAAGTATATGTTCTGATTCGACTGCAAAGATACAAATATCAATTAACATAAATGCAATAAAAAACCATAAATAATTGACGAAAGCGATAAAAAAGTAAGAATAAAAATCGAAAAGAAATATTTTATTCGTTTTTTTAATAAATATGAAAACTTACAGTATGATATTGTCTGTTGTGGTTTTAGTTACGATTTGAAAGACAGTAAGCAAGCAAGAAGGGTAATGTGTAAAGAGGACCGTCATCCCGACGCCCCTCTCCGCAAACTTAAA
Organism: Bacillota bacterium; assembly: GCA_023460955.1. GTDB lineage: Bacteria > Bacillota > Clostridia > Acetivibrionales > DSM-1351 > Ruminiclostridium. Next base: position 1,061 of record JAEWOH010000073.1, on the reverse strand, counting down.
ACAACCAACAAAAGAAATAGATAACCTTTATGCAGTGATTATCTAATAAAAAGCAATTCACGATATTTAGGTAATGTCCACATCTGGTTGTCTACGATCAGCTCCAGCTTGTCGATATGATAACGTATCTCTTCCAGCATCGGGGCGATGGTATCGTGATAGGCAATGGCCTTTTCGCGCTCGCTCTCTATTTTGTTCGCCACTTTTCGCGCCTCCACCATGGCATTTACATGCTCGGTGATGAAAATGGTTCGCCGGGCAATCTCTTCGATGAGTTTCATGTTCTCGGCCGACAGTTGGGATGCTTTTTCCGCCGGGAAGAGCTCTTTCATTTTATACACATTGTCTATCAGCTTGCTTTGGTATTCGGTGGCTACGGGGATGATGTGGTTCATCGCCAGGTCGCCCAGCACGCGCGCCTCGATCTGGATTTTCTTTGTGTAAGTTTCCCATTTCACTTCATTGCGCGCCTCCAGCTCCTTGCGGGTCATCACGCCGGTGGATTCGAACATGGCGATGCTCGCGGGCTTCAAGTAGTTGTCGAAAATGAGCGGGCAGCTCGTTTCGCAGTCCAGACCCCGATGGGCGGCCTCCGCCTTCCATTCGTCCGAGTAGCCGTTGCCGTCAAAACGGACAGGCTTGCACTCCTTGATGTAGCGGCGGATAATTTCAATGATGGCGGAGATTTTCGGTTCACCCTTTTCGATGAGCGCGTCCACGTCCTGCTTGAACCGGGCAAGTTGTTCGGCAACGGCCGCGTTGAGCGCAATCATGGCACTGGCACAGTTTGCCTCCGAGCCTACGGCGCGGAATTCGAAGCGATTGCCGGTGAAGGCGAACGGCGAGGTGCGGTTGCGGTCGGTATTGTCAATCAGCAGTTCGGGAATTTGCGGGATGTCCAGCTTCATTCCCTGTTTGCCTGCCAGTGAGACAAGGTCATCGTTGCCGCTTTCTTCTATATGGTCCAGCACTTGCGTGAGCTGTTTGCCCAGGAAAGAAGAAATGATGGCTGGCGGCGCTTCGTTGGCTCCCAGGCGATGGGCGTTGGTGGCACTCATGAT
>JAEWOH010000072.1 GCA_023460955.1 Bacillota bacterium | reverse complement strand
ACGCAGACCGAGCCCCTCGGCCTGCGCGTTATTGCGCTGAAGCAAGGCGGTGATCTCGGCGTCGCGGCGGTTGGCTTCGGTCTCGAGACCCGCCGTGTCGAAGCCGGCACCTTCCAATGCCTGTCGCATCTGCTCTTCTGGCACCCGCGACCCTTCGATACCCATCAACGCCAGATAGGCTTCCTCGTAGCGGTTCTGATACCCGGCCGCCAACGCCAGCTTTGCGCCATAGACCGAAGACTGCGCGAGGATCGGCCAGTCCTTGTAGACGTGACGCACATTGCCGTCCGATTCCAGCACCGTATTCAGCGGCTCGACGGTGCGCTTGCAGAAAGGACAGTTATAGTCAAAGAACGAGACGATCGTCAGGTCGCCGTTCGGGTTGCCGCCGACCGGCGCCTCCGGGTCGTTCAGGATCATCTCGGCTGACATGTCGTCGGCACGCACGGGCATGGCAAAGCCGGCGGCAGCGAGCGCCGCCAGGCCCGAGAGCAAGGTCCGCCGACTCAATGCACCGCGGAACGGCGGCCTACCCATAGCGAAAGGATGAGGTCTACGTGTGCAGAGGCGCCGATCGTGCATGGTCTCAAAGCTCCAGATCATGGATATTGAAGCGAGCGCACTCTCCCGAGCTTAAGACAGTCTTAAGGACCGCATTGAGCCGAAGATGCGACGGCAGTTTATCCTGACTCCGGACTATCGGGTGAACGGCCGCAACCGCCGCATGAGATCGCGCCTGCTGAACGGTCCGACCGAACGGGTGCCGTTGTATTCCTGTCCGGTGGCTGCATCCACGACGAAGAATGTCGGCGGGCCGCTCGCTCGAAGGTGGGAGAGGAGCTGGCGGTTTCCCTCGTCCATCGCCGTGACGTCCACCTTGACGAGAGGGACAGCCTCAAGGTGTTGCAGCACAGCAGGGTGGGCGAGGATTTCCCGCTCAATGCGGTGGCACACCGCGCACCAATCCGCACGGATGTCGATGAGCGCGAAGCTATGTGTTCGTGCGATCTGCTCCAGTCTCTCCCGGTAGGAAGCGACGTCCGTGACCATTGCAGCCGGATTGGCGGCGGCCATCCCGCTGGGAGTCGCCAACAATCCTACCGGCACCACCAGGCCCCCGAGCAGAAGCTCGCGGCGGGTCCATTGGTCATTCTTGCGTCGAGCATCAGCATCGATGCCGCATCCAACACCTTCCGCGGACGCTACGGCGTTGTTTCTTAAAAGTCGCGTCCGCATCCTCGTCTCCTTCACAGGACCGGCGGCAAAGCGGGCGTTCCTTAAGGCCCGCTTAAGGGCGGAAAAGTGCTCCTCGCCTGCGACGCAAGCCCGCGTTTCCAACAAAGTGCCCCCACCCAATCGAAAACCTGTTCGGCCGGATCACTTGAGCCGCAGGCCGGCGCCTGAAGTCCCCGCCGCTTCGCTATCTTCGGCCGCGCTTACCTTAAGCTGCTCTTAAGATGGGCATCGTGCTGTGCGGCCTGATTGATCGCAAAGCAGAGAGCGTACGAAACGTGAGCAAGCTACCGACACCCGCAATCGCGCGACGCGCTTTCCTCATTGGCGCCAGCGCAATGACTCTCGCCGGATGCGTTTCCACGAGGCAAACACCGCAAGTCGCGCAGCCGGTCTCGATGCCTCCTCCGCCGCCGACGCCCCCGATGTACTACGCACTGCCGAACGAGCGCTTCCCGATCCCGGAAGTCGACGTTTCCAAGGTCGATCCGAAATGGTGGCGGACGGAAGTCGACTATCCAACCGATGAACGAGCCGGAATCGTCATCGTCGATACGCCAAACCGTTACCTCTACCACGTTCAGCCTCACGGCCGCGCAACCCGATACGGTGTGGGTGTCGGCAGGGACGGTTTTTCGTGGGCTGGTCGAGGGCGTCATATCGCATACAAGCGGGAATGGCCGCGCTGGACACCTCCCGATGAAATGGTTGCGCGCCAACCCGAGTTAGAGCCCTACTCAATCGCCAATGGCGGCATGGACCCGGGGCTGAAAAATCCACTTGGAGCACGCGCCCTCTACATTCATGAAGGAAACCGGGACACGATCTATCGCATCCACGGAAACCCGGAATTCTGGACCATCGGCCAGGCCGTTTCATCAGGATGCATCCGGATGATCAATCAGGATGTCATCCACCTCGCCGACAACGTTCGCGACGGGAGCCCGCTGGTTGTGATAGCAGATCCGGCTATGGGGCATCTTTTGGTGGGATAGCTTCGTCGCGCGGCGAGAAGATCACTCCCTGCGTTGGCGCATCCTGCTGGCACTCCATCTTCTTGAAGATGAGTTGGCTGCGCCCCGCACCATGTATGTGCAACGGGTCACGCGGCGTTCGCCATCACCGCTTGCAGCCCTCCGCAATCGCGATTCTGAAGTCGTAGGTGCCAACCACTCCGCCCGAGCGCCAGTTCGACGATCGCGAGACCGAGACCGCTGCCGACCGGTACTTTGTTGCGGCCGCGAAAGAAGCGTTCGGTGACGCGGGCCAACTCCTCCTCGGGGATACCGGGACCATCATCCTCGATGATCATCTGGCCCTCTTCGGCGGGGCCGGCCACACGACACCTGACGACGCCTCCGGGCGGCGAATGGTTCACAGCGTTCTCCATCAGATTCCGGGCAGCAAGAGCGAACAGATCCGGCTCGATGTCCAGCTCGATGCGGTCAAGATCAGGGGAAACCTCGACCGCAACGCCCCTGGTCGGATCTGCTAATTCGTCCGCGAGCGCTCTCAGTATACTCCCGGGCCATACCTTCCCACTACGCTCGCCCTGGTCGAGCGCCTCAACCGCCGACATATCCAGCAATTGCCGAACGAGCCGGCCGGTGCGGTCTACGCCAACCATGATCTGACGCAATGCCTGCTCGCGGATCGTGCCATCGCCGCTTGCAAGCGCGACCTGCGCCTGCGTCTTGAGGCCGGCCAACGGCGTGCGCAGTTCGTGGGCGGCAAAGGCGGTGAAGTTGCGCTCGCGTTCCCGAAGCCCGGCCACGCGTGCAAACAATCCGTTGAGCGACTGCAAGACCGGCGCAATCTCCTTCGCGGTCTGCACGTCCTCGATCGGGCTGAGGTCGGAGGCGGGTCGTGCTTCCAGGTCGCCTGCGATCTTCCTTAGCGGCTCAAGGCCGCGCCTGACGCTGAGCCAGATCAGGACAGCAAGAACCGGCAACATCAGCAGGACCGGCAGGAGAAGACCGCGGATGACGTCGTTCACCAACCCGTTACGGATACTCAGATTGTCGCCGACCAGAACGCGAACACCGCGCTCGGTATTGGTGATTGCATAAACCCGCCACCGCTCACCATTTATCACGGTTTCGGAGATCCCGTCGGTGTGCTCCGACATTGCTTGATCGGGCGCCGCATCCGATCGCCCGATCAATGTCCCCTGCAGCGACCAGATCTGGCACGAAAGCTGGCGGTCATAGGCGCTGTGGCCGCGCACCGGCAGATCGGACGTGATCGTTTGCGTCGGATCGATGGCGATCTCCTGGCTGACGATCAATGAGGAAACCATCCGGCCGGCTTCCATCAGCCGCGCGTCGAGAACCCGTTCCACCTCCGCGCGCGTGGAAAGGAAAATCCAGACGACCGCCGACAGCCAGACGAGACCGGTGGTCAGGGCGAGGATCAGGAACAGCCGTTTGGAGATCGACGGCATCACGGTTCGTCTCCGAGG
>JAEWOH010000071.1 GCA_023460955.1 Bacillota bacterium | reverse complement strand
GGTGTATATGTCTTACTTTGTGTTAAAGAAGGGAAACCACTAGTACCAATTACAACTTTTCTTTTTGATAAACTTACAGTTCTATCCTCAATTTTCCATCCACCTGTAACTTTTGTAACCTTACCTCTAGTTGTTCCACTAACAACTTTTGTTTTGTAATAGAATCTACTATAGGCTTGTACACTATATGATTTGTCCCATTTGCTTGTTCCCTGATCTATAGTAGATAATGTTGTGATAGCATCACTATGAGAAGCATCATCTAGAAGTATATTTTGAAATTTTGTGACCATTACAGTTTGTTCTTCAACTCCATCAACTTCTTCTTCATCTAAAATTTGTGCTGTTTCATATTCAGCTACTTTAGGTTCAGGCAATGAAGAGTTTAGCGTATATTCAGCTATTTTATTTTCTGAAAAACTTAAATCAGGCTTTACTGTTTCCAAGTCTGAAACACCATTTATGGCATCTTTATAAGAATCTTCAATGCTCTTTTCCTTTGAAACTTCCTTGGCATACGAAACATCACTTTTGGTTGCCCCAATAAGACAAAAAACTGTTAATAAACATAACGACATTAAGATTTTCTTCATAAAAACACTTATTTCTGTATTATTATTAATAATAATAGCATATTTTGTTTATAAATACAACAAATGGGTTAATATTGTTTTTTTAGTAAATATGAATATTATTTATATAAAATACAAAAATCAATCTAATGATATATTTACGCACCATAAATGGGGTATCTTTGATCTGATGATCTTTATACAGAAATTTTCCTAATAGATACATTATATTACTATTTAAAAGTAACATATTTTGTTTTAAAAATAAACCAACTTTCCAAATAAAAGGATTTTATTAAAGCCAAGTCCCTTTATTTCCACACTCTTTAATTATATTAATTTAACTTAAATAATCCAAAATCGGATTCTGCTAAATTTTTTATTGAATCAATTCAGATTTTCCTTACATATTTCTTATTGGCACTAAGATAATATCCTGATTTTGTTTGAAGTCTTGGAGTACCTGCTTTAGACTTTTTAATTCCTGTAATAGTGAATATCGTATTTTTAGGATAATACATGCCAGTTTTATTCTTATTCGTAAATTCAACTGATTTATATAAATTGCAAGTAGTTAGTAATTTAACTTTACCAGGATTAGATGTGTAATATTGCGATGAACTAGAAGTAACCTTTACAGCTTTCAATTTACTTAATAACGTTGTATTTTGACCAGATGTGCCTTTATAGTTAGAAATACTATATTTTTTAGCTAAACTTGCACGATTGCTAAATGATGAATTTAATCCATTTGATGTCATAAAGTCAATTAAAGAAACTGTATTTCTATTTTTTGTATATTTATAGCTTGTAGTGCTTGATGATTTACTTGTTGTTGAACTTGAAGTCTTAGTTGTTACAGGTGTATCAAATAATTTCTTTTCAGCCGTACGCCTATTCAACAAGCCTTTTTTATAAGTAGTATTTGTACCCCAATACACTAAAAAGTTATTAGAGATAGCACTAACACTCTTTGAATGATGTAATAGTTGATACAATCCATTATCATATGTAGATGATCCAAGACCACGATTATAAGCATAGGAAACTAATGCATCAAATTGATTTTGATTCACTTTAAATCCGAATTGTTGAAGTAATTTGTTTGTACCATTTACGAATCCAGCACAGTCTTCTTCAAACCATTTAATTGCTTGTGTTTTCGTAATTTTAGTTCCTACAGTAATACCTTTTTTCTTAGCTTCAGATAATGAGATGGTATGTCCTGCCCCAACAGTCATAACCCCATCATTTAGCTTGTACCATGTTAATTTAAATCCACCTTCATGTGAAGCGATAAAGTTAGCGCCATTATCAGATAATTTCATTGTCATTATATATCATTTCCTTTCTTGAATATAAAAAGGAGGGCGTATAGCCCCCTTTAGAATTTATAATATGTATTACATTACTTTTGATCATTCTCATCTCTTATGTTTATAAATTTCTCTTTAATTGCTTGTGGTAGAGGTACATTCATAGCTTCAAGGTTTTCTAACACACTAATTCCCTCTATAGCTATTAAATAATAAGCTACCATCGTTCTAAACACTGGTACTCCACCTACTAATAAATCCAGCATATTGGCAACGATTAACGCCACAAAATACATACATTTGCGTAGAACACCTTTAAAGCCTATACGACTAGATACTTTACCAGTAATCCAACCTTTCGCTATTCCAGTTATAAAATCAAAGGTCATTATAAAGTGGACCCCATCGTCAAGACACTAATTTAAAATTTTTAAGGTGGGTCAGAATCCATTATGGATGTCTGTTTTTAGGAGCGAGAGGTGCTCACTGGGGCTGTGGGGTTGGTGGACTGCACATTTTTTGCGAGTGATTCAACCTACTCTATTTTTTCTTCTTAGGGGAGGTTCTGTCAAGGGCGAGCGGAGCGAGGGCGTGCCGTACCCTTGACAGGTTCTCTCCTAAGAAGTATCCTCCCTTAAGGTTGAATCACTCCGAGGCCATAAACGGAGGCGGGGGGTTTATAGCCAAGAGATTGGTGAGGGCGTTCATAGTTATAGAAGTGAATAAAATTATTAATCTCTTTCCTTGCTTCTCTTGGACTCTCGTAATCTTTTAAGTAAACCTCCTCATATTTAATCGTTCTCCATAATCTCTCTGTAACAATATTATCAAGGGCTCTTCCTTTGCCGTCCATGCTAATTCGGATGTCTCTTTCCAGCAGTAATTCGGTATATTGGGGACTGGTGAAATGGCTGCCCTGATCACTGTTTAAGATCTCAGGCTGGCCCACCAACAGAGCCCGTTTCACTGCTTCTAAGACAAAGTCAATCTCTAGTGTTTGGTCAAGCTCCCAGCTAACGACAAAGCGAGAATACCAGTCTATTAGGGCCACAAGATACATCCAGCCACGTTGAAGGCGAATATAGGTAATATCAATACCCCAAACGTGATTAGGGTGAGTAATGGCCAAATTTCTAAGCAGATACGGATAAATTCTGTGCTCTAGATTTCGTTTGCTAAGGTTAGGGCCGGGAGAAATCCCCGCAATGCCCATTTCCCTCATATGGCGTTGTACGGCCTTACGATTAATCGTTAGTCCGCTGTTGTTTAAAGCAACGGTAATTCGTCTGGAACCAAAATAGGGATGCTTGGTATAAATCTCGTCAATTTTATGCTTGATAAATATTTCCTCAGGAGAAGGCTCGACAGGCTTATAATACAAGCTAGAGCGATTGAGCCCAAGCAGTTCAGCCTGAGTAGTAATTGGCAGCTCTTTATCATCCCAATCAATCATTTGAATACGTTCAGCTCTACTCCTTGATTCCAGATTTTTTTTTGAGCCACGACAATTGCGTGGTTAAGCGACCGACCTCAGCGTAGAGGTTTTCAATTTGATTTTCATAATCTGCCTTCATTTGATTGGCTTTTTTATTTTCCTTAGCGAAGATCAAAGGCATTTGTTCAAGAAATGCATTCCTCCATTGTCGAATTTGATTGACGTGAATTCCATGAGATGAAGCAATTTCATTCATGGTCTTTTCTTCCTTTAGGACCTCTAGCACGACTTGAGATTTAAACTCTGGTGTATATCGTTTTCTCTTCATAAACCTACTTTAACATCTCCTCATTTCGTGTCTAGTTTCTTGGGTCCATTATATTTGTTCTTATTATTTAAAAACGTTCGATTTATTTTTTTAAAGTTCCCTCACTTATTATTTTGAAAACAAAAAGGAGTGTGGAAAATTTTGAACAACAAACGAGTAACAGTATATTTTAGCGATTATTGTGGTTATTGTGCTAACTTAAAAAAATGGTTACATAAGCGAGAGATTCCGTTTATTCCTATGAATACAGAGAATCCTGACGTTTCTAATCATTTACAGGAATATGGAATTAATGCTGTACCTTTTATAATCATTGAGGATAGAGAAACTAATGAAAAAGAGGAAGTCTTAGGATTCAATTTAACCAAGCTTCAAAATATTTTCTCTGAATGAAAAGCTGAAAGTTTGGTTTTTTTTGTTTCAAAATAGCTCACATTTATCACTTAATTTACAAAGGAGATGATTAAATGGAAAACAAAGATATTATTGTGAAGCCAGGAAAAATAGTTAAGATATTCAAAGCCTTAAGCATTACTTCTGACAATCTAGATAGAATAAAAGCTAGAGAAATATGGAATGAGACAGATCAGGGTTCAGGTACTATAGTTGCTGTTTTAGACAGTGGAATTCAAACCAATCATCCAAACCTAAAGAGCAATATAATTGGAGGTTTTAATTTCACAGAAGATGATGAAGGAAAAACTGATATTTATAACGATTATTTAGGGCATGGTACACATGTTTCAGGTATAATCGCCGCTATTGATAACCATAAGGGAGTTGTTGGGGTTGCTCCTAAGAGTAATTTGTTAGTTTTAAAAGTAATTGATAAGTATGGAAGAGGTAATTTTAGTAGTTTAATAAATGGACTTAGATATGCTATTGATTGGGTGGGACCACAGGGGAAAAAAGTAAGTGTAATAAATATGTCATTGGGTGGTACCAAGGCTAATGAAGAGTTACACAAAGTTATTAAAATAGCCCGTTCTAAAGGAATCGTACTGGTAGCCGCAGCAGGAAATGAAGGCGATGGTGATGAAAATTCTATTGAAATATCTTACTCAGGTTTTTACAAAGAGGTGATCCAAGTAGGCT
>JAEWOH010000070.1 GCA_023460955.1 Bacillota bacterium | reverse complement strand
ATATACCCGTCGATGGACATAATCGGGGTCTTTAGGTCATGGGACATATTTGTTATTATATTATACCGCTCTTCATTCCACTTTTTTTCGTTTTTAATATGTAAATCAATCTTATCTGACATTTTATTGATATCCTCTGCAAGGCACCCCAGTTCATTACCACTTTCTATTGTAAGCTTTTCTTCAAAGTCACCCTGCGCAAGCTTATGTATATTATTTGATATCTTCTTAATATAGTCAGTAATTTCATTTAGTCTATAAGTAAAAATAAAGATTGTGCAGCCTAAATAAGCCAGAAGCATTACTGCACTTGTAATAACCATGGCAGTTGTGGTTGCATAACAACGTTCAAGTAGCTTTGCGTACATTTCCTGTGATATTAATTGAAGTGTCGCAAAAAACACTAAAAATACCAAAAACGTAATAATAGCTGCTGCTATCATACTTATAAACAGATTCCACATAATACTTAGTTTAATACTTTTAATCTTCAATTTTATAGCCAACACCCCACACTGTTTTAATTATTTCCGCTTCTTTCGGATTTACTTCTATTTTTTCGCGAAGCCTCCATATATGAGACATAACCGTATTATTACCTTCATAATATTTTTCATCAGGCCATAAGTGTTTATAAATTTCATCGGAACTGAACACTTTTCCTTTATTCTTAGCCAACAAAAGCAGGATTGAAAACTCAGTGGGTGTCAGCTTAACCTGATGGCCGTACAGTGTAACAATGTGCTTTTGTTCATCAATACCTAAACCTTTGATTTCTATAACCTGCTTCCCTATTTTCCCGGTATTGAAATAAGAGTATCTTCGAATCTGCGAGATAACTCTTGCAGCTAATTCCGCTGTAGAAAACGGCTTAACCATATAGTCATCCGCACCTTCCAGTAAGCCTTGAATCTTGTCTTGTTCCTGCCCTTTGGCACTCACCATTATAATCGGGATACTGCTGAAAGAGCGTATCTTATTACACACTTCTATTCCGTTAATCCCGGGCATCATAATATCAAGTATGACAAGAGAAATGTCGCCCTCTCCTAATTTATTCAAGCCGTCAGCACCACAAAATGCTGTTATAACTTCATAATTTTCTTTTTCCAATTCCTTCTTTATGAGTTCTACTATTTCTCTTTCATCATCAATTACAAGTATCTTGTCCATAGGCTCACCTTATTATTGTGGTTTATGTTTTTGAGTTTGCTAATAAACGTGGTATCCAACCATATTAAAGTATACCATTAATACCATAAAAAGTATTTGCAGAGTCAGAGCTGCTGTTACTTTTATAGCAGTCCTTGTATTAAATATCTTTTTCCAGATACCATAAACAAACCTGATTATTTCACATATATTTAAAGCAACTGCTATCATTAAAAATGTTAATAACAAGTAAATAATAGACATTAATCGGTATTCATAGTTAATAATCATATAGCCTTCCAATCCAACAACACCAAGAAAACCGAAGATGTACATAATATTTACAATACTAATCACCCGCCACAACAATCTATGCTCTGCCTGCTTTTTTCTTACTTTTCTGAACAGAATAATTATTGTACCTACAAATAACACTATTAATAAAATTAACAGAATAATTATAATCAACGGCATAGTTTCAACATACCCGATTTTCTTGTAGGCCTGATGGCTGATATCATTAAACGCATATTCCGTAATGCCGCTGCTATTTTCTCTAAAGGTAATATAACCTTTCCCATCTTCCCTTGTGAAGATACCGTCCGATTTATATACAAGACCGGTTTCTACCCTTTCTTTACTCATTTCATAGTAGCTCACTGATAGTTTGGTATTCGACAGCTTGGTAACTTTCAGTTGATTGGTATCATCAAGGGCTGCGAAAATTTTTGAAATATTTCTTTCTGATATCCCATCATAACTTCGATATGTACCAACATACTTTCCTGCATCAAATAAATTTTTGTTATTATCAGCTCCTATCGTGCCTTTCCCAAAGAAATGGTCCAAAAAAGCTTCTTCAAAATCAAATACCATTCCACCAAGTGAATTCGTTGCGATGTAAACCCCAAATCGACGGCTTGGTATCAAAAGCATTGTTGCAGTATATCCCGGCAAGGCCCCTTCATGTTTCAGCAGTTGAACCCCGTTTCTACTTGCCCGGATAAACCCTTCTCCCATTCCGTCAAAAATATCATTATTTGAAAACTGCTTATTCAGCATCTTTTGCTCTGTGTCTGCATCGAGTATGTATTTGTTTTTGTATTTCCCATTATTCAGGTGCATTATCATGAAGTTCTCCATATCGGTAACAGTTGAGATTATTCCGGATGAGCCTGAAGTATATTGATATGCAAATGGAACCTTTTGATACTTGTCATCGATAAATTCATAACCGCATGCCATCAATTCATTCTCAATTCTAACTGATGAATGCTGCATACTTAATTGATTTAAAATATTGTCGGTTATATAGTCCTCATATGGTTTTCCCGAAACCTTTTCAACTATATATCCTAATAAATTGTATCCAATATTCGAATATCTGCATGTAGTATTGGGCTTTAGGATTACGCGTGGAACATGCTTCGTAAAATATTGTTTTTGCGATTTTATTGAATTTTTATTTAATGTACCTCCATCCAGTTCTGACTGTTCGTCTAAACCACTTGAGTGTGTAAGTAAGTTTTGGCAGGTAACCGGCTCATTGTAAGGATTCTTGATAACTATATCATTTAAATATGTTTGGATATTTTCATTTAAATCCAATTTCCCTTCCTGGTATAACTGCATGATGGCTGTTGCTGTGAATAATTTACTGATTGATGCTGCAGGGAATGTCGTCCTATCCGGATTTACAGGCTTTTTAGTTTCAATATCGCTTACTCCGTAACCTGCTTTGTAGAGTTCTTCATTACCTTCTACAACAGAAACAGCTGCTCCCGGTACCTTCCACTTAATCATATTTGTTTGAAAATAGTCATCAACAAACTTTTTAATATTTTCTCTGTTTAAATTCATTGCAGAAATATTGTTTATTAACTTGTCTCCGCCGCTTTCCTGAGAGACTGTTTTGGATGAAATGGTTTCAGCAAAAGTAAAACTTGTAGTCTGAAGTAATATGTACAATATGAATAGTATAGTTATAATTTTTCTGATAAATTTAGTTTTCATTTTAAAAAATCCTTTCTGTACTTAATACAAAGATTATACAAAAAGGATGCTTTTTAATTTTAACTTTTTTTTAACGATTCTTGGATACCCAGTGTACTTCCGGTTATCACCACGTTCTCCATAGGAATTGTGTTATTCAAATAAGCTTAAGTTGTGCCTTTTTTGCCCCTAGACATCACTTTTCTTATTGCAAAGAGTAATAATAGTAATACAGGGAATACAACCCCTGCAGTAAAGGCCAATACAGGCCAAGTTTCTGAATCCCATCGTATTTGGTACGGGACGTTTTTGTATATAAATTGGGAATAAACAGCTATAATCAAGCCAAAAGGGATGACTATTTTTTTATAATCCGAAAGTTTCAATATCTGAGATATACCTTTGATGCCCATGTAGATGAAAAAAAATGTACTGATAAAATTTGTAGTTAGCCAAACGGCTATTACAATTCCTTCGATTCTTGAAAATATAGTTCCTACATTGACCTCTCTGCTAAGTACAAAAAGAGGGTATCGTGAATTTGAGGTTATTGTTTCACCCAATACCAAAATACACATAAGGACTCCTATAACCGCTATAAACATACCTAATAAATATCCATATAGTATTGAATGCTTAGCCTTCTTCAAATCTTTAAGATGGGAAGGAAAAACCATATTTAATACTATAAACGGCCAAACAGATAAGCTTAGCAGTGGTATTGTCCCTTTCAAAACTGGTGAAATTCCGTTTTCAAATATCGGTAAAATATTATCTACTTTTATATTAGGGATAAGCATTAGAAGTGTAGTTATATATAGGGGAAATAAGATCATAAAATACACCGTTATAGCCCTGCACATTGCTTCCAGCCCATACAGCAAAGCAATAACCAAGGAGGCAACAAATAATATGTTTATTGGGTAAGGCGAAATCTCAGGAGTATAATTTGTTGTTATTAAATCGCCGACATACCAAACAATCTGCGTACCTATTACAATTGTAATAAATGAATAAAGTACAGAAATAATAGTTCCAAGCCATTTTCCGAGCAAAATATCAATAACTTCGATAAATGTTTTATCAGGGTATAATCCCCCTAAATACGTATTAATCCAAACAGTCAATAATCCAATAACGGTAGCAAAAATAGCAGAAAGCCACCCATCCCTTCCTGCTATTTGTGTAATACCTGACGCAATAAATAATGGACCTGAGCCAAAAACAAACCCAGAGGTAGTTAATACAAGCTCAAAATTTGATATTTTAATTTTGTTCATTTGATACCTTTCCAAAATCCTTATCAATCATTACAAATAATTTTTTACTAAATTAGAAATAGGAGAAAACACCCATGCTATTAAATCCGATGGATTTGGTATTGTAATATTAAAACTTCTTAAAATTGCCAGAAGGACACCAAATGCAAGAAATATGCAAAAGGTCCATAACTCTCTATAGCTTTTACTTTTAAGCATCTGGGGAATTTCATAGGCACATAACGCGGCAACAAATATTAATACCAATATAATAACCACAATAGGCATATTTACTTATTTCCTTTCCCAAAGATAGACTTACTATTTTCTCCTAAGCCATTTACTCTAGTTTGAACAGTTATTTTGACAGGAACCTTGGTAAATTCGTTGTTCCAATCCTTCTTTATTTTTTTCCATAGCTTTGGATAAGTTCTGTGCACTTCTTCACCAAAACCAAAGATATCAGAACCCATTTCTTTCGCTTTAATAATTGCAGACTTACACAGTTTGTTGTTCTTCTCTGCAATTAATCTACCTATCTTTTCCGAATTGGCTTCGGTTGATACGTCAAATCTACCTGTTTCTCCAGCAATATTTACAACTAATTTTATCTCAACATTTATAGCCGGCTTACCATTTTTCATATAAGCTGTTATTTTTGATTTTGCATCAATAGTCTCAAAGGTTATTTTGCTTTTTTTATTAAGGTGTACAAATCCAATTGTATTTTTTACATGACCTGTAACGTAGTTATAACCCTTACTTTCGTCCTCGTTCAGATATCCCACAAGCTTATCCCTTTTAAAGATGCATAAGCTAGATATCTTTATCTTTCCCACATCACTGTCCTTTAACGCATCGCTGGAATTTGGTTTCTCCTTTTGTCCGACTAGTTCGACACTTGATAATACAGGATTCATACCATCAGCCACAAGGGAATTAACAAGTTCGACTATTTTTACAGATTTTGTAGGCGCCCATGCATCCTCAGAAGCTTGTATTGAATTGTACATTTGGAGCCCTGACACAGGCTCCAATGGAGTTATACTTCTCAAGACCTCATTTGCAGTGGCTCCCTTTGCAACAGCAAAATAGAAATCAGTTCGAAACTCATGATCTCTAAATAAGAAATCCAATAGACCTTCCATTCCTTCCTTTGCAATTGCCTCGCTTAATATAATCATTCTCAAATGAGGATGATATATTCTTCTTGGAGATATTGTAGTGATTCGCCGGATAATTTCAAACAAATCCTCCCCGCTTTCTGTATACAGAAAAAAAGGTGCTTCATTTACCGACTTGTTGGATGCAATTGCTTTAGGATTCAGTATTTGATAAGTAACAGAATAGCCGTTACTTGCTTTGTCAATTCCTATTGAAACGGTTATAGCAAGTTTATTCATTTCTTTACTGCCCATACAGCCGTTCAATATTACATTAGTAAATATAATAAACGCCAAAAATAATTTTTTCCATTTCATATATTTACCTCCTGAATTCCGGTTTTTCTTGTTGTTCAGTAGTTACAGGATTATTCTCATCTACCCTGGAGGATTTATCATTACTGATTCCAACTGGCCTATATTTATTATTCCAAATAGGAAATCTTAGAAATGTATCTTTTATTCCATTTTTTGTTAACGGTGCAATAGGCATCATATAAGGAACCCCAATGGACTTTAATTTGCATAAATGGAGAGTCAAAACTATTAATCCCATAAGAACACCATACAATCCAAATATAGCTGAAAGTATCATTAGACCGAAACGTATTATTCTAATACAATTAGACATTGTATAATTGGGAATTGCAAAGCTTGATATGGCAGTAATTGAAACAATAATGACAACAAAAGCAGATATAACTCCGGCCTCAACTGCCGCCTGTCCAAGCACCAAGGCTCCCACAATGGATATTGCCGGTCCTATTACCCTTGGCATTCTTACTCCGGCCTCTCTTAAGATTTCAAAGGTTCCCTCCATAAACATAGCTTCAACAAACGCAGGGAAGGGTACCCCTTCACGCTGGGACGCAATACTAATAAGTAATGTCGTAGGTATCATTTCCTGATGGAAAGTGACTAGTGCAATATACCCTGCAGGGACAATGAGTGTAAGGAAAACGGATAAGTACCTTATTAAGCGAATTACAGAAGCCACAGCAAATGGATAGTAATAGTCTTCACTTGAATGAAGAAAATCGGAAAATAGAGCAGGAGCAGTCAGTACATAAGCTGTTCCATCAACCAAAATGGCTATTCTACCCTCCAGTAAAGCAGCTGTAACCGAATCAGGTTTTTCAGAATTTAAGAATTGAGGAAAAATTGAATACCTGTCATCCTTTATCAGTTCTTCAATATAACTGCTGTCCAAAATGCCATCTATATCAATGGCATTAAGTCTTCTCTTTGTTTCATCTACAATCTCTTTCTTAGCAATTGTTGTGATGTACATTAATGATATCTTTGTCTTTGTTGTATTTCCCAGAACCAAATCCTCAACTCTTAAGGATTTGTCTTTAATTCTTTTTCTTATCAGGTATAAATTTACACTTATATTTTCAACAAAGCTTTCCCGGGGGCCTCTAATGACACTTTGAGTTGTCGGCTCAGCAACTGCTCGTCCTTCTGTAGATAAAGTATCAATTAAAAAGAATTTGTTAAACCCATCAACTAAGAACAGGGTTTTCCCGGATAGTAACCCATTTATTGATACATTAAAATCAATACCTTCTTCACATTTTCTAAACCCTGAAAGAGCATTTTTAAATAAATTAAAGTAACCCTCAGAGCTGCTTTCCTGCACTTTACCATTGTTTGTTGAAATTTCTGCTATTTCTTGGGACAGGCTGTTAATGGTGTCCATATCCACGAGATTATCAATATACATGCTTACATAACTCAAATTATCATGATTTTTAACTTTGCATAAATGAATCGAAAGATCACTGGAGTTACCTAATTCATTTTTGATTTTATCAATATTTTTATTTATATCTTTATTCAAGTATTCAGCTACAGAACCATTGTAAGTATTCACTTTTTTCATAAACAAGTTTTTAAATAGCTTCATATCCTGCTCCAAATCATTCTGAGTTAATGTATTATTCTATTAATATAACTAATACTTACATTCTTTATTCTGGTCTTTCTGCACTACTTCCTTTACCAGTTTAACACGAAAATCTTTACTGAACTTAGTCATAAAAAAGTACACCTCCAAAAGTTAAATTTTAATCTAACATTTGGGGTGCACTTCATTTTGACCTAAAAACCAGTCCTTAATATTTATATTTGGTTAATCAAAACCCCTGCAATCAATGCAAATATGATTACATACAGAATATATACAGAAAACTGCTTAATTCCGAGTATTGCTTTTACTGCACCCAGGTTTGTTATTTTTGTGGCAGGTCCCGTAATCATAAAAGCTGTTACGGCACCTATGCTCATACCGGACTGCAGCCACTCGGCAAGTAAAGGAATTGTCCCGCCTCCGCATACATATAACGGTACCCCTATGGTAGCAGCCATCAGCACTCCGAACTTATGTTGCCTTCCAAAGAGATCGGCAAAAGCATCAGCGGGTACATAGCGCTGAAATAATACTGAGAGAATAATGCCTACCAGAAAATAAACTCCTGTTGCTTTTACATTCCTCCACATATTTTTCAAAAGCCGAAGGATAAGGTTCGGGTCGGTATCTCTGTTACCAATCTTGCCAAACCCGGTGAAGTTAAAAAATCTTTTGTTTCTATATAACATATGTATTAAGAGCCCTGCTGTTATACCGCACAGCATACAGGACAATAAACGGATTATCATAGCAGTAGTTCCGAGAGCTGTACTAAAAATCAGCAACTGCGGATTCAATAATATTGAACTCATCATAAATGCCGCAAGCCAATCTTCCCTCATTCCTTTTTCAGAAAAGGAGGCTGCAATAGGCAGCGTTCCGTACATGCAGAGCGGCGAGGCTATTCCTAATAGACTTGCAGGTATCACTCCAAATATACCCCAGCGGCTATTCTTCATTCCGATAAATAGCTTATGAATTTTATTCTTCCCCAATACCGATATTAAGGAACCCAGCAGAATACCAATCATCCAAAATTTAAAAATCTGTTCAAATTGTATGGAAAAATAATACCAGAAATAAATCAATTCCCTTTCTATTACCTTACTCATCAATCATCACCAATTTGTATTTCTGGCTGCCCACACCTATCTCCTCGGCATAATCGAGAGTATGAGTCCCATGTCTTGTTTCTATCCTGTCTCTTAAACTGGCACTTTTCTCTTTATCAGCCGCATATACCTGATCCACGCAAGCCTTGTCAAGGGCAACTGGATCAAGGCTTGCAAGAATACCGACATCCTCCATCTCCGGGTCCGCCGGACTTGAATCACAATCACAGTCAACAGAGAGATTGTTCATGATACTAATATACAAAATGTTCTCTCCTGCGTCGTCCTTGATAGCTTTCGCAGCTTCAGCCATAGACTCTAGAAATTCATCCTGATCATAGCCTCCGTTCAGCCATGAATTTGTATTTCCCTTTCCTGCATTATGTATTAAATTCTTTCCTTCTGGGGTAGCAAAGCCAATTGACATGTTCTTAATTGCCCCTCCAAAACCACCCATTGTATGTCCTTTGAAGTGAGAAAGAATGATATAAAAATCATAGTCTTTATAATGAGAGCCCACCAAATCCTCAGTAAGGTGCTTTCCATTTTTGATGGGTAGACCGACCGAGCCCTCGGCATCAAGAAGGTCTACTTTAGCATATGCCGTAAAGCCATGATCTTCTGCGGCCTGCATATGTGCGGCTGTATTTGCGCGAAGGCCGCCATAAGCGGTATTACTGTCTACGAAGGTACCTCTCACAGAAAGGACAAAATCCTTTACCAGCTCAGGTTTAAGGTAATTATTGCCTCCAGGTTCACCCATATGTACTTTTACAGCAACCTTACCCTTGGCCTCTCTGCCAAGGGTTTGATAAATCCGTGTTATCGCTTTAGGACTTATTTCTTTTGTCATATACACAATAGATTCCTTTTGTTCCGTTCCTTCAGGCTCGGTTGCTGTTGCAGTTTGTATGCTATTGGCTTTGAATGAGTTATCGGCTATTTCAGTGCCACATCCAATCATACTAATCACAAATATCAGTAAAAATAACAGCAGCAATACTTTTCTCATTTTAATCCCTCCCTGCTATAGTCTAAGACTTTGTGACATATATCATATTGACTTATGTCTTTTAGACATATTATATTAAGAATATTTAGAGCTGTCAATCTGACTTTTTATCATTCGGGTTAATTAACTATTACTTTTATAAAAACAATAAAGGTCAGCAATCTCAACACAAATTGCTAACCTCTGATATATAACATTATTATACAGCAAGCCGTATTATTTTTGTGGCTTATCCAGTTTCTCCAATATGTCGATTACTTCATCGCACCAATCAATATAGGCCTTAGTAATTGTTTGCCCATATCTCAACGTAAAATAACTATAATAATCCTGCTTCTGATTAATGGTGGACAAATTAAAATATTCCGCTATTTGATCATAAGCTTTAAGATGCTTGACTTTGGTTTTTTTTAAATCCTCTACAATTTTGATATTTCGGCTGATAGGCTCATTACTTCCAAAATATAACTTAAGCAAAAGTTCGTTATTGACCACATCTTCTTCCATCCATTCCTTTAATACTGCGCGTCCCTGGTCAGTTATTGCATAAATCTTCCTATCAGGTTTACCGTCGTTTTTCTCAGTAATAAACGTGGTATTTTTCTGAAGTACAAGCTTCTTTAGGATAGGATATATCTGACCATTACTTACCTTGTAGAAATTTCCAATCTCATTATCTATCTTTTTTTTGATGTCGTATCCTGAGCAATCCCCAAAGCTTATAATCCCTAAAATTACATAATAACTGGTACTCTCTTTCATCTATTTACTCCCTTATGTCAATTGTTTATGTCTTTTTGACATAATTAAGTTATATAGTTTGAACATTTATTTGTCAATACATAAAGTAATACCCTCTTTTATTTATGGCAATGCCCAAAATGCCTTATCAGAGGTGGTGTTACTTTTACTGATATCATCAGAGTAATTAACGGGCACAAGTATATTTTTCCGATTTTTCCCGACCCCCTCTTCAGCTCCGAAATAGTAATCTGTAGCACACATGAAGCGGAATGTATTTTTAGTCATGTATTCACAATAATCATTTATGTCAAAAGCCTCTCCATTGTGTCCCGCATTAGTATTAGGAATTAATTCATCTTTATTTATTAATGCTTCACGCAGCATTGGAAGATTGATATAATCGCCTTTACTGTTTTGTAGAATAAGTCTATAGGTTGAGTCAAGCATAATCCATTGGTTCAGCTTTTTTGAATAAGCATGCACTACCACATGACAATCGTCAAATACTGCTTCTTTAGGCATACAGGTTATATGCTTGGCTGGTACTCCATATGCTCTTAGTATTTCTGCGAGAATAATAGAAACACCACGACAATTTATTCCATCTGGATGTTTTTTGTAATGATTTGTCAAGGTAATAGCATCATGTTTGCTTGGTAGTCCGGTGCTTCCGTTATGTTTAAAATTATCACAGAACCAGTTAAGCAGTACCTTCATCAGTTCAACATCATCATACCCTTTAACTACCGAATCCAAATCATATTTATTGATTAATTCTTTATACTTTTCCTTCTGGTTTAATTCGTATGTAAATGGTATTTTTCTGTTATCATCCTTGTATTCAGAGAACTCTGACAATTGCTGCCAACGCTCCATATAAGTAAAAACGGGGTAGCTTCTCTCAGGTTTTTTCATTAAGTGTGCACCAAAATTAAATAACGCATATGTACCTGATAAAATAATTATTACTATAACTGAAATAATTAAAACTAACTTTTTTTTCATACATTAACCTCACTAACCACACTTTTATTAATATGTAATTATACAAATTTTGTTAAACCACTTATATTCTTTTGTATTTATGACTTTCATTTCCATAAATAGCGAAGAGTTATTATTATACCATATTGTTACATAAAGTATAATAAGTAAAGCCTTATCAAATGTGTGATGGTGGAAATAGTCTTAGGCTGTTTTCACTTCGTGAAGCTCTTTTCCACATCTTTCGGGCCCTTCGGGACCCCGCATTTTATTATTTTGGGGATAAAGCTAAGGCTGTTGCACAGTGAATAAAATTATTCATTGTGCAACAGCCCCTTATGTATTAGTTATATTTCAGTGCTGGAATACATGCGACAGGCAAGTTTCTACATCTTGTGTCGGAGTGAAAGGTTTCTTTTGTTTTGAAATAGCAGGTATAAAATAAGCGATACCAAAAATACTCCGGCACACGACACAAACATAACCTTATAATTCCATGTAGATGCTATAATTCCGGCCAACATGGGGCCAATACCCTGTCCAAGGTCTGCTCCAATGTAATATGTGCTTGTGGCAACCCCGCTTTTTTCTTCCGGAAGCATTTTTATACATTCAGCTTGGATTGAAGGTTGTCCTGACCCCTGAGCAAAGGCTTTAAATGCAGATGCTATCAAAATAATTGACAAGGTCTGTGCGTATCCGATAAACATAGAGGCAATGAACGCTAAAATAAATGCCGGAATAATGATTTTTGACAACCCGTATTTATCGTAAATTTTACCTGCAAAGGTTCTGACCAGGATCAGGCTGATGGCATTTATGGTGAAGTACAGGCTAATATTTTTAATTCCTCTTTCATCACCAAGGAGGACCAAATAGGAACCTATCACGCCATTAAGCATAGAGAAAACCGCTCCAAAAAAGGCATAAGGCAGCACATTAATAGCAATAAAATCGGAAATGCTAAGCCTTTTCTTCTCTGTTTCATGTTTTTCCTTCTTATACTCGTTATTAGGCAATGTGAGCATCAAAGCAGACACACAAAGCATGATAATCCCGGCGATTAAAAATGAAGCCGACAAACCATACTTTTCTCCTATATACAGCCCAAGAGTGGGCCCTACAGCGGTGGCAACAATTTGCCCCAGTCCAAAGTACCCAATACCTTCTCCTATCCTCTTTCTTGGAATAAATTTTGATACCAGTGCAAGGTTGACTATTCCGTTAACTGAAAATGCCAGAGCATGGACAACACGAAAGAAAACCAATGCTGTAACATTGGTTGAAACTGTATACCCAAGTAGAGAAAGGCCAATTAATGCTGTTGATACAATAAAAATAATTTTTTTATTCATGCGGTCTGCAATAATACCTGAAACCGGTCTCGCAAACAATGCGACAAATGAAAACATGCCTACTATGACACCAGCAATTGCAAGGGATGTCCCTAGCTTTACTGCAAATTTCGTAAGGAGGGGCATTACCATATAGAAGCTGATTCCAACAAACGTACCTAAAGTTATTAATGTTATATAAGGCACCGTCCATAGCTTTTCACTTTTAATAGTGCCTTGTTCTTCCTGTTTGATTGTGATATTGTCATCTTTCATATTTTTCTTTCTAAACCTCCTTCTACTATTTATACTGAATAAGAAAATCCAAAAAAGCCGGAAAAGCCCTCCTTCCGGCATAAAAAAGTACATCGCCGCTATGAAAAAAGCGCAGGGAAAGAAACCGCATCAGATTATATATTTATAATGCAGCTCTCAATAAAACCGTAGTGTTCGGTATTATATTTGTAATTAGTGTAATGGGATTTACGAACAGCCTCGATAATTTAAATATGAAGCCTGTTAAGGGGGGCAGCTCTCACGGAATACAAAAGGTGTATCTATAATTTTTCTCACCGGGGCAGTACCTGGCATATCCAATGAATTTGCCATGATGGTGATACACGTCCTCGCTATCTCTTCTGTGGGGTAATTCACAGTTGTGATGGAGGGATGATGAATCTCCAACGAATCATTATTACCGTAAACAATAATCTCAATATCCTTCGGAATACAAATTCCGCGTTCACTGAAAACAGATAGCGCTCCAAGTGCCAATGAATCATTTTGTATGTATAACGCCGATGGAAGCTTATTTTCCTCAAGCATCTTTTTTGCTGCAATCTTTCCCTCTTCAACTTTATTGGAGGAAGGCTTATCCAATCCGCTGGTGACTACTCTTGCCTCGATCTCCAAACTTTGGCAGGTATTCAGGAAGCCTGAATTTCTCTGGGCTATAGTAATACTTGATTGCTTGTACACAGGCTGCAATATTCCAACGGATTTATGACCATGCCTGTGGAAAATAGCCGCAATCTCAGTTCCTATTCTTGAATTATCAACAGATACCAGATGATATTGGGGAATGTCGCCGTAAAGCAAAACGGTCGGAACCTGAATACTGGTATTCGTCAGAAAATCAATGTCAGCTTTTGATACCGGAGGTACTACAATACCATTGTAATAGTTGGCTGACAAAACAGATTCCATTTTCTCCAGTTCACCATTCTTGTATGGCAGAATGGTGAACCTCATTTCCCTTACCTCCCCGCTGAATGTCATATCCTGAAGCATATCTATAAAAATGTTCAAGAACTGGGAATGCTGCGCAGGTGACCAGCATAATGCAATCTCGGGTGTATGTTGGATATTTCGCAAGCTTAATTTGCGCGCTGTCATATTTGGGATATATCCCATCTGGTTGGCAGCTTCCAGTATCATTTTCTGTTTTGCCTTGGATATTCTCATTTTTTCAGCCCTGCCGTTCAGTACAAAAGACACCGTACTGGGTGAAACCCCAACTGCATTCGCTATATCATAAATACTTACCATTTTATCACCTGTATCCTATTACTATTTCATTTCCGTCCCATTCATAGGTTGCATTCAAGTTTGCACCTGCCGTAATTTTAATCATATAATCCAAAACCTCTTGCCCGCCATTTTCCCTGCAAACTACTATAGGTATTCCTGCTTTGTTAACAATCATAGGAACAAAGCGGGTTTGCTTTATTGTACCATCCTCTATCACACATTTGGCCATAATTGTATAAATTGCTTCCGGGTGGAACGGATAAGTCGGGTATTCCGGGTCAGGCACAAAGCCAAACATTTCTATACGCTTGCGAGCCCATTGTTCGGGATCGAAAACCTCATTGCGGACTCCTTTATCAGCTCGGAAGTTTGGGCTTAATGAAGGAACCCATGCGATAAAATTATTAAGGCCATGATAAATCGTCTTTCCTTTATATACTTCAATGCCGTGTAAAATGTGAGAGTGAGAACTAAAAATCACGTCCGCTCCGGCATCAATAGCTGCATATGCCACAACCTGCTCATAGTCCGCCAGTTTTATCGGCTTATGTACAATGCCTTTATGCAAATACACGGCTAGAACATCACATTGTTTACGCAATTCCCGGATATCATCCAGCATATTCTTAAAAGATGTCGGTTCCGGGAAAGTAAATATTTTCGTCGGATTTCCTCCCGGATTTGCCACATCTCCCAGTTCATAATGAGTTACAATATCTACATAAGCACATCCCGGCTTTGTTTCAGTTGCTGACATCACCTTCGGTCCGGTACAGTTATAACTGAGAACTCCAAGCCGCATGCCTTCCTTTTCAACTATTGCGGGTCTTTTCGCATGTTCGATGCTAAACCCGGCTCCAGTATAGGACATTTGATTTTCTTCGAGCCAACCGATGGTATCTTGTACACCGATGTCTTTTGCGTCATAAATATGGTTTCCTGCCAGGGAGAGAACATCAAATCTTCCAGACAGGGGAGCTAAATTCTTTAATTGGCGGTGTAAATCCGCAAGCTCAGGAGCATTGTCGCTGTACGGAACTTCAAGCTGTCCAAGAACGATATCAGCTTTATTAAGTTCGGTATCGACACTGGAAAAAAATTGTTCCGGCTCTTTCCCGAGAATAATATCTCCTGTCGCAATAATAGTTAATTTCTTCATTGTCATATATCTCCATTGCGTGCAGAATTATGTATCATTATATAATATCTTAATTTATATTGCACGCCAAACAACAAATATTGTTATTTCTTTACTGAATTCCGTCATCAATCACTATCTGCGAAATACACATTTCTTTTATTGCCCTAATTTATGGCACGCAACGTAGTGTTCATTTCCATAGCTATTAATATCAGGCACCTGTTTTTTGCAGATATCCATGGTATAAGGACACCTGTCACTAAAGCAGCACCCTGCAGGCCTATTCATCAAGCTTTTAACTTCTCCGGGCAAAATAATTTTTGGGCGCGTTAGTTCAATCTCCGGGTCAGGTATAGGAACAGCTGCCAGTAAGGCTTGTGTATAAGGATGCATTGGATTGGCATACAGCTCTTCACAAGGTGCAGACTCCACAATTTTGCCCAGATACATTACTGCAATGGTATCGCTTATATGCTTCACTACAGATAAGTCATGAGCAATAAACAAGTAGGTCAATCCCAATTCCTGCTGCAGATCCTCCAGCAAGTTGATAATTTGAGCCTGTATGGATACATCCAGAGCTGAGATAGGTTCATCACAAACTATAAGATCAGGATTGCTGGCCAACGCACGGGCAATTCCCAAACGCTGACGCTGGCCACCGGAAAACTCATGCGCCACCCTATTTTTAAAAGATGGTGATAATCCTACCAGCGTAAACAGTTCATCAACCCTGCGATCGTAGTCCTGTCGTGTAGAAACAAGTTTGTGTATCCTTAGTGGCTCACCCACAAGGCTTCCGGCACTTTTTCTAGGGTCCAGTGAACTATAAGGATCCTGGAATATCATTTGTATCTTACGCCTTTGCTTGCGCAGTTCAGATGCCTTCAGATCATTCAAATCAAAATTATTAAACATGATTTCGCCTTCACTGTCGGTAATCAGGCGCACAATGCTTCTAGCAACCGTTGTCTTCCCACAGCCTGATTCGCCCACCAGACCGAAGGTTTCGCCACGCTTTACTTTAAATGAAACATTGTCTACTGCAGTGAGTTTCAAAGCTTTTGTACTCAGAATCTTATTCTTGACTGAGAAATGGACAGATAAGTTGTTGACTTCAAGAATATTATCCTTAAGGGGTTCTCTTCGATCTATTCTAATACTTTCCTGTCTGTCTTTATCTATTTGGTCAAGCTCTTCACGGCTTAGGCAGCATGCTGCAAAATGGCCCTCTTCCACAGATGCTTTTAGCTCCGGAATCTCCTGACTTAAGCATTTGTTACACTTATATTTGCATCTGGGCAGGAACGGGCAATGGTTTCCATTATCCATGGGCATTTTTGCCGCTGCCTCAATTGGCTGCAATTTTCGTTCCTTGCTGTCGTCCAATCTGGGAATAGCATTTAGAAGACCTCTTGTATAAGGATGTGAGGGGTGGGCAAAAATGTCCCGTGACAACCCCGACTCCACGATCCTTCCGGCATACATTACATAAATACGCTGGGCATAACGTGCTACAATACCCAAGTTATGTGTAACTATAAGCAGTGACGTACCATTTTGCTCCGATACCGTTTTCAACAATTCAAGGATCTGGGCCTGAGTGGTAACATCGAGTGCAGTTGTAGGTTCATCAGCTATTACAATTTTGGGATTGCCGGAAATGGCAATAGCTACCATTATTCGCTGACGCATACCGCCCGAAAACTGATGAGGGTAATCGCCCATCCTTTTTTCTGCGTCCGGTATGCCTACCTGACTTAAAAGACTTATGGCACGTTTTCTGGCTTCTTTGTCATTCACACCCGTATGGATCAGGATAGGCTCCATAAGCTGGCTGCCAATAGTTTTAACAGGATTCAGTGAAGTCATAGGCTCCTGGAATACCATACCGATTTTTCCGCCGCGTATCTTTCGCATTTCCGGACCATTTGCCTTATATTTAAATAATTCTTCATCTTCGAGTAATACAGTTCCATTGTCAATGCTCCCGGGAGGTGTTGAAATCAGCTGCAATACAGCCAACTGACTAACACTTTTTCCCGAACCGCTCTCGCCCACAAAGCTGATAGTTTCGCCCTGATCTATATAATAGGATACGTCATTTACAGCTTTTGTAACTGAATCATCAATTCTAAACGAAACGCTCAAATTTTTGACTTCTAGTAAATGTTTCATTTGCATCTCCTTATATAGACCCGCGTAAGCGCGGATCAAGTATATCTCTCAAACCGTCTCCCAGAATATTGAAGCCCAGCACAAGCAGCATTATGCATATACCGGGTGCAAGTGCAAACACTGGGTTTGTAATTAGTCTGCTATATCCTTCGTTTACCATAGCTCCCCAGGATGCCATTGGAGCTTTAACTCCGAGGCCAAGGAAGCTTAAGCTCGCTTCGGCCAGAATCGTTCCACCGATATTCATTGTAAAAAGTACTATTATAGGTGATAAACAATTAGGTAAGATATGAGTAAACATAATTCTTATACTGCTGGCCCCCAAAACCCTTTCCGCGTTTATATAATCGGAATTTCGTATAGAAAGCACCTGTGCACACATTAACCTTGTATATGTTGGTATAGTGGACAATCCAAGGATTATCATCAAACTCGTCATCCCCGAGCCAAATATTATTCCCAATCCCAGAGACAGCATAATTGCAGGTATGGATAATAAAGCATCCATTACACGGGATATAACTGAGTTTACCAACCCTCCTACATATCCTGCCACTAATCCGAGAAAAATCCCACAGCCGGCAGCTATCATAACCGCAACAAAACCAATTGACAGGGAGGTTCTTGTTCCATAAACCAATCGGCTAAGTATATCCCTACCCAGTTCGTCATTTCCCAGAACATGTTCAACAGAAGGTTTGGCAAAGGATAATGCCAGGTTCTGCTTGTATGGATCATGAGGGCTGATATATGGTGCAAGAAGTGCAGTCATAACGAATAATAGAACCAGAACCGAACCGAAAATAACAATTCTACGTCCGAACAACCTTCTAAAAAATCTTGTGATACCGAACATGATGTGACTTGTGTCTCTCTTGTTCATAATATTACGACCTCCCTACTGTATACGTATGCGTGGATCAATGTAGCCATAAGAAATATCGACAATGAGATTTGCTATACTCACGACGACTGCTACAATAAGAATACATGCTTGTGTTGTTGCCACATCTTTGCTAAGTACGCTGGTAACCAGCAACTGACCGGTACCTGCAATGCTGAAAATAATCTCAACAGAAGTAGATCCTGAAACTACATTTCTAAATGACATACCCGTTAAGGTAACAATAGGTATTAAAGCGTTTTTCAAAGCATGTCCTGATATTACTTTTGATTCCTTAACGCCTTTTGCTCTGGCTGTTCTGATATAATCCTGACGGATAACCTCCAGCATGCTTGACCTCATTTGACGAGTTGTACCTGCAACAGCACCAACACTTAGTGCGAATAAAGGTAAAATTGTCTGCTTAACACTGGTTAGAAAGCCCTCTGTCGGAAATGTAAAACCATAGGAAGGAAGCCATTTCAATTGCATTGCAAATAGTGACATGCCGAGTACTGCAAGCCAGAATAATGGCATTACCGCACCAACATTGGCTAGTAGCGTAATAACTGTATCTAGTGGTTTTCCCCTCTTTGTTGCCGAAAGAATTCCTAACAGTATGCCGATAGAAGTACTTATTATTATTGACAATATCCCAAAATAGATGGTAATTGGTAATCTTTCTTTTATTAGGTCTGATACAGGCATCTTGTACTTGTATGAATTTCCAAAATCGCCTTTGAGGATGTCCCCGCACCAATCGACATATCTTACATACATCGGTTTATCCAGACCCATCTCTTTGTAAGCGATATCATACTGTTCCCTGGTGATATCACCGCCGAGCATTGCGTACACAGGATCACCCGGCATAAGATATGTCAGCAGGAATGTAAATATCGATACGATAAATATAACAATGACTGATTGTATCAGTCTTTTGATAATAAATTGAGCCATCCTTCAATGTGCCCCCATTCTGCAGGATCTTAATTACTATCACTTATTATTGAAAATAGACTAAAAGTTTGGAATTATGAAGTTGCCCGTTACAATTACCAGATTGCACCGGGCAACCAACATATAAGCTTAGAATCAGTTATCCTTTTATTTTGCTTTCCAAACAAGCTCAGGAGTCCAGTGAGAGATATGATAATATCCCAAATGACTGTCCTTAACCTTATCAGTTGCATATACCTGACTGCTGACAGAAGCGAACGGGATAACCAGACAGTAATCATCTATTACCTTCTTTGACAGCTCTTTACTTATTGCCACTTTTTCATCAAAAGACTTTGCTGCAACAGCTGAATCAATTAACTTCTGTATATCTGCAGGATGAAGAGTACCTCCGACACATCTGACACCCTTGTCAGTCAAAGTTCTTGCATACACAGGTGCAATATCAGCTTCTCCTCTTCCAGCCCAACGTAGAATACCATCCCATGTTCCGTTAATACCGGTCATCTCATTTTCTTTTGCTGATTCTATAGGTATGATTTCCATCTTTATACCAACCTCGGCAAGATATGCCTGAGTGATTTCCATCAGCTTAACGTCACCTGAGTTGACATAACCTTTACAGCTGAAACCGTTGGGGTAGCCAGCTTCTGCAAGCAATTGCTTTGCTTTTGCCACATCATATGGATAGCCTACAGTAGCTTCATTATAGGACCATGATCCCGGAGGAGTCCACTGATTTGAATAAGCCCATCCAAGTTTTTTATTCATTGCTACGATAGCTTCTTTATCAATTGCATAGGCTATGGCCTGTCTAACCTTTAAATCATAGAATGGTAGTGATGGGTCATTACTGGTAGGCATAAGACCATTCATTATAGTGCCGCTTGTAAGTGGACGGCTGATAGGAGCAAGGCCATCAGCTTCCATTGCGTCACTGACAGTGCCGTCAACAGTAGCAATTACATCTATTTCTCCTGCCCTCATAGCAGAAACGATAGTTGTTGTATCAGGCATGAAAACAAATTCTATACCATCAAGATAAGGCTGACCCTTAACACGGTAATCTGGATTTTTTTGAAAAACTATTTTAACGTCACGTTCCCATTTAACAAACTTAAACGGTCCTGTTCCAACAGGATTTGCAATCGCTGCATCTTTTCCATTTGCTTTATAGTAAGTTGGTGAAATTATTCTGCCTGCAGTAAACAGTGCAGCATCTGCAATCGAATTATTCCATTTTGAAAGATGTAGAACCACTGTTTGTGGATCTTTAACCTCGATCTCAGAAACATCGTTAATTTCACTACGTCCGGATGCCTTAAATTCTTCAAAGTTCCATTTTACTGCTTCGGCATCGCAAACTGTTCCATCATGGAACTTAACATCCTTACGCAAATTAATAGTTAATGTCAAAGAATCCGCATCCATTTTGAAGCCTTCAGCCAAATATGGAACAAGGACACCTGATTCATCATATCTTCCCAGGGTTTCTATAACCGGGTCCATTACCTGGTTTTCGTAATATGTAGTACTTCCTGCGGGATAGCCTATACAGTTAAATTTATCACCATATGCTACTTTTAAAATCCCGCCCTGCTTGTCATCTGCTGCAGGAGTTGTTGTTTCACTCCCTGCTTTAGCAGATTCATTAGATGCATCTGTTGTATTAGCCGGACTGCCTGAATTTGTGCATGCAACACTTACTAGCAAAAGAGATGTAATTACTAACAATATAACTACTTTCATTGACTTTTTCATACTCGATTTTCCCCCTTTGGAATTGTTTGAGTAATTGGATAAACATTACACCCTGCTTGGTATATATGTAAAACTTAAAATAAATCAGAGGCAAATAACGTTATTTCACGCCTCACATCATCACGGCAGTCATAATGGACATCATGGCCCGCATTGTTGTAAATTACACATTTTGAGTTTTTAATTACTTTTATTGGCCATAAAATATCTGTTACCGGTACCATTTTGTCCATATAAGCATTGATCATCAGTACAGGTATTTCAATTTTAGAAAGCTCTTCATAAACTTCCTCATCCGTCTTCAGATGTGAAAGTGGTTTTTTAGGGTTGATACGGACTTCATCAACTGCCCTCTGTAGCTCCCATTCATATGCTTTTTCAGCTTTTCTTTCAAATTCAGCCTTTAATTTCGCATCATCAGAAAACTTCTCAGCAAATGAAAGGAAATACCTCTTTGATGATTCGGCTCTCTTTAATGTGGCTTCCGGATCGTCAGCCGACATTATAGTTTTAAGCCTTCCGGGAGAAGTTTCCCCTCCTTTTCTGGAGTGAGGTCCGCCCACTAAAGCCGCAAAGCCCACCAGAACTTCCGGATGCCTAAGCGCAAGATGCCAGCCTATACCTGCTCCGTGGGACTGTCCTGTATAAAGGAACTTTTGTATTCCTTTGCTTTTAGCAAATTCGTACACGTCATCGGCCCAGGTATTATACCATTCGCCTCCAAGATCTTCTGAAACATGAGATGATTTTCCATAACCTCTGATTTGGATTGTAAAAACGTGAAAGCCCTCATCGGCCAGATCCATTGGCCAACCTATTTCGTCAGAATCAAAACCCATTTGGGATGATAAAATATATTTATCTCCCGAACCATATTCGTTGTAGTAAAGAGTTGCACCCTTGACTGTCTGATACATTTGTTCACACTCCTGCATACCTTTGTTTTTTAATTTGTCGAATTCCGTATTTAAAGCAAAAGAACCGCCTACAGTTTTATTACATATCATCATTGGTCCGGCGCCATATGTACTAATGAGATATTAACAAAACTTTTGCAAAATCGGTTTAGCAATTTTGCAAATAAAAAAGCAGTTAATGCTTAACCGGTTTAGCTACATTTTAGCATGAATCAATTATTATGTAAATAGCAATAAAAATATTTATAGATAGATCTCACAAACAAAAATAAAAAGTAAACTCCGTTTTAGACAAGCTAATTCAGAGTTTACGTTTATTTAGTTGTTTTTAGTTTGATTCTTTTAAACTCTACTTAAGATAGATATAATTTCATCTGTACAATCCGCAAATTCGCGGAGTTTGGCTGCAATCCGAGTACGTTTTTGTTTATCCTGTAGCGCCTGAAGTGTTATGTTAAATCCTCCGCCTATGGCTTCTAAATCTTCACCATTCTGCTCATTCCACATACACCTCATTTTTTCATATAAGCCGTGAATTTCTCCTATATATGTCAAATCCGGGTTAAGAGTCTGTGCCCTGTTCAAAAATTCATGGAAGCAACTGCTGTTTGTTGCTAAGTTACATACATAAACGGTGTGCATGGGCCAATCATCAAACTCCTCCGGCTTAATATTATCAAACTTTCCATTTTCAATGTCTTTGGCCCACGACCGGAAAGCCTCTGCACCAAAGCAAAACCCCTCTCTCTTTGTTGTAAGTAGTTCGGGTAAAGATTTTATTCTTCTTCGGTATATATCTGCCAATTCAAGGTGCTTTTTCTTTTCTCCAACAAATATCCACCCGTTACAAGCTTCCTGCCCGATTAAGTATTCATCAGGAAACAAATCGCTTAAAGAGATCCTGTCAGGCTCGGTCATTTCTGAGTTCAAATAGAGCAAAACCTTTCCGAAGTCTTCATACCCGACAAAAACGCCCCAGCCCCACCTATCTCTGGGAGTAATCCCCCAATGGTTGAAAATGACGGGAATACCCTTATCTATATAGGCTATCAATGTCTGCAAGTACATTTCCCTATTGTTTGAGAGCTGTTCTATCGTTACGAAAGTACTTGCGTAACCACAGTCAGAAAATACATCTTCAATATACTTTGTATTGCCCTTATCACTTAGAAAATAATCCGTTGCACCATCTCCTCGGAAATGGTCAAAGGAATAAACCTGGGCGAAATTGTCCCCCGTCAGCCCGGCAAAAAAATGGTAATCATAATCCTTTTCACCTTTGCATTCCATAACATATCTTGCACAACCGTTAAACCAATAGTTTTCTCCGTAGTGCATGGTTATCAGCCTATGAATATTGGGTATCTGGTTATTACTTTGTTTAGCAGGCATAGTAAGCTCCCCCTGTCTAATTTTTATTTTAGGTGTGGTTTTTAATTGAGAAATTTTTATAGATCTGAAATACTTTTTTCCTTGTCCATTTGAACCGATAATAATTGTTTCAGGTTTTTGCAAATATAAATCTGAAGCCATATAAAATAAGTTTACTCCACAGTATCTCACCTCGCCATTGACAGCAACAGCAAAATGCTTTTCACCCACAATCCACGTCAGGGTGTTATATTCGTTATATTTGATTTTGCCAAGACTTGGGTAACTAAAGAAATTTCCAAGAATAGGCTCGTTAAAGCAAATTGCTTCTTTGGAAAGTAATCTTTCCGCTTTGTTTTCCATGTTTATCCCAAATAGATTTTTTCCATGGTAAAAACGCATACTTCCTTCATCACTTCCAAAGCCGTAACGTTCACTCTCTAGATCAGCTTTAAATTCAATATCAACTCGAAAGGGTATTTTTACAGAAACATTTGTTGATAGCTTTCGAGCTGCTATCCAGCAAATGTATTCAGCCTCACCTGTATCAAGTATCCTGTAGTGAGGTTCATTTACCGGTGTAATTTCTGCTAAAGGGATAGTATTGGTATAGAGAATAGGATTTGCTTTTTCAATTTCAGGAAGATTTATATCAGTAATTTGTTCGTTTTCATTATATAGTGTTGAATCAGGCAACCGCCTTTTCACTGGCAGAAATATATTGATTTTTTCACGTCCACTATCAGCTGAAATTACAGCTTCCGCAAGGGACTCATGTCTCAATCCACCTCCATGGCGGTAATCCACCTCATAATACGGATTATTATCAAAGCTTTTTACCATTCTCTCATGGAAGGATGCAATATCATCCTCCACATAAACACTGCCAACAGCGAATAGTCCACCTTCAAATTCGTAATCTGAATAAGGGCTTTCATTAACAAAATCTCTGTCTATATTTTGAATTATAACTGTCTGAGTATTATCTTTCTGGTATTCAAACAATTTGTGGCTTCCAGGCGTTCCAAATACTATTCTTTTTTCTCCAAGCCAGTCCCAAAAGCCTTCAACATCTGATATATCCGTGCCCTTTAATATTGAAGAAAGTACTCTCATTGGGGGTAAATCAATAATTGTTAAATCCAGCGGTCCGGCGGCTTTTTCCGAAAGCTCCGAGAGTCTTTCAAAACTGGTTTCTTTGTTTATATGAACCTTCTGCACATCAAGCTCCGTGCCAATTTTTTCGTACAAAAGCGGTAAGGCAGAGATATGCTTTATACCACTATCAAGCATAGACTGTAAAAAGTCATTGACAATCTGCTTTAGCTCTCCGAGAGTCTTAATTTCATCATCTATGGCATTGATGCGGTTGACAAAGCTTTCCACAAGTAAAGACATATCCTGACTTTTATATATATTTATGATATCTTTTATTGGTATCTGCATCTTTCTGAGTACTATGATCTGCTTTATCCGTTCAATATTGTCCGGGTCATAGAAGCGATACTTTTCAAATTCCAACCTGGTACTTTGAACAAGACCCATCTGCTCATAATAACGCAATGTCCTGGAAGAAATATTTAGTTGCGCTGTCAAATCGGTGATTTTTATCAACTCCATTATTTTACTTCCTTTCTTTATGATAGACTCATTTTATCACTTGACCTTGCGTCAAAGTCAAGTACTGGTTTTGGTGACATTTTATGCCCACATAAAAACAAGGTTGATAAAGAATCTTTTATCAACCTTGCTTTACATTTATGTTATAAATCCATATTTTATTTCAAATAGTCTACAGCAGCTCTTTCAATAGCCAGTCCCGTAGTGTAGCGTTTCATAAATTCGTTAAACCCTGCAACATCTGATGGGTCCGGAGCCACAGTACTTCCCTGTTGTCCGTCGAAAACCTTTTGATTCAGGAAATCATCCAAAGACTCGTTTTCCTTTCGATTTACCATATAAGATGCCAGCAAAGCGATACCCCAAGCTCCGCCTTCACCTGCATTTTCCATAACCGATACAGGAACATTAACAGCAGCGGCCATGATCTTCTGTCCAACTTCCCTTGTCTTGAAGAAGCCGCCATGACCCAATATCTTATCTACTTTTACCATTTCCTTTTCCGTAAGAATATCCATACCTATTTTCAAAGCACCAAGTGAGGTAAATAAATTCACACGCATAAAATTAGCTAGATTAAATTTGCTGTGTGAACTTCGTGCAAACAAAGGACGCCCTTCTTCAAAGTGGGTCATATGCTCACCTGATAAGTATCCATAAGATAATAAACCTCCGCAGTCAGGATCACCCTGCAGCGCCATGCCAAGTAGAGTGTCATAGAGTTTTGGTTTGTTAACCTCCATGCCCAAAGCTTTAGTTGCTTCAGCGAATAGTCCGATCCAGGCATCGTAATTGGAGGTACAATTATTGGAATGTGCCATAGCTACCGGTTTACCATCGGGTGTCGTCACCAGATCAATCTCTGAATATGCCTTGGACAATTCCTTTTCAAGTACAATCATAGCAAATACTGAAGTTCCTGCAGACACGTTTCCGGTACGAACCGCCACACTGTTAGTAGCAACCATTCCGGTCCCTGCATCGCCTTCAGGCGGGCAAAGTGGAATTCCTGGTTGCAACTGACCGGTAACATCCAGAAGCTGCGCTCCCTCCGCTGTTAATTCACCAGCTTCATCTCCGGATACAAGAACAGTTGGCAGGATGTTCTCCAATTTCCAAGGGAAGTTTTGTTTACCAACCAGGTCATTAAATTGCTCAACCATTTTTACATTAAATCCCTTAGTCTTTGAGTCAATTGGGAAAACTCCAGATGCTTCACCGATTCCCAGAACTTTTTGTCCGGTTAATTTCCAATGTATATAGCCGGCAAGTGTTGTCATATAGCTTATGTCTGATACATGCTTCTCCTGATTCAAGATGGCTTGATACAGATGTGCAATACTCCATCTTTGTGGAATAGGATAGTTAAATAATGTTGCCAGTTCTTCCGAAGCCTGCCCTGTTATATTGTTACGCCAGGTACGAAACGGTGTTAAAAGCGTTCCGTGCTGATCGAAAGCCATATATCCATGCATCATGCCGCTAATCCCAATCGAGCGAGTGGATTTTATATCTACTCCATATTGAATCTTGACATTTTTGACCATATTATGGTAACTATCTTGAATTCCTTTCCAGACATCTTCTAAACTATAGGTCCAAATGTTGTTGATATAACTATTTTCCCAGTCATGACTGCCGGAAGCAATAGGTGCATTGTCAGTTCCAATTAGAACTGTTTTAATTCGAGTGGATCCCAGTTCAATTCCGACTACCGTTTGTCCACTCATAATTACATTTTTAATTTCATTCAATTCAAGGCTCATATTTTTCTCCTCTGTGGATTTTGCTTTTTGTTAAGATTTTATAGGTTAATCTTCTGTAGTATTGTTATTCGACATTCACTGCTTATTTCCTTTCACGAGAGATTGCTTAATTATCTTTTTTCAGAAACAGTTGTATATCGGGAGATATAAAAATAAGATGGCCTGAAACCATCTTATTCTTGGTTGTATAACTGAGCTAATTAATAAAGTAAAAATTTCAAACTAAAGCCTCATCCGTGATGTACTCAACAACCTGCCCAAGCTCTTGAACAATACCCGTAGCCAAGGAAAGATCCTGCATTCCGGATGTGGGGTTTTGATATCCAAGGCAATTGATCCCAGCTGAAACAGCTGCCTGTACCCCAGCCGCCGAATCTTCAATGGCAATTGCATTATCCGAACAAATACCGCTAAGTTGAAGTATTTTTTGATAAATATCCGGACTGGGTTTCTGAAATCTCACTTCATCACCTGTTACAGAATAAGTAAAATATTCATTTAATCCAAAATATTCGAGAATATGACTGACATAATAACGGTTGGAGGATGATGCAACTGCTATATCAATACAAGACTTTTTCAGCAAAGTCAGCAAATTCACAAGCCCTTTTGAAGGTGATAGATGCTCCTTGTAAACATAACTTAAAATCAAATCAAACTGCAGCATTTCAAGGTCACCCGGGTTTACATTTAATTTGTTTTCACTTATGATTTTTGTCCATAAATCCTTATTGGGCTTACCGACATAATCTTTCAAATTGAAGGTTTCCCCGAGACCATATCTGTGTAAAATCTCCAATTTTGCACGGTAATGTAGTGGTTCACTATCAAATATAACTCCGTCAACATCAAATATAACCATTTTGATGTTAGTTTTCAAAGTACTCACTTGATCACCTCAAGTCCTTAATATTTTCAAATTAGTAACATATCTATAAACAACAAAACTTTCAAAATTACAAACCTTCCTATCAGTTTGCAGTTGTCATATTTCATGAATGCAGTTTAATGATGTTGAATTACTTAACAACTGCAAGATTTCGGTATGTGGACGATTTTCCTTCGTTTTAACCGAGAGAAGGACGGACACGTCTTTTATCTCCTTGTCCTTATTCTTAACAATTTGAATATCCGAAACTTCAATACAGTTTTGTTTTGCCAGGCCGAGAAAAGAACCTAGTCCCTGCGAACTGCTGAACTCCAGATAGAGATGCAATAAATTGGATTTTTTACGCATCATATTATCCATCTTGTGTAAAATCGTCATGACAAAGAATATAGTAATACCGCCTAAAATTGCACCCTCGTAAAACCCAATCCCTATTGACAAACCGATGCAGGCTGAAGCCCATAAACCTGCTGCTGTGGTGAGTCCCCTAACTTGGTTTTTTCCAGTAATAATAATTGTTCCAGCACCCAAGAACCCAATCCCACTGATAACTTGGGCACCCATCCTGCCAATATCTCCAGTGTTAAAGGTCTGGTACATATATTGGTTTGTAGTCATGACAATAGTTGACCCAAGACACACAAGTATATATGTACGGAAACCCGCGGGGTGCCTTTTACGCCCCCTTTCAAAACCTAGAATTCCACCTATAATTACTGAAAGAAAAATACGCACACATATGGATAAAACGTTAACATCCTTTAATATAGCTAAATGGCTAATTAATCCGTAAATAAAATCACCTTCTTAAAATTCTGCTTCTCGCTTCGAGACATCAATATAGAGAAGCGAATCATTTAAAGCCTTTTAGCATATACTTGCTATCCTTTCGCTTTCACTATTTTCAGTGCAGGAAGCGGATTATTGCAGGTCATCAGCCTTGCACCGCAATGTATGGATTCACGAACAAGTTCTTCGGTGTCTGGACAATACGACCATGGTAATATTCCAATATCCTCGAACTCCCGAACGAGTTCAGGAGTAATAATTTTCATTTCAATGCCTACTGCGAATAATTTTGAATAAGTACCGTTTTCTCCATCAATAAAATTCTGCATTTTTTCTTTTGGAAAACCCTGTGTCTTTACCCCGTAGGTGTCATACATGTAAGCAACTATCGAAGAGTCGAAGCAGGTAAAAACACAGCGATCCATTAAGCCATATTCCTTTAATATTTCCATCGAAAGATCGACTGTTTCATGAGTCTTTTCTTTGATTTCTACATTTAAAAGAAGGTCATTATACGGCTTGACCAGCTCACAGAATTCACGAAGTGTTGGAACTTTAAGTCCTTCAAATATTTTCCCGAATTTTCCTCCGGCATCCAGCTCTTTAATTTGATCCAGTGTCATGTCGTGAATATAACCAGTACCATTAGTGGTGCGATCAACAGTATTATCATGCATTATGACAACCTCTTTATCTTTAGTCAGGTTTAGGTCAAATTCAATCATGTCAACTTCCATATCCAGTGCTTTCTGAATACTGAGAAGAGTATTTTCGGGATAAAACGCATCGCATCCTCTGTGTCCGGCAACCAGTATATTCCCTTTATCCAACAATTTGTCTATAGCTTTCTGCATACTTAACAAAACTTCCTTTCAGTTTTCACTTAATAGACGTGGTTTAAAAAGTAATGCAAACTTTGAAATCTCCATATTTTCCTGATGCATATTCAAATGCTTTTTCCCATTCTTCAATTGGGAAATAAGTGCTTATAAGGCCGTCAGTTTTGAGTTTTCCATTGTTAATATTATCAATTACAAACGGATAGCAATACGGGCTGAGGTGTGAACCAAGAAGGTCCAGTTCCTTGCTGTCTCCGATAATAGACCAGTCAACCGTTGTATCTTGCCCGAATACACTGAATTCTACAAACCGACCAAGTTTACGCACCATGGTAAGCCCCTGCTTAACACTGGACGGATGCCCTGTAGCTTCTATATAAATATCGCAACCATAGCCGCCGGTAAGTTTTAAAACTTCAGCTACTGCATCTTCTTTTCCGGGATTAAAGACCAAATCAGCTCCGAATTCTTTTGCTTTGTCCAGTCTGGATTGAACCATGTCCAAAACAATCAGTAATTTCGGACTTTTCATTTTTGCATAGGTAATCATGCCAAGTCCCAAGGTTCCTGCTCCGGAGATAACCACTACATCATCACAACCAATCTGAGCACGGTCAACACAGTGTTTGGAGCATGCATACGGCTCAATCAGCAATGCTTTATCAAGTGGCATCTCTGTAGGAACTTTGTGTATAACAGCATTCTTTGGATAACGGACGTACTCTGCCATTCCGCCGTTGTTTTCCTTCTGGAAGCCAAAAATATTGTGGGGCTGGCACATCCAATAATGTCCCTCCTTGCAGAATCTACATTCCCCGCATGGAACAATTTGGTCTGCTGTAACTCTATCACCAATTTCAAAACCTTTTACGTTTTCACCAATTGCTACAATCTTGCCAAGAAATTCATGACCAGGTATAAAGGGAGGGTTTACCCATGAAGGTTGACTTTCATCTCCCCAAAACTTTGGTGCACCGTGCTGGCACTTTAAGTCACCTGCACAAACGCCGCAACCCTCTGTTTTAATAATTATATCATCAGGACCACACTCAGGTGTCGGATAAGCGGTTTCAAGTCGATAGTCTCCCACACCATATGCTACGAGAGCTTTCATAGTTTTTGGATAATTAGACATAAAATTCTTCCTCTCTTAATATATAATATTTATTTTATATTTGAATACTTATAATCTATTGTAAAGAGCTACACAATACTGACCTACATCATAAGCATATCTGGCTGCAATATCTTTCATACTTTCAGGCATATTTTTGGTTAAGCCATAAACTTCATAGGTGAAGTCGCCTGTGTAATTAGTATCTTTAAGAGCTTTAAGGGTTTTCTCCCAACCCACGGTCCCCATAAAGGGCAGGAAATGTAAATCACTAATACCGGTGTTATCATTTACATGAAGTGCAACTATACGGCTCCCAAGTGTTTTGATTGAATTGGATTCATCGTAATAAAGACGGTTACCATGCCCAAAATCCCAGCAAACACCAATACGAGAATCCTTATATGAATCCACCAGCAGGCATAGTTCTTCGGCTCTGGCTGAAAATTTTCTCCGCTGCGGGTATTCAATCATATTTTCATAAGCTATGTTTACACCGTTTTTCAGTGCAAGTTCAATAATTGAATCATAGAATTCATGGTTATACTGTACACTTGCTTCATCATCAAATTCTTTCTCTATGCACTGTGTAAATGGATGAACTACCAACCACTTTACCCCAAGCCTACTACTGATTAAAGCGCTTCTACGTGCAAATTTATAATAATCCTCTTTTTCCAAATCACTCTTCCATTCAGGCATATATCCCGGATTGTAAGGTAAATGGGCCTGTGAGAAATTTATTCCTAATTTTTGACTTTCGTTAATAATTTCATCGATGTAACTTTCCCAGTCATCCCCACTTAATTCAGTTTGTGTGAAAAAAAACTCGGTAAAGCTGAAGTCCAGCGTTGTAAAACCCGCCTGCCGGCACCTGCGTATTGATTCCAGATACGGTGTGTGCAAACCCCCGTCCCTGCGTTTTGAAAAAATATTGGTAGAAGTTGCTAGACGCATGATTTTACTCCTCTTCTATCCGTTATTAGCATAATGAAAGAAGATAATTTCCTACATCAATACTGAAACGGGCACTTGGGATTTTTAATTCTTGTGGCATATAATTGTTAATTCTGATTTCATATACCAAATCGCCTTCATAACCGATTTTGGCAAGTGTCTTCATGACTTTTTCCCATGGAATTGTTCCAAGGAAAGGAAGTAGATGCAAATCATCCTGCCCGAAATTATCGTTTACGTGCAGAGCCTTAATACGACTTCCCAGCTTTTCAAGGGCAGGAATCTGATTGGTATAAACACGGTGTCCGTGTCCTGTATCCCAGCAAACACCTACAGGTGCACCTTTATAGGAATCAACCAAGGCTATCAGTTCTTCTGCTGTTGCACCGAAGCGACGTCTGTTATCTCTGTCGCACATATTTTCAAAGGCTATCCCTACGTTTTCTTTAGTGGCTTGTTCAACAACCTTGTCAAAATTTTCATGGTTTGCCGCAAGGTCTGCCTGTAAATTATATTCTGCCTTATCAATCTCTGTTACAGGGTGCATTACAGCCCATTTTACTCCTAAAATACTACTGACATGTATTGCACGACGGGTCAGTTCATCAAAGCGTTCTTTTTCTTCAGTGCTTTTAAAATATGCGCCTTTAAAAGGACGATACGGAGGGTGTGACTGTGAAAATGTAATACCCAGCTTTTCTGCTTCGTTACGGATATCCTCAGCATTTTTTATCCAGTCATCTCCGTTTAGTTCGGTGTTACGGTTCAACATGGCACACATGTTGAGGTCAAGAACGTTAAAGCCGGCCTCCTTGCAGTGGCGCATGGATTCTATATAACCTGTAAATTCCTTGGACTCCCTGCATTCTCTAAATATTGAAGTCATTGTAGCAACACGCATGTTCTATCTCTCCCTTCTATACAATAGGTTAAATAAATATTTTTCTCTGCCCTAAGGCAGAGAAAAATATTTAAGTGGCTTATTAATTGTTAGCATCCAGATAATCTTTTAATGTTATGTTTACTTTTTGTTCAATGGTGGATATAGTAGTTGCCTTATCCTGAGAACCTTCACTAAATTTTATAATCTCATTCTGAACGGTAGTATCAATATCAGTAAAGGATGGAATCCATGGTTCAAGATAATTAGGATAATCCTTTGAGTTAGCGGCTATTGTCAGAATGATATTATACAGAGGAGTTTTTTCAACAAAAGCCTTGACTTCAGGTGTTTCATAAGCTTTTGAATTCATTGCGTAGTAACCTGTACTCATAAACCATTCGCCGGATACTTCCGGAGTAGCTAGATATTTCAAGAAGTCCCATGCACCAAGACGTTTATTGTCATCACCGGCATCAAAAACATACAATGCAGAGCCACCGATACCTGTACCCTTTGTACTATTTGCATCAACACGTGGAAGTTCAGCAACTCCAACTTCGAATGTACCTGTATTCTGAATTTTTGAAACAACAGAAGCCATTGAAGAAGTACTTGCAGTCATCATTGCATACAAACCTGACTGGAAACCTTCATTCGGACTAGCTACGCCGTGATCAACTCCGCCTGTTGCAAGAACCTTCTCCCATTCTGTCAGGAAGTGGTCAAGAGTTCCGTCTTTTGTCATTGCCAGAGCTGTAGGAGTACCTTTTCGTCCGTCAGCATTGTCAAACATAAACTTTTCACTTCCTTGCATAGGAATCCATGATCCAAGAAGGAAGAATCTAATCTTTGTACCAAGACCAAACGTTTTAATTTTATCCCCACTCTTGACAGTCAGCGCTTTTACGTATGTAGCCAACTCATCCAAGGTGGTAGGTGCCTTATTAGGATCAAGGCCTGCTGCCTTGAACATATCTTTGTTGTAGTAAAGCATAACTGATGAATTTGAGAACGGAAGACCAAGTACCTTGTCGTTGTACATTGCATAGTGCAACGCGTTGGCATTTAAATCACTTATATTTATTCCGTTAGGGTCAATATCTATGAAATTCTGAACAGGATAAAGATACTTGCTTTCTTTTACATCAAATACACCCTTTGAGCTCATCTGCATAATGTCAGGAAGCTCGTTTGCAGCATTAGCTTGAAGTATAGCGGATAACTTTGTGGAAGCATCATCATACTCACCCTGGTATACAAGGTCTACTGTGACGCCCTTACTCTTACCTTCTGCTGAGTTGTACTTTTCAACCATTTTAGTTAACTGTTCAGCTGTGCTTCCTTTCATTGAGTGCCAAAAAGTAACTGTTACCGGTTTCGAAGGAAGTATACTACCCGCTCCAGTATTAGTTGAAGCAGCCTCCGTAGTTACAGCAGCTTCGGTATTTGTGCTTACAGCAGTTTCCGAAGAGCCGCAACCTGCAAATATTGAAGCACTCATAAATACACTTACAAACAAAGCAATAACCTTTTTTAATTTCATTTTCCTTTCCTCCTCTTAAATCATTATTTATAATTTCTTATTTGAAGATACAATAAGAAAGGTGTTACAATTTAACCTTTTACTGAACCGCTGGCAATACCGCGAACAATGTTTCTCTGTCCAAATGCAAAGATAATTATTGTAGGAAGCAATATAACTGCTATTGCTGCAAAAATTGGTGCCTTTACTCCGGATTCATCTGCTGCCAGCATTGTTATACCAACCTGTACCGTTCTCATTTCAGGCCTATTCGTAACAAGCAGCGGCCATAGGTATGTGTTCCACACTTGAACAAAAGAGTTCAGTGAAAGTGCGGTTATTGTGGCTTTTGAAACAGGAATACATATCTGAAAAAAGAACTGAAGGTCACCACAACCATCAAGAAATGCAGCTTCACGCAGTGAACTGGAAATGGTCTTGAAGCTTTGTCGGAACATAAATACTTGGATTGCCGATACAAAGTAAACAGCCATGATACCTGCATATGAGTTGAGCATACCAAGTTTGCTTATAGTAATAT
The DNA here is from genome assembly GCA_023460955.1 of Bacillota bacterium. Lineage (GTDB taxonomy): Bacteria > Bacillota > Clostridia > Acetivibrionales > DSM-1351 > Ruminiclostridium. The sequence goes on along the minus strand of JAEWOH010000070.1, from coordinate 214,383 downwards.
AGTTTGGGATCAAAACTGCTTCAGTAGGTATCATCATTGTTCCTATTATTATGAAGAACAATACATTTTTACCCTTAAATTGGAAAAATGCAAAAGCATATGATGCAAACATAGATAGAAACAATCTAACAACTGTAACAACCACCGCTATTAATAGCGAGTTCATCATAAATCTTGGTACCAGTGAGTCAAACAAAACCTGTTTGTAATTTTCTAAATAAGTGAAATCACTTGGGAAAATTGTTGGCGGATAACTATCAAATGTAGCATCATCTTTAAAACCGCTCATAAAAGCATAAAAAAGAGGAAATGCAATCAGCAGGCCTAATGCCAAAGAGAAGATCGATCCAACAACACTTCTAGCCTTTACAAATTTATTGGAAATCAATCGTATACCACACCTTTCTTTTCATACAAGAAGTTAAACATCAAGAATATAAATGCAAGTAGGAAAGTTGCAATACTAGCAGTAGAACCAATCGCAAAATTGCCGCTACGGAAGCCGGTTGTATATACATAGTAAATCATTGTAGATGTGGAATTAACCGGACCACCCTTAGTAAGAATCATGGTTGGTGCATTCATCATAATACCGGCAACCATTTGTGTACAAAATACAAAGAAAATAGTCGGCGATGTAATAGGTATAACAATCTTGAAAACTTTTCTCCAGTAGCCGCATCCTTCAAGATTTGCCGCCTCAATCAATTCGTCAGGAACATTCCTCACCGCAGCCAGCAGCAGCATAAAGTTAAACCCGATATGAATCCATATCATAATTACCGCCAGCGAAGGCAATGCCCACGTTTTATCACCAAGCCAGTCTATATTGGTTTTATTTTGCATAAAACCTAGAACTTCAAGCAAATAGTTGACCAAACCTATTTTTCGATGTAATAATTGCTGAAAAATATAGCAGGAGGCAGATACGGATACTGCCATAGGCAATGCAAACAGAGTCTGATAAACATTAGAAAAAAGTTTTCTTCTGTTTGCAATTAATGCAAGAGTATATGGTAATGCAACCGCTATTGGAACATAAATCAATGTGAATTTGAGCGTTACCCCGATGGCGTTGATAAATTCCTCACGGCTGAAAATACTCAGGTAATTTTTTAAACCAACAAATTTTACAATCTCACCTGATTTGTTTACAGCAGATAAACTATATAGTAGTGTTCGTATAAATGGATAATAAGAGAACGCTACTGCAAAGATAAGAATAGGTAGTACAAATAAGTATGGCTTTTGAAACTCGACTATTTTTTTCCCAAGCGCTTTTTTGCCCGCTATTTGTTCCCCTAATTGAAGGGATTTCGAAGTGGACATTATTAAACACCTCCCATGTTGTAAATTCTTTCTATATAACACTAGCTGTGGTTCAGGTTTCTAAACGACAGTTAATGATATTAAAATAAATGTAGCTATTGGAACATTCCAAATTTATTTCGTATTCACTTTACTTCTGTTCACTAAGCATAATGTATAATTTTTACTAAATTCAGCTGATTTTATTTGGTATTTTGTATATATACTGTATATATTCCGATCATTTGGAACGTTCTAGGTTAGATTGGACGTTTTTTGGAACGTTCCATTTGCCTGATGTCTATATATTAGTTCATATCTTTATCTAAGTCAATACAATTTACATAATTTTTTTTGAAAAAATATTTGTTTTTTGTTGAATAATAACAACAAAATTATAACAGAGTTATATAGTATAACAATTTCAGCTCCCAATCTTGACATTATCTGTATTAAGCTTTATAATTTTAATTGGAACGGTTTAATTAGTTATCTTAGAATCATTCTTATAAAGCTTGATATGAATTTCAGGCTCTTAGAAAAATAGCGACAGGCTTGCTCGGTAAGCAAATAAAGCCCTCGGAAGATTCCGAGAACAGACTTTTAAAATAAAGAATATAAGGAGGCATAAAATGAAGGTTACCATTCTTGATGTTGCACGTGAAGCTAACGTTTCCAAAAGTACTGTTTCTCTTGTCCTCAATAATTCAACGGCTGTTAAGCTTGAAACACAATATAAAGTGCGTGAAGCAATAAAAAAACTAAACTATACACCCAATCTAGCCGCACGCGAACTGACAACAAACCGCACTCACACTCTGGGGATAGTTTTTTTAACATCAAACCACTTAAAAAAAGCTTATGCATTTGATTCTGTCGCAGAAACTCTTTTATATGATACAAGCAATGGAATATATACAGGCCTTGAAAATACTGATTACGCACTTCTTTCTGAGCGGTTCTCTTCTGTCAGCGACCCTGGTGCTCTACCTTCCTTGATTACAAATCGCAGAATTGATGGCGTATTTCTTATTGGAGGTCTTTTTACATCCGACCTTATTGATCATTTAAGGCAAATTAACCTACCGACTGTGATTATTGGCCGTCAATATTCCGGTACTGACTCCATTTTCTCTGAGATGGAAACGGTGGGATATCTTGCTGGCAAGGAGTTCCTCGAAAAACACCATAAGCGTATTCTGTTTATAAACGGCCCGGTCTCCAACACCAACTCACAAAAGAAGCTGTCGGGTATGCTAAAGGCTTTTTCTGAATACGGTGCGGATCCGTCAGGGTTACACGTTGTAAACTGCGGTTACACCGGTTTAGACGGTTATAAAGTATTGAAGGAAGTTTGGGAGTCCGGCATGCGACCGGATGCTATTTTCGGTACAAGTGACGGCATTACTTCCGGTGCTATGCGGTTTTTGTTCGAGCAAAAAGTCAATATTCCTCAAGATTTGTCTATTATCGGATATGAAAGTTCTATCCTATCGGAATATTCACCCGTCAATCTCACCGTTATTGATGCACACAAGGAAAAAATGGGGGAAGAAGCCTGTCGGGCACTTTTAAAAAGAATAGAAAAGCCTCGTTCAAACACCGTATGGCTAGGTATCCCTCCAACTTTATCCCCTGGTGCCTCAGTAATGGAACGCTAATTTTTTATTACAACATAACTATTTAAATAATAACAATTTATTCAAAACGAGAGAGGAGATTATTAATTTATGAATATTCAACAACTAGAATGCGATGTTGCTGTCATCGGAGGCGGACCTGCCGGTATTGCTGCAGCATTGGCAGCGGCCAGAAACGGTGCCCGAGTTTTTCTTGCGGAACGCAACGAATACCTTGGAGGTAATATGTCATCGGGACTACCTTTGCTAGGTTTTCTCGATAAAAACGGAAACCAGGTAACAGGTGGTATCGCTCAAGAAATTGTAGATAGATTAACCTTGCGTGGTGCCTGCCTTGGTCATAACCGCTGCCCTTTGCACAATTCCGTTACAATCATTGATTCCGAAATGATGAAAGTCCTTGCCTTTGAGATGTTGAGAGAAGCTGGCGTTCAGGTTTTGCTCCACAGTGAAGTCGTAGATGTAAATGTTATAAATGGTCGTATTGATAGGATATACCTTATGGGTAAAGGTACACGTTACGACATTAGGGCGTCTGTATATATAGATGGTACAGGCGACGGCGATGTTGCATATCTTGCCGGTGCAACTTATGAAAAGGGCCAGCAGGATACAGGTGTTTTACAGCCCCCTTCCCTACTTTTTACTCTGAGCAATTTTAATGAAGAGAAGTTCTGGGAATTCTTAGAGCAGCACCCTGAGGATTTGATTCCTGCAGAAAGTATGAATGTTTCCAATGGATATGATGTACCATTTTTCAGAAGCCACCCGGGCTATGTTTTTCTTGGATTAAGAAGTACTCTTTCAAAAATGAGCGAACAAAATATTAATCCGTTCAAGAGAGACACTCTTATCTACATTAAGACAACTCACCCCGGTCAGATTTGTATCAATGCAACACGTATATTAAACTTTGATGGAACAGATTTGAAGGATCTGACCCGTGGCGGCGAAGAAGGAATGAAGCAAATCGTAAATATTTCAGAATTCCTTAACAAATATATACCAGGCTTTGAGAATACATACGTTTCATATATCAACAGCACCATCGGTATTCGTGAAACGCGCCGTTTCTCAGGTATTAAAAGGCTGACCATAGACAACGTTACCAAAGGAGCCATTCCAGAGGACAGTATTGCACTTGGTTCCTACAAAGTTGATATTCACAGCGGTCTCAACAGTTCTACTGACCTTATTGATCTTGAAGGGCCTTATGGTATTCCTCTTGGCAGTCTTATCAGCAGTGACATCAGTAATTTGGTACTCAGTGGGAGATGTATTTCAATGGATGCACCTTCGTTAGCCAGTGCCCGTGTTATGACTACCTGTATGGCTATCGGACAAGCTGCAGGTGTGTGCGCTTCACTCTCCGTTCAAAAAGGTATTCTACCCGCTTCAGTAAGCAGTACAGAAGTTAGAGAAATACTTCAAAAAGAAAAGGCAATTTTAATGCTATAGGTTAAAGTTCTTACAGAAATCAGGCTACTGGATATTCTCCAGTAGCCTTTTTCATTATTATATGTTAATATTTTTTCAGAAGATGTTTGTAAAATATGTGAGAATAAAGGCGTGAAAAATGTTTATTGATAAAAAAAGCCCCATTCCTGCTTACTATCAGCTAAAGAACAAAATTATCGAGAAGATAAACAGTGGTGAGTACGCTGAAAATTCTCTCATACCCTCCGAGAGAGAATTGAGCGATTCCTTAGGTATCAGTCGTATGACTGTGCGCCAGGCACTTACACAATTGGTGCAGGAAGGGACATTATTCAGGGAAAGAGGGAAAGGAACTTTTGTTGCAAAATCCAAGATAGCACAGAAAAATATCGCGAGTTTTTCTCAAACTGTCAAGAACAAGGGCATGCTGCCCACGACAAAAGTTCTAAGGCTTGAAAAGATAAAAGTACCCGCCAATATTCTAAAAACGCTTGAGCTGGAAGACAACGATCTGGTTTACAATTTGAAAAGATTGAGATTTGCCAACGATATTCCTGTGGCAATAGAGGAAAATTTTATTCCGGAGAAGTACTGTCCCAATTTGGATAAGCATGACTTGACAGAGTCTTTGTACAAGGTATTGACAGAACAATACTCTTATAATATAGATTACCTTGACAATGTTATTGAGGCTAGCAAAGCCTCTGTTGAAGACAGAGAACTGCTGAAAATCGCCTCAGGTACTCCTGTTTTGAAAATCAGTGCAATTATTTATACTAATTCCAACCTAAAATTACTTTATGAAAACTCTAAATACCGTTCTGATGAATATAAATACAATGTTCTGGTCTATAATAATAAAAATCCTCAATAATCAGGCAAAGGTTTCGGTAGAAGACCTTTGCCTAGGTAACTTGTTATTAGTTAATCCACAAAATCAGCTTGACTTTGTAATGGTCAGATGCTAAATTATAGTTAACTGGTATATACCTCTATACATGTAGATAATATAAAAACAAATACTTTAGGATAGTGAGGAATAGTTATGACCAAAATGTGGCAGGAAATATTAGAGCAACCAAATGTTTTAGAAAGGTGTAAGAGAGAAAGTGAAGGAGTTATTTCAAAAATAACCGATCACTTGAAAGAACAACAGATTGATTCTGTAGTAATTGCAGCAAGAGGTACTTCAGACCATGCAGGAGTATATGCAAAATACATTATCGAATATTGTATGGGAATACCAGTAGCATTGGCCGCTCCGTCAATATTTACTATGTACGGAAAGAGTTTAAATCTAAAGAACAGCCTTGTAATAGGAATTTCCCAGTCCGGCAAGGCCGCTGACGTACTTGAGGTTATAATAAGTGCAAATCAATCCGGAGCAACAACGATTACTATCACTAACGATGATCAATCTCCCCTTGCTACTGAAGCAAGGTTTCATTTATATTGCAATGCAGGTCTTGAAAAAAGTGTGGCTGCGACAAAAACCTTTACGTCACAGCTATACCTTATAGCTTTGCTGGTCGCAGCATGGTCCGGCAATGATGATATGAAGAAGGAATTGTCTTTTATTCCGCAGAATATCAACAATGTCATAGAAACTTCTGCAAAGTATATTACAAACAAGGCTGAACGATATCTTTACATGAATGAGTGTTTTGTTCTTACCAGAGGTATGAATTATCCTATAGCTCTTGAAGCAGCACTGAAAATCCAGGAAACTTCATATGTCCGTGCTAAAGCCTATGCTGTATCTGATTTCCACCACGGCCCATTTGCGATGATTGACAAGGATATGCCGGTATTTGTTTATGCACCTGAAGGACCAGCTTTGAAAGATATAATTGAAATGATTAACAAGTTGAAGGAATGCCAGGCCGAAATTATAGTTATTTCTAATAATAAAGAAGTACTTGAAATGGGCAACTGTTCGTTTGAAATTCCACAAACTAAAAACGATATGATTTCCCCGTTTTATAATGTAGTTATAGCCCAAATGTTTGCATGCAGCCTGGCTCTAACAAAAGGCTTAAATCCAGACAGTCCAAGAGGTCTTAATAAAGTAACAATTACCAAGTAATAGGAGATATATTATGGCTATTATTCAATCAAGCCCTAAATTTGTTCCGGTTTTAGATAAAGAGTTCCGTCCTGCTGCTCTTGAAAACCGTGTTTTTCTTAACGCTGTTAAGTCGACCGGTAAAGCAGTTCCCATAACTATTGCGATTGAGCGAAGCGACGGACTCGTCTCAACATACACTACTCAGATTTTCGATGAAGCCCCGCATACGGTTGAGGCAAACATGCTGTATGTGGAGCGTTTAGTCAAGTCCCTCCTATGGATACGGGGCGGCTGGAAGATTATAATCGGCGGTCCTTCCTATGTGGGCGAATATATTAAAGCAATATATAAACCCGGCGGAGAAAGGGAGTTCGATGCAGGGTTTATGAGCCGAATATATGAAAAACCGTTTGTTGTTGAAATAACCGATTTCGATAAGGTTCCGGAACCTAAAGAAAATACAAAAGCCATAAGACACCAAAAAAATGGCTGTCGTATCGGGCTTGATGCAGGAGGCAGTGCTCTAAAGGTATCTGCTGTAGTAAATGGGACCACAGTACATACTGAAAAGCTTCTTTGGCAACCCAAGCTCAACAGTAATCCTGACTATCATTATAATGAGATTTTAAAAGCTTTGAAGTCTGCAGCCGCCTGTATGCCTAAAGTAGATGCAGTTGGCGTCAGTTCGGCAGGTATTTTTATCAATAATCGTATCATGATTGCCTCTCTTTTTCTAATGGTTCCTCAAGAGCTTTTCGAAAAGAAGGTTCGTAACATGTTTCTTGATATTCAAGAGAAGTTGGGCTCTATACCGCTGGAAGTTGCAAACGACGGGGATGTTACAGCTCTGACGGGAGCCATGAACCTTAATGATACCAGAATTTTAGGGATTTCCATGGGTACAAGTGAAGCTGGCGGTTATATTGATTCAAACGGAAATATTACTGGCTGGCTCAATGAGTTGGCATTTGTACCTATAGATTTTAACACGAAAGCAGTGGTTGATGAGTGGTCTGGAGATTATGGCTGCGGAGTCAAGTATTTGTCACAAGATGGGGTTATTAAGCTTGCCTTGGCTGCCGGGATTATCTTTGATGAAAATATGACTCCAGCTGACATGTTCAGAACGGTACAAGAATTACTTACAAACGGAGACCAACGGGCAAAGGACATTTTCAATTCAATAGGTGTTTATCTCGGCTATACAATTGCTTATTATGCTGATTTTTATGATATAAAGCACGTGCTTTTACTTGGCGGTGTAACCTCAGATGAGGGAGGAAATATTATACTTAGCACAGCTAGAACGGTGTTAGATATAGAGTTTCCGGAGTTGGCTTCTGAAATCATCCTGCATCTGCCGGATGACTCAAATAGAGGAGTGAGCCAGGCAATTACCGCTGCAAGTCTACCCGAAATTTCATAACACATACAAGGGAGTGATATAAATGAAATTAAAGAATAAAGGCGCTGAATTCTACATTCCTGATAACAAGAAGTTGGATGAAGCTATTAGCAGAACTACGCATATGGCTATTGCAGCACACCAGGACGATATTGAGTTCATGGCACAGGATGGTATTCTGAATTGCTTCGGCAAAGAGGATAAATGGTTTTATTCAGTAGTTGTTACAAACGGTGCAGGCAGCCCTAGGGATAGCCTGTATGCTGCATATACTGATGAACAAATGCAAACTGTCAGAAAGCTCGAACAAAAAAAGGCTGCCTTTGTTGGTGAGTATGGAGCCTTAACCTTGCTGGATTATCCCAGTGCTGATGTAAAGGACCCCAAAAATACAGATGTAATAAATGAACTCAAAGACTTGATTGCTTATGCCAAGCCAAAGGTTATTTACACACATAACCTTGCAGATAAGCACGACACACATCTAGGTGTTGTTACAAAGGTTATCCACGCATTAAGAGAGCTGCCTGCTGATGTTCAACCGGAAAAGCTGTATGGCTGTGAAGTCTGGAGAGGCCTTGATTGGGTGAATGATGATGAAAAGGCAGTCTTCGATGTTTCCGCACACCCCAATATAGCCGCCTCACTTCTTGGTGTATTTGATTCCCAGATATGCGGCGGAAAAAGATATGATCTCGCGACAACAGGCAGAAGATTGGCTAATGCCACCTACTATGCTTCGCACGGAACAGATACGGCCTCTTCCCTGATGTATGCAATGGATTTGACTCCTTTAATCCAGAATCCAGACATGGACATAATGGATTATATCTTCGGATATATCGAAAGATTTAAGACAGACGTTAAAAACAGACTTACCAGTGTACTTTAAAAACAGATAGGACTAAAAATAGGGATAGATGCCATCTAAAGCATCGATCCCTATTTTATTAACTATATATTTTTATCAACTTCCGTTGTCCACAATACTTTAACCTTGTCTTCCTAAACCATAGAATAATATGCTATATTCTTTACTTTTGTGCAGTATAAGCACGCTGGTCACAGACAATTATCACATGACTTAAGCTGCTGTATATACTGTTCCAAATTAATAACCTTGCCCTCAATTCTTGATTTTTCAGCTGCAAAAGCCATCAGATGACTTTGCACCGAATTCTTAGCCGAGGTAAGGCCATTTTTATTTTCTTCCCTTATTAGGCTGATAAAGTCAGCCATAAGCCTTTCATCACCACCGCCATGTCCATGAATATCAACACCGACATTGAGATCAATGGTTGTTTTTTTAGAATTTCCAAACTCAATTACTTCTATTTGGTTCTTTTCCATATGACCCCGGATCTCACCTTTAGTTCCCATAAGCTTAATCGTTCTGCTCATTTCATTTGTAAATGCACACATAGTAAAAGCGGCTGTAATACCATTTTTAAATTCCATATTGACTACTTGGTGGTCTACAACATCATTATCACAATGGTACACACACCTTCCATAAGGTCCGTTCTTCAGAGCGTTCAGCCTTCCAGCTATACTTAGATCAGATGAAATAACCGATGTAGGCCATTCTGTTTTATTTGTCAGGTAGATTTTTGGAGCATAGTATGGGCATTCCCTTTCTGAAGGACATCCCTGGAGACATCTTTCCGGAGCTCCTTCAGGAGCATTTTCCTTCTTGAAATGGGAAAGCGATCCGAAAGAAGAAAGCTTAATACAATCGGCTCCAACCAACCAAAGAAGAATATCCAAATCGTGGCAGGATTTTGCCAGGATCATCGGACTGGATTCTTCGGCTTTACGCCAGTTTCCTCTTACGTAACTGTGGGCCTGGTGCCAATAGCTCACATTTTCATTATGTTGAATTGAGATCAGTTCACCAATAGTTCTTTTATCAATTAAATCTTTTATTGTCGAAAAGAAGGGTGTATACCTTAAAACATGGCAAATCACCAATATTTTATTATACTGTTCAGCACAGTTCCCAATTTTAATGCATTCGGCAGGATCAACCGACATTGGTTTCTCCAGCATAACATGATAACCTTTTTCCAGTGCCAGCATTGCCGGTTCAACATGCATTCTGTCCTGAAGGCAAACCAGGACCCCGTCAGCCAGCTTTGGCTTGTCGAGTAAGTCTTTATAATCTGTAAAGCAACAATCTTCACTAATCCCAAACTGCTTTCTGAAGGCTTCACGTTTTTGCTGGTCCGGTTCAGCCACAGCAACAAATTCAACTTCGTGTGGTTTATGTATTGCATATGGAGCGTAGGAGTGCATTCCTCTGTCTCCGGCTCCTATCAGTGCTAAAGAAATTTTTTTCATGTATATTCTTCCTTTCTTTTCGCTTAAGATGTACTTACCCTTTTATTCCCGTAGTGGCAATTCCTTGTACGAAATGCTTCTGATACTTCAGGAATAGTATTAATACCGGTAATGTTGTTAAAATTACTCCTGCCATAACCAGATTAGGTCGTGTAAAATACTGATCGTTAACCGTTCTTAAACCTACAACAAGTAAATATTTTGACTTATCATTAATGAATGTTGCAGGAACGAGGTATGAATTCCAGGTTGAAGTAAAATTTAAAATAATAATAGTCGTTATTATATTCCCTGAGAGCGGCACTATAATCTTGAAGAAAGTCATTGCTTTGCTAAGCCCGTCAATTGTAGCCGCTTCCTCAATTTCTTTCGGAATAGTCATGAAGAATTGTCTTGCCATGAATATATACAAACAATTGTACAGGAATGGAAGGATAAGTCCTGCTAACGTATTATGCAATTGTAATTTGGCAACCATGATATACATAGGCGTTATGATCATTTGAAATGGAATCATCATACTTGCCAGAACTAGTATGAAAATTAAATTCTTTCCCGGAAAATTAAACTTGGCTAGTGCGTAACCTGCCATTGTATTCAGAACTACATTGCCCAGTACTGTTAAAACCGTAACTATGACAGTATTTAAAAACCATTGAACTATTTCGGTATCGGTAAATAGTTTAATATAATTACTAAAAGTAAATTTGTCAACCGATACAACTTTGTCTACATACTGTAACGGCAGTAATGAAGTATAAAGTGCATAAAGTAGGGGTATTAAAAAAACTAGTGATAATAAGCCAAGCAAAATATATAATAAAGACTTCGATAATGTTCTCATATGATTTTCTCCTAACTATCCGCGCCTTCGTCAAGAAGCTTTTTCTGAACCATGGTGACTATAAAAATTACTACGAATAATAATATTGCTATAGCACTTCCATATCCCATGTCCCAGTTTTTGAAAGACTGTACATAAAAGTATGACACCAATGTACTTGTCGCACCTGCCGGTGAACCCAACGGCTGATTTTGAGCAACGGCGGCAACCTGGTCAAATACCTGCAGCGCCTGGATCATTCCAAAAGTTAGAACTAAAAAAACAACTGGTTTAAGCATTGGCAACGTTATATAGAAAAATCTTTTAACGGAATCTGCCCCATCAACCTTACCCGATTCGTGTAATTCAACGGGTATTGTCTGTAGTCCCGCTAAGAATATAACAATATAGAAGCCAATTTGCTGCCAAACATATATAATTGCTATAAAGGGTAAAGATAGCTTAAAATCAGCATACCAGGTGGTGTTATCTATACCAAATATCGAGAAAAACTTGGTTACAGGTGTATCCATTACAAAAAAGTACATAAATACTGTTGTAACTGCTATGCTTGAAACCACATAAGGCGTATAAAAAATAGTACGGAATCCGCCCTTAAATCTAATTTTCCAATTTAGTGCCATAGCTAAGAGTAAAGCTATTATACTCTGAACGGGAACTGCTACAAATGCTAAAAACAGCGTATGTTTTAATGCCTGGTAAAAATCAGGTTCAGTTAAGGCCTTAAAAAAATTATCAAACCCCACAAAGTGGTTCTGAGATACTTGGACAAAACTGTACTGATAGAAGCTTATACAGAATGATTGTATAGTCGGTACTAAAAACCATATCAACCAAAGCAGTATTACAGGTAGTAGAAATAAGTATGCAGTAATAGTCTCTTCCTTTTTACTTCTTGATAATGACCTTACTGATTTTAACAAACCAATCAACTCCATTCCATATCGAACAATATAGTATTTAATAGAACAGGAGAGCTTAAGCTCTCCTGCCTTTACCCAATAATTACTTATTTAAACAGACCTTGTACTTCTTTAACTATGTCTGCACCGGACTTCTTGCTGTCCTTCGCATATATTGCCTCATCAAAGCCCTTTATAAGTGCTTCTGTAAACTTCTGTCCGGCAGCAGGATAAGCAAACGGTTGTGCGTATTCAAGAACCGGTTTCAAATCTTTAACTATAGGATCATTCTCAAAGTACTTATCACTTATTGCGATACTGCTTGGAGGTGCTCCGGCATCCTTAACAACTGTTTCCTGAACTTCTTCTCTTACGAGATATGCCGCTATTTTAGCTGCTACTTCAGGATCCTTTGCTGTCTTTAGAACTCCTATTGCAATTGAATGCAATGTACTACCGTTTGTAGTTCCTTTTGGTAATGGTATCATTTTATAATTTATGTCAGGAGCCATTTCTTTAAGTGTTGCAATATACCAGGTTCCACCTGTAGACATAGCACACTTACCCTTTGCAAACACTTCTCCATCCCAGCTGAGACCAGCCTGTTTAGGAGTAATTGCAACACCTTCTTTATACATATCTATTAAAAACTGTAGTGCCTGAGCATTTTGTGGCGTATCGATTGTCTTTCCAAAGCCCCAACCGCCGCCAAATGCCAAAGCGTATTGTGTTAAGTGGAACTCAGAGTCAGGAATACAAATACCCTTTACTCCATCCTTTGTTAATACTTTAGCTGCTGCCTTAACATCCTCAAGAGTCTTTGGAAGCTCTTTCAGACCAGCTGCATTCCACATATCCATATTGATGATAAAAGCTTCAGGTTGTGCTGTAAGAGGAACGCCATACAGTTTTCCGTCAATTTTCCACGCATCAACAGCCTGTTTTTGTAGCTTAGATAGATCAACCACCGATTCATCTAAAGGAAGCATAAGTCCGTTGGATATGAAGTCCAGATATTTTTCATTTGTCATAGCCGCCAAATCCGGTGCTGTACCTGCTGCAACCTGAGCAGGAAGGTTATCCCAGTAATCTTTATCTGTGGGATACATCATAGGTTCTACCTTAACTCCGGGAAGTACCTTTTCAATTCCTTCACAAGCTTTCTCATAGGTTGAAGTATATTGCTCCGAGAAATAACCCACCTTATAAGTTACTTCTTTAACCGGAGCCGGAGCTGAGGTTGATGCAGCCGCCGTAGACTCACCTGATGCCTGTTGTGAATCTGATGAACCGCATCCGGATAAACCCATAGAAATAACTAAACATGAACCAACAAGTAAACTCAATGCCTTACTAAACCTTTTCATTCTTAGTCCTCCTTTATTACCCTAATAATATTAGTGAAGTTTTTTTCTTCTGGTATAATTATATCTGCTATGATTTTATGTAAAATTTAAAACCTTGTCATTTTGTTATCAAATTAGAGGTAATTAAATATGTGGAAATAAACTGCATTAATAAAAATGTACTTTTGTTAATAAAATTGTCATTACGATAAAAACAAAAAGGTTACGAAATGTAACCTTATCCTTTGTCATTACAGTTTATTACGATATTCTGAAGGGGTACAGTTAGCTAACTTTTTAAATACGATATTATAGTGCATATGATTTTTATACCCTACCTTTTCAGCGATTTCATAATTTTTTAACGTAGTTTTTCTTAAAAGCTCTTTTGCTTTATCGACACGTTTTATATTAATATAGTTGGATACAGTCATGTTCATTTCTTTATTAAACAGCCTGCTTATATAACTTTCACTGACATTGAGATAATCACTCAGCAGCTTAAGGCTGATATCCTTCTCATAATTTTTATTAATATATGTTACTGTCTCCCTTACCAAGTAGTTGCTCAATTCAATTGATGGGTCTAACAAACAGCAAGACCTTTCCTTAAGATTTTTCAGATACCTGATTACATCATTAATATTTTCCCACAAATCCTCGTCAACAAATGAACTTTCATCTTCCAAAAACTTGTTGGTCAAGGTATATACGATTCGTGACAAAAATGTTTTCAGTGCTTTTATGTCAACATATTTATTGGTCTTTAATCCTTCCAAGGCACTAATCAAATGATCTAAGGCACATTCAAAGCTTATATTTTCTCCAAGTATTTCTTCAGTATTGACAAGGGAATTAACAGGTAATGGAGTTCTGAAATCTATATTACTTACTAAAAAATAATAATTATTGGGGTACAAAAACTTCTGGGTAAGTGCCATTAATGCTTTGTCAAAAGCTATTCCGGTATTGTTTAGGTTATTATACATTTCACCTGCAGAAAAGGTCAGCTCAACATTTAAATACTTTTTAAATGTATTTTGAAATCTTTTTATTAACGAAATAGTATTCTGATAAATGGTTTGCTCACTCGCTTCTTGAATATTACTGAGTAAAATAGCATAGAGATTGTCATTTTTTATTACAAATTCATTTTCCTTTACATTGCTTAGCAATTCCTTTGAAATGTTCTCTATTGAGAGTTGAAATAATTCCTTTTCATAGCTGTTATACCTGTTTAAAACTTCACTATAGTTATCTACTTCAAACAAAATGCATATAATGTTTTTACAGTTGAGCTTTAGTCCAAGAGTATTTAATGATCTTGATAACTCATGCTCCTTAAATTGGTATCCTTTTAACAGCTTACATAAAAATTCATTCTTTTCATATGCCAGTTCTTTGTCAGGCTTTGCACTTATGAATTCAGTATCGTTTGCTCTACTTTCTGCTTTGATGGTCTGCTTTACTTCTTTGAGTATATTAATAATACTTTCAGGTTCGATTTTATGTTTTAGTATATAATCCAGCGCTCCATACCGCATAGCGTCTTTTACATACTCAAATTCATCATGGCAGCTCAGAACTATTACTTTACACTCCGCTTTTCTTTTCTTAAGCTCTTTCAAAACCTCTATTCCATTCATTATAGGCATATTAATATCCAACAGCACTATATCAGGTTTCAACTTAGACACCATGTTTAATGCTTTCTCACCATTATCTGCTTCACCAATAATAATGAAGTTTTCACTTTCCCAATTAATCGAAGACTTTAGTCCAGCCCTTACGAGCATTTCATCATCAGCTATGAGAATCTTCATTCTGCTCCTCCCCTGTTTCTACAATTGCCGGAATCTCAACATGTACCCTGCTGTATTTTTGAGTCTCTGACCTAATTTCCACGCCGTAGGTTTCTCCAAATTCAAGCTTAATTCTTTTATTTACATTGTAAAGTCCAATTTTGCTAAACTTCTTTTTTGAGCTGTATTCTTCACTATAGAGTACTTTTTTTATGGTTTCCTGGTCCATGCCTTTTCCGTTATCAGTTACATCGTAAATAATTCTGTCGCCCTGTTTAACTATTGAGATTTTGATGATGCAATTATCTGCCAAATCCTCAAACCCGTGTATAATAGCATTTTCAACAATTGGTTGCAAAAGAAACTTTAAAGTCATACACTTTAGTGCTTCCGGTTCTATTTGATAATCAACATAGAATTTGTCACAGAATCGTAGATTCATTATGTCAATATAATAATTCAGTTGCTCAAGTTCTTCTTTGATGCTTATCAAATTATCCTTGTTTTTCGAAGCAAAGGTTAAAAGTTCTATCAATGATCCTAATGCATTAACAATTCCGCTGGAACCCTGTATCTTAGCCATCCACTTTATAGTGTTTAGAGTATTGTATAGAAAATGCGGACTGATTTGAGCTTGTAGGGCGATGATTTCAGCATTTCTTTTTTCAGTTTCCTGATCATATATTTTTTTAATTAGGTTCCTGGTTTCAGTTATCATTCTATTAAAACCGGCACTTAGTTCACCTATTTCTCCACCCGAAATAGATGAGGTGACATTTAAATCCCCATTTTCAACCAACTTCATGGAGTTTTTAAGCATCAACACCGGTTTTGTAATACCGGTAGCAATTATTGTAGATATGCTCAAAGAGAGTAGTATCAGTACAATGCAGAGAAGTACAGTTATATCCCTGATATTATATATCTCGCGAAAGAGTTCATCCTTTGGGGTTATACTGACCACTCTCCAATGGTATAATTCAGATGTAGCTATATTTAAATAAACATCTTCACCATCTATAACAGTTTCGGTTGAACCATCTTGTGCAATGACCTCTGAGAAACCAGGTATGGTACTTATATTCTCACCGGAGCCCCCTATCCCGCTCCCATATATAATGTTATTTTTGTCGTCAATTACTACAAATTTACTTTTTTGAGTAAGTGAGATGTCTTCCCACAAGGTTTTAATCCTGTCTGCTGTTACGTTAAGAATGGTTATTCCGTAGCATTTTTTAGAGAACGGGTCAACAATACTCCTTCCTACAGAAATAACATACTCACCCTCTGTCTGAAGATAATCTCTATGAATACCAAATACCGTAGCTTTAGCTTCAGCCTTTAAAATGTCCTGAAACCATTTTTCCGTCGTATCCGGATAACCAACTGTATATTTAGGTATTATACTTACGTTAAAAACATAATCTATATTGTTTGGAACCACTGTAACAGAACCTATGTATTCATTCATATAGAATACACCTTTATATAAAGATGCATTAGCATCTTCGACATCACTTAAAATTTCAACAAATTTGTTTTCGGATTCGCTATAATCTTTGCGAAGAATACTACTGATGGTATCATCTAAACTGGGAAATTCAGATATTTTAGACAAGCTAGTCAGAAAATTATCGATGTTCTTTACAATTTGTTCGTTGCTCTCCCGAGAACTTATAATAACTTTTTCATATAATGTATTTGAAAAATAATAATATGAGTAAAACCCTAGAATTACCAAAGGAATTATAATTAAAAGTATATATGTGAAAAGTAATTTTTTCTTTAAACTTAAGTTTCGGTAAAAAGGATACTTTAGAATTTTATTCATACCATGTCCTCGTCAAGAAAAGTATTTAACTGCAAGAATCCTTCTTTGTAGCCCTGTCAATTTCCCATACCTTTAATCTATTATGGGTATTGCATTTTGATATTTGAGTTTATTATACCTGTTTCGACAAAGAACAACAAGATTCTACTTACTCCAGTTATCAACATGTATAAGGGGATCAGTAAAAAAACAATGAAAACACATTAGATACCACCTATAGATCAAACATACAGCGGTTGACATTCACAGTACCATATGTTAAGGTTAACATATGGTAATCGTAAAAGGAGTAAAATTATGTCTATCCAATCAGCAATATTAGGGATACTAAGCTGGAAGTCGTCAACAGGATACGAAATGAAAAAGATTTTTGAGGACTCCTCCTTCATGTATTGGTCCGGAAATAATAACCAAATTTATAAAGCTCTAATGAGTTTGGAAAATGAAGATTTAGTTACCAGTGAGGTGATCCATCAGGATAACTCTCCTTCTAAAAAAATATATACCATAACTGAAGAAGGACTCAATGAACTAAAACAGTGGCTTTTGTCACAGCCAGAGGCTCCGGAGATTAAAAAAACATTTTTAGTACAGCTTGCTTGGTCAGATATGTTAAGTGATCAAGAATTAAATGAGTTACTCTCGAAATATGAAAATGAAATCGTATTGCAATTAATTATGCAAAAGGAAAAATACAGACGAGCTCTTCATTCCCCTGAGAGAAGCGCTAGAGAAAGCTTAATATGGGAGATGATTTCAGAAAACATTATTTCAACCTATAATAATGAACTTAAGTGGGTTCGCGAAACCCGTCAGAAGTTATTTAATAATGAAGTTAAAGAGGAAAAAAGCAAAATGAGATATGAAATTATAGAAATTGATAATAAAAAGTATATTGAATTGATTTCAACTACTGAACCATTAACTACAGAAAATGATGCACTTGATCTTATAGCGCTATGCTGGGAACATGAAACAACTGCGCTACTGATACACTATGCCACCTTATCCGAAGACTTTTTTAAGCTTAAAACTAAAGTGGCAGGCAACATAATTCAGAAATTCATAAATTATGGCATAAAAGCTGCTACTATTGTACCTTTGGAGACAATCCAAAAAGGCAGATTTAAGGAAATGGCCCTGGAAACTAACAAAGGTAATCATTTTAGATTATATGAGAGTAAAGATGATGCTGTTAAATGGCTTATCAATTAGTATACCGGACATCTGATTATCAACCAAGCAATAGGATAATAAAATTTCTGACACATAATGAGTAAACCACTTACCGATTAAGGTTCTCTTATTCCTTAATCGGTGAGTGGTTTATTACTTGTAAGAGTTTCCACGGGCTAAAAACACCTTGCTTTATTCCTAAATAAACTGCTCTATGGTAACAACGGCTCATGTGTGCCCATAAAACAGGGCACCGTGAACAATAACCACAACCTGGTTATTTAAAATGTAGCTGCTAGTGTCAGTTGATTGATATCCATTATCTTATTAAATAGTTCAGGTCTTTCAGTTTGAATTTGAGTTTGATTCGACAAAATGTAATCCCAGATAAGCTTTGGTGTTTTATATTGGCTATATGTACCTTCCAGTGTTTTATCTTTAAAAAGAGAAAACAAATAATCAAGCTCATCATCAGAATATGTTGGTACAAGCGCATAACCTTGAGATACTTGAAGGTATTCATCACGGTTAAACTCAAAAGACTCATTCCACCAATCAGAATACTTCTCAAAGCCATTCTTTCCATCAAGTTCACAATTTATTGCCTTAGCTGCATGAAATCCACACATTAAGGCACCCTGAACTTCAACTTCTACAAAAGCTGCACTATCACCTATAGCAAGAACATTACCTTTATATGGTTTGTTAAGTGCCATATAAGCCTTAACTGCACAGCCATGAGTATCTATTATACGGGCATTGGTAAATTGGTGTTTAAGTGGACTATCCGTAACAAGATTTTCAAAAATTGACACAGGTCTCTTATTTGCACTGCCAGAGAGTGTTAATTCAACAGTATCCTCCCCGTATAAGCTAGGCCCGATAATTACTGCTGCGTTGGAATGATATGCCCTTCCATAGTATAGGTTCCAACTGTTCGGTATATATCCTGATACTCCTTTAAGGATATATTTTACAACATGAGCTGTTGCATATAGCTTTCTGTTTTGATTAAAACCAAATATTCCAGTTAATTTTGCATTTACACCCTCAGCTATAATCGCTTTCTTTGCTTCAAGTGTATAACATATATCGTTGGATTTGAGATTTATCTTGACATGGTCTCCCATATCCACTCCTCCATACGCAAGCGTTGACATTCTCAAATCTACTCCTAAATTTTCACATTCCGTACATAAATCCTGAAGAAGCCTGTTCTTATCAAACTTTACAGCAAATGGCTTCTGGTCTGGATGGGCGAAATGGATTTTATGTCCACTTGGAGAGTAATAATATTTGTTAGTAACATTAATCAGAGGACCAGAGTATTTAACCTCAAATTTATTCCTTTCAAACATTATTGTCCCAGCATTTATATGGACAAATTCATTCTCATATCCATCATCCATAATTATTTGAGCAGAACATGCACGTTTCAAGTGATCAAAATTCTTACTTTTTTCAATAATTACAACCTTAAGCCCC
This sequence comes from Bacillota bacterium, assembly GCA_023460955.1. Lineage (GTDB taxonomy): Bacteria > Bacillota > Clostridia > Acetivibrionales > DSM-1351 > Ruminiclostridium. Next base: position 194,799 of record JAEWOH010000070.1, on the reverse strand, counting down.
ATTTCAGCTGCGGTTTTTGCAGCCATAAGGCCCGCTGGTCCGGCACCTACAATAATTAAATCGACTATACTATTCATGAACAAACACCCCTTTTTATATAATAATGGAATTACATGTAATATTTGGCACATATTTGTGCCTAAGGGGTATTATACCATACTAATAATTTTATTTACAATTTATGTTACACCTTGATAGTTTTAAAATTTTTGCTACGTTGTCCTTAAGCTATGTCTTTTATTTGTTCGATAAACTTACTTTATCGTTGAGGCCAGATGCCCGCCATGATAGCAATAAAAAGCTTTAGCATTGATTGATAATAGTTTTTCCATGGATTCCTTCGCCTGCTCAATATCCAGAGTAAACTGCGGGTTTGCAATTACAGGTTTACCCTCCTCCAGTGCAATTGCATCACCGGTTATGATAATCGAATCCTTTTCCAGAACAAGTGAAATATGTCCTGGAGTGTGACCCGGCGTAGCAATGACCAGACAGCCTCCACACCAATCCATTCTATCTCCGTCATCCAAAAAAACGTCTACCGGAACGGGCTCAACCCGTCTCAGCATATCACAAAATACCTCACCAAAAGCCTGCTGTTCCGGCGGAAGTGTCTTCTGCATTTCTTCTGCTTGAAGCAACCGTAAAGGTTTTTCCTGAGCAGAAATGAACGGTGCTTCTACAGCGGATGCATATATCTTCATATTAGGGTTTTTTCTTTTAAGGGCGGCGGCTGCCCCCATATGGTCGTGATCATGATGGGTCAGCACAAGCCCGGTTATTTGCTCTGCTGATAATCCGTATCGTCCCAGTTCCTCGTCTATTTTGGGTAGTGATCCCATAAAACCACAATCTACAAGAATAATGTTTTGCTTATCCAAAAGCAGAGCTGGATAAACTGTATTCACGGTATCGCCAAATGGCAGGGTTATGGGAAAAGTTAAAATCTTATACTCCATAATGATTTTGAGACCTCCTTTAAAACACCAATTCTCCGTCTTTAAATTCTCCGTATATCAAATTATTACAATCTATATTTTATATATTATTACAAAAGGGATTTGATATTAATGTTCCATTTGCCCACTCCACTTTACCGCCATTTAGAAGATACTGTTTCAATTTTTGTTGTAAAGAAGTTTGCTCCGGTAAGCTTTCAAAGGGTATATCCCGTCTTCCATAAACCCAATCGAGAAAGCCGGGGCTATCATCCTCCTGGCTGGTTAACTCAAAAGATTTTTGAAACATCAAAATTTTTGAGTTTTCAGGTAACAGTTTCTTTAATGCCGGTGCAAGTAGCCACGAACCGCAAATCATATCAACCTTGGCATATTCAGGATAAAATTTATCAAAGAATTCCCTGGCCTTCAAATAGGATTTTCTAAGCTTACTGCTTGTCATATCGGCGTCGGACGGAATATGGATACTGATTAACTTTTTATCATCCTGTATTATCATTTCATACTCTAACTCACCAATCCGGAATTCCTGCATTGAAATCAGTCTAACTGACCACCATCCCCAAACATAATTATATTGACCATATACTTTATTATGAAAATTTATAAATCTTGAAAAGAACTTCATGGTATCAATAAATATATCATCTGAAATCCCCATATCCTTATATTTTTCGTATGTGTTACAAACTGCGTACAGTTGACATGTCAGCAGCTTTAAGCCTGTCTCATCGGGGGCTATAAGTTTAGTAAGTTCCTCTATTGCCCTTTCCCAAGTTGTAGAATTATTCATTAAGGCCATTTCAGGTTCTATACTTGTGAAATCTATTTCTTTTTCATATTTAATAACTTCATCTTTAACCACTTCAGGTAGATCAATCAGATTACAAAGCTCGCTTATTTGCATCTCTACACCTCCTTATGCTCATCAATTAATCTCTTCAGTTCCTCTGCCTGACGTTTACTTAGTTTTTTACTACTGATAAAAGCTGTCAGAAATTTAGGCAAGGACCCTCCATAGGTATCCTCAACAAAACCAATACTTAGCCTGGTAAAGTATTCATCCCTTGTGACTAAAGAAGAAACTACAGTATTTTCATTTCGGAAAATACCCTTTTCACAAAGTTTTTTCAAAACTGTATATGTTGTAGACTTTTTCCAATTGATTGTTTTTTCGCATATCTTAACAAGCTCGCCGGAACCAACCGGCTCGTTCTGCCAGATTAGTTCTGCAAATTTTTCTTCGGCTTCTGCAAGTTTATATTCCTTCATGATAAGCCTCCTTGGTCTATAATGTATAAACTTCACACAGTTAGTCTATACATTATAGACCAAATTGTCAAGGTTGAATAATAAATGATGAATAATGAATGATGAATAAAAAAATACTATTTTTATTTAGAATAAAAACGCCAACCAAGAGAGTTTACCGGTGAAAATATAAACATCGTGATTTGCCAATAATGCATTTATTCCTAATATTGGTATCTTTCTCGTAAACATAGACGCCCGGACCACCGCTGGCCAAATCACTATTTCCGCCTGTCGCTTCAACGATTCCGCCTGTTATGCTTAAATCTCCTTTATACGCGTAAATGGCAGGACTGCCGTTAGTATAAACAAACAATAGGCAAAAAAAAGAGAAGGTTCCATGATCATAGGAATCCTCTCAATTTTTGTATAATAAGCATAATTTATAAGTTAAATTGCTTGTTATACGCCTTTAACCAGGCGCATTATTGAATTTCGTTGAAGGGTATATATAATTCCATATAGGTGGTTTCTGCTGTGCTCCCATAATATATTTCAGGAACAAACATGTCCATCTGCAAGTTGTGCTTTTCCAGCCATAGGCCGCTGTATTTTATAGCCTTGTTAAGTGCCACGGTGGCAAGTTCATCGAAATTCTCCGCCTCGAAACCACAGACCACATACTCCCGTGCCGGAAGCTGCCATGTTTGAAAATTCTCATCCAACGCTCCAGCCTCTACCTCTGCTCCGGCGAAGTAGGAAAAACATCCCTCCGGCGCATCTCCCATATAAGCAACGCCTAATTCACGCCCATTGATTATCCTGGGAATCCGGTTTTTCTCTTGATGAAAACGCCTCCATATCTCACCCGGCATATCAATGCCTGTCGATTCCCCAACAGGTAATTGATCTGAAATAGGAACATAACCAAGTACGCCCATAAAACAGACTGGTTCATTTAAAGTTTTGCGATTCATTTCAAGAACAAGCCCGTCACTAATAAGCGGTACACCTTCATCAATCAAGGTGTAGCCAAGCAATAGATCAGGCTTATCAAACTGGTTAAGAGCCACCGGCTTCAACCGGTATTGTTCAGGTGTCATTCCATAGGTCTCTTTAAATGCTCTGGTAAATGTTTCATGGCTGCTGAAACCGTATTCCAACGCAACGTCAAGAATGCGGTGATTTTTGTTTTCCAAAACCTTTAAGGCATTGGCTAAACGCCTAAGTTTTATATATTCCCGCACCGGCTTTTTTACCAGACGACTGAACAACCGTTGATAATAGAAGAGTGACAGAGCAGCCATTTCAGACAATTCCTCGATAATAATATCCTCTCCTATATGTTCCTCAATATAATCCAGAGTCTTCTGGATTGCTTCCCATGCATGCATAATATGCACCTCCTTCATAAACAGGATAATATTACTTTTTAAATTCCGCTTGACCGCGTCTGCTCACTTTAATGAAATTCAGTTAAACTTTAGCCGTCCTTAATTCAGTCACAGCTGTTTCAGGATCTTTCTTTAGATTAATGTTCTGGCTTGCTTATATTTGTTATATCATAGTCACGTACCCATATTCAATTAACTTTATATTTTTTGCCTGGGATTTATTCGACACAAATTGTATGAACTAGCATAATCTGATAAAATATTTTATTATTAACACCAATTCAAAAACAGAGGTCACTTATGCTACGTATTGCAATTTGCGACGATTTACCAAAAGATCTGGATGTTATCTCAGCTTATACAAACGAATACCTTGAGTCCCACCGACTAATTGCGGAGGTAAAGCAGTTTGGTCATCCCGACAGGCTGCTGACAGCCAGTGAGACCGAACGGTTTCATATTTACATATTGGATATTGTAATGCCGATGATTAACGGAATTGACATTGGTAAACAAATTCGCCAACTGGATCGGGAAGCCCAGATTATTTATGTATCCACTGAACCGGGCTTCGCGCTCCAATCCTTTACAGCGAACCCCATAAACTATCTGCTCAAGCCCATTGACAAGCAGAAGCTCTTTGATACCCTCACTTTATCGGTCACAAAGGCTAACATGGGAGAAGAAACTTGTATTACTATAAAAACCAAGATAGGGTTACGAACGCTACTTGTTAGTGAAATCTCATACTGCGAATATTCGCATCGGACTGTGAAATACTTTCTTGTAAGCGGCGAGCAAGTGGAGACCTGTACTCTTTCATGCCGTTTTTCCGAGCATATTGCACCTCTGCTGGAAAGCGGATATTTCCTCCAACCCCACGTTTCCTTTGCAGTGAATCTGAAGCGCGTGGAACGGCTGGATAAAGAAGAGTTTCTATTGCGAAGAAATTTCCGCGTACCTGTTTCTAAAAAGCTTTACACCACGGTGCGCGATGCCTATCTGGATTTCAGATTCGGAAGGGAGGGTTAGTAGTGGAAGACTTGTTACCGGATTTTCTGAGAGGTGCAGTTTATACTGTCATGAACGTGGTGCTTATGATTACGCTGCTTCAGCCTAAATACAGTAAAAAGGTTACCCAATTTGCAATGTTTTGCATTATTCTTGCGGATCTTGCTTTATCTCTGTACTGCTATCTGCTAGAGGATCTTACACTTCTTTCCAAGCTGGATTTAATCCTTTTTGCGTTGATATGCTTTGCTATTAAGCCATTGTTTAAGGACAGCTTCATGCAATGGTTATTTAGCTATATTACAATTCAGAACTTCGGCGTCGCCGTAATTGTACTAAGTTTTCTCGGGTCCCGTCACCTTCCTTATCCCAAATATGCTAACACCGTTCTGAGGCTTATACTTTTTCTTGCTATAGTTTTCCTGCTTCGGCGTTATGTACGACCACTCTACCGTCAGATGGTTGAGCGTTGGAACGACTTTTTCTTTGTGGCAGTAGCAATAAACACTTCTTTTAACTATTATTTCTGGAGTAGCAAGGACATTATCTCCACACTCAGAGAGGAGGCCGTCCCCCTGGTGCTGCTTGTATTTGTGACGCTTGCAGCCTATTCTTCTGTTTTTTATTCTCTAAAGGCCCTTTCCCGCGAATACACCTTGCGTGAGGAAAATCTCAAAATGCAAAACGGTCAGACTTTGCTTCGGCTTTCCACAATGTCTATGGAACAACGTCTTTCCTTAATGGATCAAGCCGAACGTAAGATGAGTATCCTAAACCACGACAGGCGCCATTTCAACAACACCCTGCTGGAGCTTCTGAGGCAGGAGCAGACTGCTGCCGCAATTACCATGCTGGAACAGCAGTCCCATGTACCTCTTGTAACTACAAGAAGCTGGTGTGAAAATCCGGTCGTTAATGCAGCTGTAAGCTATTATTTTAGTCTTGCTGATAAAGCCGGAATAGATTGCGATATCAAGCTTGATATACCGGCAAAGCTTCCAATTGATTCACTGGAGCTCACCATTGCGCTTTCCAACCTGATTGAAAACGCAATACATGCTTGTGAAAAGCTACAGCCGGAAGTAAAGCGTTATATCCGATGTATCGGTATATTCACAAGTCAGGTGATTATAGAGGTAGAAAACTCTTGTGTCGGCAAGATTTCTCTGGATAATAAAGGCAATCCACTATCACTGAATGATGGTCACGGCATCGGTACAAAAAGCGTTCAGGCCTTTGCAGAACGGTATAGTGGGCAAGTGATTTACCGCACTCGTGACGGTGTATTTAATGTACGGTTGCTACTCTAAAATAATCTTAGTCTGATTTGCAGAATTTATTTTCAGGTTTTTTCAGAACATTCTGCGTAAAAACCACCCCAATTTACATTTGGGTCGTTTTTTGATTTTTTTGTGCTATTCTGTGGTCATGCTCAAGGAGGTGAGAAAATGGCAGAGCTGGTTAATCTATGGCAAGTGACTGCACCCCTTCAAGCACCTAACTCAGAAGGAAATGTCTGGCCTAAACAGAACTGCCCGGCCTTTATCCCGAGGGAGGGTGCAGCCATCGGCATGTGCGAATGCTGGTACTGCCGGCATGCAGACTTCCACCTGGACAGGCCTCGCGCCCTGGAAGTGGGAGTATGTTACTGGCCAAGAAAGGTCATGAAGTAATACAAACGTAATTTAAGGAGGATCAGAAATGAAAAAACGAATTATTAGTATTTTGCTGGTATTGTGTATTTTAATGACATCGCTACTCTCAATGACTGCGCCGGTTAACGCGGATGGAGCTGCATTTTCTTTTGAGGATAGCCAAGTCACAAACACCATTAATGCAAATATTTTAACAACAAAAAATAACACATCCGGAATTATAGTCCGTATCACAGCACCATCTTCTGGAACATGGTTTATCGCAAATGATGGTAGTTCTGAATTAACTACCAACAATTCCACCCATTATGCAATTATTGAAGGGATAACTCCGGGCTCCACTATCAGTATTGACGTTGATATCGATGGGAATGGCTCATTTGGTGATGCTTTTACATTAAATTCGCTGCTATTTGGCGATCCTAGTTTTTTTGGAGGGAATTATAAGATCAAATCGAACTCATCAGGAACTTTAGATATGCCGTGCAGTTCTATGGCAGAATTTTCAAAATTCCAATCAAATTTCGTTTCGATAAATAGCGTAGACATATCCCTTTATTCAGACTCCACAGGAATAATGCTGGACGACCTGGATATTGTTCCTTCAGTTCCCACACCAACTATTTCCAGTGCTTCCTACGATGCGGGAACAGGTATTTTATCAGTGACCGGCACCAATTTTCAATCTGTAGATGGACTTGCCAACGACATAGTTGCATCCAAGCTGACATTAATAGGTGAAGGCGGATCAACCCGCACATTGTCAGGTACACCAAATACCGATATATCTTCAGCCACATCGTTTTCGTTAACCTTGAGTGCTGCCGATAAAGTAGCCGTTAACATGATTCTCAATAAAAACGGTTTTGTCTCCACATCAGGGACAGCATACTTGCTGTCTTCAGCAAGTGGTTGGAACGTTTCTGGTTCTGTTGGGAACACAGCCTTGACAATCAGCAATGTACCTATTCCGACGCTTACCAGTGCAACCTATAATTTTAGTACCGGTACTTTGGTGGTATCAGGTACAAACCTTTTAGTACGATCAGGTGTGGCAAATGATATCGACGTCTCAAAACTGTCACTAAAGGGTGAAGGCGGAGCAACCTGCACTTTAACAGCAAGTACACCTAATGTTGACCTTACTAGCGCAACCAATTTTACAGTAAATCTGAGCCAAAATGATAAGCTAAACGTTAATTCTATACTCAATAAGAATGGCACCAGTTCGCAGGATGGAACAACCTACAATATCTCGGCAGCAGAAGATTGGGCTGCCGGAGCTGATAGTACAATCCTAGTGGCCGATCTCTCAGGAAATAGTGTTACTGTCAGTAACGTGCCCAATCTGGCGGTTTCTTCAGTTTCTGTTCCAGCCAACGGTACATATGCTATCGGGCAAAATCTGGATTATACTGTTAATTTCAGCACCCCTATGAATGTGGTAACAACCAACGGAACTCCATATTTAACTCTGACCCTCGGAAGTTCAACTGTTCATGCAGCATATTTCAGTGGCACCGGCGGAACAGCACTTGTTTTTAGGTACACCATCGTTTCAGGAGACTCAGACTCTGACGGTGTGTCCTTAAATAATAATATTACCCTTAACGGTGGGGTCATAAAAGATGCAGACGGTAACCCAGCAGGTAACGGGACACAGGTGCAGTTCACGGGAAGTACGGCTACAGGCGTTTTAGTAGACGGAATTGCTCCAGCTGCACCATCAGCACCTGATTTGATTGCAGCTTCAGATTCAGGATTATCAAATACAGATAACATAACAAAAGTTACTACACCAACATTTACCGGCACAGCCGAAGCAAACAGTACAGTTACTCTCTATAATTCTTCCATCCCCCTTGGCACCACCACTGTAAATGAAAGTGGCTTATGGAGTATCACAGTTTCAGAATTATCTTGGGGAACATATAACTTAACAGCTAAAGCAAAAGACTCGGCAGGAAATTTAAGTGCTGCCTCTGAGGTACTAATTGTAGAAATCGATATCTTTCCTCCTGCTGTGGGCGGCGTTGCAAATAATGTAAAATACAACAGGGATGTGGCAGGAACATTTACAGAAGGAACAGCGACTCTCTCAAAAAACAGTGAAGCAGCTGCACCTTATCTGAGCGGTGCCCCCATAACAGAAGAAGGCAGCTATGTGCTGGTGGTCACCGATGCAGCGGGTAACAGCAATACCGTCAGCTTCAGCATTGACAGAACTGCACCGACTGTGGGTGTTGTCAGCGATGGCGGTCTTTATAACGTGACCGTATCTCCTACCTTTAACGAAGGAACTGCTACTCTTGCAAAAGACGGCGGAGCGTCGGCTGCATACTCCTCAGGTACGCCAATAGCCCCAGAAGGCGAGTATGTTCTTGTGGTTAAGGACGGTGCAGGAAACACTACCACCGTTTCATTTACCATCGACAAGACTCCTCCTGCTGTAGGCGGCATTACAAATAACGGAAAGTACAATATCGATGTGGCAGGAACATTTACAGAAGGAACAGCGACGCTCTCAAAGAACAGTGAAGCAGCTGCACCTTATATGAGCGGAGCCTCCATAACAGATGAAGGCAGCTATGTACTGGTGGTCACCGATGCCGCGGGCAACAGCAATACCGTCAGCTTCACAATTGATAGGACTGCACCGACTGTGGGTGTCGTCAACGATGGCGGTCTTTATAACGTGACCGTATCTCCCACCTTTAACGAAGGAACAGCCTCTCTTTCAAAAGACGGCGGAGCGCCGGCTGCATACTCCTCAGGTACGCCAATAGCCGCAGAAGGTAACTATGTGCTGGTGGTTATAGACGGTGCCGGAAACAGCACCACAATTTCTTTTACAATTGACAAAACACCTCCCTCTGTAGCCGGCATTACAAATTACGGATATTACTTTTTAGGTGCTGTAGCGTTATTTGGAGAGGGTACAGCTACGCTGACAAAGAACAGTGAAGCTGCCACACCTTATTTGAGTAATACCTTCATAACAGATGAAGGCAGCTATGTACTGGTGGTCACCGATGCCGCCGGCAACAGCAATACGTTACACTTCGCCATTGACAGAACAGCACCAACTGTGGGTTCTGTCACCAATGGCGGTCTGTATAATGTGACTGTAGCTCCCACATTCAGCGAAGGAACTGCTACTCTTTCAAAAGTCGACGGAGCGTCGACTGCATACACCTCAGGTACGCCAATAGCGGCTGAAGGCGTATATTTTCTTGGAGTCATTGACGACGCAGGAAACATGACAACCGTTTCGTTTACCATCGACAAAACTCCTCCCGCTGTAGGCGGCGTTACAAATAACGGAAAGTACAATATCGATGTGGCAGGGACATTTACAGAAGGAACAGCAACGCTCTCAAAAAACAGTGAAGCAGCTGCACCTTATCTGAGCAGCGCCCCCATAACAGAAGAAGGCAGCTATGTGCTAGTGGTCACCGATACCGCGGGCAACAGTAACACCGTCAGCTTCACAATTGACAGAACTGCACCAACTGTGGGTGTTGTCAGTGACGATAGTCTGTATAATGCGACTGTATCACCCACCTTTAACGAAGGAACTGCTACTCTTGCAAAAGACGGCGAAACTCCAGCTGCATACACCTCAGGTACGCCAATAGCCGCAGAAGGCAACTATACGCTTATGGTTACTGACGATGCAGGAAACACCACCACCGTTTCGTTTACCATTGACAAAACAGCTCCCGCGGTAGGCGGCATTGCAAACGACGCGGCATACAATTCTAGTGCGGCAGCGACATTTACAGAAGGAACAGCGACGCTCTCAAAAAACAGTGAAGCAGCTGCACCTTATCTGAGCGGCGCCCCCATAACAGAAGAAGGCAGCTATGTGCTGGTGGTCACCGATGCAGCCGGCAACAGCAATACAATCAGCTTCACAATTGATAACAGCGCTCCGACCATAATGGGAGTGACTGCAATAACAGCAAATGGCAGCTATAGCGCGGGTGATACCATCATTATTAAATTAGCTTTCAGTGAAGCAGTTACTGTTACCGGAACACCACAGCTTAGCCTTGAAACAGGAAGCATAGACAGAGTGGCAAACTACACTTCAGGGTCGGGTACCAATGAACTCACTTTCACTTACACGGTCCAGCCCGGAGACATATCTTCAGATCTAGATTATACTTCACAATTTGCATTGACTCTCAATGGCGGTACCATATGTGATGCCTTTAGAAATGCCTCCATACTGACTTTGGCAGTTCCCGGAGCGGCAGGCTCCCTCGGTATGAACAAAGCAATCGTAATTGATACAACAGCTCCGTCAGTAATCTCGGTATCCGTGCCTAGTGAGGGAATCTACATAGATGGAAATAAACTTGAATTTACAGTGAATTTTAACGAAAATGTCATTGTAACAGGGACCCCGCAAATCTCACTTGTTATAGGTACCGACACTGTCTATGCTGACTTCTCACCAGCAGACAGCAGTTCAACCTCATTAAAGTTCGTCTATATAGTGACTGCCGGTCAAACGGATACAGACGGTATAGCTGTTGGTACGTTGAGCCTTAATAATGGAGGTACAATAAATGACACCGCCGGAACCGCGGCAAATTTAACTCTGAGCGGCTTGAGTACAGCAAACATATTAGTTGATGCATCAGCACCCAATATTGCAAACGATGTCATCACAGTAAGTGATATAACCTCAAGCTCAGTAAAGCTCAAATGGAATGCGGCAGCTGATATATTCACTCCCTCTACTAAGCTGAAGTATAAGGTTGTCTACTCCAGAAATAATATTGCAACACTTTCTGCCGCCGAAAGCGCTACTCAAGCTCAGGATTGGACAGAAAACACTAATGTATTTACTGTTTCGGGTTTAACAGCAAACACAGAATATTACTTCAACGTGCTGGTAAAAGATGAAGCCGGAAATAAAGCTCTGTATACTGCGGCTACAGGCAAGACAACAGCATCTGTTCCAAGAGACACCTCTGATTCAGGAGGTACAACTTCCGGTTCAAACAGCGCGGCTGTAATATCTATGCCGGTTTTTGTCAACGGAAAGGCACAGGACGCCGGAACCTCAAAAATCACCACCAATACCAGTGGTCAGAGCATAACAACGATATCCATAGACGATAAGAAGCTCGACAATATACTCCAGTACAGCGGAGATCAACCAATAGTGACTTTGCCCGGCAGTACCGGTTCAGACATAATTATCGGTGAAATGAACGGTCAGACTCTTAAAAACATGTCAGATAAAGCAGCTGTTCTTGAAATAAAGACTGATACTGTTACATACACACTACCAGTAACCCGTATTAATATTGACAGCCTTGCTGATAATCTGGGCGGACAAATCGCGCTAAAAGATATTAAGATTAGCATAAAAATCGCAGAGTCCTCCGAAGAAACCGTCAGGCTTGTAAATGAAACTGCGGACAAGAACAAGTATATGATTGTTGTGAAGCCGGTGGAATTTGATATTATCTGTACCAGTGGTCAAAAAACATTTGAGGTAAAAAAGTTCAATAGTTATGTTGAAAGAACAATAGCCATACCGGACGGTTTGGACCCAAGCAAAATTACAACCGGAATTGTACTTAATTCGGATGGAACCTCCTCACATGTACCAACTCAAATAATCATTAAAAATAATAAATATTATGCAAAGATAAACAGCCTTACAAACAGTACGTACTCCGTTATTTACAATCCTGTGTCCTTTACTGACGTATCTAAACATTGGGCAAAGGATGCTATTAACGATATGGGCTCCAGAATGGTGGTATCGGGTGTAGGTAATGGAAAATATGATCCGACAAGGAGTATAACTCGAGCTGAATTTGCGGCAATTATAGTTCGCGCTTTGGGTCTTACTAAAAGCACAAGTGAATCCAGCTTCAAAGATGTTTCAACCAAGGATTGGTTTAATGGTTATATTGTCACAGCAATGGAATATGGTCTGATATCCGGACATAGTTCTGAAAGTTTTGGACCAAATGAAAAAATTACCCGAGAACAGGCTATGACAATACTGGCAAATGCCATGAGGCTTACCGGCTTGCGTGTAAGCCTCACCGACAGCGAAGCATCCGCACTCCTGGCAAAATTTACCGACGGAAAGTCTGTTTCACAATATGCAAAAACAAGTGTCGCAATGTGCCTTAAAGCAGGAATTATTACAGGATCAAGTCCTACAACAATATCACCTAAATCTAATGTTACCAGAGCAGAGGTTGCTGTCATGATACAGAACCTGCTGCGTAAATCAAAGCTGATTTAAGGTAAAGCAAAACATATATAAAAAGCAAAATACCAGCCGGGAAAACCCGGCTGGTATTTTGCTTTTATAAAACTATCTATAACATAATTTGGTGGCAACGCCAAGTGCCCTTTAGCTGGATTTTGTATATTAGAACATCATTCTAAATAGTATGATATCGAATACATCCACTAAAACATGCGCCGTAAATGATGCATATATATTTTTAGTCCTGAAGTAAATTACTCCATATACTATTCCATCCAGTAGTACACAAATAATATCGAGTATAACTGCTGATGGTTCACCCGGTGTGAAGTGCATGAAGGCGAAAAGAATTGTTGATATTCCGATTGCAACGTATGGTTTAGTAAACCAGCTTAGCCTTTCAACGAAGAAGCCGCGGTAGATTAATTCCTCGTAAAAACAGACCAGAGAAGTAATTATAAATGTGACTATAAGAACAATTATTGATTTCATGGAATTGATTTGGAGAACAATGGACATTCTGTCACGCAAGTGTTCTATATAGGAGGGTAAAAGATATTTTCCGATTAACAGGGGAGCGATTTGAAATACAATAGCTACTATAAACAGTAACGGCAGATTGTTTGCAAGGTCACCGGGAGTCTGCTTTATTTTAAAGCCAAGGTCACGCAGGGAACGATGACGCGCAAATAATTCAATAAGCAAATAGATAAAGGCAGGCGCTTCAAGCAGGTATTTAAGGTATACACTTGAGGCAAACACAGAAGAAAAAGTAATTAGCATTATAATTATCGTTTCAATCAGCACTCTTTTAGAAACAGCATTTTGATTCATTTTAAATTCCTTCTTTCATTTTAAGTATATTTAAAATGATACAGCTGTTACAGCATCCTTGAAAGAAACAAAAGTACCCTTACGGCAATGACTTTAGTAACTGGTTGTTATAGAAAGTGTAGTTCCTACCCGTCAAACTCAGAGAGTATTCTGTAAATAGACGAGCAATTCTGCTCTACTGTTCAACTCAAGTTTGGAAAGAATATGCGAAATATAGTTTTTAACTGTACTCTCAGATAAAAATAATACTTTACCAATGTCACGATTGCTCTTTCCAAGGAGAAGTTGCTTTACCACATCAATTTCACGAGGTGTTAAAGGGCGGCTTATTTTTTCATAATCCTTTTTCATAGAAACGGGTTCTTTAATAGCACTGACAATCTTTCCGGATATGGAAGAATCGATAGTCATACTTCCTGAGCAGGCTGCATAAATGGCGTTGACGATTGCATCTGACCCGGAATCCTTTAAAACATAACCATCTGCCCCGTTTTTCAGACTACCGAATATATATTCGTCTTCCTGAAAAGTAGTCAGTACAATTATTTTTATATTCGGGAACATTTTCTTGACTTCCAAGGTCGCTTCTATTCCATTCATATTCGGCATTCTGATATCCATTATAACAGCGTCGGGCTTTATATCTTTAAGCAGCATTAAAAGCTCTGTGCCATTACAAGCCTCTCCAATGATTTCAATATCATTATGCAAGCTTAATATCATTTTAAGTCCTTCTCTGACAATATCCTGATCATCCACAATTATTACCTTAATCATTTAAATCTCCTTGTCATCCTCTATGGGGATTTGCATTCTCAGTAAAAAACCTTTGCCTTCTTCAGAATTGAATTCCGCTTTTCCGCCTAAATTCTCCAAACGCTTCTCTATACCGGATAAGCCATGAGATTTATTTATAATCTTACAGCCTATGCCATCATCTTCTACAGATAATGTAAGCATTGTTCCGCTGACTTTCAGTTCTATGCGGATATGATTAGCCTTTCCGTTTTTTATGCTGTTTGTAACTGCTTCACGGACAGATTTATATATGCAATCCTTTATATCCGGACATATGTTTTCAATATCCCCTTCAAAAGCCAGAGATATTTTTATTCCGCTATGTCTGATGTTTTCTACTATTTCAGTAAGCTTTGCCTTAAGATCTTCGCCACAGATTCTTTCGACTTTTAATATATTTACAGCACTTCTTAAATCATTAATACACTTAAGTGACAGTGCATGCGCTTTTGCAGCTGCATCAGCAATCTTAACATTGTCTTTATCGGCAGCTCTTTTAATAAATTCGAGATTCATTGATAGCGCAATCAGTCCATGCCCTATAGAGTCATGTAAATCCTGCGCTATTTTTGTCCTTTCATTGACTACTGCTATTTGTCCCACCTTTTGGGCGTATTCTGTCAACTGCTGATTTGCAGTTATTAAGCTTTCATTAAGGAAGTTTGTTTTTTGTCTTTGATCAACATTGTTTTTGTAAAGATACATAACCACAACAATAGATACATATGTCACCAAATTGTTTACAGATAAATCATTGAGCAGGAGGTTTTCAACAATAAAAATTCCGGAATATAACACAAGCAAGGGATATGATATCTTGTCTCTCCCTAGAAAAATTTCGATTAGCGGAAATAGAAAAAATATACTCGCAGGTAAAGTATTCAACCAGAAAGCATAAAGGCCTGCACCTATAATGCTTACAACAAATGAGCAGGAGGCAATCCAGCCCGAATTGAGTTTTCCATAATGATTTCGGAGAATATCATTTACAACAAGTAAAAGCATTCCTCCAATTGAAGCCAGCTGCATCCACGGAGAATGAAAGCGCACAGCTACACATTCAAAAATGACTATACATGTAACAGATATCCGGAAAATCCATACAAATCGTTTAATATTATTATACATAACCACACCATTTGTCATAATAGATTTTACTGCTGAATTTCATTCATCAAATCGATAAAGGCTTTAAGTGCCGCAGTCATCCATTTGGTTTTATGGCAAAGCACTTGAGTAAATATTTGAAATTCCGGGCCTTTCCACTTCAATTTAACAAGTCGTTTTTGTTGTAGCTCTTCTTCGACAGCAGTCTGAGGCAGAAACGTAATTCCCATTCCACTCAAAACCAGCTGCTTGATTGCCTGAACATTACCTGTTTCTATAACTGAACGGGGCTTAACGTTAAATTGCGACATTATAGCATCAAAATGTGCTCTATAACCGCAGCAGGGTTCTGTTAAAACCAAGGGCTCACCCGATAAGTCTTCCGGACAGACATTTCCACTGTTGGCAAAAATATGTTCAGGCGAGCATAAAAGGGCCATCGGTTCTGCGTTTTGTGATACCGTTATAAAATCACTATTTGTTATCTTTTGGTCAACAAAAAATGCTATGTCTATTGTATTCTCCTTTAACGCCCGCAAAAATTCTGTTTTATCCCCGAATTTTATTAATATCTCGACATCAGGATATCTTGTGCGATATTCTTTTAAAAGTTTTGGAAGTCTTGTCACGCATAAAGATTCGACTGCGCCGATAATCAATGGTCCGCTGGGAATTTCCGAGTTACCGGCCATGTTTTTCACATCCTTCGATAACTTCAAAATCTGTTCAGCCATTGGCAGCAGTTTCTTTCCTTCAGCCGTTAATGTGATATTGTGGCCTAGACGTTCAAATAGCCTCACGTTTAGTTCCTGCTCAAGCAATTGAATTTGTGAGGTAATGGAGGACTGAGCATAACCCAGTTCGGTGGCTGCTTTTGAGAAGCTTCTAAGCTTTGCGATTGCTATAAAAGTATTTAACTGTCTTAGTTCCATCGACCCCACCTACTTATTGATAATATCGATTAATATTATTGAATTTATCAATTTTACTAATTCCTTACTACATGATACCATAATATCTAATATTTTGAAATATTTAATTAAATTAGAATTGAAAGGGGCATTTAAGGATGAACGAATTTAGCGAAAATAACCAGGAACTGATTATTTTGATCAATGAATGGGAGCCAAAATTATTACAGCTATCTGAAGATACATTAACTCAGCGGAAAAACATTCAAAACAGGACAATCAAGCAGATTGTGGGACATATGATAGATTCAGCCTCAAACAATACACATAGAATAGTCCATTTACAATATCAATCCAGTCCTTTGGTTTTCCCAGATTACGCGAACTTCGGAAACAATGATAAATGGATTGCAATCCAGAATTATCAGGATGAAAAGTGGGAAAATTTAGTGCAGCTATGGAAGTATTCCAATTATCATCTTGTACATATTATAAATAACGTGGACATGGAAAAAATGGATAATGTATGGATTAGCGCACTAAATAACTCTATCTCGCTTAAATCAATGATTTTAGATTATTTGCGGCATTTCAAGCTGCATTTGAGTGAAATTTATATGCTCATAAATAACAAATAGGTGCTCTGACTTTTATAAAAGCATGTCCCAAATCAACGAGCAAGCTTGAAGTACCAACTCTTACATGGGGGATATTTGAAATATTCGGCCCCATGCCTACAGCAATGGCAGAGATATGGTGACAATATACAAAAAATGACCCCATGTAAAATAGGGTCGTTTTTTGCATATTGTTCCCCAATTTATTATTAAGACGACTTTGGAATACGAAATATTATCTCCCATAGCTTTTAGCAAGTTCCAATGCCTTATTAGTATTCAACTCACCGTAGCCACTTTCAATATCGTATCCGACTCTGCCCAAATCGGTAGCAGACTCATATAGGAGTTTTCGCACATCGGCTGGAGATAGCATTGGGTTTTCTTCCAAAACCTGCGCCGCTGCTGCGGTTACAAAAGCACATGCGTAAGAAGTACCACTGACGTAAGTCATCCTGCCGCTAGCCCTTGCCACCCGGAGATTATCGCCCTTTGCAACTAGAGAAACAGAGCTGTTGCGTTGGGAGAAGTCTGCCACCTTCCCCTGATTATCTAGTGCACCAACACCAATAACAGTATGGTAAGCTGCCGGGTAGTAGTAATGTTCCGGGGCATCTATATTATCATTGCCGACAGCAGAAATAATAACCACACCCTTTTCTTCGGCATAGTCGCAGGCGGCTTTTAGTTCCCTTGAATTTATCAGGATACCGGCACTGAGGTTAATCACTCTGCAGGAAAAGGTATCTACCGCATCACGTATGCACTTAGCAAGCATTACTGCATCTCCCCTTACCACTTTTTTATCTTTTACACTGCAAAAGACAAGCGGGACAAGACTTGCTTGGGCGTAAGCCCCTTTCAGTCCTCGACTTGGCTTTCCCAATATAAGGCTTGCGATGGCAGTTCCATGATTTAATCTATCCTCTGTGCTTTCTTTTGGTAATATATAATTTTTTCCAGAGTAGATATGGGCATCGTCCAGTGCTTTAATTGAAATACCCGAGTCGATAATAGCGATTTTGATTGTGTTTTTTGTTGCCGGTTCCGCCGCAAATACTGTCTGGGAAAAGCATAAAAGGAATGCCATAAATAAAGCAAGCTTCCGCACCTCTTCACCCCCTTAAGCTAGATTGCCCCTGCCTTTTTTAGGGCAGGGGCTCTATGTATTTCTAGTTTGCCATATCTTTCGGAGTTCCGCCAAGGGTAATTCCGTTTAAAATGCTGTCTTGATTGCAATCAGTTTTAACAGTTCCCGTAAAGTACAGAACATTGGAACCGGCGCCGCCCGAGCAGCTCCAGCTGCCATCTAGATTAGTTCCGTTAATGGTTACGCCGTTGGCATTGTCTACTATTTCATCAAATACAATGGCAATTGCAACAGTTTCTCCTGCCTTATAGTCACCTGCTGCCATTGGTGCAATACCAATTTTTTGCGGTTCTCTGGTGTCGCTAGGAGCACTCATGAGTGTTCCGCCCTTATACCACCAGGAAGAATCCGCTGTGGCACTATTATATCCAGCAACAGAGATACCACAGGTTTCGTTAAGTCCAAAGAAAACATAGCCATTGCTTGAACTTTGTCCATCTGCATAACTTGACGATGATAGTGTAACACCATAGCTAGTTCCCGGATGAGAGCTGATTGTTCCATTAGGTGCAGGTAACCCTACGGTATAGGCATCCTGGTTGTTCGAATCGGTAGATATTCCATATACGAATGCAGCTTTTGTACCGCTTGGCAGTGTTCCAAGACTGGAATTATTTTTACCAGTATCAGTACCATTTGTGTGATTATTAAAGAACACAAATCGTATCATACGCCACCCGTCATCTTGTCCGATGATTTCCAATTTAACTTTCATTCCATCTACCGTATATGTTAAATACGTTTGCACATTTACAGTATCACCGCGGCCGGTCAGAGGGTCTCCCGAAAGACCTATGTACTCGGAACCATCCCAGCTACTGACACTTTCGTATATTTGTGTGTTTGCTGTGTTGTTAGCAAATGTTTTATAGCCATATACACTGCTATTAATGCAATATGCATTATCCTTAGCAATAGTTCTTGTAGCCTTGGTGGTTGCTCCCAAAAGTCCACCTCCAACCACCCTTACAAGCTCAAGCTGATACGTCCGGTCGATGTTTGAGTATTTTGTGGTCTCATAGGTTTGGGAATTATCAGGTGCAGTATAAGCTTTAACAACGCCATATTCTGTTATTGTTACGGTTTTACTTGTTTCTCCATCAGCAAAGGTCACCGCTGCAGCGCTTCCTCCCTGGTGATAAAAATGTGTGCCGCCTATTGCCGTACCGTTGATGGTGCGGAAGTATACTGTTTGCTGTCCTACGTTTTGAACATCTCCACTGCCGTTACCGCTTCTTGTTATTGTAAAAGTGTTGTTGCCGTTGTTGCTCACCTGGAAGTTGCCGGCAAAACCCCATTTTGCGTACAGGGTACTGTTAGCAATACTACCCTTTGCAATAACAGTAACCTTGTTGCCTGTAAAACCAGGGTTATCGTACCAACCCATAAAGCCGTATCCATCTCCCTTGCTTGGATCCTTGAGTGCAATATCTTGGCTCTCTACATTAAAACTTGTAGCTTGTCCACTGGCCTGAGTGCCTCCATTAAGGTTGTAGGTGATGGAATATTCAACTAACTTCCACTTGGCATAAAGGTTGACAGTTCCGCTTGTGGTAAGATTTTTGACAGACTGCTTGTCAGTATAGCTTGTGCCGGTGCCATTTTCACTGGTATTCCAACCGTCAAAGGTGTAGCCGTTTCGAGTAAAGGTATTATCTGCAAGTGACTTCATTCCCTCGTCATAAGTGAAGCTTTGACTTTGAGTTTCTCCGTCTCCTATATTTTTATGGAAGATTACAGTATATGGATTTGCGGTCCACCTTGCATAGAAGGTTCTCGGCCCTGTGCTGCCTTGTGGAATTGCAATACCTGTAATCATGCTATCTTGTGTAAAGTTACTATCAGTATACCAATTATCAAAGGTATAACCAGTTTTAGAACTTGCTTCTCTTAGAGTGATATTTCCGCTTTCAATACTATAGGCTGCCGGGTTTTCTTCTGAGTTTGTACCTCCATTGAGCTCATATATGATGCTGTAATCTACGATATTCCATATAGCCGTCAAAGTAAGGTTTTCGGCAGGCATCGTGGATAAAGTGTACTCAGTCCCATTCCTCTGCCAGCCACCAAAAGTATAGCCACTTTTTTCAGGATCTTCGGGTTTGGTTATGGTCGTACCGTAATCTTGGACAATGCTTGTCACAGCACTGCCGCCCTTACTGTCAAAGGTAATGGTGTACGAATTTACCAGCCATTGAGCGTAGAGGGTAAATTCTCCGCTTGCTACAAGATTTTTAACGCTTTCGGTATTGGCATAAGCTGTGCCGGATCCGTCTGCTTTAGTATTCCAGCCTGTAAAAGTATGACCTGTTTTAACAAAACCATTTGCGCAAAGAGCTATTGATTGGTCATATATATGGCTCTGGGTCCCCATACTACCGCCATCTGATCCGTTACCGTCAAATATTACAGAATAACTATTGGCATCCCACTGCGCATACAGTGTGTGACCTGAGGCTCTGGTAACTTTTGATGTATTTTCTATTTTCACCCCACCGTTTGCAGCTGTATACCAACCCTTAAAGTTGTACCCGGTTTTTACAGGAATGTTCTCAGGCAGTTGTCCGTAGCTGCTGTCATATACCACTGTTATTGCAGCAGGAGCAGCTCCTTCTCCTGTATTTAGGTCAAAGCTGATAGTATAAGTGTTGGCTGACCATTGGGCATATATGGTTTGAGCTGCTGTGATTCTAACGTCTGTTTCTGTTGTGATCTGTGTTCCAGCATTTGCCTCCGTAAACCATCCTGCAAAGGTATAACCTGTACGTGTTGATGACGGCAGAGTTCCATATTTTCCATCATAGGTTACTGTGGTAGCAGCTGGTGAACTTCCCCCGTTACCATTAAAGCTAAGTGTATATTTGTTAGCAATCCACTGAGCAGTATAACTTAGGTTATTATCTGGCATGCTGCCTGGAATGCTTCCGTTCCAGCCTGCAAAGCTATACCCTGGACGTTGTGCGTCAGGAGGAATAATGCTTGCACCGTAACGATAGGAATCGTTAGTTTCAGTACCATTGATGTTCCATATAACATTATGAACCTTACGGTCATAGTAAATTTCAAGCACTGTTGAGCCATCTCCGCTTATTTTAATCTGGTCAAAGGCTTTAACAGTAAAACCCTCATACACATTAGCAGCAGCGCTGGTATCTGTACCGGTTTCACCATATAGAACTATATCATCTGCTACGGTGTAGTTTTCACCCATTGTATCTTGCTTATAATGCTTTACATGATATGCAATATCGGTCTCGGCTGCCCAAGTTGCTCTGAGGGTATGGTCTGAAGCTGTTTTTACCGTGGTAGCTGCATTAACTGTATTATTGCTGTCATTGACCCATGTAACAAATCTATACCCAGCCCTGGTAGGAGTAGGTAGTTGACCATAGGTACTGTCATAAGTAACTTCCTTCGTGTTCTCAGTTAGTTCTTCACCGCCGTTAACATTGAAAGACACTGTATAGGTATTTGCTGTCCATGTTGCCTCATAGCTCCTGCTTTGTGCAGGCATGGTAACAGGAACATTACTCCACCCGTTAAAGGTGTAACCCTCCTTGTTTGTGGGCACGCCTTCCGGCAGGACTACAGGTTGTTCAAATTTCACACTTAGACTAGTATTATAGGTTTCGCCATTGGCAACCCAAGTTATAGTATAGCTGTTTCGGTTATAATAAATTGTAACCTCACTGCTGCCATCTGCTGCAATATTCACCTGAGAATAGTTAGTGTTGGCAGTAAAGCCTTCATAGGTTTTGGCAGAAGCAGTTGTCTGTTCTTCTGTCGTTCCTTTCTTATTCTCCACCTCTTCAAGGGTATAATTACCACTTAAATCTTCACGAATATGTTTCACTGTATAGTCTGTATCAGTTGCAGACTTCCAGTTTGCAGTGAAGGTCTGCTGGGCAATACCCATAATCGCGCCCTCTGTATAACCACTCCAGTCTGCAAATATATACCCTTGCTTTGTCGGAAGCTGAGAGGGTGCTGTAATGATCGCACCGTATTTCACCAGCTCATTCTTATAAGTTTTACCATCGGCAATCCATTCCACCGGATAACTATTGCGTCTATACTTGATGGTGACCTCGGAAGAACCGTTTGGTAATATTTTAACCTGAGTAACAGTATCTGCAGTAAAGCCTTCATAGGTCTTTGCTTCGGCTGTTGTATCCGAATCTGTTGTGCCGTATTTTGTTTCTACTTCCACTAAAGCACCACTCACAGGATAAGAACCGTTTAAATCCTCACGGATGTGCTTAACAGTATAAGCAGTATTTTTTGCAGGCTTCCACTTGGCAGCGTAGGTAAGATCAGTTGTACCCATTTTATCTCCATTTGTGTAGCCTTCCCAACCGTCAAATACATAGCCAGTTTTGATAGGATTTGAGGCAGGCGGTGTAATATAGCCCTGATATTTGATGCTATATACCGTATTTTCCTGACCATTTTCATGCACAAAAATGGCATTGTGGCTCTCTCTCTGATAGTTAACCTTGATAATAAGCTTGCCGTCTGCTGTTATCACAGGAGCTGTTGTTTCTTGTCCATTTACTGTAACATTTTTAAAGGTAATGCCGTTTTCCACTAGATAAGTGTTGTCAAAAATAGTTTGAACATCCACAGTACTTCCTGTTCTACCGGTCTTTGCTTCATCTAAACTTTGCAGTGTATATTTGCCATTTACCTGCTCCACGTAATATTCAACACGGTATGGAGTGTCATCCGATGGTGTCCATTGTGCAGTATAGCTTATATTATGTGCAGGCATGTTTGCATCAACAATCGTATCCCAACCAATAAAGGCATAGCCTTTCGAAACAAAAGCAGGTGGAATGATTTTTGCACCGTACTTCAACGTGCTGACAATACTGTCTCCTCCGGCATCCCCGCGGGAGAAGGTCAGCGTGTAGCTCTTTCTGTCATAATAGTAGCGGTGTATGCTGCTGCCATCAGGTGCAATTGTGATTTGCTTGCTTTCAGGTGTAATATATCCTTCAAAGCTCTTAGCCACTGCATTCACCGTGCTATCCGTTGTTCCCCGCAACACATCAGCTTCTAAAAGCTCATACTGACCGTTACCCAGGATTTCACCATAATATTCAACCTTGTAAGGGGTATCATCTGCTGGTATCCACTTGGCATATAACTCCATGTCAAAGTTCGGCATGGTTTTTGGAAGAGTATATGGAGTTGTGAGCGTTTGATCGCTATACCAGCCGCCAAACACATAGCCCTTCTTTACCGGCGTGTCAGGTACTGAAATGGCTTCGCCATATTTTTTAATTAGAATCGGAATACTGCTTCCGCCACCTGTATGGAAAACAAAAGCATATCCGTCATTGAGATTATCCCAATGCAAATCAATTTTGCTGCTGATAGGTTTTGATGTCCAGGCCAGCGGCTGATTTACCCAAGTTATAACCATTTGACCGTCCAATGTAATATCCTTTTCGGCAGGAATTACAGTAAGCCTGTTGGTTGCTCTGTCATAACTGAACTTGTCATTGGTCATCTCAATTTTAAAATACTTCTCAGAATCATCATAAATTTTGGTATCATCGTCACCTGTCTTCAAGTCAAGATAAAGCATTTCAAATACACCCTCAGGCACAACTGTTGTTTTCATGGCCTTTTTCAGTGAAAGCTCCGGCGCATCCTCTTGCTTATATGCAAAATCCTGAATATTCTCTCTCATACCTGCCGACCATAATGGCCATTCGTTTTCGTATAGGGTAGGATTGTAGGAGAAGGTACCGGCAAAGGCTTGAGCCTCAAAGGTAATCTCCAGGTATATACCCAGTTCAAAATAGAGCGCACCGGCGTACTTACTTTCCTTACCTACTGATTCTCTGTAAGTTAGCTGATAATAGAAGTAACCCCACATTCTGATGTAGGCACCTGCCTCGGCAGCAAACCCCGCACTGGCAAATTTATCAGAGAAGAGACATATTTTGGCCTCAGCCTTGATACCGGCCCGTAAGCCCAAGGTACCCATGACATAGAAGGTAAACTCATACTGCTCCTCCACGAAGTCAATAACATCACTGGTAACATTCTGGGCAAAAATCTCAACATTATATGAGTATCGTTTTGCAGTCTTGTACCAGAATTCTGCACCCAGAGATATATTCATATTCGCCTGAATCACAAACTTTATCTCAACTTTAATTTCTATTATCATTATAGGTGGAATACGGTAGCCATAAGACCAAATCTCTTTCTCTACGATGTTAACCCAGTCGCTTTCAGTATCTAGCATTGCCTTGTACTTTTTAATTAGATCATTGGCAGGGTCATCCTCCTCTTTATCACTGCCCAGTCCTTCTTTCACCTCATCAACAAGCTTTTTCAGTTCGTCAACAACATTTTTCAGTTCTTCGTCTTCAGTCCATTTATCATCACTATATTCCTTTGTAACTATGCTGGCATTGAACTTAAGACCGGTGTAGTTAAAAAGGTCAATATTGGCGGTCACTTCATACTCAGCTATGTAGGGGAATATTGCCCACCATTCCCAGCGTGCACCACCATCAACATTTATACCTATATGAATTTCCTCTTCGAATTCTCCTGTCAGATTGATGATAATCTGTCCATCACCATCTTCAGGCTTTTCTGGGCCGATAGTAATTTTCGCCTTTATTTTCAGAGTGAGGCGAAGACCTGATGTATCAAAATGCTCTAACTTTGTAGTGATGGAAGCCTCGGGCTTTTCAACCTCTGCCTTAACCTTCATCTTCTTGCTTTCCATAAGTCTAACATCATTAGATGTAAGCGGTTCACCATTTTGATTTAAAATTTCATAATTACGCAGTTCAAAATCCTCGGTAATTTCAGTGAATGCCTTGGTTTCTATTGCCATAGAGGCCAGATATTGGCCTGCTTCCTCGGCAAAACCACTCTCCATTGCCTGCTTTTCTATGTCGCCCTCTAATTTTGCAACATCAACCCCTTTAAGCATCTCATTCCCGTCAATTGGGTCTGTATTGTACATATCCATAGCAGCAAGCATTTCATCCAAGCTTACACTTTTATAAGTAATTATGTAGGTATCCCCGCTTTGGGTCACTTCTGTTATCAAAGCATAACCTGAACCGGCTTGGTGAGGTGCATTTCTTGAATTTGGATTTGCGGTTAACTCTCCCGTATAGAAGGAAATATAGTCTCCTCTGTCTACTGTGGTCTGTGAGTCAAGTCCCACAGCAGAATAAATATCGTCAGAAAAGTCCATAACAGACTTAGGTACTGTAATAGAGTTATTTGAAGCGTCTCCATCTGTATCTGCTCCTGTAGGTACTGGTAATACGTCAGGAGTAAAAAGAACCTTCTCAACATTGGCGGTTTTATAGCCGTAAGTATTACCGTTTACAGAGGTGATTTCAACATAAGCAATAGCACCATTTGCACCTTCACGAGTGTCATCCAGCACACGCTCATTGGGATGAATCCCCTCGTAGATGGTCACAGTATCGCCTACTTCAAGTTTACCTTTTGTATATGTAAAGGTACCCTTGACCATGTCAGCTGCTGTTGTTCCGTTTTCATCAACTGACAAAAGAGTAGTTTTAATTGTATCTGTTCTTTTCCCATTTTCTATAATGTTACTGATGTCTTCAAATTTGATAAAATCCAATTTATTGTTTAACGTCAGGTTAAAAACATCTTCTTTTTTAATAGTAAAATTAAATTCACGTACTTCCTGAGAGTATCCCTCAAACGTGAGTGCATCATTATTCAGGGTGAGCTTATAGCTTGAGCCCTCCTCAAATCCCTCTTGCGCTGTACCATCTTTGCCGAGGTAGTTTATACCTGACACAATAAATGTGCTGCCATTCTTTGTTACCTTAATCCATTCTTTTTTATCTTGGGAATTAAAGTTTTTAACAGAAATCGCCGCCTGTACTTCCTCGGCTGTCATAGACTCTAACCCCAAAATCCTAACAGTAAAGTCTTTTGTCTGATCTGTTGCGCTGGCAAAGTGTGGGGTTTCTTTTTCACTTAGAGGAGCAGCGCCACTCCATTTTGCATATAATTTTACATTTTCCCGCAACACATCATTGCTGCCAACACGTTTTGTCAATGCTGCATCGTAATACCAGCCATCAAAAATGTTCTTTTCCTTATATGGAACAGGAAGCTCAGAATAATTTGCGCCCTCACGGCGGGAGATACTTGATGTATCGCTGCCGCCATTACTGTCAAATGTTATAGTATAATATGTATAACCTGTACTTGGATTTGCTTCCTGTTTATCGGGGTCATGCTTTTCTGTTTCCTGCTTTTTAGGATCACTCTTAGCAATGTCTTCAATTTCAGGCTTTTGCTTTTTTACTGTGTCAATCAACCACTGTTCAACCTTTTCATCAATGCCTCTACAAAAGGCAGCAGCCTCTGCGCGAGTGGCGTTACTCTTCGGATTGAAATTACCTCTTTTATCCCCTTTGAAAAGGCCGCAGTACCATAGCTTTAAAACAGCCTCTTTCGCATAAGAAGCAACTGTTTCCAAGTCTTTTGGCTTTGTAAAGGTTGTTTTCTCTGGTAACGGAATGCCATATACATCAAAAAATTTAACAGTTAGTACTGCCATTTGTTCACGGGTTACAAGACCATTCGGATCAAATTTTTGGTCGCCCACTCCGCTTGTGATGCCCATTTCTTTTGCCCATATGACATACGGTGCATACCATGAATTTGCCCCGACATCAGAAAACAACTGTTTCCCCTTGTATTTATGTGAGTCAATTTCCGCAATATGCCCCATGACGGTTACATACATAGCACGGGTCATGGTACCTTTTGGATCAAATTTTGTGTTACTGATACCCGTGAACAATCCATTCTCAACCGCATACATAACATGCTCATAAAACCAGTCATTGGATTTAACGTCAGAAAATGAACTTCTCACAGGTTCTGTTGCAGCATCGTCTGCATTTGCCGCTAATAATTCTGATGGTAATATAGATACCATAATACATACTACAAGCAGTATTGCGACCAATTTTTTTGTCATTGAATTCACCTATCCTTTTTTGTTTTAATCCAGATATTCTCTTAAGCAAGTAACAGCCGCCGATATTTATGGATTTTTTTCTTTATCCAGAATAAATTCAACAAAAATCTAACACAAATAACAAAAAAGCGACCCTATTTTGTAAAAAAGGGTCGTTTTTCTGCATATTGTTCCTTATTTTTTATTATGAATTTGTTAAGCCCCAATGAAGGGTATTAATTATTGCAATGCCGACTTACTAACTAAACTTGTTCCGAGCTAGCATTTAACTCTGCATTGTGTTTTTTTCTATAGAATATAAGAAGTATCATTCCTGCCAGAGCAGAAATACCTGTAGCCAGATAAATTTGCTTGAAACCTACATTCAAAGTGCTTTGGTACTCTGACTCAATCTTTGGGGCAAGCTTATCAATTTCAGCAAGGTAATTTTTATTTGCTTCCTCAAAAGCCGCGGGAACAGCATCTTTCATGGCTGTCATCTTGCTGATGGTATCATTTATATCACCTTTAGCAGCTTCTATTGAAGAAATTGCTCCCAACATCTCCTCACGTTTTGCAGTGGTTTCATTCAATTTAGTAAGCATATCCTGCCTTTGTTTTGTCAGTGTAGCAACTTGAGCAGTCAGGGCTTTCTTTGCATTCTCCAGTGACTTAATTTTAGCCTTCAGATCAGCCGGGGTTTTGACATCCTTAAGCTGCTCCAGTGCATCAGCAGGAATTTTTGCCTTTACATCCTTAGGAATCATATCCAGGATTGACTTGCCTCCAACACCGGCAGGCGCTCCTGTACCTGCTGGTGCGCCCATACCAGTCGGTGCTGCCCCTGCTGGCTGTGTGCCGGTTGAACTACCCGGATAAGCAGCACCCTTCGGAGCTTGGTTCATCATTTTTGTCATCTGGTCATACAGGCTGTTAAGCTGTGTAAGAGCCGTTTCCTGTGAGGCGATAGCACCTTCCATCTCAGCTATACCTGTATCCATGCCGGCAACTGCCTTTTTCATTCCATCTATTCCATTTGTAACTCCATTGACAGCTTCTTTAAGGTCTGAAACTCCTTTATCCATTTCAGGTATACCTGTTTTAATACCATCTATACCCTTTTGAACACCATTCTGAATATCAGAAATGACAGCGGGGGTATTTTCATTAAACATTCTTGAGGAAAGAATTTTAATTCTCTCTGTAATGTTTGTTACATCAGCAGTCTTTAACAGTTCAACCAAATCCTCAGGAAGCTTGGAATTGCCATCACCCTTCATATTTATTTCCACTTTTGTTTTTGAAGCAAGATCCGGGAATTCAATTCCGGCAAGTTTATCCTTCATTGTTTCATCTGTCTTAAGTTTATTTAACTTCTCTGAGAGTTCCTGTGCATATGGCAATTGTGGTACAGTAACTTCTTTTGGTAAAATTGCCAATTCCCTATCCTGTAAAGAACTGCCTGCATGTGCAAGAAAGCCTATCAAAATTGCTGGTGCAATAGTTGTTCCAATAGATCTGATTAAAGAAAGTGCAGCCAGTGCGGAATTGGCTTCTTCTTTTTTTGTATTCTCAAGCATCATATAATTAAGTGGTGCTCCTATAGTAAAGCCCATTCCAAGTCCTATAAGCAGTAAACTTATTACTACAGTTACCAAACCCGGATAGTTAGTTGTTACAAGTATCAAAAAAGCCGAACCTATCAAGGATATTGAAAAGCCCAGAAGCAGTATACTTTTGGCGCCGTATTTATCAATAAGCTTTCCGGACATTGGAGCTCCTACTCCGGCAAATAAGCCAAGTATGATGACGAAATATCCTCCGCTTCCGGTAGAAATTTTAACAGCATTTTCTGAGAACTGTGGAATAAATATGGTTCCCATTAACAAAATTCCTGTTATGAAGCTGATTATAAAGGTTACTACTATACGAGGATTTGTAAAATAGCTCAGATTCATAACCGGGTCTTGTGCTTTCTTTTCTGCCAGTATAAAAAGTGGCAGTAGTAATACAAATATTATGATAAACGGATAAACTGACACATCTTTTATGCTCTCACTGAAATTAAAGAAATCAATATTCTTAAGCCCATATAGCAGTGATAATATCATGGAAACTATAAGTAAAATTCCAAGCTTATCTATTTTGCTTACATTGTCAGTTTTATTATTCTTTAGTACCAATAAACCTGTTATAACAATAAATATTGTTATTGGAATGTTAATATAAAATATAAACTGCCAGTTATTCTTACCGAATATATCCAATATTGCGCTACCTGCAGAGGATCCGAATACATTAGCAATACCGTATACTCCTCCGACAAGTCCTAAAGCCATTCCTCGCTTTTCAGGCGGGAACGTGGTACCAAATTCCGCAGTTGCAATAGGAACTATACCTCCACCACCGATTGCCTGCACAACACGTGCAATAAGAAGCATGGTAAAACTTCCGAATTGCTCAGAAAGGCCACAGAACAAAGATCCTGTTCCAAAAAGGAAAATGGCAATAATATAAACATATTTTCTTCCGAATTTATCTGCCAATTTCCCCATAACAGGTATACTTGCGGCGTAGGCCAAGGTATAAATTGTTATCATCCAAATACCTGTTTTATCATCAACTTGAAGGTTATTTTGAATAATAGTTCTTGCAGGGGTTACAATTCCTGTGTCTATAGCACCCATGAATAATCCTAAAAGATAAACGGATGCTGTCAACCAGAGTCTGCGGTTGTTGCTTGTCTTTGCACTTAATGCTTGATTTTCTGCCGACATATTTCCTACCTCCTTAAATCTTAATAAAGTCCATCATTTCATCAAAAGTTATATAGTTTGATTTAATATTGCTTAACATATTGGTCATAATAAAATATGCCAATTTATCTACATCAGTATTGTTATTTATGTTACCGCGTGCTTGTTCGGAAAGGATAATCTCCTTTATTTTGCTCTGCAATTCATCATAACGATCACTTGGACATCCCGATTGGCGGCTTTCAGCCATCTCCCAAAACACCCTCATGTATTGGCTTACAAAGGTTTCCAGCGAGATATATATCCTATTCAGCTTTTCTCTTATCGGCAACTTCTCTTCCTTCATTTTATCTGCAAGCTCAATGGTATTTTCCCAATCACTTAAAAAAATGTGGTATACTAACATCTCCTTATTTTCAAAATGATTATAAAGGGTTCCAAGTCCCAGACCACAGCTTTTTGCAAGCTTACGGATGTTAAAGTTGCCATAGCTTTCTTCAAGCAGCATTTCCTTTCCTTTCAAGAGAATAATTTCTCTGATATTTTCAATTATCTTTGGCACTTTATCCCCTCCATAATTATATGAACCATGTTCGTGAACTATGTTCATATAATAAGCCAAATATAAAAATAAGTCAATAATTAATTTGTAGTTCATTATCGCTAGTGATAGCGGAACTGTTATAAGGTAGGTTTTCAGTAAACTACAGTATGGAAAAGCATAGTGATAGAATATACTGAATTCAACTACATATTTGACTTTTTCCCATAACGCAAATATGCATAAAGAATTGGTTCAAATGAAATAACTGCTAATATACAAAAGTAAATTATTGCGCTTGCTGTTCCAGGAATAAATGCCAAAATCATAAAAATAATTCCTGATATAAACCAGACATAACCACCATGTCTCTGGGCTTTCAACATCCATGTGCTTTGAGACATTTCTTTTTCGTTTGGTTTAAGTTTAGGCATAAAATTACCAAGAATCATAATAGCTAACCCAATAATGAACTTTGCTACAAAATCCATTTTTAAAAAATCTGCACCCAGACTTATACTAATGATAGTGATATGCATTCCGAAAAATAAGATAGCTATCACATACGCTAATGAGTAATAAATCCTTGGTGACTTATTAAAACTTTCTTTTGGAACTAATGGGATATAAGTTAATAAGAATATGATGGATAGTACAGGAATAAAAAATGCTCCGAAAATTTTGTGTACATATTGGTCAATTTCTCCGTTAATATTCCAATGAATAGGTATGCTTTCAGGTAATCTCGTATAAAGTATTATGGACGCAGCAAGTGGCATAATTAGTAATACCCATAAAATTTTTGGAAGTCTTTTATTATTTTTCACTTTCACTATGATCCTCTCCTTTCAAATCTGTAAGCCATTTCATAATTTCCTCAATTACAGAGGTGTTTAACTCATATATGATATACTTGCCTTCTCTTCTGTCATAAATTAGACCCGCTTCCTTCAGCACAGATAAATGATGCGAAACCGTAGCTTGTGTCATCGAGAATTTTTCTGCAATGTCTCCAGCTGTCATATCGCTTTTTTTAAGTATATTCAATATTTCTCTGCGTGTTTTATCTGAAAGAGCTTTAAATGTTTCTTGAAAGCCCATGTACCAGCCTCCTTTTCATTACATTTAGATTTCTATCTAAATGTATTTTAGCATCAAAAATTTAAAACATCAACATACATTTAGAAATTTATCTAAATGTTTTCAATTATTTTTATGGATAAGAAAAAATTACCCTTCGGACCTCTTGGGAAGCTCACTTGACTTACACTAGCAAGTGTGTTCCAGCATTGCTGGACCCACGTAAAAAAAAGCTACTAAACCGCAAGTAACTTTTTTTTACATATTCAGAATATTAATTTTAATGGTGTTTCCTATTTTATTTATACCGTTACAATAGGCTGTATCCTACTACCTGAATCCACTACACAGTTATGCTAATTTTTTGAAATTTATTCATACAGTCCATTACTTCAGATAGAGAAGGCATTGCAGGAATGGCTCCCCTCTTTGAGGCACAAAGGGCTCCAACTGCATTAGAGAAGTCAATAATATTTGTCATCACTGTTTTATTTATCTCAACTAATGGTAACTGAATTCTGCTTATCTGATAAAGGATTCCTCCAAGGAAAGCATCTCCTGCGCCTGTTGTATCAACAACCTTTGTATCATAGGTGTTTAAATGACCACAGCCTTCAGCGCACCTGTAAAAACAGCCCTTAGGACCTAACGTCACAAGTACAAGCTTTATTCCTTTATCAAAAAGTATTTTACTTCCGTTTTCAAGATTGCTTTCACCTGTCAGGAATTCCATTTCTATTTCTGATATTTTTAATATATCTGCATATTCTAACCCCAAAAGCATACCAGACCGTGCTGCCATGTCATTTTCCCACAGAAGCGGCCTCCAATTGGGGTCATAGGAGATTATTTTTCCCTCACTTTTAGCATATTCTGCTGCTTTTAAGGTAGCACTTCTTGCGGGTTCATTTGTCATAGATAAAGAGCCAAAGTGAAATATTTTACAGTCCTTTATAACATCCAATTCAAGATCCTCCGGGGAAAGCATCAGGTCCGCGCCCGGGCTTCTGTAAAAACTGAAGCTTCTGTCTCCGCTTTTATCAAGGTGAACGAAGGCAAGTGTTGTGTTAACTTTTTCAGAGAAGCTCAAGCTCCTGGCATCTATATGGTTATCCTCAAGTACACTCTTTAGGTATTTACCGAATTGATCGTTTCCTACCTTTCCGATAAAAGCGCTCTTCCCCCCCAATTTAGACACAGCCGTAAGAACATTAGCCGGAGCTCCTCCCGGGTTTCTTTCAAAACATAAATTATTTGAAGAGGAATTTCCAGTAGGCGTAAAATCAATTAATAATTCTCCTAATGCTACTACATCAAAAATATTAATCATTCCTTTACAATAGTATTTTACTTCTTTAATCCATATCTATAAGAACCTTCATGAATCCATATCTATAAGAACCTTCATGGCTTTGTCCTTTTGCTCATCTATGATCTTGTATGCTTTTTCGTATTCGAGGAAAGGTACCCTATGAGTAATTAACGAGTCAAATTCGATAAGACCTTCTCTGACAAGACGAATTGCTTCAATGTAGTCCTCCACCCTATACATAGCTGTGCCGATTATCCGCAGCTCATGGTCCTGTACAAAGCCCATATTAATGGTTCCAAGGTCGGCGAATACACCAACTACCACAATGTCACTTCCCTTTCTGGCATACTCAATCGCCTGCTTCATTGTAGCATTTATTCCTATGCATTCAAAGATTACATCTGCACCATCATTTCCAAAAGAGTTGATAATGGCTTCCTTTAAATCCTGTTCCTTTGGGTTTACAGTATTGATTCCACATTTTTCAGCCGTCTTCAGACGATATTCGCTAAGCTCTGATAGCAGTACCTTGGCAGCACCCATCCCCTTAGCTGTCTGTGCCACCAGATTGCCGATAGGACCGCCGCCCAGTACCAGAACGGACTTGCCTTCAACGTTTCCGTAACGGCGAACAGCGTGTACCGCAACAGCTAGAGGCTCAATCATGGCACCATGGTCATAGCTCATTCCTTCCGGAAGTTTTATTGCTTTCTCTGCGTCTACCACAAAGTACTCACTGGCCATTCCAGTAGTTTGAAACCCCATAACCTTTAAGACTTCACAGTCATTATACATGCCATGAGTGCAGGGATAGCATTTACCGCACACAACCTGCGGCTGAATTGTTACCCTGTCACCAACCTTCACATTAGTGACCAAGGCACCGACCTCTTCAACAACTGCAGATACCTCATGTCCTTGAACTACCGGATAACTTGTGTAAGGATGCTTTCCATGGTTCACATGAATATCTGAGCCACAAACACCTATAATTTTCATTTTAACTTTTATCTGATTATCTCCCACTTCTGGAACTGGGACTTCTTGATATACTATTTTACCAGGTACTGTCATTACCGCCTGTAACATTTTAAACTCCCCTTTCAAAAATATACTTTGTGAATTCCAGGGCATCTTTCGCATCCTTGTCAAGTTGCCCTGATGACGCTCTTTTGGAAAGGTCACGCCATACCTTAATATCAGCGCCAACCTGGCCACCCATCAGAACAAAGGGCTCCATTACAACCGCACCGTCGTAGCCAATATCCCTCAGAGCACAACCTATTTCCTGCCAGGGGATACGTCCCTTACCTGGCACACGACGGTTGCACTCACCGATATGAAAGTGACCAAGGTATTTACCGGTAGTACGAATGGCTCCTCCGAGGCTATCTTCTTCAATATTCATATGAAAAGTATCAAGCATAAGTTTTACATTGTGACTGTCCACCGCTTTAATAAATTCGACACCTTCTTCTGCAGTATTTAAAAGGTATCCCTCGAAGCGGTTTAAGACCTCCATACCAAGAGTAATGCCATAATCTGCAGCCATAGCGGCCATTTTTTTCACACCGGCTATACTGCGGAAAAGTTCTGCTTCTTTATCTATAGTATTGGAGTAATCAACCGGCCAGTAGGAATATAGTCCACCCCCAACTAAACTAATACCCAGCCTTTTCAATATTTTAAAGGTTTTATTCCAAAAGTTAAGTGCGTTAACCACAACTGCTGCATCACCGGAAGCGATGTTCTCACTTGCCTTCGGTCCATAACCTCCAGTGAGGGCTATGCCATATTTTTCTTTTGCATAACAAAGTTCTTCAATTTGTCGGTCGCTCATGTAAAGAAGGGATGCACATGAAATTTCAAGAATGTCAAAGCCAAGCCCTGCAACCCTTTCTATATAAGGAAGATACTCTCCTCCCCACTGTCTTTCCCAGTAAGCATAATAAATACCATATTTCATAAGGATCTCCCTATTTTTATAATACTCTATGTAAAAAATTCCTTAAATTAATCATCCTGCTCTTTATCCTTTCACTGCCCCGGCAACCAAACCCTTTACAAAGAATCTCTGGCCTGCTAAAAATACAGCAAATACCGGAATCAGGGCAGATGCAGATGCAGCCATTACAAGATTATACTCAGTTGTGCTCTCTTCAACAAAATTTGTAAGTGCGACAGGTATTGTGTATTGGCGCCAATCTGAAAGAAAAACCAGTGCATCCAGATAATTGTTCCAGTTCCACAGGAAAACAAGCATTGCCAGTGATGCCATGCCCGGCTTTGCAACGGGTACCATAATACGAGCCCAAATTTGAAACTCATTGGCACCATCTATAAATGCCGCTTCCTTTAATTCGTTTGGTATCTGCATAAAATACTGTCTCATTAAAAATGTTCCGGTAATAGTTACGAGGCCCGGAAGAATAAGCGGCAGATGACCGCCCATTATACCCAGCGTGTTAAAAAGAGTAAATCTAGGAATTAAAGTAACCTGAGACGGTACCATCATTGCTGCCAGATATGCCAGGAAGATAATATTACTTCCGCGGAATTTTATTTTTGCAAATGCGTAACCTGCAAGTGTACTTGTAAGTACGGCACCAAACAGATTAATGAAAGCGATTTTCAAGGAATTTAAGTATGCCACGCCAAAATGATAGTCAACCTTTGCATTACCACCAATGTTCCATACCGATATGTAATTATCCGGGTAGAAATAATCCGGAATCCATTTAATTGGTAGCTTTAAAACATCAGCTGCAGTTTTCATTGATGCTGAAAGCATCCACAAAAATGGTGTAATCATAATCAGAGAAATTCCAATGAGTAAAGCAGTACAAATGCAGCGAATAATTAATTTTTTCATATAGTAATATCTTTTTGAGTTTTTATTATTCATTATTTCATCTCCCTATTTCATCATCTCCCTACTCATAACTAACCCATTTCTTCTGGCCACGCCACTGTATCAAGGTGACAACAAGCAATAGTAAAAAGAGTACCCATGCTATTGCAGAGGCATAACCCATACGGAAGAAGGTAAACCCTGTGGTATAGATATAATAAACCAGCACGCTTGTGGAAGTACCTGGGCCGCCTCTTGTCATAATCTGGATAGGAGCAAATACCTGAAAAGAATTTATTAGCGTAGTTATTACAAGAAAAAATGTTGTTGGTGAAAGAGAGGGCACAGTAATCTTAAAGAACTTTGTTATCTCATTTGCACCATCTACATCCGCAGCTTCATATACATCCTGAGGCAATCCCTGAATAGCGGAGGAATATATTAGAATGTTATACCCTATACTGGTCCAAATCGACATAATGGTAACGGCAATCAGCGCCCAATTGTAGTCACCCAGCCAAGCCGGAGGATTTTCCCAACCCAGAGCCTTCACCATTAATGTAAAAGGCCCCCAGGGCGAATACATCATGACCCATACGATTGCAACCGCGACTATATTAGATATGTATGGCATAAACATTGCAAGCTTCATAGGGACTTTTGCATAGCAAAATGACTCAAGAATTACGGCAAGTACCAGCGCAAGAAAAATTGATATGGGAACAACCAACAATGAATATAATACTGTATTTAATAAGGAGGATGTAAACCATTCGTCCTTCCACATCTCTACATAGTTCATTCCATAATTAAAGTTCCAATTTCCGATTCCTTTTGTAAAATCCCAGTCGGTAAAGCTGATAAATAGAGAGAACAAAAGCGGAAAAACCGTAAATATCAACATACCTAAAATATTTGGCAAAATAAAGGTATACCCGGTTATGTCTGTTTTTAACTGTCTGCTTAATTTTAGCTTCAATTACATTACCTCCTTCTGCATTATTAATTAAGAATACATGAGGCAGCGATTAAGCTGCCCCATAAACTCATTAGACTTAAATTTTTTATTGTCTATTATTTGAGAAAAGCATCTGCTTTTTTCTTCGCATTGCTTAATGCAGTGGAAGCGTCATCTCTGCCTGTAAATATTGACTCTATAGCTTCGTTATATACTTTCTGGACTTCAGGCAGTCTGTTGGTTACAGTTGAAACCGCTAGGTTTTCCTTCTTTTCCAGAAACTTTGCCACGGTATCTCTATCAAGAATCTTTTCACCATTTTTCATATATTCGTCTACAATCTTATTTGAGTCTATACCCTTATAAATTGGCACACGTCCATATGGAGTCATTGATATCATTCCACCCTTGGTATACCACAATACAAACTCCAGAGTTTTATCTATATTTTGTGAATTTGAATTAACACAGATGAAATCACCGATAACGCCCTCTCCAATGGTATACTTTGCCGCAGATTTATCTGATACAGGAACCGGGAGATAGGCTGTCACAAAATCATGTGGATATTTTTCCAAATCCTTTATTGAGCGTATTGACCAAACGCCTAAAGACATCGCGCTCTTTCCTGCAAGGAATACACTCTCTATAGATAACTTCTGCGTTACATTATCAGTATGGGTTACAGCCGATTTATCAACCAACATCATGTCAGCAACCAGCTGATTAACCTTTACAATCTCAGGATTATCCAGATTAGTCTCCTTGCCACCTGCTTTAAATAGAAAATCGGGGCCTAAAACAGTCTGAGCGAGATAAGAAGGTCTGAAAATTTCCATATTGGTGTTCCAGTACATACCATAAACCTTATCCTGTCCCTCACCCTTTGTAAGTTTTTTTGCCGTTTCCCTGAATTCCTCATAAGTCCATGACTCCGGAATAGGAATGCCGGCTTCATCAAACTTATTCTTATTTGCTAAAATATAGTAATTTTCCATTTTTGTTGGAAGACCATATACTTTTTTGTCATAAATATATGGAGATACAGCCTCACCCAGTTCACTTACAGGATCAAAGCCTGCCTTTGCAAGCTTATCAGAAAGTTCAAGTGCCATACCACCGGCTCCTCTTTTTACAAGATTGCTTGATGTATACGTCATAAATGCATCAATATCACCGCCGGCCATTAATGTGGTCTCCAGTTTCATATTACCAGTGTCATCATTAACGTATCTGACATATTCTGCTTGAATGCCCTTGTCCTTATACTCCTTATTAAAAGCATCCACAGTCAATTGAGGCCCGTATTCTGCAGGTACTCCACCCCAAAATTTTAGTACTACTGGCTTTTCATCAGTTTGAGTTGTTGAAGTAGCTGAAGTGGTTGAGCCAGATGTATGAGTGCTTTCTTCAGGCGTACTTCCACAACCAGCCAGCATTGCTACAATCATTGACATCGAAATAAAAGTAGTTAACTTTCTTCTTAACATTTTCTTTCCTCCGATTATATGTTAAATTTGTGCGTTTCAAGCACTAACAATATCGTAAACTGTTCTTTATAGTTTGTTAATTAACAGAACTACTTTAGACTTTTATTATTCTGCTGATTTTTGAAGTGCTTATCTGATATAAAGAATTTTTTACTATATTATCCTTTGTTAACGTTAAAAAATTGGCGATAGATATAACTATTCTGCTATTTTGTTATTTCTATATTCATTTGGTGAGATTCTGGTAATTTTCTTAAAAAGAATGCTGAAATAATTCGGACTGTTTATTCCAACCTCATACGCTATCTCATTTATGTTTTTGTCAGTTTCTGTTAACAACTTCATTGCTCTTTCAATCCTTAGTCTATTTACATAATCTATAAAAGAAACCCCCATCTCGCTCTTGAACAAATGTGAGAAATGGCTTTCACTAAGGTGTATAACACGGGCAGCGGTTGCAACACTTAAATCATCGCTGAGATTTTCCTTAATAAATGTCACAATTTGAGCTATTTCCTTTTTTAATTTTTTATTGCCGATTTTACTACTCTCCTCAGCATACAGATCAAGCACTGACATAAAACTTTCTTCAATATTCAAAAGTAAATCATATTTAAAAATTGCTTGATAAAGCGTCAATCCATTGCCATCTGTCAGCTTGTCCACCATTATTCCTTTTGTAAGTCCGTCAGCCTTTATAACACGGTATAGCTCATATAGTGCCTCTCTCACCAGGTAGGGTTCCACACCTTCTTTTTCATAAAAAATACCAATTGTCTTACTCAAAAACGCCTTAGCTTCAAGGAAGTTGGAATCATCCAATGCTGACTTCCAGTCGGAATATCTGAAATCATCTGGCATATAAAGTCCTTGCTGTTTAGGTTTTTCCTCGGTACATAACAGCAGCTTCTTTTCCTTCATATAAAACCGTTCTTCCATTACTTTCTTACAGTCAGCCACTACTTTGGGTATGTTATCAAAATCTATTGTTTCTTTACTCAGGACTCCATAAATCTGCATACCGAAATAGAGCTCAACGCTTTTTACTATGCGGTCAACCCCGGTTTCAACCTTACTTATAAACTCCCTGTCCATTCGTTTTTTCGGTATATTTAATGTTACAATGCACTGACCCTTCTCATACCTGAACGTCTGCGAAGTGATAATTTCATCCATTACCTCTCCAACTATATTTTCCAAAGATGCGGAGAACAAATCCGGCTCCAACGCCTCGCCTGCAGAATGAATAGTATTGTAATTCGCGACGCTTAAAAACAAGAGTGCATAGCTTTTACTGAAATCACATTTTACTTTTATTAAATTTAACTCTTTGATTAAATCAGCTTTATCTAAATAACTACGTGCAATCATCATGTTAATCAGCCGTTCTCTTATCACGCCGGCGTTATTGCGCAATAACATTTCGGCATCCTTATCAGAGAGTTTGCTTTCATTTATCTCCTTTGACACACTGTCCAATATGGCAAGGAGTTCATCTGCATTTGTAGTTAATTTAAAGATGAAATCCCTTGCGCCAAGTTTCATGGCCATTTTCACCTTATCAAAATCAGTGTAATTGCTTATAACAATTATTTTAATATCAGAAGCATTTTTATTACAGTATTCAATGAGCTCAAGTCCGTTAACAGGTTCCATCATAAGGTCAGTCAGAATAATCTGTGGTGAGAACTGGGGAATTTTTTCTATTGCGTCCTGACCACTAATAGCATCGCACACAACAGTATAGCCCCACTTTTCCCAATCAAGCATAGATTTAACCCCAATACGTACAAGATACTCATCATCTACTATCATGACCCGCTTCATGTATAAATCTCCTCTCAGCTTTTGGGATAAATGACTGGAAGGTGGTAGTCCACGCGGGCACCGCCCTCTTCATTATTAGAAATGTCTATCCCAAATTCGTTTCCATAAGATACTCCGATCCGCTCGTTAATAATTCCAAGACCTATACCGGAGCCCTCTATCTGTCCAGCTTTCCCCTCTATTTTCCTGCTGAATGCATTAATAGCTTCATCAGAAAATCCCTTACCATTATCAGATATGGAAATTTCCAGGTTGCCTTCTTTTATCTCTCCTGAAATGGTAATTACACCCCCGCATGAATTGTTTGGAAAAGCATGCTTAAAGATATTCTCAACAGCAGGTTGAAGAATAAATTTGATGATCTGGTATTGCTCTATATCGCAGTTAATATTCACAACCAGGGAATAGCTATTATTAAAACGTATGTTTTGTATATAACAATAACTCTTAATTACCTGAAGCTCTTTTATAAGGTCTACAATCTCATCCTCCTGCGATAAACTGTATTTTAATATCTCTGCAAGGGAGTCAATACTTTCTCTTATGTTTTCAGCATTTCTGATAATGGCCATCCACCGGATACTGTTCAAAGTGTTGAAAAGAAAATGGGGACTCATTTTAGATCTTAAAGATTCATATTTATATTTTTCTTTTGTCACCTGCTCCTGTCTTAGTTTTGCGAACAGATCATTAATATGCACCGACATATTATTGTAAACCGAGTAGATTTCTCCAATCTCATCATTTCTCTCTTTTTTTAGAGGAATGGGGTCTTCACCAACCCTGTAGTTTTTCATTTGGTTTGATAGAATCCTGATTGGCCTTGCTATCCGTTTTGCAATTAAAAAGGCAACCAGAAATATGACAACGACAAAAAGAATGCACAAGGTATTAATTCTAAACATTAAACTGCTTATTTGACTCTCCAGCTTTTGATAATCGGTAAGATAAAAAATTTTTATCTGCTTTCTGGAGTACGTGCTAAAAAGCTTTACAGTATAAAAGCTCAGCATATGCTGCCCACCATTTAAGGTTAGCATAGTGCTACCGCTTTGTTGATTGCTATGCTGCATAGCAATCTCATTAAGCTTTTCGTGAAATATATCATTGTTGTGCAACAAAACTTCACCCTCTTGTGTCGAGACAAAAATAGAATCCAACTCGGAATATTTATAAGTATCAAGGATATTTGACAGCTTTTGCTGATCAATACTAATAAGGACGGTTCCAAGTAAGTTGTCAGGATGTTTGTTATTCATAATTGAACGGGCAAGTGAAATCTGATTAATATTTTCTGATTTACTTTTTGGGTCATAGCCTTTAGACGAAGTACTCCAAATAATGTACCCGTTGGCATTTATACTTTCCTCAACCCAATTCTGTTCTAAAAGATATGAGTAGTTGTTTCCGTTTAAGCTCCAATTGGCATAAGCCTGCTGATCTTTATCAAAAAAAGTTATTTTCATATATTCCATGCTATCATCATACAAATTAAGCATTGAAATCTGATTCAGCATATCATTAAAGGCAACCATGCGATCATAATAAGTATACGAATCATTACTGAAAACCTCCGCAATTTTGGAATCACTATAAAAAACATTAGAAATACTGACCATTTTATTGAAAATCCGGCTTATTTCTATTTCACTTTTAGAAAGATTTTGTATGATTTTAAGACTTATTTCTTCACGAAGGATAGCTTCCATTTCAATCTTTACATACTGGAGTATGAGCATAAATGGAATTAAAATCACAAATACGATAGTAATAAAAATACGCGACGAGAGCTGTCCTATTTTAATCTTCAAATCCGCACCTTCTCTGCCTTGATATTTTTTTGAACATGGATGGGGATAATCCCGTATGTCTCTTAAAAACAGATGAAAAATAATTGGGGTCGGAGAACCCGCATCTGCCGGCTATTTCATAAAAACTGCACGATGTCTCTGAAATAAGTTTCTTGGCCTTGTCTACTCGGACTTGATTAATATACTGATTGATATTCTGATTCATGCTCTTTTTGAAAAGATGGCTGATATAGGACTCACTGCACTGGCAGAATGCCGCAATATCTGCGATGCGAATATCGTCCGTATAGTTCAATCTTATAAATTCAACCGTATTTGAAAGTATATAAGCCCTGGTGGTGTCAGTACTATAAACTGTATGTGGGCTTACTGTTCCTGCATTTACAAGGGCTTTATAATACATCCTGAAAAAATCCACCAATATTCCGCAGCGGAGTAAAATTTTATTAAAATCCAACGTTTTCTCTTTTACAGATTTAATATAAAGACGCAGTGCTTTTTCTTTATCTATTTCATATTTTTTCTCCGCTTTTGAAATGCGGTGAACTGCGCGTTTTGCATCAAGTTCAAAGCCGTAGATACATATAGCCGCAATTACCTTTCCGTTGGATTTAACAGGGATTACCATCTCACTGCAGCCACAGTAGCAAGTTCCAACAAAATAATCGTCACAGGTTTCGCACTTTTTATGCAGGAGTCTGCTGGTGTCCTGGCAGCGTTTCCACATCTCTCTGTTTAATTTTATAAACATGCAAAAGGACGACCTGTGTATATAATAGGGATTTAGCAACTGGGCCACATCAGGATCCTTTTCAATAAAACCGACAAAGTCCTTAATGGCAATTTGGCATCCAAGCTCAATTGTAATATTTTTAATATACTCTAAAACATTAAAATATCTGTTCATTAATTATCACATCCACTAAGTATACATAACTTGCCTATATAAGATATTATCATATTATGGAGCACCTCACAAAGTACTAAATAAGCAGATTTCGGATTTTGATGAAGGATAGCAGAATTGTAATAGATACAGCAGAATTTTAATAAATTATCCTTTGCAGAATAATAAAGAATATATGCAATTTATTTAAGGTTTTACTTAAAAAAACAGCTTACAATGATAAAAACCAATATTCTTGGAGGTATTATTATGAAAGCCCAACGATATTACAATAAAAATTATGACGTTGTCGTCATAGGCGGAGGTATGTCAGGTATCAATGCGGCCATAGCAGCCGCACGGTCTGGAGCAAAAACAGCTATGGTACATGCACGCCCTGTTTTAGGCGGGAATGCCAGTTCAGAAGTACGAATGCATATTTCAGGTGCCGGTTGTCATCTTGGCAAAAAAGATTTAATTGAAACCGGTATTATAGAAGAACTCCTTTTAGAGAACAAGAACCGGAATCCTTATCATTCATTTTCCATATGGGACTCTGTATTATGGGAAAAAGTCAGGTTTCAGAAAAACCTCGAACTTTTTTTGAATACCTCAATGGATAGTGTCCAAACCATTGACAATAAGATCAGCAGTGTTATCTGCCATCAAACAACAACAGAAACCACCTTTAACTTATCAGGGGATATTTTTATTGATGCAACAGGAAATGGGACTCTGGGCTTTATGGCAGGTGCCGAATATCAAATTGGAAATGAAGGCGATAATACAAAGGATACCAATAAATATGAAGTGGGTAATACCCTGATGTTTATTGCCGAGGATAAGGGTGAGCCTGTAAAATATAAAAAACCTTCCTGGGCCCATTCCTTTGGTGAAAATGATATAAAATATCACAGTCATAGTAATAAGGCCTCAGGCTACTGGTGGGTTGAGCTTGAAGGAACAAGCAAGGGTGTAGCTTCGGACCACGAAAGCATTACTGAGGATCTCAATAAATGTATTTATGGTGTTTGGGATTATATTAAAAATTCCGGAGCACACGGTGCTGAAAATTTTG
Organism: Bacillota bacterium; assembly: GCA_023460955.1. Lineage (GTDB taxonomy): Bacteria > Bacillota > Clostridia > Acetivibrionales > DSM-1351 > Ruminiclostridium. Next base: position 151,277 of record JAEWOH010000070.1, on the reverse strand, counting down.
CTCTTACCTGGGTTGGCATAGTACCAGGAGTAAGAGAAAGCCGTCGACTCACAGGCGATTATGTTCTGAACGAAAATGACATAAGCTTTAACCGGATTTTTGATGATGCTGTTGCTTACGGCGGTTGGCCTGTGGAGGAACGCCCATTAACGGGAATTTTCCATGACGGACCTCCAATACCCAATATAGATTTTCCGGGAGCATATACCATCCCTTACCGTTGCTATTATTCCAAGAACATTGAAAACCTCATGATGGCTGGCAGAAACATAAGCACGACTAAAATGGCAGCAAGTTCAACTAGTGTAATGGGTACTTGTTCTGTCGGGGGGCAGGCGGTTGGTACAGCTGCCGCATTTGCAATAAAATACAATTGTACACCCAGAGAGGTAGCCTTACATATTGATGAACTCCAGCAGGCACTACTGAAGGAGGACTGCTATATTCCCGGATGTAAAAACAATGACCGGACAGACCTTTTGCAGAACGCCTCAGTTTATGCTGATAGTCACATTAATGGTTGCGAGCCGCTTAATGTACTAAGCGGTGTTTCAAGAACCGTAGGCCATCAAAAAAACTATTGGGAATCAGAAAAGCTTTCTGAAAACGGAGAAACCATTTCTCTTAAACTACCCTCACCTAAACCTATCAGACAGTTGCGACTGACTTTTGATTCTAATTTAAATCAGGAAATCATTCCTTCAGTAGCAAAAAGCATTAAAGATTCTCAAGTAAAAGGCATGCCTAAAGAACTTGTAAAGAATTATGAATTACGGGTATACAACGGAGATAAGCTAGTTTATTCTAAAGAAATTACCGACAATTACCAGCGTCTCAATATTCATGAGTTACCAGAGGGTACTTGCGGCAGCCGCATAGATGTAACCGTTCTCGAAACACACGGATACTCAAATGTGAGAATCTTCGAAATCCGTGCGTATTGAAAGGAGTGTATCAATAATGAATATTCAGAATAAATATAATGAAAAAAGCTATGACGTAGTTGTAATCGGGGGAGGACTTGCAGGTGTATGTGCCGCTATAGCTTCAGCACGTAATGGCGCAAAAACCGTCCTGGTCCAAAATCGCTCAGTTTTAGGTGGAAATAGCAGTGAAGAAATACGCATGCATATTGTGGGGGCCAATTGTCATATGGCAAAGCCAAACAATGCCGAAACCGGAATTCTGATTGAGCTTTTATTGGAAAATAAGAACCTGAACTCTGCCCAATCTTTTAAAATATGGGATACTGTTCTTTTGGAAAAAGTAAATCAAACCGAGAATCTTGATCTTTTCTTAAATTCTAACATGAATAGTGTGGAGTATGATAACGATAGAATAATTTCAGTACTCTGCCATCAGACCGCCACAGAAACAGATTTTAAAATTTCAGGAAATGTTTTTATTGATGCAACCGGCCATGGTACCCTTGGTATGTTGGCAGGTGCAGAATCGCGGATTGGCAGTGAATCCCGATATGAATTCAATGAGCCTAATGCTCCCGAGGAGGCCAATACCTTTACTATGGGAAACACCCTGATGTTTCAGGCTGTGGACAGAGGCGAGCCGGTTAAATTTGAAAAACCTTTTTGGGCCTACAGCTTCTCAGAGGAGGACTTAAAGCACCGCCGCCATTACAATAGTACAATAGCACTTGGGGAAGGCGGTGCACCTGCAGAGTTCGTTGCCGGTGCAATGAAGAATCTGCCCGAATTTTATGCGATGGATGCCGGCTACTGGTGGATTGAACTGGGCGGACAATATGAAGATATTATAGCCGAGGGAGAAATAATTCGTGATGAATTGGTAAAGTGTGTGTACGGCGTATGGGATCATATTAAAAACTGCGGTGACCATGGAGCAGAAAACTACGACCTCATTTGGGTTGGTATGGTTCCGGGCTATCGTGAGAGCCGCCGTCTCGTTGGTGATTATCTCCTGAATGAAAACGATGTACGTTCGAATAAAGTCTTTGAAGATGCTGTTGCTTACGGCGGCTGGCCTATGGATGAGCATGTTCCTGGTGGAATCTTTGATACTGATAAGTATCCCTCCAGAATTTTTAACTTTGACGGTGTCTATACAATTCCTTATAGGTGCTACTATTCCAAGAACATTAATAATCTAATGATGGCCGGAAGGGACATAAGCACCTCAAAAATGGCGTTCGGAACAACACGTGTCATGGGCACCTGTGCAATAGGCGGGCAAGCGGCAGGTACAGCCGCTGCAATGGCAGTTAAGTATGACTGCACACCAAGAGATATTTCAAATCGTATTGATGAATTACAGCAAACCTTGTTAAAGGATGACTGCTATATCCCCGGCTATAAAAACACTGACCCTAACGACCTTGCACGACATGCGGCAGTGACAGCTACCAGCTTTATTCCGGGCTGTGAGCCTGAAAAAGTTATAAATGGTTTTACGCGCATTATAGACAATGAGAGTAATTGTTGGGAATCGGCACCTCTGGGCGATGGGCCGGAAATACTATCACTGAATCTGGATAAACCGCAGGAGCTCCATGAGCTGCGCCTTATCTTTGATCCCAACCTGACGAGGGAAATAATGCCCTCCATTACTAATCAGGTGAGAAGTCGCCAGGTTAAGGAGCTGCCGGAGGAATTAGTACAGGATTACTCCGTAACCTTCTATAACGGCGGCAAAGAGGTATTCACCAAGTTAGTGGAAGGAAATTATCAGAGGCTTAATATCCTCCATCTGCCGAGTGATGTAATCGCCGATAAGGTCAGCATTTCTATACTTTCTACCTACGGGCATCCATCAGCAAGAGTATTTGAGGTTCGTCTCTACTAAAGAGAGCTAGAGCGAAAATCTATAAATCATGGTTGGGAAATAAGTACAATAGTTATTTCTCAACCATGGTTTTTTTCATTTCTTTATAAGATACATACGTTCCATAAGAATCGGCAGATTTTACTGCATCCAAAATTGCAGTCTGAACGGCATGTGCAGCCAAAACTCCTACAGAATCTAATGTAGCAGCTACCTTTCCGCTGCAGAGCGTAAATATGGTGTCTCCGTCATACACAGTATGCGCCGGATATATTGTACGTGCAATTGCATTCTGGCCATAGCCTGAAATTTTTGAAGCCTGAGCTTTACTAAGTTTTGCATTTGTCATAATACATCCAATCACCGTATTACCACCACTAAAGAAATCCTTGTCAGATTTATATGCACTTAGAAAGGCCAACTCACTATTTGCGAATTCCATACCACTGTCTTTCCTTGCACCTGCAATTATATTCCCGTTTTCAATTACATCTCCCATACAATTGACAGCAAAAACAGCGGCCACTGTTAAATCTCCATATCGATAAGCCGCACTGCCAATTCCACCTTTCATTGCCCATGAAGTTCCACAGAAGGTTCCAATTGTTGAACCTGTGCCAGCCCCATAATTTCCGCTCCGAAACGGCAGGTTTGCAAAGGCATTTTCCCCGGCTAGTCTGCCCATTACAGTATCCGGACGGATTTGGTAATCACCGCATTTTAAATCAAATAAAATAGCGCTGCAGACATTCGGGATAACCGTTACCCCAACGCTTCGTCCAATTTTCTTTTCTTCTAATAAATTCATGAGACCGCCCGCAGCCTCTAATCCAAAAGAACTGCCACCTGAAAGCATTACCGCATGCACTTCTTTTCTGTTGCATAATGGATTAAGGGCATCAGTGTCCCGTGTAACAGGTGAGCCTCCTCGTACATCCACACCGCAGACCGCACCTTCGGGCGCAATTATTGCAGTACAGCCAGTCATCGCTTTATGGTCCTGTGCTTGTCCAATAAGGAAATCTGAAATTTCAGTTAATGATATCTGCTCCATTTTTTAACCTATATACTTCTGAACAACCTTCAGAATTTCTTCCGTGTCAGCCAGAGCACCCTTACCTAAATCTCCACATGCCAGTCTTGCCTCTCGTGGTTCAACAAACTTATATCCTAAATCTGATAGAATTTTTATGTTTCTTTGTGTTACTTGGTTTTCATACATAGCAGTATTCATAGCCGGACAAACGATTATCGGAGTTTCTCGCAGGGCAAGCAACACCGTCGTTAACATGTCATCTGCAATACCAGCTGATGCTTTCGCAATAAAATTAGCTGTTGCCGGTGCCACAAGAAATAAATCTGCTTTCTGCGCCAAAGAAATATGTTCCACCTCGGATGGAAAATACGGTTCAAACATATCTGTATATACTTTGTTCTTTGTAAGAGTTTGCAGGGTTAACGGCGTTATGAATTTAGTTGCTGAATCTGTCATTATTACGTGTAGGCTGTGTCCCTGTTTTGAAAGTATATTTGCAATATCGGCTGCTTTATATGCAGCAATACTGCCGGTTATACCTAAAATAATATTTTTCATGCCCTATATCCTTTCCAAAATTGCTGCTACGATTCCTGCTGCAATCTCTTGTTTTGTGTAAAATGTTTTGATACTTCTATTTTTATCAATCAAAAAGCCTTTGTGTCGATCGCCAGTAATATCTGATGTATCATTAGCAAGAACATAATCGCATTCGTTTTCAATAAGTAGTCTATGCGCTACTCCAAGCAGTCTCTCTTCAGAAACCTGACTTAATAGTTTAAATCCGACAACTATTGACTTTGGAAGAAGTTTTTTAAACATTGGCAGGATTTTTGGAGTCTGTTCCAATAAAATTATCGGAGAATTTATCTGTGAAGACATTTTGCCGGTATCTTTTACCAAGTCGTTTGAATCAAATCCTCTTAAAATTATTTCTTTTACATTCTCCTCAAGCAACTCTTGCTCTTGAAGCTTAGTATTTAGCTCTTCCGCAAGTGCTTCCACACTTGAAATGGCTTTTACCCTATAATCACTGACTGCCATGCTGTGGATTACTACGTCTATTTTATGGTTCTCTATTGTTTCTATAACTGCTGCTTGCAAATCATTAACACTTTCAATATAAATTACCGTCACTTTATCTGACATAGGACGGATAGTATTATGTGCACATATATAAAAAATTTCATTCACAGAAGGTTCTTTAGAAAATGAATTTGCTATCAGGCTTCCCAGTCTGCCAGTTCCGGTATTGGTAATACTCCTGACCTTATCAATTGGTTCTATAGTTCCTCCGGCTGTTATTAATATATTTTTCATCAATATCTCCAAATTTCAAATAAAAAGTAAGGTACCACTCCTGATACCTTACCATCATTCTAATTGATAAATTTTCAATTTTCAACAAATTTTTGTATCTATTATTCTTCTCTCTTATTTTACTATATGCTTAATTGATAATAATTAGCGGACAAGTCTCAAGCCTTTCCGGTTTCTTTTTTCCTCGTACATAGATTTATCTGCTTTTTCAATCAAATCTTCCAGCTCGCTTCCGTCATCGTTGAAGCTGGAATAACCTGCACTGACCCTCAAATCTATTTTACGTTCTTCAAAAATAAACGGTTTAGACATTTCGGAATAAGTTCGTTGAATTAACACGGAGAGTCCTTTGGTGCTGCAAAAAGCCTTATAATCAATAGACATTACAGTTAATACTAACAAAAATACTTGACTTCCACTATTCGTTGATATAATAATTTTTCTAGAAAACACAATTACTATAAAAACATAGAGTGGGGGCAGTCATTTTGGAACTTGTAACTACAGGCAGAGAAATATATCCTGATTATCAGGTGAAGATGTATTTTAATAATAATCAGCTTGAACAAGATAAAGGCCAACGGTATAAGATTATATATATTAAAGCTGGGACTGGCTTTATTAAAGTAGGAGATAACAGAAGCTTTATTATGGCGCCTACTTTGTGTTGTCTAAATGAAAAGGAAATGCTTCAGTTCGAAAATCAACAAAATGTTGAATTGCTTAGTCTGTATTTCCATCCAGATGTTATAAACAGAAAGCTAAACTTCGATAACATTAATACCAACAGCCAATTGCTTACAGAGTCTGATTATCAAGATCGCTGGTGTATGAAGCCTTTTTATAATAGATACCAAAACTATAATGGAATCATTACTCTCGAACCTGCTGTATCAAAGCATGTGGAGGAGCTGCTACTTCGCATAGGCAGTGAACTGACTCTGCAAAGGGATGACAGCTGGCCTTGCCGAAGCCGCTCCTTCCTTATCGAGCTTATGTACTTGCTACGCAAGATTTACGATAATCCATATACACCAAATGAGACTAATATCCAATCATTTGAGCTTACTGATCCAATAGTAATGTATATTCACCTGAATTATACAAAAAAGATAACGTTAAATGATCTGTCAAAGCAGTTTCTTACCAATAAGACAACTCTAAACAGGAACTTTAAAAAAGCCACAGGTTATACGGTTATGGATTATCTCAACAAGCTTAGAATCGGAATGGCCTGTACTATGCTAAGAAACACAAATTTATCAATAAGTGAAATATTATATATAATCGGTTTCAAAGATGATGCCCACTTTGGCAGAATATTCAAAAAATACACCGGATTTATTCCATCAGCATATCGAAAGGCTATGAGCAGCTGAGTATTTTCTATAAGCTGTATTCGTTTTCCTATTAGCAGTTAATTTTAATGGCTTTAACATTAAAATATTTATAGAAACAGATAATAGGAGGAACAAAAAATGTCTAAATTAAGTTTTATATTGGGAACACTGATTTTTGTAACATGTACATTCACCGCCTGTTCAACGGGCACTTCAAGCTCGGTAGTAAATTCAAATATTACCCAGCAGACAGCAACTACTCAAACAAATAAAGAGGTTAGCACCAAAACACAACAACAGTCCGCAGATACTACTAAAGACAAACCTTATATGGCAGAGGTTTTTGCTGATTTAGGCGGAAAAAGCGCCGGAGGGATTGTTTTTGATGACAATAATGTAATGTATGTAGCCAAAGAGGGGAAGGATATCATTAAAGTAACTCCTGATGGAAAATTTGAAACTTTATGCAGCATTAGAAGCCTACCTGAAGGAGATCCCAAATTAGACCCCCACATGAGCTTTATCAGCCCTTTTGTATGGGATATGGTAATTGATAAGGAAAAAAATATTTATGCGGCAGCACAGGATAGAATACTTAAAATAACCATGGATGGTAAGGTATCCACAATAATCAAGGATGACTTTGGAGGTTTGTTTGGAGCATCAGGCATTGATGTTGACGGCAATGGAAATATCTATGTTACAAATGGGAATAAAATTAACAAGTATAATAAAAATCTAGAGAAAGAAGTCTTTATAGATGGGGATACGGTTAAAATGGATGGGGCTGTTTTATCATATGCATTTTCATTAAAGCTTGATGCAGATTGTAAGAACCTATACATAGGTAACCGGGCACCTGACAGTATACTGAAATTCCCTATTGAGGCTGACGGCAAAGCAGGTACACCAAGCCTTGTAACTAAAAACATTTACACCTGCCCGCACAAGCTGGCATTGATTGATAATATTCTTTATGCGTGTCCGGGTCATTCAGGATTAATACTAAAAAATGATTTGTCTGGTAATCAGAATTTTTATATTGCCGGTACCGAAATTGATAATGCATCCTTTGCTTTTGGTAAGAAGGATTTTGGTCAGCATATTGTTTATTTTACATCTTTAACTTCCGGCAAAATTTTCAAATATGACTTGGATAATAAAAATATTAAAATATCCAAAAACAAGACAGTTAAATAAGTCCTCTAAATTAGGCTTTCTATGATAATATCAAAAATCATAGAAAGCTTTTTTATACCAAGAAGAAGAAATTCAATGAGCGAAGGTAAATATTTTCTATAAGCTGTATTTGATTTCCTATTAGCAGTTAAATTTAGTGTGTTTAACAATAAAATGTTATTTATAGATACAGATAATAGGAGGATCAAGAAATGTCTAGATTTAGTTTTATATTGGGAACACTGATTTTAGCAGCATGTACATTCACCGCCTGTTCATCCGGTACTTCAAGCCCGGTAATAAGCTCAGATATAACCCAACAGACAGCAGCTACTACTCAAACACAACAACAGCCCTCAAATACTACCGAAGATCAACGCTATATGGCAGAGGTTTTTGCTGATCTAGGAGGTAATAGCGCCGGAGGAATTGTTTTTGATGACAATAATGTAATGTATGTAGCCAAAGAGGGGAAAGAGATCGTTAAAGTAACTCCTGATGGAAAATTTAAAACTTTATGCAGCATCAAAACCTTGCCTGAGGGAGAAGTCAAATCAGATCCCCACATGAGTTTTACAAGCCCTTTTATATGGGATATGGTAATAGACAAGGACAAAAATATTTATGCAGCAGCACAGGATAGAATACTTAAAATAACCATGGATGGTAAGGTATCCACTATAATCAATGATAACTTTGGAGGGCTGTTTGGTGCATCAGGCATTGATGTTGACGATGAAGGAAATATCTATGTTACAAATGGGACTTTAATTAATAAGTATAATAAAAATTTAGAGAAAGAATTCTTTATAGATGGAGATAAGATAGAAATTGATGGATCTTTTTTATCATATGCATTCTCATTAAAACTTGATGCAGACTGCAAGAACCTATACATAGGTAACAGAGGACCGGACAGTATACTGAAATTCCCTATTGAAGCTAACGGCAAAGCAGGCAAACCAACCATTGTAACTGAAACCACTTTCACCTGCCCGCACAAGCTGGCATTAATTGATAATATTCTTTATGCCTGTCCGGGTCATTCGGGTTTTGTACTAAAAAATGATTTGTCCGGTAATCAGAATTTTTATGTTGCCGGAAGCGAAATTGATAATGCATCCTTTGCTTTTGGTAAAAAAGATTTTGGTCAGCATAATGTATATATAACGTCTATAACTTCCGGTAAAATTTTTAAATATGACTTGGATAATAAAAGAGTTAAAATAGCAGATAACTCATTATTTTAAAACAATAAGTGGCCCTTCCCACTTTATTGAAGTATTTTCTTATACTGAAATATAACTTTAACTTCCCTTATTCCTAAAATAGCCAGCTGCGTGAAACAGCTGGCTATTTTAACAATAAATATATATAAGTACATTATGCTTTCCATCATGAACTACCACATTATTAAATCAACCTTAGATAATCAATTTCAGCTATCCTGCTCCCTCAACCTCAATAAATCCGAAAAACCTTATATTTCAACTTCTTTTCCCAAAATATATCTCATAATTATATTTCTGTCATCTCCTGCATAGCAAAAGCGTTCCAACCGTTCTACAGGAGTTAATTCTTCTCCGTACATGTTACTATCATCGATTACTATTGCATTGAAACAATACCCCTCATCAAATGCCCCAACGTTTTCGAAATATCTTCCACCAGAACGGGTTGCCATATAGAAAGCTTCTGCAAGGTTTACAGCTTCCCATTCCGGGTCAAACATATTGCGGATTTTTGAATGTTGGATAGTGCTGGCTATTCCTTTTGCAATCGACAGACTTGCACCGGAACCTATATCACTACCTATTGCCAGGTTTATACCCAACTCCAAAAGCTTTTTAACCGGCATTATACCACCAGCATTAATATTTGCAGTCGCATCGGGACAATGAACCGCCATACAGTTTGGATTTCTCATTAATTTTAAAACATCATCATCCATAAAGATACAATGTGCCATTATAGTAGGACTTTGTCCAAGCAAATTATTCTGATAAAAAATATCTGCTCCATTTTTAAAATTCGGGAAAAGTTCCTTGCAAACATTCATTTCGTTGACAGCCTCGCACATATGAGAATGAACGGGAACACCATACTTTTGGGATAGTCTTCCCAACCCGGCCAATAATTTCTCGCTACAGGTAATTGTAAATCTCGGAACGATTGAAGTCCTTACATTTCCAGCTTCTTGATGCTGCTCAATAAATCTTTCGGTATCAATTATAGACTGTTCTGTATCCTCGATATAATATTCTGGACTATTTTGATCCATATTCAGCTTTCCTGTGAATGCAAACAATCCCTTTTGTTTAAGTATATCAAAAAGAATTTCAGATGCTTCATAATGAATGGATGGGAAACAATTCACATGTAAAGTTCCCTGGCGTAATAGCTCATCTACAAAAAGAGAATACACCTTTCTTGCATGATCTTTGTCCTTAAACTTTGCTTCATTTGGGTATGTATATGTATTCAACCAGTCTAAAAGCTCTCTATCCATCCCAATGCCTCTTTGCAAAAACTGCGGTGCATGCACATGCATGTCACAAAAACCAGGAATGATAAGATTACTTCCCCAATCAATAATATTATCTTTAGGAAAGTTCTCCGGCAATTGACTGCAAATCTCCTTTACCTGTCCGTCAAGAACCAATATATACGAATTCTCTTTGCTAACCAGAGTATCTTTATTTTGACTGTATATTACATTTCCTCTGTATGCTCTATATCTGCTGTATTTCTCCATATAATTCCTCTCATCTTAGGCCGTAGTTATATAAAAAGCTCAAAACCTGTTAATATGATAACATACTTTCAAATAGATTTGCTCTTTATTTGTGCATACGAATTGTCTTCTCTTTTCACTGAAAACACTCCTAAAACAAAAGAACTATCCGGCTATCTCAAGCCCATAATGGACTACGTGTACGAAAATAGATAGCCTCAAGCCTTTCTATTTCTTTAAATTCCAAGCAGCTGCTTTTTCTTTGCTTCAAACTCCTGTTGAGAAATGATGCCTTCTTCCATCAAAGTCTTGTATTTTTTGATTTCTTCAATGGCATCGATAGGAGGTGCAACGGTTGTATGTACTGTTTGTACTCCCGCCAAACCAAGGTTAACAGGCTGCTTAGGCGTGCCGGGAAAGGCAACCGTCTTTAATGCATCGACCAGCTTTGAAATTTCTTCAATACATCGTTGATACGAAAGAATGTAGTCGTTTACATCGGGGTGAGTATTACTAAATCGGGGACCGTCCATGTCGCACTTAATCACCGTCCAGTAGGGGTGGTCGAAATGCAGTTCCACGTTAAATGCCCGAAAGGGTTCAGGCACATTAAAATTCTGCATTGGTGCTGTCCTGTTTTCCTTGCCGTCATCCAGCTTGTCAAGTGCACGAGCCATCTGTCTACTCATCATGAACTGAGAGATATGCGGTGCAAGCGCCATGGCTCTCTCCGGTACGGTGCTGGCATAGCATCTGATGGCCTCCGCCGTACCCTCAAACAGTGGTGTGCTGTCCTCTTTAATGATAAAGGATTTGAGTTGCTTACCTTCAAATACAGTCTTGTCTGGGTTCTTGCTCATGCAAAACAGCTTATTCTGATAATCAAAGATTATTTTAGTATCCCAAAGACCAAAGTCAATTCGTTCAGAAATAGCGAATTGGTCTCTCAGCAACTGGTTTTGATCGTAAAATACTAAATATTCCTTAAAGCCTTGCATCGTCAGTCGGCCAGACTTGTCGCTCTCCATATCAATTTTGCTGTAGCAAGTGTCACAGATGTATTCGCCCTCGATTTTCGCTGGCAGAAACCACGAAATCTTGCCTCCGCAGATGGGGCAAGGTGGTTTTTTAGAAAATAAGCCCATAATCATTACCTCCGTATACTCTAAATAATTATCTTGTTCCGCCGCCAGAACCGCCGCCGATGGAGCCACCACCCCCATTAAAGGAAGCAAATCCTCCGCCTCCACTGCTGCGTTGTTCCTGTTCGCGCTGTTGTTCGGCTTTTATCATATTGCTGTAAAGCAAATAGTTATAGGAATAGGCTGTAACTATACTCCTGCTGTAATCCGTCACCTCGGAAGAAAGATCCGGATATAATTCTTTCATTTGCTCCGCCACCTGATCGGCTATTCCAAAAAGCATAGCATAGGACAGCAACTCCTTCCAAATCGGGATTTCCTTGATACCACGCTCGGCAACCAATGAAAAATCCTGCAGATACCTTTTTAGTCCCAACAACTCGCCCAGTTCCTTTTCACCCGCCGGCGTCAGGTCAGTTAGCTTGGCAGGAATACTCCACCGTTTCAGGCAGTGCTTTTCACTTAAATAGTCTTTTCCCGCACTGTCATGCTTTTGAATATAAGCACGAAGCAGCTTATCATTTTGATTCGCAAAGTGTTCCAGCTCCTTAGCTTGCAAGATGGCATCCGGTCCGGCAGCGCTCTCCAATACCGTGTAAAGGTACTCATCATACTCATTCATTGTGTGATGCTTTCCGCCCATAAGCCGCAGGGTGACAGTTTCTTTGGTCTTGCCCATAAAGCCGGCTTCCTGCGTTTCTGTAGAGGACAGGCAGCCCAACTGGAGTAGCCGAAGCATTCCTGTGGCAAGAATTGTACCCTCCGTACACTCATCAAACATTCTCCCTAACGTATAGGTGGCGCTCAGATTGCCTTCGTTGGGAAGTTCACGGAAATATCCGAATTGCTCTGCGAATCTTTGCCGTTTTTTCTTTGCTCTTTTCTTTTTGAGTCTGGAAATCCAGATAATCAAGCCGATGGGAAGTACGACAAAAAGCAGAATCGAGATGATTACATCAAGTGCGGACACATCCTCGTCGGTGTATCCTGTGGAATCGTAATCACTGCCCTCAAAGGCTTTCTCCTTTAGCTCTTCAAAGCTCCCCGCTTCCTGCCGTGAAGGAGATATAATTCCTTTATCTATGGCAAGTAGTACCGTCACATTGTTTTCAGCCTGAATCGGCGTATCTGTTCGGGCAACGATACTTCCATTTTCGAATATCACTTTTCCTGAAAAGCCAAAGCCCCATATATCGGCAATTTCATCTGTGATGGGCGTACCGTCTGCAAGTTGGATTTTAACCGTCACATCGGTAGGTGTTGTATTCATACGGTCATTAACAAATCGGAAGTTTACGCCATCCCTGTCAGTATAACCCCCTACCACATTATCCAGCTTATATTCAATTGTATAGCGGTTTTTCCCGTACTGGCTGATACCATAACAGATTTCATAACCATTATCAGTATAATTAATACCGCATTTTTTGGCCTTTTCTTCAAAGTTCCAGTTAATGTCCCAATGGGGCATTGTAGTGTAAATACCGTTTTGGTCTGAGACCTTTAGTTCACTGATAGTCAGATAATCAGGCGCATTCATAGGAAGGTAGCTTTCTGTTCCTTCTTCAAAGTGCCCTTCCCAGATTTGTGTAATGTGCATTGAGCCATCTTTATAAATGACTGTTTGAATATTGATGGAATTAACCTGATTTGCTGCAAAAGCCGGGCTATTAAACCCAACCAGTAATATTAAACATATTATTAGGCTGCTCATTGTTTTCCGCATAGAACGCCTCATTTCATGCTTGGCATATCTGCCTTAGCTGCCTGTTCTTCAAGATATTCTCTTTGGCGGAAGCCTAACATCCCGGCAATCATTGAGACCGGGAACATCCGTATTTCACGGTTTAACTTGGTCACGCTGTCATTGTATATCAGGCGGCTGGTACGTACCATGTTTTCAAAGGTTTCCACAGCCTCCATTGTTTTAATATAATTCTGATTGGCTTTTAAGTCAGGGTATTGCTCCGTCACCATGGCAATCCGGCCCAATGCTTCAGAAATAATTCCTTCCTGGCGCAGTACATCATTTGGAGTAGATTTTGCTGTAATCACGCTTCGTCTGGATTTAATGGTTTCAATTAAGGTTTCGCTTTCATGTTTTGCATAGCCCTTGGCCAGATCCAGCAGAGCAGTCAGAGCGTCGAAACGGCTTGACAGCTGTACCCCAATTTGACTCATGGCATTGCTGATATTCTCATCAAGCACCACTAGCTTGCGTTGCGTTGAAATTGCCCATAGGACAATGACCGCTATAATTGCTATAACCGCGATGAAAGTCGGCTGCATAATATAATCCTCCAATTTGTAATGGGCAGACAGATTAAGTTTCTGTCTACCCACTTTTTGACCTCTATATTTCTGGTTGGTTCAGTTCCTAGTTTAATACTTATAGTCTGTTATTCTGCAATTTTCACAGTGGCCATAACCCTCTCTATATTGGCATCCAAACTTGTTTCCACATCAACAGCATAGTGGTAACTGATAACATAGCATCCTCCGTCCGAAGGAAAGAAATACTGCAAAGCAGTTTTCATGACTGTCTCGTTTGGCATGGTCACCTTACCAAAACCGACAACGGCTGTACCGCCGAACTGTTCCACAGTACCGGAATTTTCAAGTACTGCACCTTTTAGTGCGCCAGCTCCTGAAATCACTTGTAATAGGACATCATCGGTAATATCGGCGCTTGTTATGTTTTCCTCTGTCTTAGCCCCAACAGTAACAACTGCGGTTCTCTCGTCATTGGAAAAGATCATCCCACCATTGCTCTCATCGGTCTTTACATACTTTATGTCTATGGGTAGACCGAAACTGAGTCCATTGCCGGTGACAGCGATTAGTTCATCCAGTTCGGATGTATCAGCAACACTCGCTGAGGAGTCAGCGCCACTTACTGATGACGCAGTTTCGGTAACAGGAGCCGCCGAATCTTTGTCCTCGCCGCAGGCCGTAAGGCTGAGAGAAAGGGTAAGTATAGTCATAAGTACCAGTAATCTTTTCATTTTAAAATCCTCCATTTAAATTTATTTGTATAGGAACATTCCTTAAATTCAAGCTTATCTTAATTTCTCCGAAATAACCGCGTGTTGCATGAAACATTGTTTTTTCTGCATGAAGCATTATGTCGAATATTAAGTTTTTATGGTATAATTATGTTGGAAAAATAGAGGAATGGAGGAAATCCAATGCTACAAATTGCGATCTGTGATGATAATATAGATGAATTAGCTAATATGATCCAACTTATAAACCAATATAGGTCAACTAAGCAATTGAACTGTGAATATGTCGTCTTTCAAAATGGATTTGAACTTGTTTCCACACTAGAAAAAGGAAAGAAGTTTGATATATACTGTCTGGATATCATTATGCCGGGCTTTATGGGCATTGATGTTGCAAAGGAAATCCGAACTTTTGACAAAACCTCACCCATATTGTTCTTTACATCATCATCCGAGTATGCATTGGAAAGCTATTCGGTGAAGGCCATTAACTATGTATTAAAGCCCATCTCGAAAGAGAAGTTGTTCTTCACCTTTGATGACATTCTGGAGCACATAAAAGTGGAGAAAAATAACGACTGTATTATTGTAAAGAGTAATGAAGGAATTCAAAAAATACTTATCTCCAATTTGGTTTTTGCCGAGGTCATAGGAAGAAATGTTTTATATCATCTGCTGTCCGGTAAGGTGATTGAGTGTACGGAATCCTTCTCCGCCGTCTGCGAGAACTTGCTAAAATTTAACTGTTTTATTAAAACGCACCGTTCTTTTATTGTAAATATGCAGTATGTGAATACTATTGAAAATAAGAAAGTAACATTACAGTCTCTTTCGTCTGTTCCTGTTGCACAGGGTAAGGCGCGGGAAATTAAGCAACAGTATCTGTCTTATCAAATGGAGGGTTACTAAAAATGATAGCAGTTATTATTGAATTTTCTCGCTACTGGTTTGCCCTATTATTCGGTACGGCAGTGGCAGTCAGTTTTGCCGGAATGTCGCGTACATTGAAAAATTATCTGGTGTTCGGGTGCTTTACCGTTATTTTATTTATTATGCAAATCACAAGCTTGCGATACTGGGGTATGACTTTAACGATAAAATTATATCCACTGCTTACACATTTGCCTGTGGCTATTTTTATTAGCACGTACCTAAAACGATCGTGGATGATTTCTGTAACCAGCATGTTCGCTTCCTTTCTATGTTGCCAGCTTCCCCGTTGGATCGGCAGTGTCGCAGGTGCCGCTTTTGACAGCGTTTCTATAAACCATGCCAGCTATATCATGGCTGTGTTTGTGAGCTATTATTTTTTGCATAAATATGTGGTGGAATCTGTTCGGCATCTGATGGAACGCTCCGTTAAATCCTGCCTGTTGTTTGGTGCCATGCCGGCATTTTATTATATTTTCGACTTTACAACCACAGTTTACACTGATCTTATGTACAGTGGCACTCGCGTGGCTGTTCAGTCCATGCCCTTTGTGACGTCGGCACTCTATTTTATGTTCGTCCTTTATTACTACGCCGAAACTCAAAAACAGGCAAGTGTCCAAAGAGAGAGGGATATGCTGGACACGCAGTTCAGGCAAGCGCAAACTGAATTTGCTTCTCTGCGGCAGATGTATCAGAATGCAGCGGCCTACCGACACGACATGCGCCACCATTTCGCTCTTCTACAGAGCCTGGCCTCCAAAGGATGCTTAGACGAGATAAAGGACTATCTGAGGACTGCCCAGTCCGACATGGACGCCATTACACCCACACGCTTTTGTCAAAACGAAACCGTCAATCTCATTTTATCTGCTTTTGCCGCAAAAGCAAAGCAATCGGGAGTCATACTGACAGTAGATGCGAAGTTGCCTGACTCTCTAACCTTTAGTGACACCGAACTATGCTCACTATTGTCAAACGCTTTGGAAAACGCCATACATGCCTGTGAAAATATCGTTGATAGCAGTAAACGCAACATCAAGCTTCGTATATATTCCAAAAATAATAAGCTGTGTATTGACATACGAAATACTTATCACATAGAACCAATATTTCATCGTGGCCTTCCGGTGTCAAAAGAGCTTGGTCACGGTTTCGGCACAAAAAGTATTGCTCATATCGTAAAAAAGCATGGCGGCATATACCAATTTTCAGTTGCTGATGGCTGGTTTATATTTCAAGCCGTTACATAAAAGGAACTTCCTTCACTAATCAATTTAGTGAAGGAAGTTCCATAATACTTATTATAGTGGTTCCATAAAATGTTAGCAAAGCTGCTCTTAAAGAATTAATTTAAAACTCAACAGCTGGCTTGGTTCCATCCAGTTTAATCAGAGTAGTTTTTGCGGCCACTACATCTGAAGATGATCTTGCGACTATCCAGTCTCCGGCAATGCCAAACAGTACAGTGGAGTTACCATCCTGACCAAGCAGCTTGGTTTTATTTTTACCGTCCAGGTCTCTTATAAACAAGTCATAGTCTTGTACATAAACCAGCTTATTATTTGTGACAGTGTAGGTGTACACAGCTTCCTTCAAATATAAACTCCAATTATCCTTGTCATTAACACTCTTAATATAAAGATAGCCATTTTTGCCAGGCCATCTGCCATTTTTGCCCTGATTGCCCATCATAATAATTTTGTCATCTGAGAACTTTTGCTGTTGATACCATTCTCCCTCTGCTAAAACCTCTCTGGGAATCTTCTTGCCAAACTCGTCCAACTTCACCCTACTTACCCATGCTCCATTGAAATATATATAATCACCATCAATATAGAAGTTGGCTAGTTTATTGTCGTTTATTGAGGCGTTACCAACAGAAAATATAGTCTGGCGCTGCCAGGTATCAGGTATCATGCCTCTGCCTATCATTTCGAACTGGTAGATATTACTTGTGCTTTTAGGATTTGCCCAAGAATCGTAATCATTATATATACAGTAAACTGAATCATCCACTATCAACACTTTTTGCATATACTGACCGGGTCCGGCGTAAATGGCCTGTTCATGATCAATGCTATCATTACCCTCCAAGTCAGTACTGCAAAGTTTCCCACCTATGGTATAATATATTCTTTCATTTACAAGATTAATGTTGGTAACATATCCCCCAAAAAGTTTCTTTATCTGGGTTCCTTCATTATTCATTTTATACACTGAATTACTGCTCATAAAATATATGTTACCCTTGTAGTTTGCTGCAAAGCCTTCCCACAGTCTATTGAAGGCGGTATTTCCCTGCTGTTTGAGCTTTCTTTCCAGTTTGCCTGAGGCATTATACTTATAGCTTGTCATCAGCTGATAATCGGTATACTTATCTTTTTCAACAGCTTTATACCCACAGCCTAGAAGCTTTGCTGCCTCCTTCATGCTAAAGCAATAGTTCCCGTTAATTATATAGCCCGATACCTTTGCCACAGCTCCGTCTACACGGACCTCTCCTCCGTTGGTTGCAGGGTAGTCAAGCAAGTAAGAGGCTGAGTATTCTGTTCCGTTAAGAATATGATTCTTTTCCGTTGTCAGATTAAGGTTATTGCCATTCTTCACATATGTAAATCTAACAGACAAGTCCCGAACTGAAGCTGCTATATCCTGGATTTTGTAATAGTACTGAGAGTTTATCATATATGCTTCGGTAGGCTGATAAGCTCCGTTGACATAAATTCTTGATATTACTGATTTAGCTGTAACTCCAGCTGCATTTACGTTACCAGACAGCGGGACTGCACTAAACAGTATGAAAAGTATCAATAAAAAAGATGTAATTTTCTTCATGTTAATTTCAGCGCCTCCATTTCCTCTATTTTTGCATATAGCTTAATTCTGACATTACTCCGAACATTTCAATATTCTTGTGAGTGCTGTTTTTTGCGATATTTTTGGCAGAATTTAAAACCCCAATTTCCTTTTTGCTTCTGCCCTGTATACTGTTTGCATACATTTTTTTAAGCTGGGCTGTGCTGGATCTCTTGCTGAGGTCTATGTCAGTATACAAATAAGCTGTGCCCTTAGTTCGCCACTCATAGTCAAAATTGGCGTTATACAGCGTCTTAACCCTTGTTTCGCTCAGAACGATAATGGGATCAAAATCACTTGTGGCAATTACTTTTCCGTTGGAATCAATAAGTGTCTGTAGCTTATTGTCGATTATGCCAAGGAAGTACCCCCCATCAACAGGAATAATCCAATCCTGTTGCTTTGCCAGTATTATCTTACCGTCCTTGTTACAGAGGCCCTTTTGATATGTAGTAAAATATATCTGATTACCGTTCATTATTTTCCCGTTTACCATATAAGATTCAGGTATAATTGCTTTATTCTGAGAATCAACAACCTTTTTACCCTTGTCTGTCTCTGCATAAAATCTATTTGAGCCACAATATTCTACGCTTTTATATAGCTTTCCATAGTTTTTATAAAAGCTTTCCCGTTCTTTGGCATTATAATTTTTATTATCCCGTTCTCTCTTTTCTGTATCAGTCAGATAAATCCTTTTCCCATTATAGTCATAGCAGAAATTTTCTTTTTTTCCGGAGAACTCCACATAGTCGTTTCCTACATGTATGCTATATTGTCCGGCAATAGCAAATTTTACCTTACCATTTGTTTGAAGAACACCTGTAAAGCACTGATTTCCTTCAAAGTATCTTACACCTGCAAGCCCGTTACGAAAGCTGGAGGCGTATGAAAACTTGGGTTCAGTCAGTGCCTTGCCCTCAGTATTTATAAAGGTATACCCAATACCTCTGTCGTCATCGGGAATTTTTATTACACCTGCTCTGTAGACTAAAGCCCAACCCTCTACAAAGCCATTATCGTCACCGGCATCTCCATCAAATGCCAAATTACGCGCTCCATCATAGGGTAGTATCTTTTTGGTTCCCTTTTCGTAATCAATAAGTATTACCCTGCTTATCCAGCCAAACTCGTAATTCTTATTCTTAGGGTCATGCTCAGTTGCCAGGGCAACTCCATTGCTGATTGATATAGTAGTATTTTCAAATTCCGTAGCTCCCGTTGTAAAAGACTGAAGCTTAGGTGCCTTTAGTGAGGCAGCATTTATGTTCGAGGTAAATAACAAGGTTATAATCAAAGCAAATATAGTGATTTTTTTCAATATAATCTCCTCCTTATTCTATTCATGAGTAAAGGTATCTTCGAAATACCCGGAACCATTTGACTATATCAGCATAACTAATTTCTCTGATTCATTATCTCACTCTCGTGAATTTAAAAGATTATTTTGGCGCGAAAGGTCTTTAAAACAGCTTGAAATGTTTCAACTTACAACCATTCATTCCCTAAAAACGACATCTCAGGCTAAAAATACAAAAATGGTTTGTAAAAGGTATAAAACTGGACAGTCCTGCTTTTATGGAGAATAACAGAACATACACACCTATCAGCTTTATAGCTGAAAACCTTGGTGCTAATGTCAGATGGATTGAAACAGAGCAGAAAGTTGTTATTACAAAAAAGATATTTAATTTAGAACTCTGTTAAAAAAACTAAAAAAATTAAGTGGCTCAGTCAGAAATCTCCTGATTGAGCCACCTTTTTATAACGCATAAGTTAAATAGGCTTCGTTCTTAGAGAACTTTCGGCTGTAGAACACAAGTATAGAACTTTTTTATCTACTACTAGTTTTACAACACATCTACAGAATAAGGGAGTTAAACATCATCATTCCTAGTTTCTGCATTTTGACAGCAGATTCATAATTCTGAGCTGTCCCCTCTTTTATATATAAAGCTGCCGATATAAACAGTCATCTCTCTACGCCAAATACGAGAGCATAATATCGAGCTAAAATAACCGCCACCTGAGATCTCTTGGCGATTCCTTGTGGGGATAGGGTCCGCGTACCCGTTCCACTGATAAGTCCGTTGCCAATAGCCCAGGAGAAAGTATCTTTTGCGTAGAAGCTTATGCTGTCGGCATCGGTAAATCCACTTAGCTCTGACCGATTACTTAAATCATAACCAAATGCAACTGTATAACGATACAGCATGGCCGACAGCTGTTCCCGTGTGATAGTGCCATTGGGGTTAGTGCCGTCGGAAATACCATTAGCCGTAACCCACTCTTGCGCAGCGCTATACCACATAGCGCTGCCTTCAGAAGGCTCAAGTCCTTTCAGACGGTAAAGCATCATCCACAGCATTGCGCGGGTGGTGGGCTGCTCCGGCGAAAATTCAACCTCACTCGTCCCTTGTAAAAATCCGAGATTTGCCGCTTTATTTACACCGTCAAAGTACCATTTTGATGGATCAACATCCCGGAACAGTTGGTCCTGGTCTGCATAGACAAGTGCCTTCTCCAGGTTCAAAATTCCCCAACCGGAAGTACTGTCATAGCCGGTAGTGCCGCAATCTGTAGCAGAGGCACAGAGGATCTGCCTTATCTGCGACGTTGTTAGGTAGGGATATTCAGTCATCAGCTTAGCCGCAACACCTGAAATATAAGCCGTAGAATAGCTGGTGCCAGAAGCCGGCAGGCGGTTGCCCTTCATGGTGGCGGTGAGCAGCTTCTCTCCGGGAGCCAAAAGGTCCACCGCACTATGACGGTTGGAGAAGTCTGCAGGAGCGCTGTTGGCTTGATTCACCGCACCCACACATAGAACGCTTCTGTATGCACCGGGATAGTAAACAGTATCATTCCCGTCGTTTCCCGCACTGGAAATAACCAATGCGCCCTGCTTATCCGCCCATGCCACCGCATCCCGCAAAGCTGGCGTATCTGTCAGCGTGCCGGAACTGATATTGATGATTTTACATTTGTAGACCTCCACCGCGTCTCGAATGATCTTTGCCAGCATGGCACAGTCACCCTTGACAGTACCGCCATTTTGGTTTTTTCCGTAATAGACCAGCGGAACCAGAATTGCCTCCGGACAAAGCCCCTTTACCTCCGCTGCTTGGCTTCCAACAATGATAGAGGCTATTGCTGTGCCATGTCCAACAGTGTCGGCCGTGGTTTGACTGGGTAGGATATAGTTTTGCCCTGGTGATAAATTTTTGTTTGGGATGGCGGCTTCAGAAATGCCGGTATCGATGACTGCCACCCGTACCGGTTCAGCCTCTGCGGCCAAAACAGGTGTTGCCAAAAATATGGCGGTCAGCACTGCGACGAAAAATATACGCAGTCTCATTTACTCACCCTTTCCTTATGGGTAAAGAGGCGGGGTTTCCCCCGCCTCTGTTTAAATTTTTATGGATATGTCACAGTAATATACTTGTAGTTCCGGTATGTTTCATCCTGTGTTACAGAAGTTGCCGAGGTACCATCGTAGCTGTCGCTGCCAGTGATGGTGTTAATTTTGGAGCTTCCATTGGTAACAAAATAGTCAATACCATATTCAGCAAAATCTGATAGAGGACCACAGTATGCCGCGCTATCGTAACCATGAGTCTCCAAGGTGCCTTTTATCAGCTTGACACAATATGAATAACTTATATTGCCCACACATACGCCGTAGCTCTTGCCTCCACTTCCCGCAATGCCGGCAAAGGCTTTCACTTTGGGTCCGCTAATGGTAAAGTAATTTCCGCCGGTACCAACTCGAATGCCGCAGTTGTAACTGGTTCCCCCTGTGCCGCTGGTGACGTTGAGAGTACCGGTTCCTTGAATGACCAGTGCGCTGGTTACGCAGATACCGTATACGTTGGTCAGGGTAGCAGCAGGTCCGTTGAAGGTGTTTGTCACTGTGCTTGTGCCCGTGTTTTCGATTGTCAGGCTTCCTTCGCTGAAAATTGCTGCACTTATATATGAGGTGCTGTAGGTCCCGGCTATCGTCGCGCTGTTAAGATGCAATGTACTAGTACTAGGATCAAACTGCACGCTGGCGGAACCATCCCCGAGTATGTCGTTCATGTTTTCCGAGGTTACTTTTATTCCTGCAACATAGAGCACTTGGTGGACATTGCCGGTGTAACCTTTAGTAGCCCAGCAAGCATACAGGGTCTGGTCAGCAGATAGTTCCACATTGGTTGTGCTAGTGACTTTTGTGCCTCCGCTTGCTGCCGTAAACCAACCAAGGAAGTTTTTCCCTTCATAGGTAGGGACAGGGAGCTCTCCATAAGTGCTGCCTGCAAATACAGATTTAGCAACTGTGCCTACCGTACCCCCGTTGGCATCGAAGCTTACAATATAGGTCGGTGTATCAGACCATACTGCCACTAATGTGATATCCTCCGCAGGCATGGTAGTGAAGGTATAATTCGTACCGTTCAGCTGCCAACCGACAAAGCTGTAGTTTTCCTTGGTGGGTGCTGTAGGCGCAGTTACTGCTGTGCCATAAGCCTTCGTAATGGCTGCCACTTCACTGCCGCCGTTGCTGTCAAAGGTAATGGTGTACTGATTGGCTGCCCAATCGGCTGTAAATGTAGTATCTGCCGCAGGCATGGTCATGTTTTCGGTATAGCCCGACCACAGGTTAAAGGTATACCCTGTTTTAGTAGGGTTATTAGTCGGTTTTGTAATGGTCGCACCGTACTTCACGTTGCCTGTGGTGGCTCCGCTGGTGTCCACAGTACCGCCGTTACCATTCCAGGTCACAGTGTAACTATTACGGGTGTAGTACAGCTTTAATACCAAGCTGCCATCTGCCGTGATTATTCCGGAGGAAACTGTGCCGCTAACACCTGAATTATAGGCAAAACCGGTATAAGTCATAGCGGTGGCGGTGACCGTAGCCCCGGTGCTGCCGCTTAAATTATCGGTGTGGCTTGGCGTGGAAAGATAACTTCCATCCAATTCTGCCTTGTAGTGCTCTACCGTGTAAGCGATATTGCTGTCAGCTGTCCAATGAGCGGTAAATGTAGTATCTGCCGCAGGCATGGTCATGTTTTCAGTATAGCCCGTCCACAGGTTAAAGGTATACCCTGTTCTGGTAGGGTTATTAGTCGGCTGGGTGATGTTCGCGCCGTACTTCACTTTGCCAGTGGTTGCTCCATTGGTGTCCACTGTGCCGCCATTACTATTCCAGGTCACAGTGTAACTATTACGGGTATAATACACCTTTAATACCAAGCTGCCATCTGCTGTGACTGTACCGGTGGAAACCGAATCGCTAGCATTTGAATCATAGGTAAAGCCGGCATAACTCTGAGCGGTTGCAGTGACTGTAGCCCCGGTGCTACCGCTTAAATTTTCAGTCTCGTTTGGAGTGGAAGGATAGCTTCCGTCCAGTTCCTCCATGTAGTGTTCCACCGTGTAAGGGATATTACTTTGAGCTGTCCAGTGGGCAGTCAAGGTGATATTTTTCCCAGGCATGGTATTGAAAGTATAATCATTACCGTCCAGCTTCCAACCGGTAAAGGTATAGCCTTCTCTGGTAGGTGCAGCTGGCTCTGTAACGGCCGTGCCATATTCCTGAGTAATTGGGGATATTGAACTGCCACCATTGCTATCAAAGGTGATGGTGTACTGCTCTACATTCCATTTTGCGCTCAGAGTTATATCTCTTGCGGGCATTGTGGTCGGGATGGAAGTTACCTCACCATTTTCCAGCCAGCCGCCGAAGGTATAGCCTTCTTTGGTAGGATTATTTCGCTGAGGTATCAAATCTCCGAACTTAATGGCAAGTACCTCATTAGCCTCGCCATTACCCAG
The DNA here is from genome assembly GCA_023460955.1 of Bacillota bacterium. Taxonomy (GTDB): domain Bacteria; phylum Bacillota; class Clostridia; order Acetivibrionales; family DSM-1351; genus Ruminiclostridium. Next base: position 127,116 of record JAEWOH010000070.1, on the reverse strand, counting down.
CACATAAGTAAAGGTATAGTTTTTGCGGGTGTAGTAGTACTTAACCACTGTGGAGCCGTCACCCTTTATGGTTACCGTCTGCACTGAAGGTGCGGTAAAGCCTTCGTAGGACTTAACGGCAGGGGTCACGCCGGTGCCTGTCTGTTCCTGAAGTACCTCACGCTCAGTCAGAGTGTAATCGCTGTCTTTCAAGTTTCTCTGATAGTGCTCCACGGTGTATTTTGTGTTGGTTCGCTCCCAAACAGCTGTAAAGGTCAAGTCATTGGCGGGCATAACCGAGGGGATGGTGTTGTTCCAACGCAGGAAGGAATAACCTGGCGCACTTGGGCTGCTCCATTCGATTTTCTCACCCATAGGATATCTGATGGTCACTTTTCTGTTGTCGGCCTCCACACCATAGTTGAAGGTCACGGTATAACTGTTCCGTTCATAATAGACCTGAACCACCGTATTGCCATCGGCAAGAATAGTCTTTTGTTGAATGTTCTTGGGTGTAAAGCCTGCATAGCTCTTTGCCTGAGCGGTAGTAGCCTGGTTAGCAAATCCGCTCATGGTCTGGCGTTCGGCAAGCACATACATGCCATCCAAGCCCTTCTGATAGTGCTCGACAGTATACGATGACATATTGGGTGTCCACTTGGCATACAGTGTCACATTGGTGTTAGGCATAGTATTAGGGATAGTATACGCTGTCCCTGTGAAGTCTCTGTTGGTGTACCAGCCGGCAAAAGTATAGCCAGGTTTGGTTGGATTTGAAGGTATCAGCGCAGATATGTTCGCGCCGGCCAGCTTGCAGATCATATCAACCGGGCTGCCTCCATTGGATTCAAAGATCATGGTTTTCCCATTAATCATATCGCTCCATTTCAGTGTAATGGTACGGCTGAGGGTGTCTGTGGAAAATGCTAAAGGAGCACCCTTCCAAGTCAGCTTCATTTCACAGTTGAGCGCACTGTCACCGGAGGCTCGACTGACGGTGATCTGGTTATTTACCGGGTTATATGTAAAGGCAGGATTGGACAGCTCCACGGCGAAATACTTTTCGTCTTTGGTGTTGTTGGCAGTATTTCCGTCGAAATTTTTTGTGTTGGGTTTACCAGTCTCACCTACGTCACCGCTTTTCAGATCCATCCACTTCATATCAAATACCGTGGTTGGGAGAGTATAAGTGGTTACATTCTGGATAGTATAGACAGGAGCCTTCACATAGGCGAAGTCATAGACATTTTCCCGTTGGCCTGCCGACCATAAGGGCCACTCTTTGGCAAATATGGTAGGAGCGTAGGAGTATTTGCCGTTCAAAACCTCGGCCACAAATTTTACATCGAGATACGCACCAATCTCCACCAACAGTGCTCCGGAGGAGCTGCTGGTCTTAACCCATACGCCGTTTATTTTATAGTTTGTGAGAGAGTAGTAGAAGTAGCCCCATAATCGGGCATAAGCGCCTGCTTCTATCTGTAACCCGATCCCATCCAATTTTGTTGAGAACAAACCTACCAACGCTTTGGCTCGGACACCGGCACGAATTCCCAGGGTACCCATGACATAGAAGTCAAACCGATAACCGTTAGTGCTCAGGTCGATGGTCTCGCTGTCAGCCTGTTTTTTCTTCAGAGATAGGGTAAATGAATGACGTTTGGAGTTTTCATACTGGAAGGTCATGCCGATGGCCACATTTAAATTGGCGGATACCACGAAGTCCACCTGGATACCATACGCCAGAATGTGGAGGGGATCTACCCCGCCGCGCAGGTCGATCAGGTTAACCACAAACAGATCCACCCACTTGTCGTTGGCGTCCTTCATAAATGCAGCGTACTTCTCCGACAGACCACCGGAAGAAGAGGCTTCGGCCTCAGGGAATACTGACTTAATATCCTCCATTTGCTTTTTGATGGATTCGCTGAGACTGAAGATCTTTTTGGAGGCCTGTGCCTCATTGGCATTTTTGGGCCATGGCATGCCCCACGGTTCTTTTTCTTCAGCCAGCTTGGCGGTGGCGGTAATGCCTACGCCGGTATATGTACCAAGGTCGATGTTGCCGGTCATGCGGTAATCAGCGATGTAAGGGAAAATCCATTTCCATTTCCACACTGCGCCGCCGCTGACGCTGAAACCAAAAAGTACTTCCTGCTCGAAGAAGGCAGTCAGTTCAACTTCCACCTTTTTATTTGAGCCTGATTTCTGAATATCAAATTTGTATTTTACTGCCACTTCTGCACGAATACCTTTTTTGCCTTCAAAATGGGACAGACGAGGGGAAACTGACACGCTGGTCTTTACGCCACCCTCTTTATTCACAATGTTGCCCATTAGAGACAGATCTTCTTCGCTGACGGGAGTGCCGTCACCATACGTAATAATATAGTCTTTCAGGGTCAGGTTGTCATTGCTGCCGAACAGCTCCTTAACCTCGTCGGTCTGCACGGCCAGATTGGCCAGATACTCACCAGCCTCCTGGATAAATCCGCTGGACATGAGCTGGGATTCCAGCGTTTCACGTATCAGCTGCTCATCGTAGGCGGCTTCGATCTCTGCATCGCTCAGCTCACTTTCGCTATACAGCTCCATGGCAGAGAGCACGGTTTCTTCGCCTACTACGGCATAGGTAATAATAGTGCTGCCATCCTTCGTCGTAATACTGATAATTTCACCATAACCTTGCTTAGTAGCATTCGTGTCGCCAAGCTCACCGTTATTAAAGAAGCTCAGATAATCACCCGGCTCTACTACAGTCTCCGAGCTCAGCCCCATATCTGCGTATTTGTCAGCAGAGAAATCCAACTTGTCGGTTAAAATGGTGATGCTGCCGGTTCCAGTGGTGGCAACTGTATTTCCCGCTGTAACACCATCACCTGCATCCAGATCAATGGGTAGCAAATCGGGGGTAAAAAGCACGTCCTCCGACTTGGCAGTCTGATAATAACAAGTTGTTCCGTCGATGCGTGTAATCTCCAGATATGCTACAGCGCCATCGTCCTCTACACTCCTCTTATCAGGCTTTTCGCCTGTATATACGGCTATGGTGTCGCCCACCATAATTCCGCCTCCGGAGTAAGTAAAGCTGCCGTTGCCATTGTTGGCGGTATAAGTTGTTACACCTTGGGCATCGGTGACAGCCTGATAAAGGCCTGCATATTCCAGCACATTTTTGCGGTCGGTTTCAGACAGAGCGGAAGCTGCAATGTACTTTATTCCGTCTTTAAGCTCCAGATTCATAACTTCTTCCTTTTGGATAATGAAGTTATAGTAGCGTATTTCCTCGCTCTCACCGGCAAAGGTGATCGCATCATTTAGCAACTCAATCTGATAGGTATGACCGGGAGTAAAGCTGCCAGTGGCAGAAGCAACAGTAAAGCTGTCTGCGTTGCCGGTGACAGAAAGGGTCTCCTGCTCCACACCGTCTGTTCCATCGGTCACAGAGGGGTCTGTAATGTTGCGGAATTTGAAATCCTTACCGGAGGTTGGCGCACTGTCAGCCTTCATTGTGATGGTGAAGTTTGCTGCAGCATCCTGCTTGGTCACGAAGTTCAGTTCACCGTTCTCAGTCAGTGCCACGCCATCGGTAAATTTCGCATACAGTGTCATATTTTTTGCTAGGGTATCGGTGCTGGCCACCATGTTACTATGGGTACTGTCATAATACCAGCCCAGGAACACCGTTCCACCCTTCTGAGCAGGGACTGGCAGGGTGTTAAGAAGGGTTCCGGCAGGGTAGAGTTTACTAGTAGACTCCTCTCCTGCTTTTAATGTCAATTCGTAGTATACTGTGGAGTTACCACCTGAAGAGCCACCGGAAGAACCTCCACCCGAAGGTGGTATGACATCGGGTTTCTCATCTTTATCCTTCGGTATGTCAGATTTTTTATCCTTTGGTACACCAGGTTCCTTGTACCATGTTTCGACTGTCTCATCTGCCTTCATGCATAACGATGCAGCCTGTGCACGACTGGCATTGCCCAGAGGATTAAAATTGACTCCATCACCGGTAAGTAATCCGTTTTTCCATAATTTCAAAACGGCATCCTTGGCATAATCAGCAATTTTGTCGATGTCCGCAGGAGTCGTGGTAATATTGGCCCCGGTTTCGAATTTCACACCAAAGGTCTCAAAATAGCGTACAAAGAATACTGCCATCTGCTGGCGATTAATCAGTTTGTTAGGTCCAAATTTTCCGTCACCAACACCTGATGTAATACCATGTTTTGCTGCCCACGCGACAAAAGGGGCGTAGTAGGCATTAGCCGAAATATCAGAAAAGGCGGATGCACCTCTGTAGTTTTCGGTGTCCACCCCTGCCATACTCCCCAAAACGGTTACAAACATACCGCGGGTCATGGTTCCATATGGATTAAAAGTGGTCGCAGAGGTACCTGAGAAAATTCCGTTCTCAAGGGCATACTGTACTGCGCTGTAAAACCAGTCAGATTCTTTTACATCTGTAAAAGGATTTTTTGTCTTTTCATATGTACTCTGCGCTGTTGTATTCAGGCTGTCACCCTGCCCCGCATATGCTGAGGTGGGAAACATAGTAACCAACATACACAGACAGAGTAAAAGACTTACGAGCCGTTTTTTCATCTTTTTTCTCCCTTCAATCTCTTGATTTGTTTTTACGAGGTCTAGCTAAATTGCTCGACAAAATATGTTATCAAAAATCACCACAACCTTTACCTTGTTCGTCTTCCTCGTCTACAGCCCTAAAGCCCATGAGCAGGGCGGGAATGCGGTTCATTGGCTTGTAAAGAATGCGGTTATAAGTTTTTGTTGCCTCACGACAGAGCATCCTACTGGTTTCCAACATCCCATTAGCGGACCGCATATATTGACCATCCCTCGCCTCGGCGCACAGCCCCTCGTGCAAACGCAGCTGCTCATCAAGATCGATAAGGCTGTTTCGCTTTGTTGACAGTTCGGTATAAGCGGTTGTAAACCAGATTGTCACAAATCCCGCCACACAGATACCAGCAACAATGCAAGCAATAATCATGGGCATAGGCATTTCACCTCTCTTTTTCATTAATGACAGAATACCAAAAAAAACCGTGAAAAACTGTTTTAGGCCTGAACGGTAATGAATTTTGGCCTGAACGGTGATTGGTGCGGTTGATGAAATTAGAAAAGTATAGTAATATGGTTATGAACTTAAACTGGGGAGAGGTGGAGCATTTGAGGATTGCCATATGTGACGATGATAGTCGGGACCTGCTGCAGATTGCTTCTTTGCTTGGATCATACCGGCATAAGAGCAAGGCCGAACTCACCTATTCAAGCTTTCAAAACGCCATAGACCTTTTGTTTTCTATGGAGAACGGAGACTACGATGTACTGCTTCTGGATGTGTTGATGCCAGGCATGAACGGTATGCAGGCAGCACGCGAAATCCGAGAGCGCAATAGTCGGATACAGATAGTCTTTCTGACCTCCTCGCCCGAATTTGCGGTGGAGAGCTACAGCGTGCGGGCACACCATTATCTTTTAAAGCCTGCCTCAGAGGAAAAACTTTTTCCGATTCTTGACAAGCTCCTTGACGATTTCAGAAAACCAGAGGACGCCTTGTGCGTCAAAACACAGTCCAGCGTGTTCAGCCTCCCTTATGGGAAAATAGAATACATTGAGGTCAGCTCAAAAAAACTGTATTTTTATTTGACGGATGGGAGCATGCGTGAGGTAACCGGCAGCCTTGCAGACATTGAATCGGTCCTGCTGAAAAGACCAGGTTTTATGAAAGTTCATCGCTCCTACCTCGTGAATTTGCAATGGGTTCAGGAGCTACGACAGGGAGAGCTTTCAACAACGTCAGGGCGACGTGTGCCTGTGTCCAGAGCGGCTTATTCTCAGGTGCGGACAGCCTATACACATTTCCTGTTCTCCGAGGCTGAAGAGCTTGCCCAGGACGGGAAAGGCGGTGCCTAATGATAACAGCTTTTTTGGAAGTTATACAATTTGGGTTTTCTCTGGTCTTCGGAGTGGCGCTTTCGGTCTGCTATGCTGGAATAGAGCGTACTCGAAAGAACAATCTGACTGTTGTCTACTCTTGTGTAATTCTCCTTTTTGTACAGTCCTCCTGCTGGTGGCTTTTTGGGTTAGATATAACGTCAAAATTATATCCTCTGATTATTCATCTGCCGTTGATTCTTCTTCTCACATTATATTTTAAACGCCCTTGGCCGATTTCCACCGTTAGCGTTCTCTCTGCCTACCTTTGCTGTCAGGTGCCTCGATGGGTTGGCATCATTGGTGGTGCCGTCTTAAGAAGTAGTCTCGGCGAGCATATTTGCTATATCGCCGCCGTGTTTTTGGCATATTATTTCTTTCAAAGATATGTGACAAATACTCTTCGGCAGCTGATGGACAAATCTACCAAGTACTGCGTTATGCTCGGCGCTGTTCCGCTTTTTTACTATTTATTTGATTATATTACCACGATTTATACTGATTGGCTTTACCGAGGCGTAAATGGAGCGATTCAGTTCATGCCCTCTATGTTTTCAATAGTTTATTTTCTGTTTGTTATCCTTAACCACGTCAAAATGCAAAAGCAGGTACGTGCCCACAGAGAACGTGATATGCTGGCCGCTCAGCTTCACGGTGCACATTCGGAGCTTGTGTCACTGAGGCAGATGCAGAATATTGCTGCCGTTTACAGACACGACATGCGCCATCATTTTGCAGCTTTGCAGGTCATGGTTACTGAAGGTAGTATAGAAAAAATTAAAATGTATCTAAATATTGCACAATCCGATATAGATGCAATCACCCCAATTCGCTTTTGCGAAAATGAAACGGTAAATTTGATTTTATCAACCTTTTTTACCAAGGCAAAACACGCTGGAATCGATATGACGGTGGACGCAAAGCTTCCAAGTTCAATACCATTAAGTGACACTGAGCTTTGTTCCTTGTTCTCAAACGGTCTCGAAAACGCCATTTCTGCTACAACCCTCCTCAAATCTGAGCGTAAGATTGTGTCAGTCAGGGCTACGGTTCATAAAGCCAATCTGTTGATTCTGATAGAAAACCCCTACGAGGGTGTAATTGTAATGAAAGACGGACTTCCCCAATCACCTGTTGAGGGACATGGCTACGGAACGCGCAGCATCTCTGCCATTGCCGATGCACACGGAGGACAGGCAATTTTCAGCTCCGAGAATGGTGTGTTTTCTCTAAAAATTATGCTTCCACTCAGGAATCAGGCCCATAATTCTCTGTAAATAGGTAAAGTGGAAACATATCCGCCTACTATAATCTTATAATAATTTTTATATGTTTTTGTAAATCAAAACATCCCTCGTTTTATTGTCAAGTTGCATAATCACTTTTATTGCATGGTCAATTAATTCATTCGTCTCATAATCACTAACAACTGTATCAAAAGCAAAATCAACGTGACTATGATATTCCTCAATAGAAACCTGTCTGACTTTTTTATCTTTACGAATGGTATTGAAATAAATATTTTTAGCTATTTGACACAGCCAAGTCTTTATCTGACATTCTCCTCTATACCTGTGAAACGATAACATTGCTTGATAGAAAGTTTCCTGCATTAATTCCTCAGCAAGCTGTCGATGATATCCTGTAAGCCGAAAAAGGAATCTGAAAACGTCTTGCCAATACTCGTCATATAAATTTTCAAACTGGCTCATTCGTTTCCTCCTTTTTTGTTATATAAATTCAGTAACAAAAATCCCAATAAAGTTACAACTATACCAAAATATTTTATATCCTTAAAAAGCCATATTACTTGATATGCGCTACAACCACAACTACATCTGCGAAAAAATAAAAAAACAGGCTGAAAAAATGAATACTCCTCCTATGGCAGATAGATAAAATTTTATTAATCTCTACCATAAGGGGAGCATTCAAAATGCACTTTCAAGCTTGTTTTTAATTTAATGGTTTAACCTATTGATTTGCAAAATAAGCAAAACTCGCTCAACGCCTTTTTTGATTCCGGTACAAAAGGTGCTTGCATATGAAATATATGCCACATCTTTCTCCACACCTTTAAGTCCACTTTAACGCCCGCATTTTCAGCTTTTTCTGCGAACCTCGTAGAATCGCTTAAAAATACGTCATGCTCTGCAGCGTGTATTAACACGGGCGGCAACCCTTCCAACTCACCATATAAGGGAGAAATGGCAGGAGAGGTGGGGTTGTTTGCAGCAACATATACCTTAGCAATTCCAAGTGGGTCAACCATTTTAAAGGGATCATCTTTTGCTCTTGAAACAAAGGAGTCCCCCTTGCCTGCAAAATCAAAAACCGGTGTAATAAAGTTCAATGCACCAGGCATTTCTATACTGCTCTCCTTCAGTGAGAGCAGTGCAGACACAGCCAACGCACAGCCTGATGAATCACCTATTATTATTACGTCTTTTCCATTAACACCATTTTCAATAAGACCTCTATAGGCTGCTATTGCATCCTCCAATGCTGCCGGGTAAGGATATTCCGGTGCCAGTCTGTAATCCGGCATATAAACATCAGTCTCGGTCATTGAACAAATCCTTGCAGCAAATTCGCGATTAGACGGGTAAATGCCAAGACAGAAACCTCCTCCATGAAAATAAAGGATCACTTTGCCTTTCTCGGAAGGATTTTTAAATACCTCAAAGGTGATTCCATTCATACTTTGCCTTGATATTTCTATTTCCTTTGGCATTTCATTTGCTTTTATGCCTTCCATGGTCTTTCTGACTTTATCCAGCGGCTTATTCCAAATATTCGACCTGCGGAGCATAAATCTGACTAAACAACTTTGAATACTGTCCATACAATCACATCCATCTAATAAAATAACGAAGGTTTTATCCTCCGGTTTTGATTATATGGTAATTTGAAATATGCTTCATGATTTTTCTTGCTGACTATACAGGTTTTTTTATGGGAACCAAAATATGAACCTTATTGTATTCCGGATAATTATTATCGTAAATATTAAGCATCCCGATTCCATTTGGATTCAACTCAGCCCCTTTTACTATAATCCACTTATACAGGTCATCAATAAATACTTCTCTAATGTCGAACATATCTCCATAGTAAATAAAATCTACATACCATCCTTCCGGTATATTATATTCATCAAGATCAATCGTTACCGTATTTCTTATAGGCTGTCTTCCGCAAAAAACGTTGTATTCTCCATTATCATTACCTCCACAGCTGACGATGGTATAAAATTTCTCTTGTTTAAGCTCCTCGTTATCCGCCGATTTCAGTATGAATGTTTCTGTTGAGGCCTTCAGGTTCTTCTTGAATTTACCGGAGGTGGTATCCGCCGTTACATTAACTCCCTTCAATTTCATTGCATTAAGATAAACTGAATTACCCTTTAGAGCTAATGTTCCTCTGTAATTTAGTATGTCTCTTTCAACTATGGCAGCCTTCTTTATTCCAACTATCCGATGCTTTTGATTCCGGATATTGGTAGGAGACACGCCGAACTGCTTTTTAAAGGCTCTGCTGAAAACTTCCGGATAATTAAAGCCTAAGTCAATTGCAATCTCTATGACTGACTTGTCTGTATCCCTAAGCTGTTCCAGTGCTTTAGTGAGTTTCCTTCCCAAAACATATTGTTTAAGTGTTCTCCCTGTAACTGTTTTAAATATTCTATTAAAATGGAAGTCCGATATCCCGGCTTGGGTTGAGATATCTGTTAATTGCAGGCTCTCACCTATATTACATTCAATATATTCAATTATTTCATTTATCGCAGTTACATATAAGTTCATAAAAAACCTCCGCTTCCCATTGTTAAATAGGATAGGCAAGCATTTGCTGACAATTAAAGCTGACCTAAAATCAACTGGTACCCCCCTCCACGGCGGAGCATTTTTCAACAAATTAACATTGGGAAGTATTATCGAAATGTGTAATAAATCAGTACTATAAACCACTAAAGACATACAAAATCTAAGAAATGTTGTAAACCATTTTCTGGCAGGGGTAATCGAAAATCGTGAGCAATTCACCACATTCAAATCCAAAATTTAGATACAACTTTCTTGCAGCAAGACCTTGCAAATCATCTTCTCTATATGTAATAACACTTATCTGCGTTCCTGTTGGAAATAAAGATATCATCTTTTTAATAAGGTTCTGAGCAATTCCCATTTTACGGTATTCTGGGTGAACCGCTAAAAAAACCAGTTCTTTATTGTCAGTAGAAAAAGCTAATGTTCCAACCACCATGCCATCCTTTTTCGCCACCAAAGCTTCCTTTTCTATAATACTTACTTTAAGTTCTTTTTTATAAGATTCCGGATCTAAACCTGGAAAATTATCTTTGACTAATTCTAACAATTCCATCCAAGCGTCAATATCTTGATTACAAGCAAATATAAACTCCATACTTTTACCTCCAAAATATCATTCCTTATTCGAATATAATGCTTTATGCAAAAGCTAATCTTCAGTATTTGTATTCCCGTTTTCAAAGGATTTTGATGAATATACATTATATAACAATTCGCTAAACCTAATTTATATCCATTCTAATTGGCTCATCATTATCAAATAAAGACGGATTTTCCTTCAGCAGTCCTATGACCCAGTCTGTCATAGGTTTTACTTCCACTACATAAGAAAGTGCATCTCCGATTTTCACTTCCTTTGCAATCCCCATATGTAGCATTGGAAGGAGCAGCTTATCATAGTTTTTCGACACATCGCCACGAGTCCAATAATGACTATAGTAATCGATTTCTCGGACTTCTCCATTTTGGTACAGCAGCTTGATTTTCCTTGCTTTAGGGTTGATACGGTCAGGAATATTCAACAACTCTTCAAGACTATGAATATATGTATTGCTCTTAAGGGTAGCCCCCAAGAATAGCAACTGTGCTTCCTCATCGTACAGTCCTCCGAAGCAACCGTTTCTGGGGCAAGGTGTATAAACCTCATTATCACGCTGAACATAGGCTTGCGCTCTGTTCCCCATGGCTGTCACCGAATGAGTGGGATGCATTGAGCGAATAGCTCCGGTTCTTTTCATAAAAAGATTGGGTAGTATACCAACACAAGCCGGTTCTGTCCTTGGGTCATAGATACCGTCCCTTAAATTTTTATCGGACCATGAATGTGTTGGAAATAATAAAAGCCCCTCCTTCATGTAATCGATAAAGGCATCCAGAACCGTATCACCTCCACCTTCTACTTGTCCAATAGCTTTCATTGAAGAATGGATGAGCAAGGTTCCGTCTTTTCTAATACCCGTTCTTTTGATATCGCTAATTAAAGAGTCTTTCGTATACATATGCAATCTTTCTCCTTCCCGTTTTTTTAATAGAAATATTTAATATCCTTAGATATCATTCTATAAGCTATAAGAATCCTTTTACAAGTCATTTTAACATATTTAATTACGACACAATCATTCTTACTTTTTATGCGGTCTTAAAATATCACCGATTATGCTTTGGAAGTTGTGCAAATCCTTAAAATTATAGCATCTATTTTGAAAAATAAAATTAGGGAGTATAACAAATAATTTGCTATACTCCCCTTCTTTATGATTTCGAGGCAGTAACACCTTAAGATTATTTTTTGTAACGTTCTGCCATTTGATCAAGAGTGACACACTCAACTTTGTTTGCGTAGCCAACTGATCCAAAGTCAACTATTAGTGTTCCAACAGCTTCCTTTACGCCATTCTCAATACATTTCACAACTGCGGCAACATATTCATCCGGAATATGCCCGGTTGTTACTGTATCCATAATAGGAGTCAGGAAAACTCTTGGGTCAAATTGATTATTCTTCTCACAAAGTAGTTGATATATTTCACCTATTGAGCTATTCTTTCTGAGCTCAGTTTTTTTTGTAAATAGTTCCCACAGATTTCTGGTAACCGCAAGACGAATATCTGTATCTACATTTATCTTACCAATTCCGCAAGGTATAACAGATTTCAGTTCATCAACAGGAATTCCATGTGCATTTTGAATATTACCGCCAAGTTCGTTTATTTCATTTACTATATATTGAGGTACTGTGGAGGAGCCATGTGACACCAATATCCCAAATATGCCTTCATGTCTCAGATTTTCTGTACATGCTATCGCAATTTCTTTTCTAAGCTTTACATTTTTACCCTTACTAGCACCATGCATGGTTCCATAGGATATTGCAAGACAGTCTACTCCGGTTTTTCTGAAGAATTCAACTACCTTCATAGGGTTGGTATATGTTGAAGTTTCAGCAAATACATCATCTTCAACACCTGCCAAAACACCCAATTCCCCTTCAACGGAGATGCCTCTTTCATGGGCATACTTAACAACCTCTCGAGTTAGCTCTACATTATCTTCAAATTTAAGGTGGGAGCCATCAATCATAACTGATGTATAGCCATTATCAATTGCAGCCTTAACAGAATTAAAATCCTTTCCATGATCAAGGTGCAGAACAACTGGAATATCTGTCTCTGCAGCAAAGCTTTTAACTGCATCTGCAATTCGTTTTGCACCTCTGATTTTATCCTCAAGGGTTGACTTGGAAAAGTCAGTACAGCCTCCCATAAAGCCGTTAGCAAGATCAGCTCCCTGCAATATTGCTGCTGATCTGAATGTCTTGTGAATATCTATTACTGCCTTGGCCTGTGCTACTGCATTTACATTAAATGCACCTTGTGCAAATCTATACTTTTCTATTGTTTCAAGTAGTGGTCTTAATGGAATAAGCGGCATATTTTACCCTCCAACGTTTAGAATGGCTGCTTTGCAGCGTTTGAGTTTACTGTGATTTTTGCATCAGGATGGTTTTGAAATAATGTAACAGGAAAATGAGCTGATACCTCACCATAAGCCGCCTGTCTTACTACAGCTCTATGCCAATCTCTGAAGCAATATAATCTGATTTTTTTAGCAGCTAAAATTTCTTTTATGCCAATAGTTACACAATACTTTGGCATAGCATCAATGGCTCCGCACAAGTCGCCTACTGAGTTTATTGTTCTGGTCTCCTTTGATATTTCAAGCACTCTTGTACAACGAGTTACATACTCTTCCAGGCTTACATCCTCAGGCTCATTAAAGGCAACATGCCCATTAATCCCAATTCCGCCCAAGCATACATCCACCCCTCCAAGCTTTTCAATAAGCTCAGGTATATAGTTCAAGTTGTTTGGATCCGGAAATACCCTCTGCTCTTCTGCCATAAGCAGTTCATCCTTAATTTTGCTGTAGACTTCCCGGTTCATAAAACCTCTGAAGCTTAGCTTGTCTTCAATATTTATAAACTGCTTCTCATCATTTAAGTATTCGTCCATATTTATAAACCATACATTTTTAAGGCTTATATTATCACGGTTTACAAGACGTACAAAAATAGGATATTGTCCTACAGGGCCTACGGGACATATAAATACCGTCTTTTTGCCTGAGATATTATTTTCCTTGATTTCATTAATCATTTCCATTGCCATTTCATAGAACACTTCACCTGAATCACCAAGCTTCAATACATCTATTTTTGCATTAGTTCCCAGCTCTTCAGCAGTTTTTCTAAAATATTCGTACATTTTAACTTCCTCCAATCATATATTAGTATCTGAATTGCCTTAAGTAAAAACAATTGCGTATTATGCATAATAGCCGAAAACAATAATTGTGAGTTAAAAAACCTTCTTACCTGAAACAAAGGTTCCGATTACATCATAATCACTATTTAGAACAACTAAATCGGCATCCTTTCCTGCTTCGATAGTACCCTTTTTATCTATAACACCCAAAAGTCTGGCAGGGTTTTCCGACATGACTTTTGAGATTTCTGAAAGAGGCCTGCCTGTAAATTCAATGAGATTTTTAAGCATTTTGCCGGTTGTAAGAGTACTTCCCGCTCTTGCTGAAAGGTCTGCAAGGCGTGCATCTCCATTTATAACAACGATATCATTAACCCCCAGCTTATACTTGCCATCCCCAAGTCCTGCAGCCATGATGCTGTCTGTTACTCCTATTACACGATTAAGCCCCTTAGCTTTAAGCAGTATGCGTACAACTGCTGAATGGAGATGTAATCCATCGCAAATTGCTTCACAGTATATATCGCTTTCAAGAACTGCACCGCTGATTGCCGGAAAATGTTGATGAAGAAGTTTCATGGCATTAAAGGTATGAGTCGCACTTTTCGCGCCATTTTCTATACACTTCATCGTAGTTTCATAATCTGCTCCACTGTGCCCTAAAGAAATTACGACACCGGTACTGCTGATTTCCTTAATGAATTCTGGCACTCCCTCTACTTCCGGCGAAACTGTCATTAACAGAATTGAGCCCTCTGCAGCCTGCTGATAATATTTAAAGTCCTCTACAGAAGGCTTTTGTAAAAGGTGTTCAGGCATTGCCCCCTTATAATCCTTGCAAAGATAAGGACCTTCCAGGTGTATGCCTAATATGCTGCTGCCTTCATTACTTGTCTTCTTAGCTTCAATAATGTTTTTGATACATTCATAAAGCTTTTCCTTCGTATCGGTGAGAAGAGTTGGAAGGAAGCTTGTTGTACCACAGCTTGCAAAGAATTTGCGAAGATTTATTATATCGTTAATTCCTGCGTTATTTAAATCAACCCCAAGCCCGCCATGGGTATGAATATCAATAAATCCCGGAAGTACAAAATGACCCTTTGCATCAAATACCTCAACCTCTTCGCCAGCTGAAATATCCTGTGAGATATTATTTATTTTTCCATCCACCAAGAGGATATCTAAAGTATTTAGCTGTCCATCCAACAGCACATTCCCATTTCTAAGCAATATATTTTGTGTCATTTTTACTCCTTTCTATATTGTTCCAAATTCAATAGTTTGCGTACAGGAAAAACTCTCCTCAGGATTGATCCTTTGAATTCCTAACTTTTTAGTAAATTCGCCATCAGTATCGTGTGAATCCGGCAGACCGTACCAGGGCTCTATGCAGATAAACTTAACCGCTCCAGGTGCAGACCATAAAACCGTATACGGAAAATTATTAATATTTATCTTTATATATCTGCCTGTTTCTTTTTCCACAATGCTTACATAGTGTGACTTCAGCTCTGACAAAAGAAAGCTCCGTATAAATATTCCGTCATGCAATTCAATTGTGTCTTCATCACTAAAAAATATCTTTTTCTCTCCGCTCAAAAGACCTTCTTCATTACATAAAAGCTCTACAGGTGTTTCTTTTTTTTCAAATACCAGACTATAGTTTTCAATGGATCTGGTGCTGTCAAAGGGACACCTAAGTGCTGTATGGTATCCGATACTGAAAAGCATCTCATAAGCATTATCGTTTACAACCTTGAAAGAACAGTGAAGTTTGTTGCTCTCCAGTTTATATTCTGTATACAGCTTGAATTTATATGGATAAAGCTCTAAGGTTTGCTCATTACTGCTAAGAACAAAAACAATTGAATCTTCGGTTCTGCTGAATACCTCATGCTCATAATCCCGGGCAAAGCCATGAATAGACCCCTCGTATACCTCACCGCCAAGATTGTATTTATTATCCTTTAGCCTGCTGCAGTATGGAAAAAGTATTGGTGAACGTCTTGCCCAAACATTTCTGTCGCCTTGCCATAAGTATTCTTTTCCGTCATTTTGGGCGACCACAGACCAAAGTTCGGCTCCCATGCTGTTAATCTCAACTTTGAGAAATCCGCTTTCTATTATATAAATCATTCATGCCACCGCCCTTAAATGCTTACCTTGTTTCGCTCAATGAGGACTATCACAAATTAATCAGTGTTCAATACCTCAGATAATACCTTAATGTGTTTATATAAACTGCCTTATAAGCAAGTAGATAAGCAAGACATTAAACGTGATAGTTATAACTTTTTCATTTACTTTTTTGTTAAGGAAAGTCCCTATTTTAGCCCCAATTATTGCACCTGGTATCATAAATAAAGAAAGGGATAAATCGTTATTGCCTGATGCTATATTTGACAATACGCTAATTAATGCCGTAACTAGTGTTACATAACTTGAAGTTGCAGAGGCAACTTTTTGTGTTAGCGCAAAGAAAACTAACAGTACCGGAATAGTAATTGGACCTCCGCCTATTCCAAAAAGCCCTGATAATATTCCTATAAATAAACCAAACATAACCTTGGATACTTTCCCTAGGTTCATATTCGGAAGCTTATCTTTTATAAGCATTAGAACTAATAGCAATACTATTAAAAGACTGAACAAAATGTTAAACAACCCAGGTGAAACTATTTTGTTTAAGTACACTCCAATGTATGATCCCGGAATACTGCCAATAATAATTACAAGTGCTGTTTTTATATCACCCTGTTTTCTCTTCATATAAGTATAGGATGATAAAGCAGCCATTATGCAAACTGTTAATGATGAGCTTACAGCAGCCAGCTCCTTTGAGATTCCCAGAGAAATCAGCGTAGGTACAATAATTACTCCGCCGCCAATTCCAAGCATACTGCCTATTGAACATGCCACTAATGCGATAATAAAATAGATCAAATTATCCACCTACCTATAAAGAAAAAATCAACAGCTTAATCTCTCCTTTATTCCTTTTATTTCTTCTATGAGCTGCTCTCTGCTTGGAGGATAACCATTCATTATATAGAATCTCGTTGAAGCATTTGCGGCTGCCAGTCTTTCATTTAAATTAAGTTCCCCCAGGCAGGCAGCTATATAGCCTCCGTTAAAGGTATCTCCTGCTCCTGTAGTAACTACAGGGTTATCACAATAATCCTGAATAGATATTCCTATTCCCTCTGTTCTAGAAGCAGCAACAGCATAATGTTGAGTATGAATTACTATTTCATCCAGATTTATTTTTTCTCTTATGGAACACGTCGTTGCCCCTACAGCCTCAATATTCTCTGAAACAACTTCACCATAATAGGAGAACAGCAAGGCAGCCTCATGTTCATTAAGGCTTAAAGTCATAGGTATTTTATCATTTAAATCTCCCAACAACTTAAAGGTATCGTTTATTGCTTCAACGCTTCTCTTCTTTATATTTGCAAAGTCGAAAAACATTCTCTTTGGACATTTTTCTTTAAAGTATTTATTATTGATCTCAGTAATAAATTCATCAAACATTGGCATGCTTGACCAATATCCTAAAGCTACAATATCAGCGTCTTCGAATATTTCTTTCAATTTTTCATGTCCAAGTGCCTTGACTACATCTTTCCATTCTAATGATAACAGTTCATGTAAATTTGGCAGCATTATTTTTCCGTCGCTGAATTCAAGTATATTGCTTATAACAGGGTCACCTACTGAAATAAGAGTAGACTTTTCCACAAACTCGTTAAATACCGGGTCAATTGAAGCTTTACCGTACATTCCAAGCATAACAGTATCCAACTGAAAGTTGCACAGGGTCCTCCCGGTATTAGCTGTAAACCCCCCGAAGCTTCTGCGTTTCTTAATTAATTCATTAGCCATGCCTCCATTGCCGCGGTTAACTATCAGTTCGCCAAACTTTTTCATTTTATCTATCAGGGTATATTCACTGGTGCTGAATCTGGTTTCAACTACCTGCCATACCTGATCGATATAACCGTCTAATCCCAATACAACTTTTCCTTGAACATTTTCAGCATAGCGGATTACCTTCTTTATATCCAGATCATTCCAAATACTTTTATTCATTCCTTTAGTATCCCCTTATGACTTTTGAATATTGCTTTTATCTATGATGGCAAAAATCTATACCATAATTGCCCTCTTCACTGTTCTTCATACATAGATGAACTGCATTTGTTTTGAATGCCCGTGGTAATGCTAGAATATTTGGATTCTGCCCAACATATTTCTTCTTTGCATCTTCGAGAGCTTCCTCAATAGTTGATCTTGTTTTAAGTCCCATGCTTCTTGCATACCCTGGTTCCTGCGCTCCTACAATGTAAATAGCAGAAGTATTCATCTCAGCAATATGTCCGCAGCTTATCATTGAGAATGCATGGAATGGATGAAAGCCGTAAGCAAAGCGATATTTTCTGATATACTCTTCTTTTGTAGCAAAATATTGACCATACTGATCTAAATCAGGAAGTACTTGATTGTAATCTTTCTGGAACAATTCATAAACTTCACGATAGCCCGGGAACTCCTCATCATGGAAGTAACCGTTACAAATTGAAGAACAAATAATAACACAATTATCATTAAGTATTCTCTTATGTCTTATAATTTGTGCTGACAGGGCCTGCATCATAAAGACAGGATTTGTGCCCATACCATTACCATAATGGAAAAATTGAGGCATACCAAATATCATGACATCATATTTTTTCTCTGCCCAATGAACATAGGTACGTTTATCTGCAGTCTTCCATGAAATTGGCTGCATTTCCTTTGCATAACCACTGTTAATCTCTATTTGTCTTGATTTTGTATCCAAAACCGCATCGCAAACAAAGAACTTCTTGCCCATGCACTCTTCCATGTGTTGACCAATTTCATCAAACTTAGTTCTCATCATTGATTTTCCGTTAACTGGAGTAAAATCTTTACGGTGCATGACCTCAGGAACATGGTGAGATGCAATTGACTTCCAGTGTGTTATACCTGTTGAGCAATGCTTGTATCCACCTGAATACCCACCGTAAGGATTACCTTGTGTATGTCCGATCAGAATAGCAACATCTGCGTCATAAACATACTTGTTCATCAAAACAGGATCTCCGCGCTTTGTTGTTCCAAGGTCAACAAGATGCTCATAATCTTCACTGTCATGGTTTATAATTTGATGAGAATACCAGAATTCATTGAATATTTCAGGACCTAATATATTAAGTATTTCCTGTTTTGTATTCTTTCTATGAAGTCCATTTGAGCATATGAGCATAATATCTTCTTTTTCTACTCCTGCCTTATATAGCTCCTCAAGAACAATTTTTATAGATACCTTACGGTGTGATGTTGGCTGTTCCCCGCCTTTAACTCTGTCCGGGAATATTATGACAGCCTTTGAGCCTTTTTTAGCAAGCTTTGATAATGGTTCCATGCCTATAGGATTTAAAATTGACTGCCTGGTTGCCTCGTAAACATCTTCAATATAAGGCGGGTCAGCTACTGTCTCCCCTGGTATAAATACATCAGTATTATCAGGGAGCTTAGCTTCTATTGTGCCCTGTCCGTATTCAAATGATAAATTCATAACTTTTTACCTCCTAATTTTCTTTTTAGTTTAGAGACCAGTATATTTATTAATAATTTCTAAATATTCATCAGGATAAAATCCAATGTCACCGCTAAATCTTGTAAGAGCAATCAAGCCGCCGTCAATTTCGGCTATGGATGCAAGCATTTCTGCATTGTCCGATTTAAGTCCCCCGCCATAAACCACCGGCAAGCCATTTGTTTCTTGCTTTACAAAACGTGCTATTTTTTCTATATATTCTTTTGATGGTGGAGTTTTTCCAGGTCCAATCGCCCAAACCGGTTCATAGGCTATGGCAACTTTTGATAAATCTACGCCATCAAGTCCAATTTGAAGCTGTTTTCTTAAAACTTCATCCCACGTATTTTGCTCTTCCGAGGTTTCTCCTATACAATATAAAACATTTAATCCTGCCTTTATTGCGCATTTTACTTCTTTATTAAGCAAACGATTGACTGCATCAGTATCAGCAGCGCCTGCCTCCTGCATGATTCCAAGCTTATCTCTTCTTTCTTCGCAATGTCCTATGAGTGTGAACTGACATCCCAATGACTTAGCAGCATTGGCAGTACGGTTTGTAGTAAAAGCTCCAAAGTTTCCACCTACAGTCGTATCATCTCTGAACACACCCTGACAACCTATCTTAACAGGACTTTCTTCTATTCTTGCGCTGACAGCTCCAATTAAATGAGCTTCCGGGAAAAACATTACAAACTCCAGATTGTTGGCACCAAATTTTTTTAATTTTTCCTGTGTATTTTCTACAATATATTTACCCCAATTTTCAACAGGTGCAATGCTGTTGACCCCACCTAAATTTTGGGGAATATCAAACCTTTTAAGATTTAAAAATATATATTTCAGATTCACCCCGCCCTTCGTTTTAAGTTAATATATAATTATAGTAGCACAACTTTTTCTATGTTTTGCATAGATTTTACCCAAACGTTTGCTTAGATACTAGTAGATATGCTAAAATGAAACTATTATAATTTTGTTAATGGAGTTATTATCTGCAAGCTGTGAAATACTATCCCATCGGTAATAGAATTTCATTGTTTTGTTCTAAATGTATTAGTGTATTAACATTATTGGATTAAGTTACAGGTGTGGGGGTTTTACCATGACATTAAAGGATATTGCAGCACGTGCAGGTGTATCAATTTCTACTGTTTCGCGAGTTATAAACAGCTCTGACACAAAAGCAGCAAGCCCGGAAATACAAGAGAAGATTTGGTCTATTGTCCGAGAAACTGGTTATACGCCTAATTCAGCTGCACGGAGTCTAAAACTTGGAGAAAATAAAAATAATATAGTAAAGGAAACCAGGGGACTGGCTTGTATTGTGGCTCGATCACAAAACGCAATAGATGAACCATTTTTCTTAGATTTGTCCCGTTCATTGGAAAAAGAAGCTTTTAAACATGGCTATGTACTAAGGTATACCTTTTCTGCTTTTGATTTAAACAGCTCTAATACTTTTAACATTATCTCCAGTACTAAGGTAGACGGTGTCGTGGTTCTTGGAAGGTTTAACCCTAACCTCTCGGGATTTCTGAAAAAACACTATAAAAATATAGTTTACGCAGGACTTAATAGCATTGATTGCAACTATGATCAGGTTATTTGCGACGGCTATAGAGCTTCTTTAGCTGCAGTAAAATACCTTGTAAGCCTGAAACATTCTGACATAGGTTATATTGGAGAAACAATAAGTGAAGTAAGGTATAAAGGATTTTGTGATGCCTTAAAGGAGTCAAACCTTCCTATCAATCATCAAAATATCATCAATACTCAATTGTCAACTGATGGCGGATATAATGGTGCAAAAAAGCTTCTAAATAATAAAACAAGAGTCACTGCCCTTTTCTGTGCTAATGATATAACCGCCATAGGTGCCATGAAGGCCATAAAGGAAGCTGGAATGCGCATACCAGAAGACATTTCCATTATCAGTATTGATGATATAGACATGGCACAATATGTTTCTCCCATGCTTACTACCGTTCATATACCAATAAATGAACTGGGAGGAATAGCAGCAAAAACATTAATAGACCGTATTGAACATGGTCACAGCCTCCCGATTAAAATAGATATACCCTTTACAATTACAAAACGCGAAAGCTGTACAATTGCAAAATAAAGAAATCTATAGCTTCGAAATAAACAGATGAGTAAGATTTAATTCTTGAATAATTTTTACTATTTCCTTTGAGCGGGTACAGCCAAATTTGCGCAGCAAACTTTTGATTTGTGTTTTGACAGTTATTAGTTCAACACAACGCAACTTTGCTATTTCATTTACCTTTTTCCCTTGCAGCAGCAATTGAATTAATTCACGCTCTGTCTTTGTAAGCTGGGATACGTTAGTAATAAAAAACAACAGACTTCTCTCAGACTTACGGAGTCTGGAATATTCCTCCATTATTTTTGCTTGAATATTAGTTTCCAATATAGGTTTACCTTCATAAGCCTTGCGAATGTGCTCGAGAATCTCCTCCTCCTTACTGCCCTTGATTACATAATCAACTGCTCCGGTATCCATAGCTGTAAATATCATATTATCTGTTTCATGGGCGGTTAGGAAAATTATTTTTTGCTGTGGTTTGGTTTCTAATATTACTTGTGCTGCAACAATGCCAGCTCTTATGTTTTCCATTTCAATATCCATAAGAATTATATCGCATTCTTTTTCCAGAGAAAGTGCAGTAATTTCTTTTCCTGAAGCTGCTGCTCCTACTACTTTCATGTCGCTTTGTCTGTTTATTAATTCACACAAGTCTTCTCGTAAAAGATCAAAATCTTCTGCAACCATTATTTTAATTATTTTCTCCACAGTATCTCATCTCTTTCTTCAATCTTATTGTTTATTGTAACGAGGAAGCATTATATAAAAGGTTGTTCCTTCTTCCGGTATACTTTCAAATCTAAGAATTCCAAAATGATTCTGTACTATTTGCCTTACGTAGTATAGCCCCATACCCCAATTGTAATTGGTATTTTTGCTGGTATAGAAAGGGTCGAATATTTTTTTTCGTTTGCTCTTTGAAATACCTATTCCATTGTCTTTTATTTTGACAACTGTATAAAGCCTTTCCTTATGAGTAGAAAGCTCTATTCTGCCCTCCGCTCCTCTTGTCGCTGCAGCAACAGCATCCTGAGAGTTGATAAGCAGATTATATATCGCCTCACTTAAATGAACTTTATCTGCCAATACATATACATTAGCTGTCATATCAAGCTTTACATCAAAATCAGGATATTTCTGACGTACTCTGTCAATTGACATTTTAACGATAGAATCCAAAGCAACCGGTATAAGAGAGATGGAGTTAGATTTTGTGCATTTATAGAGTTCCTCCATTCGTTCCATCATATTTTCATTCATTTGGGCTAACATGTCTGTATATTTTTTTAGTTCCTCCAATTCAGGTTTTTCGGAATTAAATACCTGATTAATTTTTTTGTTAAGTACACGAGCTGACAACAGCTGATTCTTAATACTATGCACAAACACCGAAACTCCGGTGCTTGCAGTATCAAATTTCCGTTGCATTTTAATATACTCATGGTCATCCTCATAATAGACCTTTGAATAACCGATAAGATTATAAAAACCCAGAACCACAAATAAAATGGTAGCTGCACTCAGCAAGCACCATCCTAAAAAAGACAACGATGGATTGGCATATGAAATACCGCTTACCCACAAGTACTCTGCCCCGTATAGCTGATAAACCTGGATCGGGTCCTGTACACTATAAATACCATACAGTAATGCTAAACTAATATGAGAAAAGAGAATATATCGGAATTGGCGTGAAAAATACGGGATAGTTATACTTACATATTCTTTGACTAATAGTATAACCGCAATGGCAATATATGCAAAAACCCAAAGAAGCATTACTGACATTATACCCTTCTGAAGAGCAAACCTTCCCCTAACCATTGTGTAAAAGACACTTGGATAATATAGTATTAATGATACTATAGGAAAAATAAACACTATTGCAGACCACCTTAAATTACGTTGAATGAATGGGATCACTGAATAATTTAAAGCGATCATCAATAGAAAGGCAGGAAATAAGAATCGTCCAAATGCGATTAAGTATCCCAGCTTATCCAAGGTTATAACCATATATTGGACTTTAATTTTTATTATAGGTGACAAAAAGAGAAACACTTCCTGAGAACTACTCAATCCCCCTATTTTAGCCGTATATATAATAATTCCCGAAAACATAAGAATAAGGCTTGTGCATAGGCCTAAAAGCAGCATGGAATCTTTATCTTTTCTAAAAATCACCAGTGATATTGAAATAATAGCAAGAAAAACTAGTATAAGAATTAACAAAGTAATTCCCCCAATTGGTCTATTAATATTGATTCTTAGTGTACCACTATTATGTAAAATTAAACGATAATCAAAGCCACTAATGGTAAAACCCCATTTACAGAAATAAATCCCAAACTCTTACAAGTTAAGGATTTAAAAGAAAGAAACCAAGCATAGCCCTAAAGTTATGCTCAGTTTCTATTTATACATATTTATTTTTGGTTTTCCTCGTACGCTTTAACTATAATTTCAGGTGAGAAATAAGTGTCAACATCAACAGCTTGTTCCAAAGTTCCACTGCTAATAAAGGACTTCTGCTGATTTTCATACCACTTTTTCAATGTACCATCTTTTGCGCTATCATAAACAAACTTTGCTGATGGCCAATCTCCTTCGCCTGTGGACTGCTTAATTATTGCTGGATCCTGTTCAATTAATTTTGCTACCCACTCTGCTGCCTGATCTATATGACTCTTTTTATAATCCTGAGCCTTTAAAATAGCTCTTGTGAAGCGAACAAGCTTATCCTGATTTTTATCGAAATATTCATTAGTGCAAATCCAACTGCCTGGGAAAACCATTTGATCTTTATATGTGTTATTATTTGCAAGCATTACAACCTTATCACCAAGCTTTTCCTTTACTGTAATAGTTGATGGTGACCATATTGCACATGCGTCAATTTTACCTGTAACCATAGCTGTAACAGCAGCGGATGGATCCATCTGTACTATTTTGACATCTTTTTGAGTCAAACCAGCTGAAGCTAATGCAAGATTCAATATAATCTCACTGGAAGTTCCAAGAGAGGTACCAATTGTCTTACCCTTTAGATCTGCAATTGTGTTAACACCCTTCTCCTTGTTGCCCAAAACTTCATCTGCAAGACTGGTGCCATCAAGAGCAAATATCTTAGCTTGTCCTTTTGCAGCAAGAGCATGTGCTCCATGTCCGATCTGAGAAACGTCAATATTTCCGCTGCCCATAGCTGCGATTTCTTCTGGTCCCTTTGCAAACTTAACGGCTTCTACGTCAATTCCCTGCTCATCGAAGTAACCCATTTCCATAGCTGTAACCAGAGTGCTGGCACTTCCCATATTTGGCATATAGGCAACTCTCATCTTAATGCGCTCTGCTGGAGCATTTGTTGTGGTAGCTGCTGAAGTGGACGAACTTGCGGAAGTACTTGCCTGACCCTGGTTTTCACTGCTTTTTGTACCGCAGCCGGAAAACATAGATACAGTTAAAACTCCTGTTAGTAAAAGGCTTAAGAACTTTTTCATGAGTAATTCCTCCCATTAAATTATAATTTTAAATGCTGATGCATCAAAATCCATACTATTTTCTTACCTCAAGGTATTCTTGGTAGACCCTGCTCCATATATAGTTTTTCAAGTCTATGAATTCCTTTGACATTTTTGTCTCCTGGGTACGGGGATGTGGAATATCAATATTAACAATTTCTTTAACACGACCAGGACGTGCACTCATTATCACTACGCGCTTTGCCAGAATTATTGCCTCATCTACATCATGTGTGATAAAGAAACAGGTTTTCTTCTCATTTTCCCAGGTTTTTAACAGTTCAGTCTGCAGCTGTGTTCTTGTTTGCGCATCCAAAGCGCCAAAGGGTTCATCCATTAACAGAACCTGAGGATTTACTGCGTAGGCTCTTGCTATTGCAACACGCTGCTTCATTCCTCCCGAAAGTTCCTTTGGGTAACTGTTTGCGAAATCCTGCAAATCAACCATTTTAAGATACTTATTTGCAATTTCAGCGGCTTCCTGACTTTTAATCCCCTTAAGTTTAAGACCAAATTCTACATTTTTACTTACTGTCAGCCATGGAAACAGAGCATATTGCTGAAAGACAACACCGCGCTCCTGTCCAGGCCCATTGACTTCTTTTCCATCCACATAAATCTTTCCTGATGTAGCCTCATTAAGACCTGCTATAATATTTAAAAGAGTGGACTTTCCGCATCCTGAGGGACCTATTACACAAACGAACTCATTATCAGCAATGTCCAAGCTTACCCCATTAAGCGCAACCATTTCGCCATTTCGGCCATTATATATCTTTTTTACATTATCTATTTTAACCTTTACATTGCTTGTGTTTCCTGCCATCCTGTAAGCCTCCTTTCAAGATATTTTACAAGTTTCTCAAGTAATAATCCGATGATACCAATTATAAGGATTCCCATTAAAACAGTTGACATGTCGAAATACTGTCCTGCGGCAGTTACCATCATACCAAGTCCGCTGGAGGCACCTGTCATTTCAGCAGCAATCAGTGTTGTTAATGCAGCTGATAAACCAAGTCGTACACCAACCAGAATAAAAGGGGTTGAGGCTGGAACAACTACTTTAAGGAAAATATCGCCATTCTTTGCACCCAGAACCTTTGCTGCTTTAATTAAAGTCGTATCTACATTACGAACACCCTGGTAAATAGAAATAACGTTTACAAGGAAGGTTGCGATGAAGATTACTACGATCTTCGCTTCTTCACCAACACCAACACCCGCTATAACCAGTGGTATATAAGCAATTGGCGGAATATTTCTAATAAATTGAATCCATGGTTCTACTAAGTTTCTAAAAACACTGTACCAACCCATAAGGAATGCAACTGGAATTGCAATTATAAAACCAAACGCAAACCCGCCAAATACACGAAACAAACTAACACCTATATGTCTCCAAATAGATCCGTCTGCTGCCCTTTTAATAAAGGTTTCAATAATTGAAGACGGAGATGAGAATACCATTGCGGTTTTTGGCATAATAGATAATAACTGTAAAAGCAACAATGCTAATAGAAAAGAAATAACTAGCCAAACCCAGCTTGGAATTTTTGCTACTTTTTGACTGAAATTATTCTGCTTTTCTTTCATAGTATCCCTCTTTTCTCAAAAGTATGACTTATTGTGTATTCATAATAAACCGTAACTCGTAAAGATGTCAGTATGAAATTTATTCATACTTTTTCAGCTTTCGAAACATTTCCTTCTTGTACTCTTCAACCCCCGGCTGATCAAAGGGATTAATACCATTAAACGTTCCCGAAATGTAACATGTAAGCTGAAAATAGTAAAACAATTGGCCAAAATTGTAAGGAGTCAGCTTCGGAATTGTAATAATATTGCAAGGCACTGAACCTGCTGCATGTGCTTTAACTGTTGCCCAAAATGCAGTATCATCAATGCACTTCATATCCATATGGTTTAGATAATCGAAGCCATCACTAACCTTGGTATCAGGCTGTATAATATAATTTTCAGCTGGACTCTCTACGTATAGAAAGGTTTCCATAAGATTTCTCCTGCCATCTTGTATATACTGTCCTACAGAATGTAAATCCTCTGTAAAAGAGCAGGCAACAGGAAACAAACCCCTTAAATTTTTCCCCTCACTTTCGGCAAACAACTGAACCCACCACTTCGAAAAAAACTCCAGTGCAGGTTCAAAGGAAGAAAGGATTTCCATAGCAAAGCCCTGCCCTTCAAGCAGGTGGCGGATAGCTGCGTAGACAACTGCCGGATTTCTCCTGAAAGGTGTAGACTTCAGCATCTGCTCCATATCCCTTGCCCCCTGGATAATCTCCTTTATATTTATGCCCGCCACCGCGGCAGGGAACAAACCAACCGGTGATAATACAGAAAAACGGCCCCCAATATCCTCCGGAAACGGCAAAAACATGTATTCGTTTTTATCTGCCAAGTGGTTCAGTTGACTGCCTGCTGTGCCTGTGACAATTACCCTGTTTGAAATATCATCGCCATATTCCTCCCACATGAAGTTCCGGAGAATTCGGAAGGCCAATCCAGGTTCCAAGGTTTCAAAGTTTTTAGCAATCACATTAATATAAACCGATCTTCCCTTAAGCTTGTTCAGCAGCTCACAGATGCTTTTACCGGAAAGATTATTGCCTGCATACACAACCTCAACGTCGCCTTGCTTTGTGAAAGCCTTGATTAGTGAGCGGGCACCATTGTTAGAACCCCCTACACCAACAAGCACGAAGATTTCTCCATTCTCACGAATTTCCCTTGCCTTGCCTTCCATCTTTGCTACAAGTTCTTGGTTTGTCCACTTTTCAACATTGAACCAACCAAAGATTTTAGCCTTATCTTCTTGTTTGGGAGAAAAAATATCCTCCAGCATTTTTTTATTATCTTCTATATATTCATAAACACTGTTAATACCTAAAAAAGATAATGAATTTTCAAAATTAAATTGAAGCATCATATCCCCCCTTGTTCTTCAGATTAAAATAAATATTATTGATTCTAATTATTATAGGATTCAGACTGTAAGTATAACAGTATGATTTTTTTTACTACCTTTATTTTTATTTGAAATTATATTTCTAAGGTGTATCAATGGAAAATCTCTACGCTTCTATGAATACACTAAAAAACAGGTCAAAAAAGCGTTCTTTTTTGACCTGTTTTTATCACGGTTTTTAATATTCATTTAAAATGAAAGTCAGATCCCTGCGTAGGTTGAGAGATCTGTTAATTTATATCCATTCGTTTTCTATATAATCCTTAAAAAATGAGTACGTTCCAGATGTAAGTTCTTCATCCGACTCAAGTATTGTATTTTCTAATTTTCTTTCCAGCCTTTCCAAATCATATCCACCTTTAATTACCATATATCGCGATATAAGAGGGTAAATGGAGTGCGAAGGACATATGTATATACATCGAAGGCATTCTACACAATGCCATCCAAAATTAGGTTTTCCTTGAATCATTTTTATATTTTCCATAGGGCAGCTATTGACACAAAGACCACATTGCGTACACGACTTTTTAATTCTTAATTCTTTACCGAATAACTTTGACGTTAACTTTTCAACTTTAGCAAAACGAGTTAAAACCCTGCTTTTTAATTGCGGTTTTATTCTTCTCCGTTTTAATTCAAGGATTTCTTCAGCAGTATTTTCAGATTTAATCGGAAGCAATTGAAGCAGACGCATTGAAAAAGTTTCTTTTGTAGCAATCAGCATATTAAATGGCATGATAATCATGCGCTCATAAAAAACATCATAACCTTTCTTGGATAATGCTTTTATTAATCCCATTCTACAAGCCTGATTAATCCAAAATTCACCGGCAGCCGAAACAGAAATAAGTGCAACAGGCACACCTTGACAATTTGGAAGCGTTTTTATCCATTTATAAACTGGTTCAGGTGCATCAAACGCATGTACGGGGAAAAGAATTGTAATAAGATCATATGAGTTGTCATTTAAAGTACCTTCACTTGCAGCAGCTTTTATTAACTTAGTTTCTAAATACAAAACCTTTACGTCACAGCCTTTTTTTATAAGACCAGTTTCTAATAATGAGGTGAATCGTTTTGTACCTCCTGTGCCCGAAAAACAAACCAATTTTACTCTTTTCATACTACCACCACATTCCAGTTATTTATTTATTATCAATTTTTTAAGAATAAATACTAAAACTCTAAAACCAAATTTTCCGCATTCGTTCAACTAATGTTTCAATATCTTTATCCGGATTAGTAATTAGATATTGCATAATCCCATCCAATGCGCCCATTAAGGTTATTCCCATTATTTCATGATCTTCGTATTTCTTTTCGTTCAATGCATCTACTTTTTGAAACATATTAATAAAAAACTTAGTGGTCATTTCCATGTATTCTTTGTAATAGTTCATTAATATGTCTGATTCAAGCGCTTTTGACATCGATAGAAAAAAGAAACTCAGTTCTTTTGGTCTTTCAACCCAGTATTGAAGGTATTCCCTTATATATATACATAACCCGCTATAAGGGCTTTCATTATTATAGGCTTTTTCTGCCATTAGCATTACCGGTTCCGTTAGTTTTCGGTTTGCTTCCATTAGTAAAAGCTCTTTACTGGAAAAATGGTGATAAAATCCCCCCTTACTAATACCTGCTCTTTTTGCTATTGTATCGATAGATGCACCCTCATATCCTTTAGCAACAAATTCTTCTATCGCAGCATCCAAAAGTGCGTCTACTCTAGTTTCTTTTGCTAATTTTTTAGTCATTAGTACCGCCTCCATACCGACCGTCGGTATGTTTTATTATAGGATAAAGCTTCCAGTTTGTCAAATAAACTTGACCATGACATTTCTTAAGAAATCTTCTGTATGGATGACATATAATATCTTTATCGGATAAAGTATGGTTAATTTTTTTAGTTGCACATTCTCTACAGCAAGTCCCACCAATTAAGTGCGTTGGAATCATCTTTTCACCAGCAAGTTAAGGCCATAACCGGCACACCACAAAAAAAGTAACAGGAGAGATATGAATTATATCTCTCCTGTTACTTTTTTAGATTATCATTTTACTGAAACTACTTCGCCGTTTTCATTTAAAACATAATCATTTATTGTCCAGGAACAAATCTGGCAGGATATTGTATAAATAACGATCCACGCAGGTCCAGTTATGGGCTCCGCCCTTCAAGGTTATGTAATAGAAGTTTCCTTTTCTAAGATCTGCTGAATAAACAAACGTATCAGAAAGTTTCTTCATTTCAGCTATTTGGGAATTCATCCCATTATAAGCTAAATCAGCTGTCCCTGTTGCACAGAAGATTCGTATATCATCTTTTGTATAACCTGCTTTTTTAGCGATTTCAGCTAAATATTTAGCTTTGATCTCATCATCGGTTCCTGTAAAATTATATCCTTCTTTCTTTATTGAGTCTACATCCTGCCAGCACCATAAGCTAATTGGAACATAGTATTTAAAGTAATTTATACTATAAATGTAGTTATACCAGGTGCAGGCGGAACCCATGGAAAATCCAGCAACCGCTCTGTGATTTCTTGCTGCAAGCAAGTCTTTTTCACTGTTAGACTGAGCATATACATTAAATTTTCCTTCGATTGTAGGTATGATATCCTTCACTAATTCATTATGGAAATTCTTAATACGGAACAGCCCATCTTCCTTCTGTCTCTCAGCAGTATATGGAGCTGTATTATACCAGGTAGGAGTAACGATAATCATTGGCTTCATCTTACCATCAGCAATTAAATTATCAACTGCTCTCATAAGCTCAGTATTCTGACCAACATCGCCAAAAGCAGTATGCTGACTCTCGGCATTACCATGAATCAGGTATACTATATCATATTTCTTAGTTTTGTCGTTGGCATCATATCCGTGAGGCAGATATACAAGCATATACTTGTCTAAAGCTTTTGCTTCCTGATCATAAGTATTTGTTTTGTAGTCAACTCTTACGATAGATCCTCTTATGCTCTGAGGATCTGACGTCTTGTATGCCTTTGGAATATCTCTGCACTCTTTTTCATCAAAGGATAAGTCGTTGTGTACCAAATTATCAATGGCAGCTTGTAATTTAATGCACAAGTCGTCAAATTTAGCTTGTGTTGAAGCTTTGTCAGCAATCGCAGCTTCTGAAGCTTTAATTAGTGTGTCAACTGCATTTCCGTTAGAATAGCGTTGCAGTTCAATATCCTTTGCACCCATGACTAAGGATTTTAAATCATAGAAGTTTGATTTTGATACAGAATTGGGGCCTTTACCAGTTAAAAGCATTTGACCAAACTTTTTTGTATCCTGATATGCAGTACCTGAAGTATCAAATATATTCATAGTAGCTATTCTTGTACTTCCTGTTGCATCATTAATCTGACCTTCCATACCCATTACCTTGCCATTGGCCGTGGCCTGAGATAAAGCAACGCGGCCTTCAATTACATAACCGCTTGCTGTTGTCTTTGCAGCTGTATACAGATTTGTTAAATCCCCATGGTCAGAGGATCTCTCATTCTTAAAATTAACTCTAAACTGGCTATCATCGCCTTCATATGTCCCGCATCTCTTATTATCTTCGTCCAGGAAAAATTCGACGCTATCTTTTTCATAAACATTACTGGAAGCATCCGAAATGTTAGCATCCTTTACTTCAGCCAGGAAATACACAGCCTTATCATCCCACAATACCCTCATGGTTGCTGTTGTATTCGTACTCCCGGAACTTATCTTTGTAAAATTTACCGGTTCAGCGAGCTTCCAAGCATCTTCAATGACTCCGTCAATACTATCCGGTGAGCCATAGTAAGCAACAACTCTTCCGCTGGCATCAAAACCATTCGCATCAACTGTAACCCTTGGAGTCCCTTGTTCCCCATTAGTTGCCTTATCATAGCCGAGCGTTTGAGCAAGCGTCTTTGTTCCGCCGGCAACTGGCTTATCAAGAGCTTCTTTAAGTGCAGTTGCCAAATTGGCATTGCTTATCTGACCTTTTACAGAACTGATCTTGGTAAGGCCCTTTTCAGCTGCAAACTTAATTGTGTTTGCATACGTAAAGTCTTTACCTGCTTTGTAACCCAAGGCTTCAAGCATTATCTTGTAAATCATCTGAGCAGTCGCGGGGCCGTTAGGATCAAATCTGTCTCCGCCTATGCCAATCCATCCCAACTGCGGATTAGCCTTGAGATATGCCAGAATATTTCTTCCTTCTTTCCATGCTAATGAATCAGCATCAGCAAAGTTCTCTTTAGATGAAAATTTAAGAGCCTCAGTCTCTAATCCACACAATCTAAGAAAGATTACTGCCGCCTGAATTCTTGTAGTTCCTTTTGCAAGGTAATCGGCATCTACACCATTCCCATCGCCTTTAATTACATTAAGCTTTTCCAAATACTGTGCATCAGACTTGGCGGTACCATCAGCAAATGCAGGTATCGAAAATGTTGTGAGTACGCATATCGCTAAGACTATTGCAATTAACTTTTTGAGATTTCTCATACTCTCAAATCCTCCTGATAGAAAAAATATTAAGGTTACATTTTATAGCCTTGATTTTAATCTATTTCGGCAAAGTCAAACACAAGTCCTTTTTTCTTTATGTAAAATTTCCAGCGTCACCACTTTATGGGAAATATTTATTTACAAACTTTTATAACTTATTGCTTACATATTTGCATTTTAATCCAAAACAGCTAAGTATTTTTTATGTTTTTATTTTGATTTAACAGGCATTATATAATCCACCGTTACCTTTTCACCTCGGCTTAAGGGTTCACTATAACCCTCGCATGTATATACTTCACACCAATAAAAATTGTCATAATCAATTTCTTTTCCGGTTTTTTCAATAGCTTCGGTTATTAATAAGTACGCCGAATCAAGTATATCTGCAATGTTCCCTCCTTCAATCTGAACCTGGGCGGTTAAGCCTTTTGGTATTTGCTTTGAAAATAATCCATCAGGTATTTGCGTACCGGTCTTTACAAAATCACCGATTATGATTTGGAAGTTATGCATATCCTTAAAATTATACATTAAGCCTATGCCGACATTTGAGCGGATGTCGTCACAGCACTTGACATCTGCCAGCATATTTAGTTTATCAAGTGCATCACTTCTAAAAAATTCCTGCCATACATTACCTGCTTCAACAAAAGATGTTTTGAGATGCATTCCCACCATTAATCGTTCTTCCGCTTCTTTGTAAATAATCTTTTTCATTTCTGCCATAATTCGTTTTCCTCCTATAAATCTCATTTCTGAAAAATTAATTGGAAGATAATTATTTAATTTAACGCTTTCCAGTTTCGCTTCTGAAGGTGCAATACCATGATGCTCTTTAAATGCACGAGAAAATGCGGAATGGGATTGAAAACCATATTTTAACGCCGCATTCAAAACAGAAATATCATTATTTTTCAAATCATATCCGGCTAAAGTCAATCTGCGTTTTCTCACATAATCAGAAATGCTTATTCCTGATACAAAAATAAAAATTCGTTGAAACAAAGCTGCCGGACTCATTGTAATTTTTGATATTTCATTGTAATCAATTTCACAATCGTTAAGCACAATGTTTTCAAGGTAACAGACCACATCATCAAAAGCCTTACTGCTGTTCATATAATCACCTCCCTGAATAACATATTACAGGATTTATAAGAATCTGCTTTACACTAAGTGTACAACTTTTGCATAGTGTTGTTAATAGGGATGATAGCATCAGCACCTGCTTTAACGCATTAAAATTTAAGGCACATGTATAAAAGAAATGAGGTGATGCAGCGGAAAATAGGTTTGTGACAATTAATCACATATTGTAGAGCATATGAGTCAAGTTCAAACGAAAAAAGTATAGCCCCATTTCCGGTTAATCCAAAAATGAGGCTCTTCTGATATATAAAAGTATACTTCAACTCAAGTAATCTGTATGCTTAAAATTCTACTTCTAAGCCATAATAAATGCACGTAAATAGTTTTTCCATAGCTTCCGGATTAATCGGTCTTGGATTTGAACCTGTGCATGCATCATTTACAGCATTCTCAGCAATAGCTGATATTTTTTCCCTGAATTCTGCTTCGATAATTCCAAAGTCTTTTAATGTATTTGGAATTCCCATGTAATTATTCATCTCAACGATTTTTTTACGGAGTCCCTCAACACATTCTTCAACAGTGCCTGTTATACCAATTGAATTAGCGATCTCTGCATAACGAGCTGCTGCTGTTTCAACTTTTGAATTGTATTTGATTACGTATGGAAGGTACATCGCATTTGCAAGACCATGTGTAATGTGTCCTGTTGAGAAGGCGGCACCTGTTTTATGAGCCATTGAGTGTACAATTCCAAGTAGGGCATTAGAGAATGCCATTCCTGCAAGGCATTGTCCGTAATGCATCACTTCACGACTGGACATGTCTCCATCGTAGGATTTTAGTAAGTCAGAATTAACTATCTGGATTGCTTTAATAGCCAGAGGATCTGTAAATACGCTATTCAATGTAGAAACATATGCTTCTACAGCATGCGTCAGTGCATCCATTCCGGTGTAAGCGGTAAGGCTCTTAGGCATGGTTTCAGCAAGTACAGGGTCAACTATTGCAATGTCTGGTGTAATGTTAAAGTCAGCAAGAGGATATTTGATTCCTTTTGCATAATCTGTAATAACGGAAAATGCAGTCACTTCTGTTGCAGTACCTGATGTAGATGGAATTGCACAGAATTTTGCTTTTGTTCTAAGGGTAGGGAAGTTGAAAGGAATACACAAATCTTCAAAAGTAACTTCCGGATATTCATAGAAAGCCCACATTGCTTTTGCTGCATCAATAGGTGAACCGCCTCCCATTGATATAATCCAGTCAGGTTGGTATTCACGCATCATTTCTGCACCCTTCATAACTGTTTCAACAGAGGGATCTGGTTCTACATCTTCAAATAATATGGTTTCAATCCCAGCTTCTTTTAAATATGCAAGTGCTTTATCAACAAATCCAAATTTTTTCATGGACCCGCCACCTAATACAAGGATTGCCTTTTTACCTTTTAAATTCTTTAATTCAGCTAGAGAGTCAGCTCCATAGTAGAGATCTCTTGGCAATGTAAATCTGCTCATTCAGAATCCTCCTTAAAAGTTTGTTATATTTTTATCAATCATCAACATTGTATCATATCCTATTGAATTTGCAATCAGTTTAAATATAGCAGTCAAAATCGTCAAATTTTTATGCCGTATCTATAATTTATATTATTTGAATGGTACTACCGGTTTCCATTTCGATTTTGTGTTGATAGTTTGTAAGTGGCATTATCTGCGAACACACGCCTATTAAGGTGCCTTTCCGAATTTTTATGCTCCTTCAAGATGAAAATTAAAAAGAACTACCATATGGATAATATGGTAATCCTTTTAAAATGATACTCCCCAACGGGTATTTACTTTAGTTGAGCATTCTCCAAGTTGGAATGATGGTCAAGGAAAACTATCTTCCTAAGTCAATAATATTTTGGATTAGCGCCTTACACTTTCCGCATGCTTCACCCGTAACTTCATCTACGCCAGTACCTGCTCCTGTCATCTCTCCAACCTTTTCCACCGTATCAGCACCTGCCTTAACTGCATTTACTACGGCTTCTAAGGAAACTTTCTTGCATCCGCAAACAGAAGTAAGAATACTATTTAATTCAGCTTTACATCCTTCACACTCGGTACAAACTCCTGTAAGTTCTGCAATTTCTTCTACTGTCCTTGCGCCTGATATCATAGCCTTCCTGATGGTAATATAATCAACATTATTTTTAGTACAAATTATTCTATTTCCTGCCATATTTATTTCTCCTTATTTTTGGGATCAATCAATAATTATTATTCTCCTCTTCCTTTACCTTCATGCACGCTTCAGAGCAAAAACACAATAACACGTTAGCAAGCTATGTAACAGGATCAAGTATTACTATGTTATCTCCGAAGTTTTATGTAACTATAGCATAGGTTGCTGCCAGGTTACCACGTTTATTACAGAAAATCAGCACAGATTTAAGCGATTGTTAATATAAGATATATAGTTATTTCACGTCACATAATTCGGGTTGAAACGGCATATTATAAAACGGTTATAAAACCGTGAAATCAGCTCCGGTATTGCTTTATTTTCATGCTTATTAATGATAAAATCTAATAAATATAATCTTGATTGGCGGGAATGTTATGCTAGAACTGAACGATTTGACATACATCAGATCTAAACTTTCTTTTTGGGATAAATTAAATGAAGCTGAAATAGAATTAGTTGAAAAAAACATTTCAACTTTATCCTATAGTAAAGGCTATAATCTTTATAGTACCGACAATGAGTGCATTGGAGTTCTTCTTATAAAAAATGGTGCTTTACGTGTCTATATTTTATCTGAGGATGGGCGTGAGGTAACCTTATACCGTTTATCACCCGGCGATATCTGCGTGCTTTCTGCTTCCTGTATCTTAAAAAGTATTACCTTCGATGTGCATATAGATGCTGAAATGGACACGGATGCTTATTTAATCAATATTAGAGCATTCAGTAAACTAAGCAGTAAAAATGTATACGTTGAAAACTTCGCATACAAGAATACCATAGAGCGTTTTTCAGATGTTATGTGGGCAATGGAGCAGATATTGTTTATGAGCTTTGATAAAAGACTAGCCATCTTTCTTTTAGATGAAACTGTAAAGGCAAATTCTACTGAGC
Source organism: Bacillota bacterium (assembly GCA_023460955.1). Classification (GTDB taxonomy): domain Bacteria; phylum Bacillota; class Clostridia; order Acetivibrionales; family DSM-1351; genus Ruminiclostridium. Next base: position 90,609 of record JAEWOH010000070.1, on the reverse strand, counting down.
TGCATTTTACACAGGAGCAAATTGCCAAATACATTGGCAGTGCCAGAGAAGTCGTGTCCCGTATGCTAAAAGTCTTTCAAGCTAACGGTATTTTAACTCAATCCAGAGGAATAATCCATATTTTAGACAAGGACAAACTTAGAAATTTGACAGAATAGAGCACTTCCATCAAATCTCTAATAAATTGCCATAAATCATTTATTATATATATTGATAAAGAGTAGGGTACATTTTTTGTACTCTACTCTTATATCATATTTGTCACATATATTAGTACAACTTAATGAGCTAGGTGGGACGAGAGGACACAAAATATTCTACTGAAGCATCGATAAAATAGCGTTCTTTGATTTAACTCCTGAAACACGCTGAGCTACTTTCCCGTTTTTAATCACCACAAGTGTCGGAATACTCATGATCTTAAAGCTCTGTGCAAGTTCCGGTTGCTCATCCACATTAACTTTACCTACTTTAACTGTGCTGTTTACCTCATCTGAAACCTGTTCAACTACAGGTCCTACCATTCTGCAGGGGCCACACCAGGGTGCCCAAAAATCTATTAATACCGGTTTATCTGAATTGATAACCTCTTTTTCAAAATTATCTTGTGTTATTGTCAGTACACTCATATCCATTCTCCTTTCATAATTCCTGGTTTAAGTTTTGCTTATTAATTCCTATAATTTTATTATACAGATATTCTGATATTATACTGTGATAAGGTCACATAGGCTTCGATGCTTTATCTGAAATTGTATTCAGTTACAATGCTTTCTCTTCCACTCAGTTTGTCATTATAGTATTCATAAAATGAAATTCCTAAAAAGCTACCCGTGATGTTAATAACGTTATGAAAGCCCAAATTCTGAAGTATCAAAGTTGCATTGTAGCTGCGCTGACCGGTTCGACAGTGTAAATATACCGGTTTGTCTTTTGGAATTTCGTCTGTTCTTTTCCTAAGTTCACTTAATGGAATATTGATTGCTCCTTTGATATGCCCTCTCTCAAATTCTCTGATTTCTCTTACATCGATAATAATATTATTGTTTTCAACAAGCTCTCTTACCTTATCAACATTCACTTGCTTATAGTCGCCATTTAGGAGATTTGAGCCTACATATCCTGCGTAATTTACAATATCCTTTGCGGTGGTAAACGGAGGCGCATAGCTAAATTCCAGATCCTTCAAATCCTCTAGTGTTCCTCCGAACTTAATGGCGGTGGCAACAATATCAATTCTCTTTGTAACATCACCTTTGCCAATCGCCTGAGCTCCCAAAATCTTTCCTGTAGGAACTTCAAAAAGTAACTTAAAATGCATTGGTGCCGCATCCGGCATAAGTCCCACTTTATCGGATAGAATTACACGAACAATGTCATAATTGATGTTTATGTTTTGTGCCTTAATTAAGGATTCATTCAATCCGGTAGATGCACCATTATATTCAAATACCTTAATTGCAGAAGAACCAATATAACCTTTGTTCAAGGTACTCTTATGATTAATATGATCTGCAACTGCTCTTGCCTGCTTTAATGCTGGACCTGCTAAGGATAATTTGGTCATGGAATGAGTCAATGCATTATAAACTTCGATTGCATCGCCAACTGCATAGATATCCGGGTCATTGGTACGATAGTTTTTATCTACCTTGATGGCACCTGTTTCTCCTATCTGAAGACCGGCTTCCTTTGCAAGATAGGTTTCAGGTGATACCCCGATTGCCATTACCACAGCACCAGCATTTACAGTTTTCCCCGAAGCTAAGACAACTTTATTTTCCTCAAATCTCTCTACCTTATCTCCTACAATTAAGTTTACCTTATGATCCATCAATACTTTATGGAATATCTGAACCATATCATAATCAAAGGGTCTGAGTATTTGATCAGAAGCTTCTACCAGTGATACATTGTAGCCTGCCATGTTTAAGTTCTCAGCAACTTCAACTCCGATAAATCCACCACCGATGACAGTTATGTCCTTGGTATACATTTGCTTTACATATTGATTCAATCGATTAATGTCGACCACATTTCGCACCGTGAATACATTCACATTTTCGATACCTGGAAACTTAGGTACAATCGGAGAAGCTCCTAGTGATAATATCAATTTATCGTAGTTTTCGTTATAGTACTCCTCTGAATCTACCCTCTTAACTTTTACAGTTTTGTTTTGTCTATCAATTGCAATTACTTCACTATTTACACGTGCATCTATATTATATTGTTTCAAAAACAGCTCGGGGCTCATTAAAACCAGATCATCTGCCTCCTTAACCATTCCGCTCAAGTGGTAAGGGAGTGAGCAGTTGGAAAATGAAACATGAGGTCCCCTTTCAAACATAATAATCTGATCTTCTTCACTATTTCTTCTTAGTCTTGCAGCTGCAGATGCTCCTCCGGCAACGCCGCCAATAATCAATATCTTTCGTCCCATGAAATACTCCCCCCAATTTTAAATATTTATTTTTTGTTCATTCCTACATAAGAACCCATACCCCCGGAAACATTAATAACATTGAAGCCTTCTTTAGAAAGTGCCCTTGTGGCTCTTCCGCTTCTTCCACCTGACTGGCACATGATATAGTACGTTTTATCTTTTGCTAAATATTTCTCAGGGCTTGTTAACAAATTACCCATTGGTATGTTTTTAGCAGTCCTTATGCTTCCACTTCTGTATTCATACGGTTCTCTGATATCAATTATTTCAACCTTTCCAATAAGGCTGTCTATATCATTTACATTAATTACTTTGCTGTCATCTTTCTTTAATAAACCAAACATTATAGTCGTCCTCCTCGTTTCTTAAACTTATCTTAATCCTAATTATAATGATTTCTAAATTAATATCTGTGACCAAATCACATAGTAGAAAGCTACATTTATAGTTTTATGTATTAGGATAATTTCGTTTGTTTTTGGTCATATTCAGGATAATCATATAATGAAAGAGGTAAAATTATGAAACTAGCATGGGAAAGAAATAAAGCATAGCATATCAAAATATGTGCTGATAGAGAGCCTCCTTGTTCTGATGATATTTATGGTGGTATTTTTATCAGGCCTGGCAAACGGACTTGGTTGGGCCATAAATGCATCAGTTGAAAAAACTGATGCGGAGTATTTCATAATGAGTACAGATGCAGAAAAGTTAATCTCAGTATCCAATGTAGATACAGAGGTATTGGAACAAGTAGCAGAACGAACTAAGGATCTAAAGACCATATATACTGCCCCAGACGAAAAAGCAGCTTTAAAACAGCTAGAGGCAGTCACTCATAAGTGGGATGAAAAATACCCGCCTGCAATGAACCGCTGGAAGGACAATTGGGATGTCATCCCCTATTTTTAAGTTCTCTTCTGATGTAAGGGTAGCCTTGGTTGAATTGTCAATCATGTTTCAAGGGCGTTTAGGATAAATTTTAAGGAGCTAAGAACAATTAATTCTTAGCTCCTGCTTTTGCATATTTGTCATCCCTACAAACTGGAAGTTGTCGGAGAACGGTGGTACGTTCTTTTCCGAAAAGCGACCGTACTTTCCCACAAATTCCGAAATTCTTTTCTCCGTCCCAGTTCATAACGGCAGCATAGAAGAATCTGCTACCGGGTTAAGGGTTTTTGACGTGCGTTTTCATATACGGTTTTCGCTCCGCACCATACGAGATACAGCGCCACGACAATCGAGCCTGCCAAATCAAGTAGCCGTGCAACCTCTGATCCCGGCATTAGCATTACTACAATGAGCACGCCGGTCACACAGATATCCACCAGTGATTTGGCGCGGTACAGCCTGCTCTGCACTTTTAGTATCGCACTATCGCCGTTTCTGCTGAGAACCGTATAGCGTACCCAGAAAATCGTGTTGGCAACAGCACCCATCGCGGCGATGGCAAGTCCGGCGATGACGTTGCCTTTATCTGCGTTTCCGCCGAAAACTGCGAATATGACCATGAATATGCCGCTGACGCACATCATCCCGCCGACAAACAGGTTTGAGCGCAGTTCCATGTGCGCTTTCAAAGCTGCATCCATCCCACCATCGCGATTCGTTCTGCGATACACGACAAAGGCGACTATGATAGCCAACAACTCCGCACTCCTGCGGAAAAAGTCCGCGATCTGAGTGGAGCTTCTTCCGGCGATAAGTCCCAGCCCTACAACAAGAGGCCCTGGTGCACTCATAATCACAGACATCAACAACGTCCGGCTGCCAATCTTGCTTTGCATCAGAACACCCCCCCGAACAACCATGTAAGCGGCAGAATCACTGCCACTGCCGCAAACGGGCAGGTTACCGTATCACTTCCGTGCAGTGAATAAAGCTCAACTGCCGCCGTTACGGTGGCCGTTACAAGCGCCGTCATTAAGTAATCGTACCACGCCATACCGCCGCGGATAAGAAGCACAGTAAGCACACAGGCAAAGGATGTGCAGAACATGGCGAGACTGCCTTCCACACTTTTGCGTCCTTCAATATGCTTTCCCTCAATGAAATGACGCCCGAAGCGTTTTCCAATGAGAGCCGCCGCCGCGTCTCCATAGCCCCACGCGCTGACAGTTGCAATTGTCAGCAGTCTTTCACCGCGCCAGCCCCAGCACACTGCGACTACAACGGCATACATCAAAAGCACCCACAGCATACTCGATTTGAACTCACCTTTTTTACGTTCAGACACAAACTTTGAAAATGCTTTGATGCGTCCAAATAGAACAAGCAGTGGATAAAAGAGCGCGGTAAATACAAGCGCGGTGATTGCTGCCGCATACCAATGCTCAAATACAAACGGCCAGAACATCAGAGCGACTATCAAAATCAGATGAAGAAACTTGCGAAACAGCTCATCCTTGATATGCGTAAACCTGCGAATCAAGAATGCAGCAGTCGCAAGCACCGCGACATACAATAGAATGATTCCTGCTCCCGAGAGAATCTCTTTCATCTAATTCACATCCTTATCCATTATATTCCAAAACGAATTTTTGCTTTTGAAGTACTGCATTATTTCCTCAGCAGATTCAGATTTATCTTTATCTATACTTTATCCCAATAGAAAAAACAGTGCAATCAAATATTGACAGAAAATGCATTTGAATATATAGTCAAAGAGCAGATGGCACTCAAATAAGTCTCCATCCGCTCTAAAAATTATCATAGAATTCCCTATTTACAGAAAAATTTTCACAGGCAGTTTGAAATCGTAGCTCCATTTATATTAAATCCCCAATATCCTAATGATATCAGTGCTGCCAACTCTAGAATAAATCTTAACCCCAAATTAATATTTTTTAACACAATCAATACTTTATCCTCCTATAAAAAATTGCTAGGTTATAAAATATAGCTGATAAACGCCATTACTAAATTAATTGCAGTATTTTTCCCACTCTTCCATTAAGATATATATTCTATTATCAATTTCATTTAATTTAACAAGGATGTCATTTAACTTATTATAATCAGTTTCTGAGTCAAGCTCTTTATTGTACTCTTTTTTTGTTTTTTCTAGTTCTTCGATTTCCGATTCAATTTGAACTATATTAAAGTTGTCATTCTTTTTATCCTTTATACCAGTCTTTTCAGCCTTATAATTTTTTCGTTGCTTACTATCTCTTTGGTTATCAGCAGTTTTTTCTATTAAAAAGCTTTGTTCTTTTCTTTTCAACTCATTGTAATAAGTATATCTGCCTTTATAATCATATAATCTACCGTTCTTAAATTCCAATATCCTTTCTGCAAATTTATTAATAAAATACCTATCATGAGATACAAAAATCAAAGTCCCATCAAACTCTTCTATAGCATTTTCTAGCCATTCCCTTGCTTTAAAGTCAAGATGGTTTGTTGGTTCATCAAGAAGAAGCAGATTAACCTTCTTCTGCATCAAAATACAAATTTTAAGCCTGATTTTCTCTCCACCAGATATATTACATATACTTTTATAGAACTCATCCTTACAGAATTTGAATCTTATTAAAAGTGGAATTGCCAGATCCTCGGTAATTTTCAACTCTCGCTTTACAGTCTCAAGGATGCTTAACTCTTCCTTTTCGAATTTAATATGTTGGGGAAGATAAGCCGCAGTTACGCTGTCTCCGAGTTTAGCAGTGCCCTCATCAGGGTCTATTTCATTAATCAGGATTTTTAAAATAGTAGATTTACCCGTACCATTATCACCTAGGATTCCAACAGCTTCGCCCTTTTTTATAACAAGACTTTCGTTATTTAATATACACCTGCTGCCATAGCTTTTTGACACATTCCTTAAAACTGCCACATCCTGACTAGAAAATTTACTTGCAGAAAAACTGCCATCTAGTTTTTGCTCTTCTTCCCTTTTTAGTAACCTTTTTTGCTCATTTGCTTCTTCCTGGAGCTTTAATGCGGCTGCGTGCAACACCCCTGCACTCTCTCTGCTGCCTTTTTTACCGCTCGCTTTTTCTCCCCAGTCATGCAGTCTCTTCACAGTTGCCTCTATTTTTCTTATCTTTTGCTTTTGGAGTGCAGCTTCGTGTTCTTTAATTCTTAATATCTCTGCCTTCTCTCTCTGATAATGCGTATAATTCCCCTTAAACATTCTTGCTTTGCCGTCTTCTATTTCAATTATTTTTGATACTACATTATCAAGGAAATATCTATCGTGTGAAACAATTAATACTGTTCCTTTATATTCATTTATATAGCCCTCTAACCATTCAATTGAGGCCAAATCGAGGTGGTTGGTGGGTTCGTCAAGAAGAAGCACTTCAGGTTCTTTTAGAATTGCTTTTGCTAACAAAACCCTGGTCTTTTCTCCTCCCGAGAGGTTATTAAAATTCTTTTTAAAGTTTTCTTCATTAATATTAAGACCGGTACAAACCCTGAAAATCTTATTCTCTATTTCATATCCGCCAGAATGCTCAAACCTTTCCTGATACTCGCCATACTTAGCCAATAAATCGTGCTCTACTGTACCGCTTACCATCAGCTCTTCGATTCTTGACATCTTTTCTTTTAGCTCTAAAACTTTATCAAAAGCAAGGTTTACTACATCGCTGGCTGTCATATTAAGTGAAACATCCGGAATTTGCTCTACAAAACCAAATCTTGTATTTTTCTCTATAAAAAGGTCTCCTTTGTCGTGGACTACATTTCCTGCCAAAACATTAAATATAGTTGTTTTTCCGCTTCCGTTACTACCTACAAAAGCTACCTTCTCACCTTTTTTAATTTCCAAGCTGATTCCTTTTAACACGTGATTTGAACCATGGTACACTTCTATATCTTTCATTTCAATCAAGTTCATAAATTCTCCCCCTTAAAATGAGATACAACATCTCCTGGAGAATTTCTTGCTCATAAAAAATAATCTGAAATTAAGTAAGACAGTGACACAAGCATAAAAAAACCCAGGAAACGAATAATCTCCTGAGTCTGATTTTTATTTTCTTAGGTAATGATGATTATTCATTCTGGAAACAATATTGAATTTTGGACAGACTTCCCCCTATAATCACCAAAAATGCTGAAATAAGTGATATGCAGTGGGAATTTCTTCCAATCATAATATTAACCAGAATATTCGCTTTCATCATTACACCCCCTCATAATGTTATTATTTACTACTAAAGTCTAAACCAATTTAATATTTATGTCAATCTGCAATTACCTTCTTGTTCTTTGCTATATTAAGTTCCCTACTGTATTTAATTGCCAGACCCTACATTGATGAGGAAGTTATTTTTCTGGCATACAAAAAGGGAACACTATATTCAGTGTCCCTTTTTCTCTTGTCCGATTTCTTTTGTAATATACATAAACAGTACTATGAATATACCTTAAGTCAATAAGAGATTTCCTTTTGCAAAAAAGTCCCTTTTTCTAAGTCGTCAAAGGCTTTATTCAACTCTTCTCTTGTGTTCATAACTATAGGACCACCCCAAACTACAGGCTCGCTCAGAGGTGTCGAGCTTATGAATAATACTTGGGCATTTTTATCCGTAGCTTTTATTTCAACATAGTCGCCTGTTGTAAGTTTCACTGCTGTCTTTTCCTTTATTAACTCTCCCCCAATATATGCGTCCCCCAGAAGGGTAAACACCATAACAGAGCGCTCACTTTCTGTATTCAAGACAATCGATGCATTAGCATTCAGGTGAATATCGTAATAATCCAGCGGGAGATATTTGCTTAAATATCCTTGTCTTCCTTCAAATTTTCCTGCCAGCAGTCTAAGCCTGCCATTTTCCAACTTAATTTCTTCAATTTCAGAGTTCTTGATGTTGTGATATGACGGAGGAACCATTTTATCCTTTGCAGGAAGGTTGAGCCATAACTGTATACCAAGCAATCTCTTAGACGGCGGAAGTTTTTCTTCATGTAAAATGCCGGAGCCTGCTGTCATCCATTGGACTTCTCCATCGGCAATTGTATCCTCATTGCCTAAACTATCCTTATGAGTCATTTTCCCTTGATACACATAACTGATAGTTTCGATTCCTCTATGAGGATGCATTGGAAACCCCGCCGTATAATCATCCGGATTCGTGCTGTCAAAGGAATCAAGCAACAAAATCGGATCATACTCCTGAACAGTTTCATATCCCAATACTCTAATCAGATTTACTCCTGCACCGTCTTTTGTTTTATACCCTCTAATCTGTGTTTTTACCATTCTCTCCATGGTCAACCCTCCATCTTTAATTTTTAAGAGATAATTTCATATTGGGTATCAAGGCAAACTTATCAGGTTAAGTTGACAATGATACTGAACATGAAACCGTTTTACATCTATTCAAATAAATAGCTTGTCATAGATAAGGAACCCATCATGCAGCTCTTGTTACTAATTGATATCTTATCCTCTTCGTCCGAGGCGCCAAGGATGTATAAGATTGGGTAAAAATGATCCGGCGTGGGTACAGATAATTTTGCATTTTCCCCAAAGTCCATATAATTAATAACTTTCTCATGATTTCTAATTTCAATATTTTCTTGAATTACATCATCAAACTCATTGGCCCAGTTAAATCCATTGTCCGTCCTTTCCCAATCAAGTAAACGCAGGTTGTGAACAATATTTCCAGTGCCAAATATAAGAACGCCCTGCTGCCTTAAGGATTTTAGCTCCTTGCCTATTTGATAATGAGCCTCTGGTGGCGCAGTGGCATCTATGCTTATTTGAAAGACGGGGATATCCCTTTCGGGATACATATGAACCAGCACAGACCAAGTACCATGGTCAATGCCCCAAGATTTATCGAATGCACTTGGCTTTGTTATTAATTTTTTTGTACTCTCAGCAAGTTTTGGATTGCCGGGAGTATTATACGAAATCTCATATAATGCTTGAGGAAATCCGAACATATCATGTATAGTTTTGGGATTCTCCTGATTCATAATCTTAGTGCCTTCCGTATACCAATGAGCTGAGATTGATATTATTGACTCAGGCTTAGGAATCTTATTTGCTACTTCTCTCCAATTCCTTGTGTATTGGTTATCTTCAATAGCATTCATAGGCGAACCATGCCCTACAAACACCATCGGCATTTTTGACATTAAAGTCATCTCCTTTTAACTTGCCTATTTAACTTGCCTATATTTTCTTATACTTATAACATTTTCCCCAGTTTTCTTATTCTGAAACCATTAATTTATGCAGTCTACTCTTAATTTTTTATACCCTAAACAACGGACGTTAAAGTCATCCCTCTTACGTCATGGTTTCAGCTTTCTATTTTATTGTTTGGAGCCCTTGATACATCAGTGTTTAGCGTTTTCCATTCCTCTCTTTAACTTTTTGAACACTTGCAAAGTAGGGTTCTAAAATAGAGTGCCCTGTAAAATGAAATAGGATCGGCTATACCTGCCGATCTCAACAGGCTAAGGCCCATAAAAACAAACAAGGCACTCTACGAATTACACCGTAGGTGCCTTGTTGTATGTATCTTATGACTAAATTTACAAGCAATTTGAATTACGAACATAACCATTCGGCATTAGCTGATTCTCGTGCTTGTCTGTTTTTTAGTTTAGAACTATATTTATCATTCTGTATATAATAGTTGCTGCTTGCGCTCTAGTAACTATACCTTTTGGGTTAAAATTATAATTTTCCATATCCCCTATAATACCTAGGTTTTGCACCGACTGTACTGAAGCTTTTGCCCACATGGCAATGTTTTTTTCGTCTTCAAATGTTATATACTTTTGATTAGCAGGTATAGCAAATTTTGTAAACTTCAAGTAGCTGCCAATAATCACTGCCATTTCTTCCCTTGTAATGGCTCTGTCCGGCGCAAATTTTCCACCGCCCACGCCACTGATTATGCCGTTTTTGTGTGCCCATTCTACATATTTTATATACCAACTGTCATGTACGGTGTCTGTAAATGGATTGTTGGTGCTTTCTTCTATCTCACCATAGGATGCTTCATACAGTCTGCCGAGCACGGATACAAACATGGCTCTTGTCATTGGAATGTCCGGCGAGAAAACATCTGGTGCGGTTCCTGCAAACAACTCTCGTGCAGCAACAAAATCAATTTCCTGCATAGCATAATGTCCACTAATGTCACTAAAGTACTTGGCATTGTCCTTGTATAATACTTTTACTCCTTGTGGCGCAATGTACTTCATGGCCCCATCTATGACTGTAAAATATTTTATGAAAATTTCTTTACCGGTTATATCTATATAGTATGGTAGGGCAGTCGCTTTGACGAATACCGCTTGGATTTCAACTTCTTTTGTTAAGTCTTTGATTATATACTCTTTTGCTGCCCCTACACTTTTACCATTTACCACAATTTCTGCGATGACGTAACCATCATTTGGCTTAACATCAAACACTTTTTCTGTGTCTGTACTGTTTGGCGATTCTTTGATTGTGCCACCCTCCGTAGTCTTTATTGTGACTCTGTCGCTACCCGATTTATTTTCAACTCTGTCTGATCCCTCACCATTAGAATGATCATTGTTGTCATTTGGTGGCACCACAGGTGTTGTATACGATATTGCATAGGTTGAGAATCTTTTGACTTTTAGCTTAATGGTTTTGCCGTTATCTACAAGCTCAATTTTCTCTCCGTCTGCGTTTGGAGCTGTTGTTATGCTATCAACACTTGAGCCGTGATAACGATAGATAACGTAACCGCTCTTACCTTGAAGTGCCTCCTCAAGTGGGATAAATACTTCAATTAAGTATGGTAGCTCAACGAGTGTTGTAGTAGTTGTTGAAAGACTTCCGCCAGAAGTGGTTACGGTCTTAACCACTGATAAATCCAAAAACATGCCCACTGTATTTCCGTCTGCTGTTGCGCTAATTGTAATATTACTTGCGTTTGGTGCAGTATTTACAGCTTTTTTCTCGGCTGTAAATTTGATTTCAACTGTTCCCCCGCTTGTTACTACATTTTTATCTTCGTCAGTTATACCCTTATTATCTTCTATAGATGCAGCTGCTGTAAACTGTGCATCTAGTCCACCCACCACTATAGAAAGCTTATCAGACCTAACCTCTACAATGCTGTTTGTTTTGCCATTTGGCAAGGTTATGGCTCCGGATGCATAGTTGCCACCACTTACAGTAATTAGTGTTGTTACTATGATATCACCTTTTTGGACAACAAGATTATAAGTGCCGTTGGGAACGCCTGTAATTATGAATTCGCCGTTTGTGTTTGTTTGAACGGTACTACCTATTTGTGTTTGACCCGACATAAGTTTAACCACTGCATTTGAAACATCGACATTATTACTATCCTTAACATTCCCTGATACATTATAAGTAGGCATAGGGCTGTAAGGTGTAGCCGTGATGGTAATGGCCTTTTCTGCTGTCGTTTGTATTTGTCCGCCTTTGCTTACGGTTATGGTAAACACGTAGCTGCCGTTTGTGCCGCTTGGATTTACTGAGGTTCCGGCAATTGGGGCAGTGTATGAGATATTGTTGATTATGACGGTTACGCTGTTATCCTTTACCGCCGCTTCTGCTTTGGCTTTTATTACATTTTCTATAGTTTCCTCGTCTGTTGCCGCTTCCTGGTTCATGTCTGTGTAGGTTTGATCTTCTGCCGCCGTTTTGGCATTGTTGACTGCGGTAATGTCAGGGTTTGCCCCTACATTTATCATCATGGTGATGGCCTTTGTGTCGTTAGCCCCACCTTTTGAAATTGCAACACTGTAATTGTTTCCGCTAACATAGGTTACTGTCGCTGTTACGCCGGAAGCATCGCCTGTTAAAAATGTATTGACATAGGTCTGCACGGCGGCTGTTTTTGCCGTTTGGTCAGCCCCATATGATACATTTACTGTGCCGTTAACTATGGCTGCTTTTGCTGCTGCTACCGCTTGTGTATCTGCTCCATTTACCAGTACCAAACCATTCTTGGCATCATTAAATCTCGATAGTAATGCCTCGTACTCTGCAAAAGTTAAATTGGGGTATTGGTAATAAGCATTATAAATCTCACCATAGAGATTGTGAATAACTCTAAATGTCTCGGGTGTGTACTTTGACTCTTGGGTCCGAATCAAGGCGATACTATTAAGTGCGTCCACAAGACCGCTTCTGTCAACGACTTCAACTGAAATAACTCTTTCAAATTTCCCTGCATCGGTAGCAGTGAGTATAAAATTCACTGTTCCAGGTGTAACAGCTGTTATTTGTAGTCCTGGAGTTCCTGTCCAAAATAATGTAGCTACTTCGGGATTAGAGGATTTAAAATCGTATGCACCACTACTCGGAGTAACGCTGACTCCAAAATCAATTTTATTGCCTACTAAAATTTTTTCTGGTATTCCAATGCTAAGATCGAAAGCTGTCACAGTCCCGTCATTTAGCTTAAACCCTCCGGATTGTAATACTTTGCCCATGGTATCAACAATAACAACCTCGAAAAGCACACCGTTATCAGCACTTACTTTCGTAGGTGCTGTATAAGCTGTCCACCCATCCGGATTAAAACTCTCTCCCAGACCTCTTGATTTGAATTGGTCTACTTGTTTGTAGTAGGTAGTACTGTCCGGTAAAGTCGTTACAGTTAAAAGACTCTTCCCTACTTCCTGTGGATTTAGTGGCTCTATAGAAAAATCAGGCTTTGGTGCTGGCTCTAACTGACGTAACACCAATAAAGCTAAAGCATTTTGAATTTTATTTACTTCAGCATCTATCTCTTCCTGAGTATTTGCATTGGTTAATGTTAAATTTACTGAAGCTATTGCTGCATTGTAATCAGCAAAACTTTGTGTGGTGTAAGCAGAAGGAATTATACTATTTATACTATTTACTAACTCGTCGTATCTGGTAGTGTCTATTGGCACTACTTTGCTCCAAGTTCCTGTCTGAGTACCTGTATAAGTTCCAGCACCGCTGGAAGCAGAAATATAAGCAGCTCTAAAGTAGTTAGCTTTAACTGTGTCAGTAAAATCAAGTACCAATAATCTATCACCAATTGTTACATTGGCGGGTATTGTTATCTGCGTTAAATTATTTGACACAAAAGCCTGTTCATCTATATGTTTTACTGAATTTGGTATTGTTACAGATGTTAATTCATTGATTGCGAATGCAGAGTTGCCTATACTTATCAATGAATCTGGTAATGTTATTGTTGTTAACTTGTTATTTCTAAATGCACTCGCACAGATACTTGTTACTGAATCCGGTATTATTATAGAAGTTAATTTGTTTTCTGCAAATACAAATTCATCAATGCTTTTTACTGAATCTGGTATTGTTATTGATGTTAATTGATTACCCCCGAATGCTGCATAACCTATACTTGTAACCGAGTTTGGTATTTCTAAAGCTGCTAATTGATTATTTTGAAAAGCGTAAGCACCTATACTTTCCACTGAATTTGGTATTGTTAGTGATGTTAATTGATTATACTGGAATGCGGCATTACCTATACTTTTCACTGAGCTTGGTATTTCTAAAGATGTTAATTGATTACTCGCGAATGCGTATTCACCTATGCTTGTTACTGAGCTCGGTATTGATAGAGATGTTAATTGATTCCAATGGAACGCCCATGCACCTATACTTGTTACTGAGCTTGGTATTGTTACTGAATTGATATGAATTATAGAAAATGCATAATTCCCTATAGTTGTTATGCCATCATCAATAACTATTTCAGATATTCCATAATTCGAAAATTTTCCTAAGTGACCATCATTTAAAGCGAAATTATTCATTGGACCCGAGCCGCTAAGGGTCAATACATTACCGGTAATAGTTTCTGTTATGTTGGCTCCCCAGTTTACTCCTGTACTAGGTTCGCCTACACCGTATACACCAGTAGGGAGTAAACCTACCAGTAAAACACATACTGTTATCAGTGCTATAACCTTCTTATATTTTTCCTTGCTAAACTTCATTTGTGAATCCTCCCTTTAAGTTTAATGGCAAAACTTAATTTATCAGAAAAATACATTTCTCTTTGTCTTTTGTATCTAATTTCCCAAATACATCATACCAAATAGCGGCCCCTTTGCGACGCTCACTGCACAAAACATACATAATTCTGCACAAGACGACAAAAAAGCTGTTGCATAGTTACACAACAGCTTTTTTGGCAATATATATTTTATATTGGAAGAATAATTTGGGTAATAAATGTACCGTTTTCCTGCTTGAAATTTATCATCCCATTGTGTTTTGACACTATTTTCAAAACACTTTTTGTTCCTATTCCGCCGTTTGCTTTGCTGGAAATTGGTAAATCATTTTTAAATCTCACCTGCTCACTTAGGGTGTTTCTAAGATCAATTTTTAGAGTTTCATCCTCGGTTATGGCAGTAAAAGTTATAAAGGTATTCTTACTATTGGATCGTTTACAGGCCTCTAATGCATTTTCAAGAATGTTTAAAAGCATACTTCCAAACTCTGGTGATGAAATGACTAATTTTTTTGGGATATCTGCTTGAGCGGTAAAGGTTATCTCCTCTAGTTGTGCCTTCCTTGCATATAGACACAAAACCGAATTGGCAATGTAATTTTGACTATATTGCTCTATAGAGCTTTCTGCAATGCTTGCATTAAATAGCTTTAAATATTCCTCAGCACCTTGGAGGTCTTTCTCATTTAAATATCCCAGTAGAATTTGGTTATGATGCCGAAGATCATGACGATGTCGCTTTGAAGCTTCTATAAAATCTTCATAAGCGTTAAGTTCTTTGGTTAGTAGACTTTCATTGAGTTTAGCCTGATTTTTTTCAATACGATATTCATATTCTTTAAGAATGCTATTAAATGAATCAAGAATTGTAGTATAAAGAAGTACCATAACAAGTACCATAAGCATCAATGAAATAAATCGTTCAGAAAGCATACCTTGAATATCACTTGCTGTCATGATAGCATACATAAAATTAAGTAAAATTGCTACTGATGCAGCTAAAAACAAACGCCATCTATCTGCCACCTGACGATACAAGGTTCTCAGATATTTATAAAAAACAAAAAGGATGACTCCATATACTGTGACACGTATTGCCAGCATGCCCAAGTGCGTGGAGGAAAATGCAAAGCTCACAATGACTACAAAAATAAATACGTTAATGACGGTAATGACATTAAACATCCATTTCATAATGCTATCTTTAAAGAATGGCTTACATACTATGCCAAAAATAATCCAAACGAATGCACTTACCTTAGAAAAGCTTGTAATGTCTAAATTATAGTACATCACTATTGTAATAGTGGTAAGAACAAGATATATCAAACCAAATGCGGTGATTGTGACTTTTCTGCTGTATTTTTCTTCTCCAGCTAAAACCATGTGTAACAGAACAAAAAAGTTAGTAACCACGCCTCGGATAATATTTATGTAAATAATATCCACTTAGTCATACTCCCTTCTGAAAGTAAAGCTAAAATATTTTTCTTTGATGGCAGTGAAATTTCGCTTTACTATTGGTATCTGATAGCCATTCTTTAATGTAATTTTATCAGGTTCAATTCCCCTAATGCTTTTCTGATTGACAATGAACCCTTTATACGGAGATATAAACTGTCCACTTTCAGTCACTCCCAACATGGAAGAGAGCTCCAAAATTGTTTGTCTTGACTCAATACATTCTCCACTAGTTAAATAAACACTTTTGGAGTGCAGGTAGCTTTCAACATACATAATATCATTTTGTTCAACCGTTCTAATTACACCATTTCTAAGTTTTAAAGTGATTTTTTTTGATTCGTCTTTTTTAAATTTCTCAGTTGCTCTATTCATGGCTTCAAAGAACTGCTCTGAAGAAAAAGGCTTGATAATATAGTGAGCAGCTTTAAGAGCAAATGCTTCTATTGCATAATCGGGACTTGATGTCAAAAAAACAATTTCGTTTTTATCCTGTTTTTTACGGATCTCTTTTGCAACATCGATACCCAAAATACCTGTCATGCAGATATCTAGCAGTAAAACGTCATAGCCTTTAGATTTTTCATAGTGCTGCAAAAATTCAAGCGGGTTATCAAAACATTCTATCTCATAGTTCTGTCCTGAATATGCTTTCGCGTAATCCATCATGGCAGCTTTAATTTCCTCGAGGTGTTTCAAATCGTCATCACAAATTGCAATCCTCATAATAATCACCTAATTAATCTCTCAGATATCCGGCAAAGGGACATTAGCTTGTCGTTCTTTTATCACCTATAACATTAATTTACAAATATTTTGTTGCGCATTAATATGTTATTATACATTACTTAATTATATATTTTATGGATGACATTAACAATTAAAGTGTATCTTATTCTAACATTATTCTTTAACTAAGCCAAACTAAATATAAAACCACAGACAATTATACCAGCAGCTGTAAGCGTTTTCTTTGCCTCTCATTAACTTTTTTTCACTTGCAAATCCTATGCCATTTATAAAAATTATGTAATAGGGTACCGCCCCTATTTATAGCATTAAAAAGCGGCAGTAAGTTTTGGACTGCACCCCTAAAGTTAGACAGTATGATATACTTAAAATGACTTTGGGGGTATTTTTATGCCAAGAAGTATACAAAATAAACGGTATACAGGGGAAATTAAGCAAATGGTTGTAGAAACCATAAGAAATCAAAAATTAGGATAGACTGCCACTATTTCTGCTGCCATTGTTACACCATCGCCATTAGATTTCCACTTTGCAGTTACGGTGATACCTTTGGTAAGCATAGTAACGGTGGTAGTTGCATCTTGCATTTACAAATGTCACACCGTTCAGTTTCATATCCCAATACTCTAATCAGATTTACTCCTGCACCGTCTTTTGTTTTATACCCTCTAATCTGTGTTTTTACCATTCTCTCCATGGTCAAGCCTCCATCCTAATTTTTAAGAGACAATTTCATATTAGGTATCACGGCAAACTTATCAGGTATAGTTTTAGGATTCTCCTGATTCATAATCTAAGTGCCTTTTATATACCAATGAGCTGAGATTGATATTATTGACCTATAAGCTATATTTAATAACTTGTTTCTTATACTTTACGGTGGTATACTACTCAATGAAATCCAATGACCACAGTTACTGACTACAATTACTGACTGAAGTCATGACAAGCACAATTTTTATGTCGATAATTTCGTACTAATTTAATCCCACGGGGGAATTTTAATATTACCTGTAATTTTGAGGGGACATTATGAAACAAGAGAAAATTAGTAAAAGAAAAATACAAGCTGCTGAAACTAAAAATAAAATTTATCAAACAGCCAAACGTTTATTTCTTGAATACGGCGTCGAAAATGTAAGTGTAGAATCCATTGTTGAAGCTGCCGGAATTTCAAAAGGCTCTTTCTATGTACATTTCGAATCCAAAGATACTTTGGCTTCTATCTTGATTACTGATTATGTGTATGAAATAGATTCGGAATACAAAATCTATCTGGAAAGTATAAATAATGAAACCGCAGCATCTGATCTTCTTATTTTAATGGTTGAAAATATCGCCGAAGTTATTGCTAATAAGATCGGTTGTGAAAATATGCAAACCCTGTATAAATCACATATAACAAAGACAGTAGATACTAAATATTCTATGAGTTACAACAGAGAACTATATAAAATGTTTAGTGATATTCTAGAGAGAGGCATTTACCGGGGCGAGTTTAAATCGGATATACCTGTTGATACTCTTGCAAATCACTTTGTTTTAGCCATGAGGGGTATTACCTTTGAATGGTGTATACGATACCCGGATTTAAATTTGAAGGAACAGTTTTTGGTACACTTTAAAATCCTGCTGAATGGAATCATAAAACAAGAAACGATATAAAATTTTTCCACTTAAATAAATTCTGTGACAATTTTAGCAGCTTCCTTTTCAAAAGGTTACTGTAATATCATCACAGAATTTATTTTGTGCCATAACTGACAAATTACATCCACATCTTCTCAAGCACATTTTTAATCAGTACTGCCATTTGAGCACGAGTCGCAATTGCAGTTGGAGCAAAATTGTTATTTCCCACACCGCCTATTATACCAGCCTCATACAATGTCCTTACAGCCTCTGCCGCGTAACCTGCAATATTTTTATCATCGTTAAAGCCATCATACTCACGGATTTTAGTTAGTTCAACCCCGCTCTTCTTAAGTGCCCCATACAGTATTGTCGCCATATCCTGTCTGGTTATGAAAGCTCCCGTGCCAAACTCACCATTACCGGTGCCATTTATTATACCCGCCTCATACAACGCGCCCACATACTTTTCATACCAACTGCCTTCCTTAACATCTCTAAATACCGTCTTTTCTCCTGACCATGTAAATCCAAAGGTCGTTACAACAAACGTTGCAAATTCCTCTCTGGTCATAACCTTATCAGGCGCAAACATATTCTTACCTACACCAGCGGTGATATCCCTTGCAGTAATAAATGCAACTGCATCGGAATACCATGATTCGGAGTTTACATCAGTAAAACTCTTCAGGTTGCGACCTATGCCGAAGGTACTAAAATCAGATGTGGTAAAGGTTATCATTCCATCTTTATAGCTGCAGTTTGGAATAACTTTCATTTCTCCAATCGCATTAACACCATATGCAACAACTGCATTGGGATTCTCATTTTCCCCCAATAAATATGGTATACTTATTCGAACACTTGAATTATTAAGGCCTGTAATTGCCGTGTTTCCTACTTTAACAGAAATGGAATACAGCTGTGCCCTTTCATTAGCTTCAAGCTTTTGTATTGAAACTGTTAAGTTCTTACTCTCAGCACCATTTAATATTTCGTCAACAGCAGACGGGCTGAATTCTACTTTACAGCCATTTTCAACGATGATGCTTGCAGGCTTGATACCATTTAGAAGCAATTTCCCCGAGCCGGAACTTGAGCCGGAACTGGGGTTGGAGGTGGAGCCAGAACCGGAGCCTGAGTCAGAGCCTGAAGAGCCGCCTTGTGTTTCCCGTACATTTACAGTCACAGCGGCCTTCTTACAATTCTCCAGGGACAGAGTATCCAGTATGCTTCCTTCCACAGCATAACCGTCCTGATTATGTATGCTTACCTCCACCTTTGGTACTGCGTAGGCTGTAATAACTGCACTACCCTTTACAAGACCTTTGACAACTCCTTCGCTGCTTACTGCTGCAACTTCCGGATTTGATGATACATAAACAATGTTATAATTTTCTCCAACCTCCAGAGGTTTTATCTTTGCAGTAATATTACCTGTCTCACCTTTTGCCAGAGATATTTCCTGGACTGAGAGCTGTACATCCGTTACCCTGTTTATTAAGTCCTTATATAGTGCTGGTATTTCTTTTGTAACCTCTGTCTCCTGTCTAGTCAGCAATTTGCCATCTGCCTCTATGCGCACCTCAATTTTTGCTTTGCCGTTATTCAAGTAAGCATCTGACATTCTGAATCCTTCATTAATGATAAACATATCCTGATAGACAATATCACTACCAATGCTTACACGTTTTATCTCCTGTAGAGTATCATCGGTATTAACTCTGTTAATAATCAGTTCGGCGTTTTCCAGGGGCTTATTTCCCTTATAATACACTTCGCTATAAACCCTGTAATAGTTCTCTGCTACATGGTCTACATCAAACAGCCCGTATTCCAGCTTTTTGCCATAGGGCAATGCTTTTTCTGCACTGGCAATAATTTTGTGATCTTCTTGGTTTCTGAGTTTTGCATTAATTGTTATACTCTCAATATTTTCAGGTACTTCCCAACTAATAGAGAATTTCTCTTCAAGACCTCCATATATTGGTGTATCACCAATATCACTTCCGATTAGAGTTTCAGTACTGCCTTTAACAGCATAGAAGTCAACAACCGGATTCAAATATGGTATAAGTCCCTGATTATTTACAGCAGCAGTTATTATTGTTACTTCACCCGGTATCGGATATTCTGAATTAAAGCTTATGGATTCCTTCTCTATCTTAGGCAAAGGCACAGGTGTCAGGTTTAAAGTAACAAGCATTGTGTTAGTTAAATCCTCTTCACGTGGCGATGAAATTGAATCGTCAACCAGTACTTTTTCGCTTTTCTTTGCTGCCAGAACAATACGTCCATCAGCCATTATACTAAGTCCCGGATTATCAAAGCTGCCTGGCCCCGCAGTTACCTGAACCTTCTTACTCCATATTCCGTAATGTTCGACGGCTGATTTGCTCTTCCCATCTTCATCAATTACTTCCAAAGCATCGTATAATACCGAAGCATATATCTGATTTTCGTTATATGTATTTTCTGGTTTTAAGGATTCCTGTGAGCCAGGCTCGATGCCATCAGCAAGTCTCAAGGTATCCTCTGTCCAAACCATATAGAGTTTTCCGTCATCCCCAACCAAGACTTCATAATCTGAAGGGACATTTCCACTACTGTAATCAAGTGCTATACCCGGAGTTACGTTCTGATATGCTTCATCACCGGGCTCTGCCGATGGGTCTCTGGTTCTAAGGGCTTCTAAAAGAACATCCAGATTGTAATAGTGGATTTCTGCATCCGAATTATAGAATAAATATATATCTCCTTTAAACTCTATAAGCCTTGGGCGCTCATCTGCTCTACTCTGAATTCCCTTCTCCAAATCAGAGACCTTTATGGCATTTGTAAAGGTTTGGGTAGAGGAATCATATGTTTTCAGATATATATCCCTGTCCGAAAGTGTTTCAACATTTCCGTCCATATCCACAGAATATGCAATATAAGCTTTACCATCTTCCTGTGCGGTAGTCAAATCCAGAATCAGAGGATCTGAAAGCACTCCGCCTGGTAAGCTTGCGTCCACAATTTCAGTATTGAGGAAGCGTTGGCCATACCAGTCGCTATTCCACTGAATTGCTGACTCTGTAGTTGTTCCTGCAGGATAATCCGCAGCACTGTAAGGTAAAAATGTATTGGTACTAATATCATAAATCATATATGCAATAGTATTATAACTATCAAATAGATCCTTAGCACTAAATGACTGGTCAGAATCAGAGGTGTAGTCTGTTTTTGTATAGAAAATCAATGCCTTCCCACTTGCCTCATCATATATGATTTCCCCTTCAGCATCAGAATAATAATCCCCCTGCATTGCTCCGTCATCAGGATTTACTCTTCCTGTGTACTTTGTAACCTGTATAGGCTCCGAAAATTCACAGCTGCTTTTATCAAATACTGCCATTTCAAGACAATTTGTTTCCAGAATATCCTCCATGGATTTTCCTTCGGTAATATGCCTGTCCAACGAAGAATAGAGGCATATGATTTTGCTTCCCACATCCTTTAGTTTTGGGCTAGAGTCCAGTGTTCCGTCATTATCAATCAATACTGGCTCTGAAAAAGTTTCTCCATTATCATGTGAAACTGAGTAATAAAGAGCACCACGATTTTTAAGATTTCTTTCCACATCATCATCAATAAATACCAGCAGCAAACTATCTTTATTAATTCTCATCAACTGGGGATCTGGATACGGATATACGCCTTCCAATAATGTTCTTTCAACGTAATTAGTCATGCTGGGGCCCGGATTTGTTAATAAATCCCCTAACCAGGAGCTCCTCTTTTCTAAATAATCTCTTTCGATAGGTTCAAATTCCTTCTCGTTTATAGCATCACCGGTCAGCATTTTGAACGGCACATCATCGGGGTTTCCGAAAAGGTCGGCACTCCATTTTTTAAACTCTTTGCTGTACACATTAAATCCAAGTACTGTTACATTTACTGTTGCAGTTAGGGTAACTGTTCCGCTCCCGCTCCTTGTGGTACTGAAAAACAATTTAAACAGGGCTTTACCCTCAACTGAAACCTCAGCTATTCCAACTTCAACACCTACCGACAGAGAAATATAAGGCTCAAGTATTATTCCCCCCTCAATCTCAAATTTCCTGTCCGGGGAACCCTTTTCTGCCTGGTAATATGGGTAACTCCCATATTTATCGGCATACACCTTTACCGGTTCAGATTGTCCGAGGGGTGTATACGGAGTAATGTAAATAAACCCTGTAACACTTCCCCCCACTTCCAGTCTTACTATGAGCGGAAGTCCTATGGGCAGCATAATTCTTGTTTCAACGGTAAGTTTATCTTCAAGAGTTACCATTAACAGCAGGTGCCCGAAATAATAGGGTGAGCCCAATGCCGGATCCCTGTCAGCATCATATTTTATGTTCATTTCAAGGCTGACCTTGACACCAAGTTTATTTGTCAAGGTTGATTTAATTTTTAAACTAGAATCCTCTTTTTTGGGAGCACCTTTATTTGCCTCTTTAATTTCATTTTTCGCATCTTTCCCTTCATCACCATCTTTTTTAGCTTTATCAATAGTATTTTTCAGTACCTTCTCTTTATCTTTAAAATTATGGGTACCACCTATGCGGAGTGTATAGCCCTCATCATTCACTTCATAATTTGTAAACCGCGCAAGCCCAAAATCCAGAGCACCCATTACTGTTTCCAAAATAGGGATTGATACCTCATCCGGAGTTCCAAAGGAAGGAAGAATTGATGTTGCCTGCATCGGTGGTCTGAATTGGAAGCCTGTATTATACTCCATGCTTTTATTTCCGTTCTGATCAACCAGCTGTGCCGTCATTTTTGCACCTGGTGAAAAAGCACTATTCAGATTCACTGAAAATGTGGCCTTGTTAGAAGCAACAGGTTCTATTGTGGTTGATTCCAATGTTCCGTTAGAGGAATAAATTCTGAAAATAGCATTCTCAACTTTTACATTGTTCTCAAGAGATGCAGTAGTTAAAATAAAGTCAACCTTTTTATCCTTTACCATAACTACACTGCCCGATACTGTAGTGGAATCCTCTCCGCCTTGGGGTACTCCATTTATGCTAATAGGTTTCATGCTGGTAAAGGTAGGCAGGATCAGCTGTTTGGCCGAGGAAGAGTTTATTTTGTCTATGTAGGAAACCCCATTATAATCCACACCCAGAAGATAATCAACATTCTTTACAATATTAGCCACATCAAATTCAAATAACCCTAGGCTATTGGTGGAAGTGCCATATCCCAACTGAGCATCAGGGTTTTGTCTGTCGTAGCTTCCACCCATTCTTACAGTTGCACCAACTACAGGCACCAGGCTGTCCACCTTTTCACCATTTGTATTCTCAACTTGTTTATAACCCTGCCTGATTGTATATTCCGGTGTAAAAACATATCCGC
Source organism: Bacillota bacterium (assembly GCA_023460955.1). Taxonomy (GTDB): domain Bacteria; phylum Bacillota; class Clostridia; order Acetivibrionales; family DSM-1351; genus Ruminiclostridium. The sequence goes on along the minus strand of JAEWOH010000070.1, from coordinate 66,981 downwards.
TTACTTTGCCACTATAGAGCATCTTCCCTGAAAGTGGCTCATAGTAATAATAGATTAATGGGTTCGGCTGACTGACCTTATATCCGAATAATTCTCCATAAATAAGTGAATCATATTCCGCATCTAATTTTCCGTCCAGGTCGTAATCATATTGGCGGTAAAGTTTGCCTGTTTTCGGGTCATATATTTCATTATGGTCAAGAACCCCGTTTCCATTTGTGTCCCCCGTCCTATTGGCCCACAGAGTAGTATAACCCTCGGGTGGTATTGAAGTAAACTCAATATATTGGCCTGACTTGATACCTTCAAGCTGTCCGTCTCCATTTGTAACTTTAGCCCCGTAATTCAGAACTCCTCGGACTTCCGGATACTGTTTTATGAAACTAGGGTCACGCTTAACGTTCAGAAGCTGTGCACCAAATATGGGAGAAACACTTACCGTCCCGGTTAATTTAATTGTAAGAATTCCGGCGCTTGTCATTCCGCCTTCGCTCTGTTTCGGCCCTCCGTTATATGAGACGTAGTAGCCCGATACCATGTTGTCATTTTTACCGGCTCCTGTAAGTATTACTTTATCCCCGACACGTAATTCGTACTTTCCTGTTTCTTTTCCATTTTCATCATAAAACTTTATTTCATCATAAACTTTAGAAAGAGTATCCTTGCCTACAACATTTATAACTTCACCCTTGTCACCATTATCCTCCATACTTACAGTCAACTTTGCCGGTTTTCTTTCAAATACCGGCTGTATAATAAACGTGTCATTCTCATAAATAAACTTTGAATTATTAAGCATCCATGTGTGGTCTATTGTAACAGTATCGGACTTATCCTTTTCTAAATCAAAGAAATAGTAGTTTTCTTTTTTATTTGCTCCGGCTTTATCATTATCCTTAAGAATTTTAATACCCTTCAGATAATAGCCATCCTTCACATCCTTGGCTTTAATTCTAAAAGAGGTACTGGCCTGGGAGGTATAGAACCCCTTGAGTTTATTATCTATATTATCAACACTGACAATATCTATTTTGCCAGGTGAAACTTCTTCTGTTTTATAGAAAGCACTGGAATCGCTGGTTTTACTCAAATCAAAGGTATACAATTTGTCTGGTTCAGGCCCTTGAATATCAAAATCAATTTTCCGGTAAAAAATTTCAAGATTTTTAACTTTGAAATAAGCTTTATCACTTGGATATTCCCAGTTTGTCAACTCAAATTCAAACTTGAAAGGCTCATCCCTAACAGCTCTTTGAATTTTAAGACTATCATAGATTCCCTTACTGAAAAGACGTTCACTTAATATTTCCTTATCTATTTCATCTTCATGAAAGTGTTTCACACTTACAAGGGTTGCAATAAATGCTTTGCTTTTATTCTGAGTATAAAATGCACGTACATAAGCTATGTTTCCATTGTAGCCGCCCTTATGATATGTGTCATAAAGTCCGATATTAGCTCTTGCCTTGTCCAAATGCTGCATAAAATAAGTCTTCGGTGTTCTAAGAAAGCCGTTAGCTAACTCCTTGCCATCATCGTTCTGTTGAATGTACTTCCAGTTACCCTTGAGGTATGTATAGGTATTTTTACCATTTACATATTCAAGATCTTTAGAATTGACTATTTCCTTTTCAACTCCGGCGTATATACCTTCAGTTCCCTCCAAAGGCGTACTTTCACTGATTTTTAACACACTCTCAGAAATATCTGTCTGTTTGGGTATTAATACTTGTACAACTTCATCTCCTAACAGGGTACATCCTTTATCAGCTTCAAGCTTGACATAAAAGTACTTATCAGTTCCGCTAGTATTTGGGGTTATAGGTATGTCAATGCTTAACTCTGACTGCCCGGGTACAAATAATATCTTCTGATTTATCTCAGTGTAATCTGTACCAGCCCTGGCATTGTCACCAATGGTAGATATGGTTGCTCCTGCATAATAATTTATTCCTGAGCTTCTTTTTATAGTAATTTTTGCAGCATCCTCTGAAGCTGTATAGCTGTTCTCAGAAAATCTTAAAATAGGCATTTCATATGGTTCGTCATCTATAATATTTACTGTTGTTTCCTTTTGCAATCCGATTACACCACCGGAGGACACGTCGGTAATTACAAACACAAGCTGCTCCTGTGCCTCGGCTATATCATCATTAATAATATCAAGATTAAAGCTTTTTTTACGTTCTCCATCAGAAAAGGAAAGGTTGAATACTGTTCCAGGAGCCTCCTCATAAAACTTCACAGCAGCGGCTAAAGCGGTATCCACTTCACTGTTCTCCTGATTTGTTAATGGGGCAAGCTTCTCCCTGTCAAAAGCCTTGCCGGTTGCCTGCTGTCGCGTTTCTCTAAGGCTGGCGTTCTTCGGCGGAGCTGCTACAGGCACTTCTGTAATTGCTGAAGGTGTAGTTGTCTCAACTCCTGAGACTTCCGTAGGTACAATTGTTTCATCTGCTGAAACATTTGAAGGTGTACTTGTTCCTTCTGCCGAGACAGCTGAAGGTGTTGTTGTTTCTGTTACTGATAATTCAGGAAGCACACTTTTGCTACCCTCTATTTTTTTGTCAAATATTAAACCCGGAATTGAGAGTAGGTAGTCCTCTCCATAAGTAGCTGTGATATTAATAGCCTTTATAGTCACTGTTACGTCTCCAGCTGCCCCTCCTTGTCTTATAACATCCACAACTGTTCGCCCGCTATACTCTTGTGTTTCTATTGCAACTGCGGGAAAACAAAAAGCCCCATTAGGATACTGAGCAGCAAACTCATCGGAAATTCTTAGAGCTTCCTCTGAGAAATCAGTAATTTCACTGGCAAATGTTGTAGAAGTAATCGATAAGCAAACAGATAAGGCTAAAATAAGTGATAAAACTCTCTTAAACATTATTACACCTCCATAGATTTAATATGAGAGATTTCGTTATTTATTTGTAACGCCTTTTGGCTAATCTTTATTAGAAACACTTGAAGATAAATTATATACGATAACAATCTATAAAACGACAAATTAATGACCACAGTCACTAACTATGGTCATTATATATATCTTTGCATTAATTTGTCAATATAGGATGCTGATGTGTTTTATTGTCTTGACGCCAAAAGGGCGGGGAACCCATGTAGAATTGGGCATGTCTTTGGCCTTAGACAAGAGAGTTTTTATATGGCATATAATGATAAATACTTTATAGTATTACTTTAACAATTCTTCCAACTCGTAAATCATTTCGTTTAGCCTATCTACCTGATTCATCAATACACTAACTTCTGCCGTATTGTTCTGTACCATTTCTGTAATATTTGAAAAATTCTCATTTTCATCTTTAATTTTTTTGGAAATACTTTCATTAATTTTTACGGTCGTTTCAACTACTTTACTCTGATTTTTCTGCAACTCATATACAAGCTCAATTGCTTTTGCTGATTCTTGTAAAAGCTTTATCATCCCTCGAATATCCTCGATGGTGTCTATCAACACCTTATTCTGCTCCATTAATTGGCCTGCATTCTCTTTCATAAATGTTGATACTTCTTTTGTTCCGATCTGAACTCTAGAAACTATATCATTGACATTGTGTAATGAATTTTTTGTACTACTTGCTAGTTTTCCAATTTCTTGAGCAACAACTGCAAATCCCCTTCCCGCATCACCTGCTCTGGCAGCCTCGATTGAAGCATTCAGTGAAAGCATATCTATTGTTTCAGCAATCTGCTTTATGATATCTAATGTATTTCCAATATTCTCGGTCTCAGTTAATAACTTATCAGTAACCTCCATAGTATTTTTAGTAGACTCAGCAGATTTTTCGCTAATACTTACTAAATTATTCATTGCCTTCTCACTGGAAGAAGATTTATTTACTAATCCTAAGGATATACCGTCTATTTCTTGCATTTTTTGTGCTATAGTTTTGTTACTGTTCACTAATTCTATTAAATTTTGAGTACTTTCTGATGACTTTAATAATATATTACTGCTATTTTCCAAAAGACTCTGGCTAATAGCATAGAGTTCTTGTGTAGCAGCACTTTCATTTTGTGTAGTATCAAGTAGTGCTTTACTTGCATCGCTTAAATCTTCTGAAAGTTTATTAACTTTATTCAATACACCTTGAACACGTTTATTATTTTTTTCAATCTCATCTTTCCTAGCATTTGCCAGATAACTGCCTGCAAAAAATGCTGTCAATATAGTACCCAGAGAACAGAAGAACAAAGAGGCAACTAAGACTACCAAATCGGTAACAAATAAATCATCTTTAACTGGCAACGACTTATCACCGGCTATAATCCATATCAAAGCTAAGGATATACATACTAAAGTAGAGGCAATCGTTGTTAATTTCCAATCAAGAAATAATCCTGATAAAATTAGAGCATATATGCAAATTCCCCACCAAGTCCGTATTGGTAAAGAGTATCCAATAATATTTATATGTAATATTAACATTACGATAAAAAATATTTTACCTGCTTTTAACCATTTCGGATCAAGTTTACCGTCCATCATACAATTCCGAATAAAAAATAAGCCAACTATAAAATATACAAGGGTTATTCCAATTAAAAAGAAGAATGTCCACAAAGGCACTTCATTAAAAAAGTTCATTGTTTTTAGTATAAGAAACACCACGCTGGAACAAAGACATGAGGAAGTCAATAAAAATATTACTCCCTTATACACCTTTTGCATGTAAATATCGATTGCAGTTACCATATCCATTAATCATCCTTCCATATGTGAAATACATTACATACAATAACATTTTATCCAATAATCAGCAATATTTGTTGTAAATATGTCAATATTTTACCAAATATTACATTACTTATAATGTCAAAATTTTCTATAATATATGCCTACTTTACCATAATCCTACATCTATAAAATAAAGTGAATTATTAAACTTCGATGATAATTGATGGTTGTTTTATTTTATTACCTCATTATTTATCACTTACAATTCACCTTCAACATCTTCAAAAAAACATAAATAGACGCGTCCATGTCCCTACTTTTTGAGTAAGGTTGAACGCGTCTAAGAGAAACTGATTAAATACTCATCAGCTATATTTTTTATCCCTGGTATAAGGCGTATTTCTTCTTACATTTACAATTCAAATTCTGCTAATAGAAAATTTCGAATCTCTTCCCATGCCTTATTTGTCTCTTCCAAGCCCGGTAAGAACAGTTGAAAGACATGTGACATCTCTTCATAAACTGAAAATGTAACGTTTACACCCTTGTTTGCTGCCTCTGTTGCCACAGCCTTTGCATCATCTAGTAAAAATTCATAGGAACCAGCTTGAATCAGCAAATCAGGAAAGCCCTTATAGTCACCAAATACCGGCGAAACATAAGGATTACTTAGATTACTTTCATCTGTATAAAAAGTTGGATCTAAAGTTGCTTTTCCCATTTTAATACCATGTTTCCCAAGAATAATATCTTTCTCATAATTTTCTGTTCGTGATTTGTAACCACCCTTTAGGTTTGCCCATGGCGACATGGCTATAACTGCTTTCGGAAGGGGTAACTTCTGCTCCTTAATCTGTAAAGTAACCGAAAGAGCAAGATTACCACCTGCAGAATCCCCAATAATAATTATATCCTTACAGTTTATTCCCTTATCCAGCAACCATTTATATACGCTCAAACAGTCTTCATGTGCACATGGATATTTGTATTGTGGAGCAACTCTGTAATCGACACTATATACTTGCGCACCATTAGCGACTTTTGAGTACATGCAAGCAGTTTCTCTGTAACAATCTAAATAAGAGAACAGAAATCCACCACCATGAAATTGCAAAATGATCTTTCCATTATTCTCAACTGGTATAAGATGCTCAACCGGTATCCCATCAACATTGATCACTTCCAATTGATATCCCTCTGGAGCCTTCCAATCTGAAGGTATTCTTACCCCCGTTGGGCATTCATCCATTAAATCAATTATAGGTTTTAATAACCCTTTTAACATCTCCTGATTTGCCATATTACTTTTCTCCCATTGTATATATTGATGTCAGCCATGGTTCTAAATTGTAATTACTAAACCATATTAACCTATACTATACTGATTTGACATCTTGTTACATTATATTTCCACCAATATCCAAAAGTCAAATAATATTACAATTAGTATAAAATTTCTCAGCAACTTTACTTGAACTGTTCCATAACCAACTGTGAAAGGACCTGAATACCAAAATCAATATCATCTAATGAAGCATTCGAGTACGAAATCCTGATATACTGGTTAGAATGATACTCGTACAAATCTCCAGGGTGAATCAGTATTTTATTTTTTAAGGCTTTTACAAACAGCTGGTACATTGATATTGACTCATTCAGTCTGAGCCAGATGAAATATCCACCTGCTGGCGTATTCCACGAAGCGATGCCTTTGAAATATTTATTAAGCGCAGCAAGTGCAGCATCCCTTCTTATCCTGACGTTTTTTCTCATCATCTTATTATGTTCAGTGTATAGCCCACTGGAAAGCATTTCTGCAGCCACATATTGTGAGAGTGAACTAGATCCGTAATCAGTCTGCATTTTTATATCTGCCAATCTTTCAATAACCTGTTCGGGCCCAACAACCCACCCTATCCTGAGCCCCGGGCTCATATTCTTGGACATACCGCCTATATAAAGAACAAGGCCGTTTTTATCGTATGCTTTTAGAGGTATTGGAGGTTTTTCATCAAGCCATACCTCCCGATAAACGTCATCCTCTATAACAGGTAATCTTTCCAGCCCGCATTTGTCTATGAGAATTTTACGTCTTTCCGGTGACATTACATTTCCTGTGGGATTATGAAAAGTAGGTATGGTAAACAGCATTGACCCTCTTTTTCTCCTGTGCCGTGCAAACAATTCCTGTATATTGATACCCTCCTTATATTGAATTATTCAATGACTCCATCTCTAACATTAATAATTCTGTTACTAGCACCCTTAAGCTTCATAAGAAACCAAAGAGCACTATTCGGGGCGGACTGTTTTTGTTTTTCGTTTGAACAGTAAAATTCTAAGAAGAAAAATTGGATAATCGAATTGGAATAGTCCACAGATGATATTTGATCGTCATGTAAATTTGAAATATAAGTACGGGAAAAGACCTTATAGGGTTTTAATTAAGATATTATTGATTTTAAGGAATTGGTCATCATTTTAATGATTTCTGGCATTGTGTTCTTAATATGCTCTCTATCTACACCATAGACATACTCAGGAAAATTTAAGGACTTTTGTATCTCCCAGACATTCTGATGTTTATCAGGAGGTAAAATCCTTCATATGTAAAATGCCATATCTAACCGTGGTGTACCAAAATAGCATACCTTTTTCCTGCTTGAATTTATCAGATAAATCATTCTTCATTTTTGTTAAAAACATTCATATTGACACAGTTTTTTTGCTTACTACACCATATGCACCGATTGTAGAGTAGTTTGGCTTTCCATTAACTGTAGTCCCGGCTAAAACAGTAATATGCAGTCCATTAGGAGTATTTGGTCTTTTAGTTTTTGTCACATTTATTCTTCCTATCATTCATTTATATTATAGTTACAGAAATACAACAATGAAAATCAAATTATCCTTTTTTCCCAAAATGATTGCTTAAAGCTGATAACCCCTTGGGGGAAGTCAGTAAACAGATTTTTACTTTCTATACCGATGAACTGAATATAGCAACTGTATTGACCAAGACAACAAAAATGAATTATACTAAAACAAATCTCCAAAATTAGTAATTTGTAGGAAAGAGATAGGCGAAAGTATGAATGAAAGAAAACTAAAAAAGCTACCATGGATATTGCTGTTCTTTGGAATCGGATGCATATCCATATCAGCGTTCTTTGTAAAGAAAGCTCAGGTCAACGGCATATCCGTTTCGTTTTATAGGGTATTTTTTGCCACGCTGTTCATACTGCCCTTCTATATCCGTGTAAAAAGTAAGAATATGAATTTGAAAGGAATCATCCTTTCTTTACTGGGGGGCATTTTTTTCGCATTTGAACTGGTATTCTGGAATACTGCTGTAATCGTATCAAATACGACATTTCCTACATTGATTGTCAACCTTTCCTCGGTATGGGTCGGAATAGGGGCAATGATACTGTTCAGGGAGAAGTTGAACCGCTTCCATTGGGCGGGCAATATTGTTGCGATTTTTGGGGTTGCTATAATCATCGGGATCAATAATATCATACATATGAAAGTAGACACTGGTTTTGTGTTTTCTATTATCGCAAGTATATTTCTCGCTCTGTATGTTTTGTCGGTGAAAGAAGTAAGGCAGAAAAACAGCACAATTCAAGTCGTCTTTTTCACTTTCTTAGGGTGTACCATTACATTATTTATTTGCTGCATTGCTACCGAAAGCGCGTTATATGGTTTCTCCCTGCCATCCTGGGCCTATTTATTATGCCTGGGCCTGATCACACAGGTTGGGGGATACTTTTCAATCAATTATGCCCTCGGTTATATTGATTCGTCCACAGTTTCAATACTTACATTGCTTCAACCGATACTTACCGCTGCATTTGCCATAATCGTCCTGAATGAGACGTTCACGGTTTACCATATAATCGGTGGGGTTCTAGTGCTGGCAGGGCTTGTTATTGCCTTGCTGTTTAAAGATAACGGTCATCAATTGAAATCGATATCAAAAATAGACAATATTCAGTAGGGAATGCACTCAGCTATCTCTATGTTCTTTTTGTTAACTTTTGAATGATAAAATTTAAGGCTTCCATCAATCGGAGAATGTTACCGAAAGTACGGAAGCCTTTAATTTAAGCATTTAAGGTATATTTATTTGTATTTGAATTAGTATGACAATAACGTTGATATGTTTTTCAATTTAATACTGCGTCTTACTCCATGCATTCGTTCTTTTGATTAATCCAGTTATCAACACTTTTCTCCAGCTCATAAGGATAAGAAAAATTCATTTTTTGTGATATATCATGAGATAAGCGTTTAAATAAATTGATTGTAGCAATTAAAGCCCTCCAACTGTCAGCCCTGTCAAAATGACCAAATGAATTCTGTAGCTCTATTTGAGTTTCTTTGCTTGCCCATTCACATATGAAACGGCCTGCATGCCATGTATCATATTCAATTCCATTTACTGTCTTCTCATGCCACTCAATCACCTGAAGAAGGATTTGTTTCAGATTACTATCCCGGACTTTTACCACCCATAATTCATTTCTAAGTATCTGTTTAGCTAAATATAGAGCTACAAACCAAAACATATTTACCGATTGTAAGAACTTTTCTTCGGATAAAGAATTTCCCTGAGGAGCCTTGCTACATTTAGGCATAATATCATTTGCAATATGATCTTTATCAATAAGCACTTTTACTCCCCGCCAGAAATTATTCGGTATAATTTTATTCTTTACAATATGTTTTAAATCATCTAATGTGTGAATAACAAAGTCAACCTGCCACCCACCATCAAAAAGTGTAAGACATTCAGTATCTCCCCCATCTGTCTGTGACACAAATGAAGTACAGATGTCCCCAAAATTGTTAAGCCATTCGTTATTTGAAAGATAATAATTCTGTTTTGAGGTAAAGAAAATGATATCCATATCCGACCACTCGTCTGCAGGATGATCCTCACGAGCACGAGATCCGACGATAAATGCTGCTCTTATGTCTTCAGCTTTTTGCGCCCAAGTAATAAAATTTCTTTCTATCTTTTCATAAAACATTTTTGAATCCAACATAAAAATACCTCCAGTAAGTATTCGGTTCTTTCTATATGTCTTTAGCATATCATTCACTGTGTCGTTGCGGGGATTCAACTTAGCGCACACCGTTATCTTTTTAAGCCCGCCTCAGATGAGACCCTTTTTCTGATCCTATGCCGGGAAATTTAGTCATATACAAGCTCAGTCCCCACACCTACTTCTTTCAGATTTACAACTTTGGATAGAGCGATTTTTGAATCCAGGTCTGTACAATGACAGGCATGAACAAACCCCGGCTGTATTTTATTCATGTATTCCAGAGTTCCTTCCATCTGAGTTTCCGATGGTTTAAGAAGGTGAAATCCTCCTATGACATCCAGTATTCTTTCCTCCTGGCATATTTTTTTGGCATATTCAATAATATTGCATATTCCGGAATGTGAGCATCCGGTAATTATCACAAGACCTTTATCCGCCTTGTAAACAAGTGCAGAATCATCCAGTAGAAAATCTTCTTTTGGGATTCCATTTTCAACCGTAATACCCAGAGGACGCCGGTTTTCGAACCCATTCACCCGTTCAATTTCGCCAAGGAAGACCAGCTTTTTACTGATCCAAAGAGGTTTCCGTGATAACTGAAAATCAAAACATGCTTTTAAAGCCTCTTCAGAATAGATAAAGCCTATCTGTTCGCCCTCATCGATTTTAGAACACAAGGCAAGAGGATGAGCTATCAATGTAATGGGTTTTCTGTTATTCTCTTGGCCGAAATAATTCAAATTACCTATTAGGTGAGACATACCCCAAGTATGATCAAGATGTCCATGTGATAATATGACAAAATTTATGTTCTGAAGATGTATCCCCATTTTATGGGCATTTCTAATAAAAACATCTGAATAACCCACATCGAATAATATCTTATATTCTTCCTCTTCTATAAAATAAGATAATCCAGGTTCACCAAAATAATTCTTATCTATGAGAGTGTTGTTATCCACTAGTACGGTTAATTTCATTTTACACACCTCGTTTTTGCTTTTGGCGCCGTTAGTTATACCACGCACTTTTTCCATAAACCCTATGCTAATGCATGTAATTAAGTCGTTTTGTGCTTTATTGCATTCTCAACCTAATCAATCCACTAATAACGTCAATAATCATTATATAACATCTACTAGAAATATTCAGCGGACAACAGATTTATTTTTGCTGAAAGAATTGGACATTGAGACCATTTGGGTCTTTGACCGTGATATACTTCATGGCGGGTGTTTCTACAGGGCCGCCGTGTAATTTGATACCTTTATCTTTTATCGTTTCCAGCATTGTGTCAACCGAATCAACGGCAAATGCTATTGCAATAAATTCGCTGTGCTCGATTGCGGTCTTTCCGCTGTCGGCAAGAAGTTCCACAAGTGTTTCGTCCTCGATCCCGTTGTCCAAAAAAGCTATTTCAATTCCAGGTCCTGCAGGAAAGCGCCGCTGAACTTGAAGACCTGCCAGATCGGTATAAAATGCAATTGAGTCATCTAAATTTTTGACATATAGTGTCGTCCATAAAAATTTCATAATCATTCTCCTTTATAAATTATTTTAGGCAAAAAAACTAACGTGTAGTATTTCTATGGTGAACCAAGGCTATTTTGATGAAAAAACTGAACCTGAAGTCCATCGGGATCCCTGATGCTGAAATACTTCATTACAGATGTCTCATATGGTCCGCTATGTACGGGAATTCTCCCTGTTGCAGTGAAGCCAGCTTCTGTTCAACAGAATCGACTGCGAACCCGATCGATATGAAATCTCTGGAATTAGAATATTATAAAGTTTATAATGTAGACAGGAGCAAAATTATACTGGTATAAATAGTAACAGGTAGGATGATACATATGAATAGTGAAGAATTTCGATATATGGAGTTGGCTGATTTTCTAAAATCACGCAGAGCGAGAATGTCTCCAATACAGTTAGGGCTGCCCTCAGTAACTCGCCGACGGACTCCGGGTCTCAGAAGAGAGGAGATTGCGCAATTGGCAGGTGTTGGTCTTACTTGGTATACGTGGCTTGAACAGGGTCGAGCCATTCATGTATCTACACCGGTCATAGAGAGCTTGTCCAGAGTTCTGATGCTCGATAAGCAGGAGCGAATGCATCTCTACCGTCTGGCAAACCAGCCGATCCCGGTAGATTTAACAGGAGATCAAACATCAATCAGCCCACTGCTTCAACATGTTCTTGATAACTTGGAACTCTGTCCGGCAATAATAGCAGACCAGCGTTGGAACGTTATTGGCTGGAACAGGGCTGCGGTTCTTATACTCGGCGATTTGGAACGAATGTATGGCCTCCAGAGAAATATCGTCTGGAGTATGTTTATGGACAATTACTACAGACGGTTATATGTTGATTGGGAACTTCATGCTAAGAGTACGTTGGGCAGATTTCGTTCCACATGTGGAAAATATATTGAAGATACATGGTTTATTCAACTAATTGAAGAATTGAAGGCAAATAGTCCGGAATTTAATGAGTGGTGGCCACTTTATGATATTTATGACGATTCCGGAGTCTATAAGCAATTCAATCATCCCGTTGCCGGGACGTTGGAATTTGAAAGCAGTTGTTTTGATGTCCCTGATAATTCAGGATTAAGATTGTTTATACATGTACCGCTACCAGGGACCGATTCAGCTTCTAAAATGAAGCTTTTACTAGGTCAGGATACCCCCGCAGGTCTATAGACCCTGCGATTACTTTATAAGCATTCAATCCCTGTAGCTCAGGAAAGTAGAGCAATATCTCTAAAAGCCTGCGGTTTCAATGGGGGTAGTAAGACTGACCCCCGACCGTTTACAAGTAATTTGCAGTAATAGATTTCATGCAGTCTCTCAGGTTACCAGGTGTTCCTTCAAAAATGATCTCCCCGCCTCTGCTGCCTCCCTCAATACCAACGTCTATAATCCAATCGGCATTACGAATTACATCCAGGTTGTGTTCTATGACAATAACCGTGTTTCCCTTGTCAACAAGACGATCAATAATGGCCAAAATGCCGGTAATATCGGACATATGCAAGCCGGTTGTAGGCTCATCCATTATATAGATATTGCCCTTTTTACTTAGCTCTTTGGCAAGCTTTAAGCGCTGGCATTCTCCACCAGAAAGGGTGTCCAGCGGCTGTCCCAGTGTCATATAATGCAGACCAACGTCAACTATATGCTTCAGCTTGTTTTTAATTTCTTTCTGCTTAAAAAAGTCAACAGCTTCCGAAATTGTCATTTCAAGCACCTCTACAATGGATCTGCCATTATACTTATACTCCAGGACCTCATCCTTAAACCGTTTGCCGCCGCATTGTTCACAGATGGTTTCAACTGAATCCATAAAGGAAAGATCTGTTTCTATATAACCTCGCCCTTTACAAGCTTCACAGGCCCCCTCTGAATTATAACTGAACAAGCCTGCGCTTACCTTGTTTTCATAAGCAAATAATTTGCGTATTTCATCCATTATTCCGGTAAAGGTTGCAGGATTTGAACGTAAATTTGCGCTGACTGCGGACTGGTCGATAATAATAGCATCTTTATATTCCTTCGCAAAGACACTGTTAACAAGCGTCGACTTACCGGAACCGGCGACTCCTGTAACAACAGTGAATATACCTTTCGGTATCCTCAAACTGACATTTTTCAAGTTGTGTAAACTGCTCTTTTTCGTTTCATAAAAATCATTGCTTATCCTTGGTTTGCTCTTAATTGGAAGGCTTCTCCCCATATATTCACCTGTAAGGGTTTTTGCTTTCAGGAGGTCGCCGTAGCTTCCCTCAAACATTATCCTCCCACCGTTTGTACCGGCTTTGGGCCCAACATCAACAATGTAATCGGCTACCTTAATCACATCAGGGTCATGTTCAACCACAATAACCGTATTGCCTTTATCTCGCAATTTCACCAGCAATTCGTTTAATCTGTGAACATCTCTGGGGTGTAATCCGATGCTTGGTTCATCAAAAATGTACATGACATCCGTCAAGCTGCTTGTAAGGTGCTTAACCATTTTAACACGTTGTGATTCGCCACCGGATAATGTGGAAGTTTCCCTATCCAAACTTACATAATCAAGCCCTATTTGAATTAAATCCTTCAATCTCTCAGTTAAATTTTTGATAATAGGTGTTACGTTATTATCATTAATTTTTAGTATTAATTCCAGAAGCGCGTCAACCTGCAGAGCTGTAAAATCTGCTATGTTATAGCCCATGATTTTCGAAGATAAAACACTTTCGTTATAACGTTTGCCTTTGCAATCATGGCACTGCTGCTGCGTTGTAAACTGAGCGATTTTCTCCTTTGATGCCTCTGATTTTTCAAACTGGGTTTTAATGTTCTGCATGATAAATTTCTCTACAAGACCGGCATAGGTGGTGTTCATTCCTTCGACCACCGAATTGATTTTTACCGGTTTACAATAAACAAGCTTTTCATACTCCTCTTCAGAATAATCCTTTATTTTTTTATCGCAGTCAAAAAAGCCTGAAGCAGCATACATTTTCCATTGCCATGTGCCGGGTTTATAACCCGGAAGCAAAATCGCACCTTCATTTAATGACTTTTCGTTATCCAACGCTTTATCAAGATCAAGGGTAACAAGTCTGCCTATACCCTCACAAGTCTTGCACATCCCATTTGGGTCATTAAACGAGAAATAATGTGAAGGGCCTATATGCGGCTTCCCTAGCCGTGAAAACAGCAACCTGAGTAATGGATTGATATCCGTTATTGTGCCAAGAGTTGAACGTGAGTTACCGCCTATCCGCTTTTGATCAACAATAATCGCTAACGATAAGTTTTCAATTGCATCAACATCCGGATGACCATACTTGGGTAAAAACCCTTGAATAAATTTACTAAAGGTTTCATTTAATTGCCGGCCAGCCTCCTGGGCAATCGTATCAAACACAATTGATGATTTACCCGACCCTGACACTCCGGTAAAAATTGTTATCTTCTTTTTCGGAATTTTTAAACTGATATTCTTTAAGTTATTCGCACGTGCGCCTACTATTTCAATATACTCATGTCCCATATTCGGTCTCCTTACATTGAATAATCTTTTTATTATAACAATATTATTGTAATACATTTAGGCAAGAGCTAAAGTTTATTCTTTAACTCCTCTATAAATCAACACTTTATTGACCAAACTTTATCACAAATATATAATGTTTTAATGTTATGTTTATTTATTGATTGGGAGGTGATATTTTGACTATAAGACCTATTGACATAGCAAGGAAGCTTAACATTAGTACGAGTTCGTTGAGGCACTACGAAAGGTGGGGAATGATTCCCAAGGTTGAACGTTCTGCAACCGGATATAGAATTTACACCGATGAGCACGTAGCGTATTTTGAATGTATCCGTGCAATGGCAGACGGTTTTGGAATTTTGCTCATTACCGAAGTACTTAAGAAAGTGATGGATAAGGATGTTGACTCCGCATTTTGGCTGGTTAATGAAGCCCAAGCAAGCTTGCATAACGAAAAGCTCATTTCTGAAAAAACAATGCAAAGCATAATGGAGGCAGGAGCTCCTCTCTCTACCTCGAATGATAATAGAGACTTTTTAACTATAAATGAAATTAGCAAGGAAACAAGAATACCGATTTCAACAATTAGACATTGGGAAAAAGTTGGGCTTATTACAATTCCACGGAACAAAGAAAATAAATATCGTTTATTTAATAAAAATCACATTTGTGAAATCCTCGTCATACATGCTCTGAAGACATCAATGTATTCATACACCTACTCACTTGATGGTATTAAAGATATATTAAAAGGGCTCGATTTCAACGACACTGTTAAGCTTAGAAAAATTGTAGAAGATTTTCAAAAGTACCTGGATGAGATAAATCGCAATCAAGTCCGAGGTGTATATCAATTATTCTTATTATGTAAAAAATTAGGCTTAGTTTAATAAATCATTCAATCTTCATCATTTTAAATCTTTTTTGATATTCAAAGATCGATACATAGTCGGGGAAATACCGAAGTTTATGCGAAAAGCCTTGCTGAATGGCATGCAAATAATTACCCTGAATGGATAAGAGAACGGGAACCCACCACCATGAAATTGCAAAGTGATCTTTCAATTATTCTCATATGGAACAAGATACTATTTTGTAATTATTCATTTATGGGTTCTCCTTTTTCCTTTACTAAAATCTTGCTTTCAGAAACAAACAGCCCTATCAGTGTAAGTACAATTCCAACTCCAGCAACACCTGTAATCTTCTCCTGTAATATGATTATTGAGGTAACAACCGTAATTACGGGAACCATGTAAATATATACACTGGTTTTTACTGCACCTAATATTCTAACCGCGGAGTTCCAGGTCACAAAGCATAATGCCGATGCACCCAGACCCAAGAATAAAATGTTAAATACGTTCACTGGCTGAATGAGCAGATCAATGCCCGGATTAAATCCTAATATAAATAATGTGGGTACCATAAACACCAATCCATAGAAGAAAATTCTGCGTGTTGTTTGAACAGTATTATAATGAAATTCGCTGATTTTTTTTGTTAAGACAGAATAGGCCGCCCATACAACAGCAGCTAAAACAGCAAGTATATCACCTACTGGATTTAGCTCCAGAGCACTGATTTCATTTAAGCTGAGCAAAAATATTCCTGAAAATGCGATAATAAAGCCCACAAAAAATTGCGGCTTCAACTTCTCACCTTTTAAAAAGAGGTGTGCAAAAATAACAGTAAAAAATGGAGCTATAGAAATTATTACACCTACATTAGAAGCAAAGGTAGAAGTAAGGGCTATATTCTCCAATAAATAATAAATTGTAATACCACATAGACCAGCCGCCGCAAAATACAATTCATGTCTTTTATCCCTGATTTTAAGTCTCTGCGGGTATATAAGGGATAGGACTATAAATCCTATAGTAAATCTAAGGAAGAGTATTTCAATTGGAGAAATCACCTTTAATAATACCTTAGTTGAAATAAATGTAGTGCCCCAAATTAAAATAGTGATAACTGCAAATGAATTTCCTAAAAGCTCCTCTTTCCTGTCCATATAAATCCTTTCTATTGAAATATCTAACCTCTTATATCCTTAAAAATATTCATATATTGCTTTGGAGTCAGCCCAATAAATTTCTTGAAAAAATTTGAAAAATGACTTTGGTCGGTAAAACCCGTCTGCAGCGCCGCATCAATTGGTAGTACCCCTTGTTCCAAAAGCTTTTTTGCTTTATCAATACGAATGGTTTCCAAATAACTGTATGGTGAAATTCCCTTTTGTTTAGTAAAAGAGCGCAATAAGTAATATTTACTCAGCCCGGTCAGATTGCTTAAGTCATCTAAGGTGATGTTTTTCATGTAGTTTTTCTCCAAAAACTCACAGATAGCCTTAGCTTCCATACTTTGTTTGGAATTCGGTGATGGCATTTCATCAGTATGTTCTTCAATTAACTGCTCCAAGAGTAAAAAGAATATTTCTTCTTTTCTAAAATCCTTATCTTCCTGCATGATCACCAAGTGCAGCTCCTTTAATAGTGACACCAGTTCACTATGAAAAACCACCGTTGTTGTAAAATAAGGTAAATCGTTCCTTCCTGTTATTTCAAAAACAGCTTTACTCATAATTTGTGGTTGAATATTAATACAACGATAATCCAGGGTCTTGCCATCGATTTGTTCACAGGTATGGTTATCACCTGGATTAAAAAGTAACAGATCTCCGGGTTCTATGGTGTAATCTTTGTTTTTGCAGGATAAATACCGACTGCCGTTTTCGATAAATCCTACAACATAATACTCATGAAAATGGTTAGGAAATTTTTGCATAATCCCTTGAAAGTGATATGCTTCAATTTTTAGTTCCACATCAAATTTCACCGTTCTTATTTCTTTTGTCAAGAGCTCCCCCCCTAACTACTTGTTATCTAATGTACCACATGTCTTTACGTCATTCTTGTATGATATTGCTCTCATTTGTTAATTAATTTTCTATTCAACCTCTGATAAAAATTATTTGTTTGTAAAAATATTTGCCAGAGCTTCATTTCCCCCTTGAGGATCAGATGCCCTTCCTGTACTGCTGTAATGGATTATGTTTGTCAGGGTTTACAGTAGAAAAAGCGCCAATGCTGGGTGCAAATAACAAGGCACTCTACGTGTATAAACGTACGTGCCTTGTTATTTGCATTTTGTGTGAAGAATGCTGCTTGTTTTATTTATGAAATTCATTACTTTGATGCTTCCCCTGGCCATAGGGCATTTACCTGCATATCCGTATATAATCCTTCATTTACCTAGTTTCAGGCACGTTCATATATTACTTCTGGAACTTGAAGTGCTGGATTGGCATTATACATTTCTATGATTGTTTTAAGGTTCTTATCGGGATCTATGGTTAATTCAGCTATAGTATCAAGGAGTTTATATTCCTCTACAGTTACTTCTGCATCATTTTTTACATTCAAACTCCAAGATTCCCATGTATCTTTTATATTATTATCACAAAGGCGAAGAGCAAGCTCAATTTTATTTAGGGCTGCGAATTCCATCAGAAGTTGCTGCCTTACAAACCATAAGCCATGATACTCGTCAACTCCACATATATTAGGATCAATCATTCCACTGCGACACCACTTCCATACTTCTCCGGCAGTAGCAAAGTCACTTTTACGAAGGCATTGGGGATCAAATCCATTTGAGTCTAATAGAGTACCATCTGTTAGGCTTACTTTGTTAAATCCCCAGTGTTCAATATAACTTATTTGCATTGGATCAATCTGTGGATCGATCCTAATCCAATTAGAACCATCCCAATATTCTGTAATCCAATGATCTTCGAAACTTCCTTTCCATCCCAAATAGCTTGAAAAACCACCTCTTACTCTAGCAGGTATATTTTTTTCACGCATTATAGCACATGTTAAACTTGCAAATTCCCTACAACAAGCTATTACGCGATTTTCAGGAAGACGTGCCTGGGTTATAGAACGGTCATCATATTCAAAAATTCTGTCAAGCAGGCTTGACATATACATGCTATAATATGTGCGATCCTCAGAATTCTCAAATCCGTAAAACCTAGGCCACGCGCCATGGGTTAAGAGACCTTGTACTATCTGACTTATATATTTGGGATTAGAGGTTAATGGTTCTATCGTTTTTTTGTATTTACTAATACTTGTAGTTATACCATTAGTTGAATAAAATTCAATTGAACTAATCATTTTTTATTACCCCCATATATTTATTGTAGAGCGCTCTTGTCCATCATTATATCAATTAATTTCTAGATAGCAATAAAAAATATAATCACTTTGATATAATATTCAAAATCCCCTACCACCTGTATAAAGGCGATAGAGGTGTAGGATGCTCGAGTAATACAACATTAGCAGATTTAAGCCTCTTCATTACATCCTGAGCAACAAGTACACCTGCATTGTAGTTATCTGATGCAACTATGGCAAATTCTCCTTGTTTAGTTAATTTTTATTTAGTAAAATGAAAACTAAATACTTTTTTTATAGCATAATAAAACTGTAGAGTATTTATATTTTTAGTACATTACACTAGAATCACAAATGTTAAAGGGTAGGTGGTCGTGCTATGCTTACAAAAGATTTAATTCAGAACTATATGAATTATAGCCGTGTACTAATTCGAGGTGTTGATTTTATATATATTCAACCACATTTAGAGCTTAGAAATTTTATTTCCAATTACACGATCACTTTTCCGAGTAAAGGTATGATGTCAGATAATTACGCTGTTGTGCCCCACGGGAGCGCTACACTTGTGCTATCATGTACTGATAGCCACATCCGCGGCAACTTATTTGGTCCCATCACGAAACCTTCATATGTTGGCAAGTCAGGCAACAATTTCAGCCTCTTGTTTATTGTAGAGTTTCAGCCGGCGGGTTATTATGCCTTTAGCGGAATGCCGCAAAAAGAAATAACAGATTGTGTTATTGACTTTGAAGATGTTAATCCCTCAATGAACCGCCTGATAGCAAATGAACTGGAAACGTCGTTAAGTATCCATAACCTAATTACTAAAATAGACAGGCTCTTTCTGGCACACTTGAAAGGCGCATTTTATCGCCAGGAATTTTCACAAGCAAATAATTTGATTATAAATAGCGGAGGGACTCTTTCAGTGAAAGAGCTTTCATACAATGTTTTTTATAGCGAACGTCATTTAGGACGACTTTTTAACGAATATATGGGCGTGGGTATAAAATCGTTCTCTCGCCTTGTACGTGTAAACAAGTCTATACGGCTTTTACAGCGACACAACTATGACTTAACACAGGTTTTTATGGAAACTGGTTTTTATGATATGCCTCACTTCATCAATGATTTTAAGGCCATTTGCGGTATCACTCCGCAGGAGTATCGGGATAATATGTCCGATTTTTACAGCGAGATAGCCAAATTCTAATATATAATTAAGTAAAACTAATGAGGAGTGATAGTATGCAATATCAAGGCACTTTGATTGCTGTATCTGATATGGAGAAGGCAAAGCATTTTTACGAAACAGTAATGGAACAAAAGATTATGATGGATTTGGGGGTACATGTGTCTTTTGAAAGAGGGCTTTCCCTGCAATCCAATTACGCCGAGCTTGTTGGTGCAGATTTGCCCAGCAAGGCGCAGCCGAACAACTTTCAGCTTTACTTTGAAGTGGAAGATTTGGATTATTGGCAAGATAAAATCAGTAACACAGAAGGAATTGAATTTATTCACAAGGCTAAAGAATATCCGTGGGGACAGCGTGTTATAAGGTTTTATGACTATGATAAATTTATAGTTGAAGTGGCCGAAAGCATGGCAAGTGTAGCAAAACGTTTTTTAGCACAGGGACTTAGCATTGAGGAAACTGCGGAGAGAACCATGTTCCCTGTAGAATTTGTTAAAAGCATTATGTAAAGAGTTACTAGGGGTGAAAATATGAATTGGGAGCCATGGACAGGCTGCTGTAAAGTGAGCGACGGTTGCACATATTGTTATTTTTATGGACCATTCTCTAAACGATATGGACAGAATACCATTTTTAAAACAGAAGAATTTAATAAGCCGATAGCTAAATCAGCTAAAGGTGTGCCTAAAATATCTAGCGGAAAAATTGTGGCTACATGCTTCGCTTCTGATTTCTTTATCGCCGAGGCAGATGAATGGCGTACCGAGGCATGGGCTATGATAAAAAGCCGCCCAGATCTTGATTTTTTAATTTTAACCAAACGTATTGACCGTTTCAACGTATCACTGCCTGCTGATTGGGGCGATGGATATGATAACGTAAACATAGGATGCACTGTTGAAAATCAAGAAATTGCGGACTATCGACTACCGATATTTTTGTCATACCCAATTAAAAGGCGTTTTGTTGCTTGCACTCCATTGCTTGGTGCAATTGATTTAAGTAAGTATTTAGGCGGTATTGAACACGTTAGCGTTGGAGGCGAAACAGGTCGAGAAGCCCGAGAATGCGATTATGCGTGGGTTCTGGATATAAGTAAACAATGCGAAATCGCCGGTATAACATTTTGGTTTAAAAACACCGGTTCATTTTTTAAACGTGACAGAGTTGTTCAAAAGGTTAATCCGTTTAAGCAACATAGCCTTGCAAAAGAATTAGGGATCAACATCTTAGGCGATAAGAAGCTTTTTTGATATAAATGAAACATAACACACTTTTGTGACTTCAGTGTATAACAATTTCATTTGACAGTTGATAAAAAGTTAGGACCCTTAGAAAATCAGCATTATTTTGCTTACTTCATGCCTAAGGCTGAGACAACAACATTTGTGCATAATGTAACAGTGAAAGGGCAAACAACTGCTTGCCCTTTACTGTTACATACCTAAAATCGTCCAGAGTATCCTTGCAAATAGACGGTTAATATAAGCATATTAGAGATTATGATACATCATAACCCCTAATTCTTATTTAACACATTTTTCGATTTTCTATGGTGGTTTGTGTGATGAAACCTTGAGATACAAAGTTGTCAAGCAGTGTATATAGCGTTCCGAGGCCTACCGTCACTCTTTGCCGCATCATCTCCGATACTATCTTTATAATATCCACACCGCAGCGTCCGGCTCAAAAATACTGTCATTTGCAATTGTGCTAAACTTTCACTATCCATCTGGATAACCTCCTTATTTTTGTAATTGCGGTTGGCGAACCTGCAACTATTTTAACAAGGAGGCTTTTTATTTTTCACTCAAAGCTATAAGCTTTCCGGAACCACACGTAGAACGTGTGGTATTCGTTACACAAAAAAATCGAGAGTCGCCCCTACTAAAAGGGCGACTCTCAATACGTTGGTACAAGATAATACTATGTAGGTTGCTATAATAGCACTTATACTGTAAATGAATGTTGTGCTTATTATCGACAACGAGTTACTTTGCTTCCCACCACGTTTCTGTATATGCTGGATAAAATCCTATGTTGAAGTAAAACTGTTGACTTGAGTCAACAATCGCCTGCTTTGCCCCCAACTTTCCGCAACGCTTTACAGCTTCAAGTACAGCAGCTTTGCCTAATCCCATTTTACGATATTCAGGGACTGTAGCAACTGGTTCAACATATGCATAATCATCACCCGGTCTATACCACATTCCACAATGAGCAACATATTTCCCATCTGGAGAGGTAACAGCTAGAACAAGTTCAGGAATTATTGTAGGACTTGATAGCATTTCTATTCTGCAATTTATGTCCCCCTCAGTCTGAGGAGGTTCACCCTCATGGTTAAAACCACGCCACATACATTCATGGTATTTGTGGAAGTCCCAACCGTCCGCCATACTGACAATACCGTATCCTTGGGGGAGCGAGTATGATATATTGTCATCTATATCAATAGCCGCAATAACTCCACGATTTTGTGTAGGTCGAAAACCGTTTTTAGTAGCAATACGTTGGAACTCTCTGTCACTATCGCCTATGTGTGCATAAAATTTACCATCTTTAGCCAAATTCTTTGAAGCATACACAATCATTTCTTCTTTTAGTGTATTATGTTTTTCATCAACACAGAAGAAACCCTCTCCAAGACCACAATCAAAAGTAACTAATCCAACGATTTCTCCATTTTCTTCCCAGAGTCCAATTTGGCTTATTGCTGTTCTATCAAGACCGGCGTGGGTCGTCATCCACTCCCAACGAGCCCAAGTAAAATGTGGATTTGTAAGTTCTTTTAGGTTAATACGAATGAGAAAATTACGGACCTTTATATAGTCCTCCGTAAAGAGTGGTTCAGTAGTGTACTTTCTGAAAGTTATAGACATACATTCATCTCCTAAGTTATTTTTTATGAGAAGTGATGTCATTCACATCTCTCTTAAAAATTATTTAGTATTGTAATCATTTCGCACCTCCTATCTTCAAAATCTTCTTTGATATTACCATTTTTTTTAAGCAAATAAACTGTAACAAATGATTATAATCAAACTAAACCTAATACCTAATATAAATCTTCTTTATTGTCCATTACTGAAAAGTCTTATCAGTTATGTATCTTTTGCATTTTATAATTGGTAAATAGTTGGCCTCGTATTTCAACTGTTTTATGACAACATATCCTCGGTTTACAAAAAAAGGCTTCTTTGATTGATGCATCGGTGGTCAGAGTCATTACACTGTTACTGCGAAAATACTTCTCAATTCTACAGCAATCAGAGTTGCAACACCAATTCGTTGATACCTTATGTACATAAAGCATATCAAAATATCCAGCACTTTTTGAGGTTCCAATCCCTACAATAATGTAGTCCTTTTCAGCACAACAGCGTGGTCTTGTAAAAATCTGCTATCCCAATAGGCTATATCATTATCTTTTAGCTTTGCCAAATAGGAAGGAAAAACAATGAAAAATATTCCCCACATCAATATAGATTTTTTCCTCTTTCACAACTTATGCGATTGAAATTGATCAGCTCCAATTTTTTCAGCGATTGTCTCTGCCAAATCTAATGAATTTCCAGTCCCCGAAAAATAAATACTAATGTTTTCAACGTATGCCCCTTCCCTTAGCAAAATTTTCATGCTGCCTCTTCTAAAACACCTTAATTCCGTACTAATAGGCAAACGCTTTCACAATGACTTAAGTAGACAAAAATGATGTCTCTGATGCTTGTTAGACCTTGTTAGTTAAGTAGTTTATCTGAAAATCTTGTATATCCTACACAAACCTTCATAGACCATTTCTAAAGGTAATGATGTTATACATAAACGATATGTTAGGTTCTTTTCTTTAGGTTCTATATAGAAATCCGATAACTCTGTAACCTGGATTCGGCGTTGTGTTAATTGTTGGTTTATCCAACTGGTATTTATTGTTCTATTAATAGTCATCGTAATAAATATACCATTGTCTGGTATATTCCAACTTATTACTTCAGATGGCTTTTTCAATAGAAACATTTTAATTTTATTCATCCTATCTGGATAAGCTGATTGAATCTTTGTTAAGTGTCTATGATACATACCGCTATTAATAAAGGTCTCTAAGGCCCCTTGACTAAATATATTAGTACCATTATCGGTTAATTTCTTAATGTTATAGCATTTACCCCGTAGTACTTCGGTGCTGGAGTTCCTCGGAAAAACTATTGCACCCAATCGTATCCCTGGTAAAAATCCTTTAGAAAAGCTTTTAACATATATTGTGTTGTTTCCCATATCATAATAATGAATTGGGGCATTTCTACCTGCGGGAATAAGGTCTCCGAGATAATCATCTTCTATTATCACTACCCCATATTTTTTTGCCATTTCTGCAATTTTCCTTTTTTGATGCTCAGTATAACTATATCCACAAGGATTACTTAGTCTTGGAATTGTGTAAAAGAAATCACACTTTTTAAAAAGTGATTCCAATAAATCTAAATCTAAGCCACATTCATTTCTATGTATTCCAAGTAGTTCAATATCTCGCATTCTAGCCATTTCTACAAGCAAATTATAGGTAGGCTGCTCAACTAAAACCCGTGTCCCATTATCCATAGCTCTGAAAAGAATATCCAATCCTTGATTTGCGCCGGTTGTAATCATAATATGTTCACTATCAGTATAGACATATTGTGACTCAAAGAATTGAGCTAAAGTTACACGTGTCGTCTTTAATCCATCAACTTGACCATATTGAAATAAACTTTCAGAGTATTTTTCAATCGCCTTATTCATTGAATGATTAAATTCCCGATAAGGTAGAATTTCTCGCAGAGGTAGTACTTTAGTAAAATCAAATATTTCCTCATCATTATATTTTGATTGCCTATTACTTATGGCATAATAACCACTCTTAGGGATACAGTAGCAATAATGCGCAGCTTCAAGTATGCGGTATGCCTGAATGACTGTAGATTTATTACATTTATAATATTGTGACATATGACGTATAGATGGAAGCTTATCTTTATTATTAATTTTGCCAGATGTTATTCTTTCAATCCATTCGTTGGCTATTAGTGTATATTTGGTTTTCAACATAATATAACCACCTTTCTGAACCGGTACAGATTGGAAATATAGTAATTGTACCACATATTTTATTGAATTATTATATCTATATAAACTATTTTTTAGGATTTATGTAATAAATAGTAAAAGTAAGAAAGGCGTAATAAGATGTATAAAAATATTAGTGAATATGAATTTAGTAACACTTGCAATCAAGATGATATAAATTATTTATGGGAGGGTATTTATCAATACAATCGCACAATTGGTCCTATGTCTAATTATGCAGTATATGAGCCATATAGACATATCATAAGAGATCAGAAAAATATCATTATTGCTGGAATATTAACAAAAATGCAATTAGATAGCATGTATGTTGAATTACTATGGATAAACGAGTCATATCGTAAAATGGGGCTAGGAACAAAATTATTAGTCGAAGCAGAACAAACAGCAATAAAGAAGGGATGTACTTTAATACATCTAGAAACATTTAGCTTCCAAGCCATAGATTTCTACAAAAAGCACTGTTATGAAGTATTTGCTGTTTTAAATTACTCTCCAGAAAGCATTAAAAAATATTATTTAAGAAAAAATTTAGTTAATTAGATGCTTCCTGATTTTTGTGTAAATGTATCTTTTTGAAGAGATTCACCCCTTCGATTCGAAATTATTTAGACAAGTTGCCGGGAAGTCTGGTTTATTGCCTTGAATTTATGCATTTTCTTCCGCTTATGTATACCCACACTCATTGAGTGCCTTAGCTCTGCTGATCTATTGGTTATAAAGGGAATATTTAACACTATATATTGACCCAGATCTTTGTTCTTAACCAAGTTAAGCCTGTTTTTCGTCATGTTAATATATTAAAAAATATCTGTAACCTAGTCTTATTAATGTGTTAATAAGTCGCATGTTTATCACTTCGAAATACCAAGTCACCGAGAATGTATACAATATCGTTATCAGAAACAGTTTCATTCCAATTATTAATTAATACTTCATCCATCTCTTCTACAGTAGAAAAAGGCCGTTCACAAAACCGTATTATGTTTGAATGTCCAAAATGTTGATCCGCAGTATAGTATATCACCTCACCCCACAATTCTTTTCAATTACAAACGGTACCCTATGTCTTCCCAAACCCGATTTTCAATAATTCATCTGCTATTTCTTTACTGTTTACTCTCATCAGATTGTCATCTTCTTTTGCTCTGGAAAGCATATTCATGCTTCCGTACCAGACTATCTCTTTATCAATCACTGCAAAGTGTTCATGGATACCAGACGTTACCTTTACATAAATACCTGCCCCACTTAATTCATCAATCAGTTTTTTTGTTGGTTCAATTCTGTCTTCCGGATATTCTTCAGATGGAATAGTAATAACACTAACCTTCACACCCTGTGCCTGTTTCTTTGACACGGTATAAATGAACTGTCTTATTTTTGCAGAATTTATTCCGGGACTGGTAATAACAATCTCTGAATTAGCCTGATACAGATCTGTTGAAAAAGCATCATTATACGTTACTGCATCAAATATAGCATTTGTTTTCTGTTTTTCACAACTTGATTTAAGAGTAATTTCATATCCAATTTTCTTGTATGCCCGTAATCTTTTATGATACATACGGTCAAGCATTTTTATATGTATATCAACGTAGTCATAAATAATAACGTCGGTCTTTCCTTCATAATCTCTGTGCAGTCTGCCGGCATACTGCTCCACATTTCCCTGCCATGCGATAGGTACTGCCAACATCATCGCATCCAGTCTGGGATAATTGAAGCCTTCTCCAATATACTTCCCAATAGCAACAAGAGCCAGACTTTCTTTTGATGGTACATTCCTTAGTTTACGCAGTATTTCATCCCGTTCCCTGTTAGACCTCCCGCCTTGCAATAAAAAAACATGGTCTACTTTGTTCCCCAACATTTTTACCAACACATCGGCGTGGTCTTTAAACTTTGTCAGAACCAAAGGAGTTCTTCCATTCTTTACAGCATCCGCTACATCTTCTATAATCAGATTGTTTCTTCTCTCATTTGTGATCAACTCTCTATATACTTCATTTATTCCCCATTCTGCACCAGTCACATTAACCATACTGGTAAACCTCGGAATAACAAAATGCTCAAAGTCCTGCATTTTGGCCCTATCCTTTGCCGTCAGCCTATATCTGATTGGACCAAATTGCATATAGATTTTCTGTTCATGTCCATCTTCACGTTTAGGAGTTGCGGTAAGGCCATACACATATTTGGCGTTAATCTCTTTTATTACATCTTCATGAGTCTGTGCGCCCGCATGATGGCATTCATCTACAATCACAAGGCCATAATCTTTTATTCTCTCATCGATATTATCTTTCCTACCAAATAATGTAATCATGGCAACATCAATAATTCCACCCAGAGAATCATGTCCGGCATATAATTTACCAACCAAACTTTTTCTTTTACGTTTACCCTTCTTCGTTCCATATTCCGGAAGTTCTTCATTGATGTGCAGAAATTTTTCAAAATCATCTATCCAGTTCTTCATTATTTGGCGATTATGTACGAGGACTAATGCATTAACTTTTCGCTGTGAAACAAGATAAGCACTTATCACCGTCTTACCGAAACCCGTTGCCGCCCCAAGAATTCCATAATCAAACTGAAGCATACGTTTTACGGCTCTTTCCTGCTCCTGATACAAGTTTCCATTAAACTCGACATTTACTGTATGCCCCACCTGCTTTTTGACATTTACTTCATAGGTTATGCCTGATTCGTCAAACAAGCTAATCAACTTGTCTTTAAGCCCTCGTGGCAGGCAGACATAATCATCCGTGTCAGAACCGCATTGTATAATTCTTGGCACGCCTTTTGTCGAAAAGCCCATTGCCTGATTTTTGTAAAACTCAGGATTACTGAAAGCTGCAAGCCTACGAAGCCGATTAAGAGTTCTAGCCTTGATATTATGATTCTTTATATAAATCTGATTGGCCAATGTAATGTTTACTGTCCCATCTACATCTTCATTTGGAATAACCTGTTTCCTTTTCTCCCAAGGCTTATCTTTATCGTTTTCAGACTGTTCTTCCTTTTCTCCGCTCATGTCGTCAGCCAGA
Organism: Bacillota bacterium; assembly: GCA_023460955.1. Classification (GTDB taxonomy): domain Bacteria; phylum Bacillota; class Clostridia; order Acetivibrionales; family DSM-1351; genus Ruminiclostridium. The sequence goes on along the minus strand of JAEWOH010000070.1, from coordinate 38,611 downwards.
ACGCCTAAAACCCCTTCTGTTGTCCACTCAGTTGTTTTTTCCTCCACCAATTGTTTTGATAATTTCCTTACATTCCTCATCAGTGTCCATGGATCTGATATCACTTTCCAGTCAGCATCTATGAATGCGCTATTACCTTTTCTTAGAGCCTGTCCCTGAAGTGGCAGCGCAACAAGATTTCCCAAACCGCCATCCGGCATTCTATCCTGAGCAGGCAGCATTCTGTCATAGGACTTAAAATTTCTCTGGTTAACAGATTCCGCCCCTTTTGTAAGTAAAGCTGAACCAAATATTCTCGCCAATGCCGCTGGTATTGCCTCTTCAAAGAATAGCCAAACATGCGCGCCTTTCCATGATCTTGAACGCTCGATCAATACATCAACATCATTATTTTGGCATATCCTGAGCATTGCATTCACCTCGTCTATCCAAATGCTGTCTTGATTGGTGCCCTCGTCTTCATTGGTTTCCTTCGTTTTATCATGATTGTCAAAGTCAAAAACAAGGAAATTACATGTTTCATCCACAAGCATTGGATAAATTCCAATAACGTCTGTGCAATCCTCTTTGTGTCCTTCAAGATGCTCCCGCAACAGCTTTCTGCTGAGCTTTATCCAGTTTTGGTTTGGGCATTCAGCGCACTTTATCTTTCGACCGTATTTTTTGGGACATCCCTCTTTCCAAAAACTACTACAAGCAGGTGAATACCCAACATTTCCAGCCTTATTAATAAATCGCTTGGCGTATACATCCGTTCTTCCATGAAAAAGAGTAATAAATAAATCAATCTGTTCTGTGGTTATATTTTAATTGACGATACATTCTATCGATAAAACTTCGTTTGTTCCCTGGTGTGCATTATTCTTGACGGAGTAATCGACGCCAGCATCCTCCAGCAGGTTTTTCAGGCGCTGAATCTCGGATTTCAGAATCGTGTTTTCCATTTCGAGTTGCTTAATACGGTTAAGATTTACCTCCATGCAAGACCTCTATTCGTTCACATCCCAATATCCGCTTCTATTGGGGCCAATACGTTTAATCTTTCCACGCTCGGGAAGCACCTTTGTTGCATTTTGCACTTGTTTTCGCGATACATTCATTTTGTCTATTATATCCGTTTGCGTTATCTCTGGATTTTCTTTTATTAGTTCAAAGATTTCTTCAATACGTTTTTCTACTACTGCTGCTTTCCGTGTTCCGGCTCCTTTTTCGGCTCCTTTTCCGGCTCCTTTTTCGGCTCCTTTTTCGGCTCCTTTTTTATAATTGAGGTTTTTCAACGTCAGAATAAAAGAGCCTCTATCCGAATAGAATTCTGGTTTCAAAGAGTCTGAATACAAGTATTGCCCCCTATAATCCTCTTTAATCTTTTTGAAACCGCTGCCACGCCGTTCCATGTATTTCAATCGATCAAATATATCGGCAATTACCGGATTCCTTCGTTTAGATGAATCTTATCGATATCGCGTTCCTGTACAAAAGATCCATCATACATGCCTCCAGGAGAATAGATTTCCAATCTATCATCAAACATGTCGATATGGACTTCACTGCCTAATTCCAAATAATCACGATGAATCAATGCATTCACCAATCCCTCCAAAATACTGCGTTCCGGGTAATCAGTCAAATCAATTCTTCCATCGCCGACTTTTCTCCACTTCATTTTCGAATTATTCTTAACAAACTCTGTCCCGTTCTGCAAAAGTGATACCAAGCTTCCTGAAAACTCTTTATCATCTATGGCATCCATCACTCCGGATGCCTTATCTAATCCATTCCAGCGAGTACAAAACAACCTGGATTGCCTGATTGGTGATTCGTCGGCCAGCAAAGTTCCAGCGTTTGTCAATTTACCTTCTTCATTCACAATTCCAAAGGATTCATAGTCACTTTCTTCAAATAAATTTCCAGTCCGCTGATTATAAACAGCTTTCAACTTAGTAAAGGAAAATTTATTAATATCGTGTTTTGAAAAATTACTGTCATAGGTAACATCACTCCCACGCAAAACCAATTCTTTCAATTTCCTGGCATCAGCAGGAATGCTTTGATTTCCAACACGGTGGTATGCTATGTGATTCTCATCTCCAACGTAATAATAGGGTGTTTCGTTTCCAGCCAATATCTTAAGAATAATTAATTCTTTGTCGTTGTCAACTCGCCGGAGACTTAAATCAAATCTTGGAATAGGGTCCAGTTTTGTCTTTATTTGTTCACTGATGATTTCAGAATCGTGCTTGGAATCACCTAAACCGACGATACTGTCATCGTCTGCTACCCCAAAAATAAGGGTTCCCCCTGCTCCGTTTGCAAATGCGCTTACACTTTTACACCAGCTTCTCGGTCTTTTTTCTTCTAGCATTTGCTTTTTATCATATTCAGTTGTTTCACCGATAACGTCTTGAATACGCATCTACTACCTCCTCATCACAAGGTCTCCCAGTAATTTATAGCCAGCACTATATACATATATTATCATATCGCCCAACTGTGTACACGAAAAACATAAAAGCTCAGTTTAATTCCTTTGTGTTCCCACATACTACCTCAACAGCCACCGAAACATTAATATAATTTTTTATCTCCTTATTGCGAGATTTTTTACCGTTTTCGGTAAACACCATATGCCTCGTAAAGTGCTTAAATCTAAGGATTTCTACATATATGCTCTTTGTATCAACACTATCGTCTCCACGTGGCTCGGAGTTATCAGATTGATGTCGGGTATATTTTTATCGTTTTGTCCGTTTGCGGGAATATATCGATAGTGGTTTTAATTGCCTTTTCCGTACTAGGAAACATGTCCACAATGCAATTACAGCCTCTTTCGGTATTCGGAAACAAGTCAATACAGTCATGAAAATACACGCACAAAAGCAAAAACATTGGATTTACGAAAAACTCTAAATATAATAGCTATGTCCTACTAAATTCCAAAGCTATGTTCATACTTGCGTTTTGCTTCTTCAACTGAGTGATTTCTAAATGCAGCATTAAGTGCGGAAATAAGCTCTCCTATTTGTTCCTTAGAATAGCCTAACGATTTAGCAGCAAATAATGCGTAACCGCAACAAGCACTGTTTGACCATGACTCATCGCACAACAACGCCTTGATGATTTGATTTTTATTCTCTTGCTCAGCGCTCATGCTTACTGACCTCCTTAAGGATAATCTCAATAAGCATATGCAAGTACAAACCAAATTTATGACAAAATGAATCTAACCCGCTGACTCTACAAGCATAGATTCTTGCTCTAAACGAACTTTATTTTCAATTAAATAATAAATACAATCATAACAATCCTGCAATTCCTGTTTTGTAATAAGCGACTTTAACTTTTCGGCATACTGCACCGTTATCGAAGCGGTAAGGTGTTTATAGTTAACTAATTCTGATATATCCATCCGTAACGGCTTGATCCCATTCAAAACTTCACGTCGTAGACGCGCTAACATGGTAAATCCTCCATAATCTATATCGCCCCAGTGTTCCCAAATGCAGCCCTCTGGCATTCGTTCCTTAATAGCGAGGAAAAACAGTTTTTTGGATGGGCTATACTGTCCCGCATGGTAAAGAACAAGTTCATCATCCGCTTTGTTTTTTTGTATATATTCAATATAATTTGCTCGGTTCTCAATAGTCAATATACGTTTTACATAAGGTGATATAACCAAGTCCCCTCTTACTAAGTCAGATATACTGATACTGCTTCCAAAACGAAGATGGGCAAAGTCAACCACCGCTGTTTCAATCACCAGACTAACCTTCCCACAGAATTCAAATTGTTCAGGATATTTGACAATCCCAACTTGCCGAAGTATATCCTCATCGCGGGTATCATCATCGCACTCAAAGTACTTTTTTAGTATACTGATGGTACGAGACCTTGCTACCCTCTCAAATTTTTTTGAGTCTCCAAAACACAGTAGCGAGAATACTCTTTCGGTAAGTTCTGTGTTATTCATATTATCAATCGCACTGAAAACCTTGAACAGATGATTCCGTTCCTCTTTGTCCGCAGGAATAGAACTGACAATACTGCGTCTTTTGGAAACTTCAGTGTAAGCATCATAAAAAAATGTCTTGAGCCATGGAGAGGACACCTGTTCGCGCATATCTAGTAACTCCACACAGATTTCATCAACAACATCACTTTTTGATTTACGCTCGGCAATTTCATATGCAAACTCCAGTCTATCTGTGTTCAACCACACTTTTGCTATGATATGATCAAGTTCGCCTTTCATCCATTCAAAGGATATCAAATCCAGTTCGGCCAGCTCTGCTACTGCTCGGTTTACAGAAATGCGACGCTCACTTTTCTCAATATCATAATAAGGAAAATCGCTCTTGCCACCATCGTATAATTTCAAAAGTATTCTACGCGTGGGTTGCTTTTCGACTCTAAAGAAACTACTGCGCTCATATTTATCTAATAATGCCCAAAGTATGTTTTTCTGAATTTTATCACTCATAAATTATTTCCTCTACTTGTTTTGGATCAAAACTCCGGACGCAAGTATGTTTCCCGTTTCTTAAAACGCAGAGATTCTTATCTACAAGCGTTGCAATGTCTCCTATCTTGTCAGGCGGAGCAGATAAGATGACCTGAAACTCAAACTTCCTCAACAGTTCAATACTCCTGACGATTCGTTCACCATCCATTTTAGAAAAGGCTTCATCAAAAATAATAAGTCGAGATGTCTTATAGCTTTTCTCTCTTCCTGCACGATACAATTGAGCGAAAGAGGCCAGTACAGCGATGTAAAAAGGGGTCTGTGTCTCACCACCAGATTTTTTACCTAGTGTTTTTGATAACCGTTGAGGTACACCATCATGACCCACAACCTCAAGATCAAAATCCAGATACGTACGGTAATCTGTAAATTCATGAACACGTTTTTCATATTCAATGCTTCCCTGGGGTCCGCCTGTTCCATCTTCATTGGTTATTATTGCAAATAAATCCGCAATTTCATCCTTATATTTCGCATTGAATTGTCCTGAGAGAAGATTATATCCACCCTGAAGAAGCATATCATCTACGATCATGTCATAATAACGCCTGTATTCGGGTTTGGGAATAATACGAAACCGATATGTATCTTCCCCAAAAGAAGCCCCGCGCAATGCGCCGTTCAATTCATCAATTTGGCGTTTGGCATTGTTTATATTGTTTTGTAAGCGGCTCAAAAAGTCTTCTTGAAATTGCTCAAAGGCCTTTGAACGTGCATCTGTGATTCTGGCTAAGTAATCCGGTAATTTATTATCGGTGAGCTCCAGCCATGCGTCATCATAGACCTCATTGCCTTCTGCCTTAATGTCAAATCCCATTTTGTATTTATCATTGTATTTACGTCGCAAATCTAATGTTTGCTCCCATGCATCCTCTTTTGCATTTTTGGTTCTACTCCGTTCTCTAGGGAAAGCCTCGGCTATATTATCGGGTTTTCCTCTCGAAGATAATTCCCTTACATATCTAGGGTAACCTATTTCCCTAATCCAATCGTCGTTGTATCCGATAGCGATATTTGCTTCCTTCTCTTCCTGTTCTTCAGTAAGTTTAGGAATAGTTTCTTCTTTTAGGCGCCGCAGTGTTTCTTCAAGTTTTCCTCTATTCTCTGAGAATTGACGTAGTAATTGGTCTTGTTCTGAAATATTTTTATCCAAAGCGGCAATACGATTTTTCAAGGAGTCAATAGCGCTTGTATCAATTGCTTCACGGCTTTTTCGTAGCGTTAACAAATCCGATTCAAGACTAGGGATCGAAGAAAAATTCCTTGCAGCTGAAACGCAATTATCTATTTCAGTATTGCTCAGCAAAGTTAATCCACTGATGTAATCAAGTCCAATTTTTATGCCAGCGCAAACTGTGACTTGCTCAGTCAAAAAGTTAATCTCTTGTTTAACGGTTTCAAGTCGTCTTTGAATCGCGCCTTGCCCAATGGCCGGTTTTGCCCAGCGCTCTGGATTCATTGCTCTGACAACAAAATTTTGATAAAGCATTCCTTCGTCAGTAACTGAGGTACGGAACCGTCGCAACTCACCTACGCTGTCACATTTTTGAACGCGCCCTAAAGTGTAATTTAAGAAAACTTTTACATCCAAGTCATCTGTTTCAATCTCTTCTGCTAGACTTCCCTCATCTGCTGTAGGATTTAATCGTTTCAGCTTTTCAATATCAACAATTCCTGTACCATAGATTGCTTGTTGGCGTTTTATCGTATCATAGACATGCAGAGCCGCATTAAAGTATTCCTGTGGCACAATGATGTAAAATTTTTGTGTATTGAGATAACCTTCAATAGCATTGCGCCAGCGGTCACTTTTAATTTCGGCGGCTTCCGCTACAATACGCACATTGACTTCCCTCTTTGCAATTGTACGCAATCGAGAAATAACTGCGGCCTTCAAATCGAGCGCATCCTGTGGAAAACGATAAATTCCTCCTTCAAGTGATTGCTGTTCGGCCATAAGCTCCGATCGTTGCCTTGCTAATGCTTCCTGCTCATCCCGTAAGCGCGAAGCTAATTCGATAGAATGTCTTTTTAGATTGTCAGCGTTAGCAGAATACTTAGCCAATCCAGACTCTCCAACATACAGCACAGCATCCATATCCATACTTGCTAAGGATACACTACTTTCGAGAAAGCTGCGCCCTTCCATGCAGATGTCGCTGATGCGAGATGTCACACCTGGTTGCAATAAGCCCGTTTCCATTGATCCGATTTTTTGAAGCATTGCCTCAGTGTATCTTCGCCATGATGAAATATGCGATGAAAGGATACCAAGCGCCTTTTCAAATTCATTGCGGAGTGTTCGGATCTGGCCCTCCTTTTCAGCAATTTGACGATCTATTGTATCTAAAGCCTGTGCAGCGCTGTCATTTAGCAGTTGAGCGTTTAAAGTGTCTCGTTGCTCACGGAGTTTTACTAGACGAATATCTTCTTCAGTTATCTTTTTAATCAACTCATCAAGTTGCTCTGAAACTCTTTTTGCGCTTGTTAAAGTTGAATCCAGTTCGATTCTTTTCATATCTGCAAATGCACGATCAATTAAATAAGAATAAAGCCGTTCATTGTTTCGTTGCGTAGTAAAGCTTTGGTGGACATTAATAATCCTTTCCAGCAATGAAATTCTCTCTTTAAGGACATCGGCTTCCGCTTCAAGCCTTTTGTAGCTTCTGATGTTTTCTTGCATATGACTAACATCAACAGCTTGCTGCGTATCACACACAAAATCAGAAATAAATTGCTGAATATCCACATTGGGATTGAAAGAAACAGCTTTTTTAAGAAGTCCTGCAAAGCGATCGCGTAAACCGCCAAGTTTTCCATATAGTTTTGTTCTGAAGTCTCGCCCAACATCAGTTGTTTCATAATGCCCTGCAAAACGTTCCTTTAGGAAAGTGCGCAATGCAGTAATATCCATTGGTGTATTTCCATGTAAAAAACCATTATTATGCATTGCACCATCATAAAGAAAGAAAAGTTTTTGTGTGTCGTTTTCTGAATATGTATCAAAGCAACAACCTACCGTAAAGGATTTTTTCTTTTCTGTATCATAGAACTCCATTACTATATAGCTTGTAAATCTGCCGCTTCGAAGATAACGAAACCCCGAATCTTCATCATCACCCAATTCACCCATAAGGTAGCCCTTAAGGGTACGATTACCATGGCCGCTAGCTGCTTTATTAAAAAAGCTGCCACTTGTATCACCCAGTAATATCAATTGCATGGCATCGATAATAGTAGATTTTCCCGAAGCGTTCTTTCCTGTGAGAAAATTAAGCTGATTGAATTCGATTAATTCATGGCTAAAATAATGCCAATGAATCAACAAGAGTTTGCGTAAAAGTTTCATTCCAAATCCTCCTGTTCCTCAGCTTCGAGTGCCGTGTCAATATCAGCATCATCAGTTCGGAGTTCTTCTAATTCTATCATCATATCGTTAATCCCTTGGTTGGGAATAATCGACAGGATGGACGCAAAAATCAACACACCGTTTCCCTCAGCACTCCAAGCTGTGGTTTCAGTTTTTTGGATGATGTTAAAATGAGAAAGGGTGCGTTGCGCTTCAAGTCGTTCTTTTTGTGTTGTTTTTCCCTTGCTGAGAAGCCCCAGTGTCCTCATTTTCTCAACAATAGAGCCTGTATCAGTTCGTACAATATGAAGGTTGTCACCCTGTTCCCGTCCTTCTTCGTATATTAATCGACATGTATAAAGGAACAGAGTAGTAAAACGATCCATACGCAGACGGTTGTGATCATATTCGTTTATAAGCGAGATAACACCGTAGTTATCATCCTTTTCCAACCTCCAACCAGACACATAAAAGTAATCGCGCATACATTCAAACAGTCGATTGACCATTCTATAATCCCCGTTAGGCTCAGTCCATTGTTTGTCAGGCTTATACACATCGCGGACGAGATATGTATGCGACAGGAGGTAATTAGCCAGCCTGCGAAATTCACCCTTTTCGTAATTGGATAAAGCTTCAAAAGTTTCACTCCACATTACTAGGAACCTCCTTTTTAATGATGGCCATATTAGGAATAGCATATCCGTTCCGCTGAATTCGTCCTTCCCCTATCTCGACAGTATAAGGCATGCCCCTATCATTTTGACGAATTACAGCCAAAATGAGTAGTATAAAGTCGGAATCTCCTGATATTTGAATGTCCTTTGTCTCAATCCGACTAACACCGTTTATAAAAAGGCTGTCAACAAAAGCACGTACTTTTGCGGATGAGTATCTGTTTTTTATTTGCTCCAGTAAGTATCCTTCTGCAAGATCAGTAAACGAATCGTCTAGGTCAACGGCGAGCGGAGTTCTTTCAACGCGTCTACTCTTAACATTTTTATGATGCAAAGACTGAGAATCAAAAAACTCCTGTCTATTAACGCGAATAGTTTTTTCCATAATATCAGCAAGTTGATCGCGTTTATCGTCTGTCATGCTCGCGTATGTCTTTAACAGTTCCGCAAGCTTTCCTTTTATAGTCTGATCTGCGGTCATCAGATATTGGATTTTCTCAATTGAGCTTTTGGTATAGGTACTGTGTTTTCGATCTATCTCGCTAACTAGATCACCAACCGTCTGGTATGCATCCAAAATATAGTCAATTGCTTTGATAATTTCCTCATCGGCTTCTGCTTCATCCTCATACTTTTTTATACTAATAGCTCGATCACGCATAGTTTTCATCAGGGATTCATCCGCCAGTATATCTGTTAGCAAGCTCTGAATCGGACCCATATACCGATGAACAGAATCCATTGTCTTGATAGGATGGTAGATGCGATCCGACATTTTTTTGTATTCGCCAAAGTGATCTTGCAGAAGAAGATTGACATCTTGCTGCTCCACAATCCCTCGAAGAAAACCGCGTATCCCATGATAAAGCGTTCGTAATGCATACTGCAACTGTTCTGTATTTGCTCTTGCAGACAAAACGGCCTCATACATATGAGACTCATTCTCCGTTTTGGCCTGTTTTAGTCCGGAGAATGTCGCGAAAACCAGAGAATTGTATTCCTGCAGTGAATTGTTACCTAAATCACTGAGTATTTTCATAATAGGAATCGCATAACTACGTGGCGTGATAATTTCGATAAAAGAACCATCTAGAAATTCTTTATCAACCCATCCTGTCTTAACAAAGCGATTTAGAATCAACCGAGCTTTTCCGCTCAGGGTTAGCCCGCCTTCTTGCGCCTCATCATCTTCCTCCAGTTCAAAAGCCCTATCCTCTAATATTGATATTAGTGAAGAAATATAGTCGTCCACACGAATATTCAATTCAAACTTGAACATTTCGTGCAATATCATCAGCGCATCAAAATAGATCTCCCGATTGCCGGAAGATAAAACTGAGAAAAAATTACCCGGAACTACGTCAAACAGCTTCAAATCATCACCGCCTTACATGGTTTTTTACATATTCCTATACAATTCGTTCCACATAGGCTAATCCGTTATACCTAAGCGTGGGTAATATGCAGCGTGTTTTCTGCAAGCTTCTATCGCCTTTTGGAATACAGATTCATCATAATCTTCCCGAGTGCACTCCAGAAAATAAGTCGTGGAATATTTCCTGATAATATCTATGTGTCAGGAGTTTTCTCACCGCAGAGGCCAATCTTATCTTTGTAAGTACGAATCATAAGAACTCTCTAATTTTTTCAGCAAGAAGCTTTGACCTCTCCTGTAAGAATTCTTCAAACTTTTCAGTTTTCCACAGCTCCGAATACGTAGGAATCAAGTGACGATTTATATAGTCTTGCCTGTTCACAACTTCGATATAGTTTTCTATCCATACGCGCAACTCCTTGCCATTCTTTTCACCACGGTTGGTACCAGAATCTAATAATTGAAAATTACCAATGCTGTTTATTTTTAGTTGATCTACTCCTTTGTTTAATAAAAGTGAACGTGGGTGGATATGGTCTATATCCTCACTTCTTATTGAAGGTTGACCATTATATATTAAATAAAACATGTACTCTTGGTCGAACGAATCCAAATTGTTCGCTGCTACATTAGAATAAAAGTAAAGAGGGTGATACCTATAAACTTCAAACAATTTTTCTGTTGGAAAGTCAGCTCCTTTGTTTTTTATCATAACTTCGTGTATCTTTCTAATCCCAGTCTTATACGGAATCCACCCACACCCCCGGCTGAAAACCTTGTTAAGCAGAGATAAGCGCAACCATACCGCCATGTTGTGACAGTTTTTATCATTCGTATCAAACCGGTCAAACATGTTGCTCAATGCAGAAGTTTCAATTTTTGAATAGAAAATATGGTATACCAAGAAATACAGCGGAATCGCTGATCTGTTTTTTGCTGCTGCAAACCAGTTATAATTTGATGTCACAGTTAGGAACTTTTTCAACGTTTTGAGTGTTGCATGTATACGCTCATAATGAGATGTAACAAATTCAGCATCTTCAGCGGTTAAATCTGACATTTCTTTATATGGCTTATCATTAAGGATTAGCATCATCTTTATAAGTACGTCTTGGTCAATTCCGATGTCAGAGTTCTCAGAAACAACCGTATCGAGAAAGCGCTCCATTTTATAGTCAAATCCCTTGAACATTGAAGCAACTAAATCATATGAAGACAGTTTTGTACCCCCATCGTTCAGTCGGCGGAATAGTTCAACTATGCGCTGCCTGTTTTCAACAGCATTTTTGCTCTTATTGACGGACACCTTCGAGATACCGATACTATTAGCATTAAAGATAGCACGATAAAAAGTCCGCACATTTTTTTCAATGTGCTTTATTTGACGGTCATCTTCAACTGTGAATTTCTTTATAATTTCTTCGGCGACCTGGTCATCGTCGTTGGTGTCGCCAAGCCTGACAAATAAACCTTCAACGGGATACCAGAGGCAGTCGCTAATTGCTGAGTCTGAGCGCTCCTTGTTCTTCCTCGGCAAATCTTCTGCTTTCACTGCGAATTTGAAATCATATTCGTCTTCGGAATAATCACTATACAGATCAAAAAACATGCGCTTTCCGCTATAAGTACCAACAAGCCCAATATAGAAACTTTGAAGCCTCTGTTGTCCATCTATTATAAACCACTGTGTTTTTGAAAGTTCATCAGCCTCTGTAGATGATACGTTATTACCGTCACGGGTGAACTCTCTAAATGCAAATAATGGCTTACTATCCTTTTCTTCTTCTATACATATAACAGAACCGAAAGAATTTCCTTTAAGCAGTGAATCAAAAAGGATTTCCATTTTATCTTCCGTCCATACTAGCCTTCGCTGTATAACAGGTAGGACGATTTCGCCATCCTTAATTTTTGTAATAGCGTTCTTGACGCTTAGACTTGACCAATTTGCCATTGTGAATACCCTCCTAAAGTCATATCATGTTTTACCTTATTCGCAATATCATCACTGATTGTATGTCAGAACCAACGCCATTGTTTATGATAATCTTTATCATTTTCTTTACAAGTACAAACCACTATATCAACTTGTTCATTATTAAAATCCCTATGCTCAGTAAAAGCAGTTATTTTTTCAACCCAAATATCAAACCCAGGTCCTTGATTACCTTAGCTTTTTAGCCATCAGACATTATAGACCGCTCTGCATGCTTCCTCGTAGTCTCTACTCTCAGGCAATTCATGAATGAACAACCGGAACTTACGTCTACGCACTGCAAGGGTACTACTCGCTGGAGTGCAATACCCAACGACTTCCGAACCCAACAATGCAGCCGTAATACTGTTTATCAGAGTTTGCGTCCTTCCTACCACAAGCATATGAGCTGGGTTATCAGCATCAAATGGTGGAGTAACGGCGTACGGCAGCTTATGTACATGACGTCTGCCCATAGCTCCTTCCGGTTGGAAATCGGCTATAATGGTGTTCAGTGCCATGCTATTGAGCATCCCTGTTATATAAAGTGCTTCCTCTTCCGAGTCAGCAATATACCAGTAGATAGTTTGATCAATAATAGTCTTCGCTTTGTTGATCTGACTGAACGGTATATAAGATGCGCAAGTGTATCCGCCACCGGCACCCACCATTACGAGTTGTCTTTCATCGTCAATAGCATCGAATACTTGCGGGTTTAGTTTATTTCGATAATTAATCCGGTTAAAATACTGGTTAGCTGATTCACCGGACTCAGCAAAAACACTTCGAAACGCTGTTGATGCTCCAGCCCCGTACTGTACCAAGGCAGCCTCATCTACTACCAACCAACGTCCTTCTTCTTTCCTCATCGGTAGAAGAGCCTTCGCCGCATCACAGGTATAAAACGGGAGGATGTGGTTTGACAGATAGCAGTCATAGATAAACTGATCGTCGATATTACGTACATTCAGCGAAAAATCCCTATGGAGCTTCGCGTCGCTCACGAGATACGAAAGATCATTATTCTGGCGCGGAATAGGTTGAACTGACCATCGCCCATTGGGTTGCCGTACAGCATTATGGAATATCAACGTCCTTGGCATAATATCAGCACCTTGTAAGAAGGGAACTCGTTCTAAGACACCTTCTGTGATATCATGTGCGTTCGGATTAGATGACCAAGCTGAGCGCCTCCCTTGACGTAGCAATCGGAATTCACACAGTTCATCCGCCAAATCGCTATATACACATCGTCCTATAATGGGGTTCGGGTTTATGCCGTTCACTTTCTGTCCAAAAACTACAATAGCTTTATTCTTGAACGTGTTAACAGGAATATCCCATATCTCATTTAGCCTCAGGTCAACCTGCCAATCAGAACGTAGGTACTGCTGATTTCGGAATGGCTCATGATGATAACCATTCAGTAATGTATCTGGCATAATGATGCCACACAATGCATTTTCCTGAAGGTACTTATCAACTGAGTTTAGGAAAAAGACCGTAGCGAGTTCCACGTGAAGATGGGAGCTTCCAGCTGGTTTGATTCCGTACCATTCTGCTCTCGAAACTAAAACCGATTTATACGGATTGTCCGCAAGTTTGCTCATGGCCATCCAAGGCGGATTAGAAACGATAGCATTAAACTGTTCTCTGACCAGACCAGGACGATAACTATTGCCAAGAAGGAACGGCCAGATGCCATTACGACCCTCTCGTTGGAGTCTTTCCAGTGTTGGAATCAAGGTGTAACAACTCGTTATTATAGCTTCTTGTTGCTCTTCCTCCATGTGTACACCTGCATCGCGTATTAACATTGTCACAAGCGTCTCTGCTTGGGTGCGAGGATAGTCTTCGGTGGCATTACGAGCCCTGGCTTTCGCGGTTTCATAGCACGTATGAATTAAAGAATCGAACAATCTCCTATTCGTTGGGTTTATTAGAAATCCGGGTAGAGTAACCTGTTCCCCATCGAAAATCATCCGAAGGTCTTGTTCCTCATAATTGCCATCAATTAAAGTGGTAATCGGTGCAACCGTGAAAAGCGAATCGGCATGGTATACAGGTATCACCAGGTCAGCTGCCGCATGCGGAACAAACGCTCGCATGGCCATTGCCCAGTTGAGTTTTGACAATAGAACAGCCAAGGGGTCAATATCAAATCCAACTACGCAGTTAGTCAGTTGACGTAGCAAATCTGCAGAGCAGTTTTCTGGAATAATATGATATCGGCCAATTGTTTGATTGATTGTCTCAACGACAAAAACACCTGAGCCACAGCACATATCTACAAAGCTAGGGAAGTCTGTCTCAGGGAGTAATTCGATAGCGTGAGACACCATTTTTTGAGCTAACCACTGCGGAGTGTATTCTTGCCCCAAGAGTAAACGACGATCCCTATCTGCCAGTTGCGCGACCAGAGGTCCGAACAGATCTTCCGTTGCAATAATGGTATAGTCATAGGCTGCCAAGTCATTTTGCATCTGCCTTGCGATTGTTACAATCTGATCTATGTAAGGGGCTTCGTTCAGCCACCCGAAATAGTCGTATTCAACCAGATTTACAAACCCCATTGCTCTGAACCATTGGCCATTTAGTATGTTCTGTAGGTTATCCCCTTCGTCCCGTACGATCGATCCATTCAGAATATTAGCGCATAGCAACTTAGCGAGTGTGATCATGTACAATTCGTTCGCGTAGATAGTACGGTTAAATGGCTGCCTTCCATTATTCTCGAGATGACTAACGAAATTCTGCCATAGAGAGGCAATCATACTGCCATATTGCGGTCTTTCAGCAAACGCAGCATCGACAACATCCCGGAACCCGGTAATATTCTGAGCACAGAACATGCTGTCAAATCCCATATCCGCTGCCAATGCCAATGCACTAAGACGACGCGAGCCTTCACGTCCAAGGTATCGGTTAATAAATAGACCGAAACGAGTAAGGTTATCGTCAGTGTAATCTTCGAGGTTAACTGAATCAATTTCATGAAGCGTGATATTATCGGGGCCGTATTCTTGGCCTGGCATCGGTATACGAGTAATTTCTACACGAAAAGAATACCAATGGACGGTATCTGAAAGTACGCCAATGATGTTATCACAGACAATACCCTGGTTCAACAACGCCGAGCAATATTCCTCTACCTGATGGTATCCTTCAGCGTATATTGCTCTGATAGACAGATTCCTTTCGTATTCGATCGCCGTCATCCCAACAAGTGAGTCAATAAATCCATTCCGCCTCAAACCCGCTGAGTCTATGTAATGTACATTAGCTTCTGCACCTGTGCTATGCTCCCGAATCCACCATGGGTTTTCGGGAAACATTAGCGGCAGATTAGCCGAAAGCAGATGCCGAAGCACATCTTCAGGCACCCCTGCGCGCATATGAGTAGTAGCTTCTACAGCAAATGCTCTAGCAGCATTCAAATTGATTTGAACCATAATTCTCTCCCCCTTAATACATCAACGTTGTCGAGCATTAACCTTCGACTGCAGATAGCCTCGTAAGGCAACACACTTTTCTTGAGCAACTTCGCTACTTAATAACGACCGTAAAACCATATGATCAATTTCGGATATAATATTGCCCATCTCAGAATTATCGCCTTCAGCAAGGCGTTTCCCTAGATGGGATAATGACGCAATTAACTTATCTGTTGGAAAAGGCAGTAGTAGCTTTCGGATATGTGATGCCTCCACCTTCAGTGCACCTCCACCCATCACAGTTGCTATTGCTTCCAAATAACTTTGGGTCCAAGTTGAATTCAGGAGCGCAAACATCGCATATACATGTTGCTTACCCCCTGTTACCGTCCAAAGCGTCGAAAAGTTTGCATCGACAACGATGCCCTCATCGGCAATCAAACAGCATCTAGCATTTTTGTAGTTCACGCGTGAGATACAAAGTTGTGGTGTATGTCTATTTGTAAGAGCAGGAAGCATAAACCAATAACGGCGCATGAGACCTCCCCGGCCCCCAGTATTCCGTACGTTCGGCTTCACAGCACTTAATTCAGGAAAGTGCGTGAGCTGCCCGTTGCTCTCGATGGGGGTATTCTCTGCAATGGCAATGTACTCAGCCAATGGCGCATCGGCATCATCCTGCAAATGACCATTAACGGTATAAAAATCCTCTTGGATAAAAAGCAATCTATGAGAAAGCATTGATTTTGAAATCACTACCCCATCCCGAGCATCGCTTTGATATCGGAAGGAGGGTATCGAGTATTTCTGCGCAACTGGAACGATTCTTTCTTTAAAAATCTTGTCCACTACGAGGTAATCAAAGGAGCCTTCACTCTTTGAAAGCTCTGCGTAAAAAAACTTATTTGCACCTGTTCTTAACCCCTGTCCCACCTGAATTCCCCAAGTTTCAAGTCCTACCAAGTTTGTCGAAGGAACCTCGCACTCAATTACCTCCTGCAGTTCCTTAGGAATTGATGTCTGTATCACGTTTTTTGTATGTGGCTCCAATTTCTTCAGCAACTTCTCATAGGCATGCGAGGTTGCCATTTCCGAAAGTAAGCTATTAAAGTGAATGTGCCTAATTTCAATATCTTCTCCAGAAACATCAGCATTGGAGTTCAGGAGGCTTGTAAGTGCCGAATGTCCTACTCTCCCGTTGGCCGACAACTTCTCAACCAAGCTATTCTCACCTATCAATCCACCACCAAGCCTAATATGCTTATATACTAAATCCCCGATATCATTAAGGCTCTCTCGGAGCCTCACACGCTTTGCAACAAGTAGATTCGTCTTAACTAGTGCATCTGTGAACCACACTGAATTCAAATCTTCAACGATATACTTAATGTCAAAGAACTTCAAAAGCATATATTTAACTGATAGTGCATAATCACGGCTAATCCAAGACTCTGGTACGACCATCGCAATCTGTCCGCCTACTTTGGTTAGTGCTGCGCAGAGTATCCAAGCAGGAACAGCAAGATCAGACAGTCCGGAGTAGTTTCGAATGATCTGCTTAAAACAAGTCTTTTCATCGTCATCAATATGATTTATTCCATCCACCAGCTCTATAAGGCTCTGGCGCGTTTCTTTCGCACTTTTCAGACTAATACCATCGCTTTCAAATCTGCCCATAGACTGATAACGAACATATGGTGGATTGGTAATCACCAAATCCCAAGCCATGCACCTTAATAATAGGTATGGCTCTGGAGAAAACGCATCACCAATATAAACTTTGCCAGGTGCAATATTTTTCTTGCAACGACTTCCGGCATCAGGATCGATCTCAATTCCGCTTATATTCTCAGCTGGTATTCCTGATTGTATAGCTGCGGTGAGCATGTCTCCAACCCCCGCCATCGGGTCAATGACAGACTCCCTGCCTGTCAGGGTACAGAGGTTAAGCAGTAAGTTTGCTACCTTGCCACCCGAGAAGTACTGTCCAAGACGTTTTCTTGTTGCAAAATCCGTCATTTGACCACCTCTGTCTTGCGCGCGATATAGTCATAGGCAGTTTTCGCGTCATAATCTACAGCTATGCCAAGCTTTAGGCACTTCCCGATATATTTTGCATAAATCTGTCGTTCGCTCCTAGTAGTGTCTGAATCATCATTTTCAATTACTTCATCGAGTATTGCTTGTGAGTGCGAAGACGAATGGGTGCGTTTCCCTTTTGATAAAAGAAATAACGGGTCTCCCTGGACAGAACCCTCTGAAACTACCTGTTTGAAACTTGCCTGACATTTATCCAATGAAGTCGTGGCGTCAACTGAGAAGCCAGCGTCAGAATAAGCTGAACATAGTGCGTTCCATACTGCCGCTTTAGACGAATGAAACACAACAGTCGCAAGCGCATTATCTTTCAGAACGCGCTTCATTTCACAAAAGACATCGGTCATCATCTTTTGATAGCAAGGTACATCTTTTTTCTGGGACTGACTTATGATAATCTCTTCCTCACGGTTGGTCGTCTCTCCAAGCCAAAGTTCGTTTATTTGATTAACTTCAGCATACGGAATAAAGTCGCCAAATGGTGGGTCTGTAAACATATAGTCTACTGATTTATCCGGTTGAGTTAAGTGCTGACTGCTTCTATTGACCACATGAATATGCCCAGAACAGTGATTCAAATAAGCGAATGCATCTTCAAAAGATTTAAGCTTTCTCCTGATACCTGTGAGAATGTTCTTTTCAACTGGAAGACTACTTATATAAAGAACTCCGCTTTGCGCACTGGTCAATACAAAGTCTTTTGAATTCTTTTTAACGACTACTCGCGTCATTAATGTTGCATGTGATGCGTTGTAGCTCAGTAGTAACAACCTGATTGCATCGCGCACCTTAGGTTCAAATTCCTTTGCCTTTTCCCAGAGCTTAGACATAACAAGGAAGTTCCGTTTAGTGTAAAAGTGATGCAAGTGCGTAATACCTCTATGATACCCAGAGCGATACAACTCTCCCCATACGATTTCCTTAGCTTCATATTGGCATGGATATTCCAATGCCTCCATGGCTTCGAATTGGTGAATATCGTTATCGTTAGCCTCGCGTACCCACTTGTTTTGGCCAGTCTGTCCATAGATTCTTACCGGCACACGCTTTCTACGTGTGATCAACTTATCAATTAAGTTATCATAAACCTCTTCTGTGATATTGGAAAAATCCGCAGATTTACACTTGTGCCCGCAGGAAGGGCATATGCCATCGCCGTCTATTCGGAGTGGGTCAACACGTACCATTCCTGTATAGTATGTAAACTCTTTACCACAATGAGGGCACAAAACTAAATCCGAATAGATAATATGGCGAATAATGCTTGGATTCCCTGCTTCATCCATAGTGCCATAAATACCTGGCAACTCATCTTCCATTGAATTCAGAAGCTTTTTCACAGCCTTTGTAAACAATTCCTTTTCAGGAGGGTTTGCCATTACTTGTGATGCAAATGCCCCATACTTTCCTATCTCATAGAGAATAGCATTCCTTGCTCCCCACTCAGGCTGAAGGCCAAATTTATTCGCCAGTTCCTTCATGTATTCTGTGGGATGCTCACACATGAGAGCAGCTATTCCAGTAGAACCACTACCACCGAATACATCTAACACCATATCTCCAGGCTTTGTGTGTGCTGCTATATAGATAGCTATAGATTCTGGAGAAATCTTTGTCGGGTAAGCAAATGTATTATAAAAAAGACCAGTCCTTGTTGCTGGTAAAGCTATGCTGTAAAGCTTTGCCCAAGGCTGTTCTTCTGATTTATTAAACGTATAATGTTTGTTCATTGTTTTTATCACCTATCCATCGGCTTACGCCGCTCATTTGTATTTATACTTGTTTATCATCATCCAGAACGATTTCCATAATATCTGACACATCACAGTCCAGCGCTCGACAAATTTTAACCAAAATATCAGTATTAACGTTTTCGCCCTTACCAAGCTTCGCTAATGATGTAGCGCTCACTCCTGCTTTCTCACATAGATCTCGCTTTTTCATGTCACGATCAATAAGCAGCTTCCATAACTTTTTATAACTCGCGCCCAAAAGGTTCACCTCTTTCATAAACGCATACTATTAACTGCAATAATCATATCACAACAAGTCCAAAGAAACAAGCTTCATTTTAGCGTTCGCCAAATTTCCTTTTCCATTGCATTGTTTTTTTAGTTATAGCGTGATATAATTGGATAAGGTTACCTATTGAGGCACCTATCGTTTGTACTCAGGTGCATTCCAATTTGTAAATCTATCCGTGAAACTTTTTTTGTGTTAAGGGGGGCAGTAATGGCACATAGTCGTTCGTTTAAAGAATATGTTGCAAATCGTTTCTATAACAAATTATTTGATACATTATCCAGCTATTTGGAACTTAATCATCGTGATCTTGATGTTTCGTCACGACTGGTGCGCACTATCGACAACACTGAGTTATCTGATATCGATATAAAGAACGTCTTTGTGAATAATCTACCTGGTATGAAAATTGCGTTTGATGTTCTTCTGGAAGCTGAGTTTGAAATATCGGAAACCGACAGGCATACCGACAGATATGACCAAAAAAGACGCTGGTTTAGAATTTCCTGCACCGGTGACCTTTCGTGTAACCTTGACGACTTTACTATTTCTGGTGTGGAAGAATATAACTATCGCAGCAAGCAAACCAGTCCTATGTCGGATTCACTTGTTCCTATTATACATAAAGATCAACTGGAGACCGTGGCTCGGGCTTTCTTAGAGAAGTACTATAAAGAAGCCTTATATGAACCAATAGCAATTGATCCCATAATTCTTACAGAACGTATGGGACTATCAATTCAGCTAAAACACATCACTTCCGATTTTTCAATGTTTGGACAAATATTCTTTACTGATTGCGAAACAGAATACTATGATAAAGACAAATCTACATTAAAAAAGATACAAGTAAAAAGCGGCACAATCTTTGTAGACCCCGATGCATATTTTTTACGCAATCTTGGGTCTGTTAATAATACCATCATTCATGAATGTGTCCATTGGGATAAACATAGAAAAGCCTTTGAATTGGAACGGCTATACAACGAAAATGCAACTCAGATAAAATGTCAGGTTGTCGGCGGCATAAAAGATAACAACGTCAGATCAGCTACCGACTGGATGGAGTGGCAGGCAAATGCACTTACTCCCCGTATACAGATGCCATATACCCAGGCAAAGATAAAAGCTGCGGAATTTATAAGGAATTATTTACGACACTTCCCCGGCTCTAAACTCATCGACATAATGGAGCCTGTCATCGATGAGATGGCTTCGTTCTTCTGCGTTTCGCGTTTTGCCGCTAAAATTCGCATGGTCGATCTCGGCTATGAAGAAGCAATTGGCACATTTATATATATTGATGGTCGATACATAAAGCCGCATTCCTTTAAGAAGGGCACGCTCCTGCAGAACCAGACATTTTCAATCAGCGAGCGAGATGCCGTTGTTGAAAGCACAATGGTGCCTGCTCTTCGCGAGAAAATTCAGAGCGGCAACTATTTGTTTGTTGATTCCCACTTCTGTATAAAAGATGCGAAATATATAAAATATGATGATGAGGGTAAAGCCTTTCTGACTGATTATGCAAGACATCATATGGATGAATGCTGCCTCGTATTTGATTTATCAATACATAGATCCGCCAATAGTTACTGCAAACAGTTTTATACGGAATGTGTTTTGTACAGGGATGCCACTTCCGACATTATATTTGAAGCACACTTCAGCGACTCAAAAATCAATAATGATGTCGACGCTCAGACAAAGGCCATTATAGCCTATAATAAAGAACTAGCTGAAGTCATGCAGAATCTCCCTGGGGGCTTTTCCGGGGCACTAAAGTATCTGATGACTTGGAAAGGCAAGACCGTCGAAGCACTTGCTGGGGATTGCTACCTTGATCCAAAAACTATTCAAAGGATGCGAAACAACGAGGCTTATGAAACTACGATTGAAACAATTGTGGCCATATGCATAGCATTACAATTGCCCCCAGCTGTAAGCGAGGCGTTAATTGGTCGCTCGGCATACTCTCTCGGCATTAACGAGAAACATTTAACCTATCGTTTCCTATTGAACTCCTGCTACACAAAGACAATTTTTGAATGTAACGAAATGCTTCATAGATTAGGGCTTGAATCGCTGACAAAAGAAAAATAAAAACTTTCAAGCAACCCGGACATAGAATGTCCGGGTATTCTTATACGATTATAAGGTAATTGAGATTATTCGCCCCTGATAACAGGTCCATAAGACCAGTTATCAGGGGCTTTTTTCATGTTTACAGGAAAATAAAACAGACATTCCATGCCCGTGTGGACAAACCTTTTTACTAATAAAATCTAATTGACGGTTGGACAATGAATTTCTAAAAAGCAATCTGGTGTCCGATGCTGATCAAAGAAAAATAACAGCCGAAAGGCTCGCATTTTAAAAAAACGGCGAGTTTTTTGGCTTATTGTCATGCCCTTTTCTCGCTGGAGAAAGGGTCTTTTTATGCCAATCAATGACAACCATCAGCCAATCACTACGCGCTACATCTCAATCGACGAACAAGAAATACCAGTCATCGAAGAAGTCTACCGAGCCTACATGCGTCCTGCATGGGCAGAACACAAGCGCAAGGATCGCGAAAAACGTTGCGCCATCAGCAACGGCAGAGGAAGCACAAAACGCTGCACCGAGGACTGCAGCAAGTGCAACAAACAACGGACAGGCAGTGTCCTTTCGCTGGACAAGTTCACCGAGGATGGGTTTGAAGTATCTGAACCCATCGACCTTGCTGAACTTGTAGCGGACAAGCTTCTTCTTGAAGAGCTATACCACGCCTTGGAGGAACTTGCCCCAGACAACCGAAGGATCATGGAACTCTTTAGCATTGGCCTGACCGAGCGTGAAATAGCTGCCGACATTGGCCTATCCCAAAAAGCCATTAATAAAAGGAAGACAAAGCTCATTGCCCAACTGCGGGAACGTCTGAAAGACTTCGTATAATCCAAGTACTCAAAACGCCCTCTGATGTCCTGTGGATACCAGAGGGCAACAAAATATTCATTTAAATAAGACTGGTACTCAAACTCTCATCAACTGTCCTGAGGATGGTGAGGGAAGAAAAAACAGCCCTCGGAACGGAGGTTCAAATATGCAAACACAAACAAAGCAAATCGAAGTTGAAAACCGCGACCATGAGCTGGATGATGAGCTGGTAGGCATCCTAACCGCAATCAGCGTGGTATCGAAACGCCTAGCCAAGAAGCTTTCCACGCTTTCAAGGCAAGACAGACAAGAAACAGAAGGAGGAAAATCGGATGAGCAAGATGAGTGAATTGTCCATTGCAATCACAGAACTGAAGCGCTGCGGCGAGGCACTGATTAGCATATCGGAGTCGCTGGACGATTTGTTCAGCGGTAACTGTGATGCTAATATCCCGGATAAGCCAAAGGCAGAAACCCATCCACCGGAAGAAAAGCCCATCACCCTTGAAGCAGTCAGAGCTGTTCTTGCCGAGAAATCACGAGCAGGCTATACCGCTGAAGTCAGGGCTTTACTTGAAAAGCACAATGCTGAGAAACTGTCAGAAATCAATCCAGCTGAATATCCCGCTTTGCTTGCAGAAGCTGAGGTGTTGGGAAATGGATAAACACGCTCTCCTTTCAGCTTCCTCTTCTCACCGGTGGCTGAACTGCCCGCCTTCTGCAAGGCTCTGCGAGAGTTCCGAGGACAAGGGCAGTAACTACGCCGCTGAAGGCACAGATGCCCATTCGCTCTGTGAGTACAAGTTAAAAGCTTCACTTGGTATCCAAGCCAAAGACCCCACCGCCAACCTCACCTTCTATAACCAAGAAATGGAAGAATGCGCTCACGGCTATGCAGCCTACATCCTTGAACTGGTAGAAGCTACGAAACAAAGCTGCTCCGACCCGCAGGTGCTGATAGAACAGCGGCTTGACTTCTCCAAGTATGTTGAGGGTGGCTTCGGTACCGGCGACTGTGTGATCATCACGGATGGAAGGCTCCATGTCGTAGACTACAAGCACGGCCAGGGTGTCTTGGTGGAAGCTATAAACAATCCTCAAATGCGGTTATACGCTTTGGGAGCGTTGCAATTGTTCGATTGTATCTACGACATCGATACGGTTTCCATGACCATTTACCAACCCCGGCGCAATAATGTGTCCACTGAAACGATGTCCAAGGAGTCCCTTTACAACTGGGCAGAAGAAACCCTAAAACCCATGGCAGAGCTCGCTTATGCTGGGGAAGGAGAATTTAAGTGCGGTGAATGGTGCCAATTCTGTAAAATCAAGCACGAATGCCGCGCTAGAGCCAACCGTAACATGGAGTTCGCCAGATATGACTTCCAGCAGCCTCCCCTGCTTTCAGACGAGGAGGTTGAGAACATCCTCGGTAAAATAGATGAGCTCGTTTCCTGGGCAACAGATATCAAGGACTACGCCCTGCAGGTAGCTATCAGCGGGAAACAGTGGCATGGCTGGAAACTGGTCGAAGGCCGATCCAACCGAAGGTACACAGATGAAATGGCAGTCGCAGATGCTGTAACCGCAGCCGGTTACGACCCATATGAACATAAGGTTCTTGGTATCACTGCCATGACCTCGCTGCTCGGCAAAAAACACTTTGATGAGCTCCTGGGGAATTACATTGAAAAACCACAAGGCAAACCGACGCTCGTGCAGGAAAGCGATAAACGCCCGGCAATCCATAATGCAAAACAAGAATTTAGTGAATTTTAAGGAGGAAAATATAATGTCTAACAATGTAAACAAAGGTAACTGCAACCCTATGAAAGTCATCACCGGTCCCGATACCCGCTGGTCTTATGCCAACATCTGGGAAGCCAAATCCATCAATGGCGGCGCTCCCAAATTCTCAGTGTCCCTCATCATCCCCAAGTCCGACACTCGCACAGTGGCAAAAATTAAAGCTGCAATCGAAGCGGCTTATCATGAAGGCGAATCAAAGCTGAAAGGCAATGGAAAAAGTGTACCACCGCTCTCTTCCATTAAGACCCCCCTACGCGACGGTGACACCGAACGCCCGGACGACCCCGCCTACACCAATTCTTACTTTATTAATGCCAACTCAGCTACCGCTCCTGGCGTCGTGGGTGCAGACTGCAATCCCATCCTCAATCGTTCGGAGGTCTACAGCGGAGTTTACGGACGCGCCAGCATTAATTTCTACGCTTTCAACAGCAACGGAAATAAAGGCATCGCCTGCGGCCTGAATAATCTGCAGAAAATCCGTGACGGCGAACCTCTCGGCGGCAAAACTAGAGCGGAAGACGACTTTGCCACAGACCCTGACGAGGATTTCCTGTCATGAGTGCAATCAGTATAGATATTGAAACGTATAGCAGCATAGACCTCGCCAAAAGCGGGGTCTATCGCTATGTGGAATCTACGGATTTTGAAATCCTGCTCTTTGGATATTCCATTGACAACGGCGAGGTTCACGTAGTTGACCTTGCCAGTGGTGAAAAGCTGCCTGACGAAATACGCTCTGCATTTATTGACCCTACTGTTACAAAGTGGGCCTTTAACGCTCAGTTCGAGCGTATCTGTCTATCAAAATGGCTTGGGTTACCAACAGGAGAATATCTCAATCCTCAGTCATGGTACTGCACGATGGTTTGGTCGGCATATATGGGCCTCCCCCTCTCTCTTGAAGGTGCAGGTGCCGTTCTCGGTCTGGAAAAACAGAAACTGACAGAGGGAAGAGACCTGATCCGTTACTTCTGCAAGCCATGTAATCCCACCGCCACCAATGGAGAACGTACGCGCAATCTCTCAATTCATGCCCCGGACAAATGGGCCGCATTCAAGGCATACAATCGCCGCGACGTTGAAACTGAAATAGCCATTCAGAAAAAACTGGAGAAGTTCCCTGTGCCGGATAGCATTTGGGATGAGTATCACATCGACCAGGGGATAAATGATCGTGGCGTTACCCTGGATATGGATTTTGTGCATCAAGCCATTGATATTGATAACCGATCCCGCTCAGAACTAACCCGTTTCATGCGCATTCTTACTGAATTGGATAACCCTAACTCGGTGGTTCAGATGAAACAGTGGCTATCCAACAATGGCCTTGAAACTGACACTCTTGGTAAGAAGGTAGTTGCAGATTTGTTAAAGACAGCACCAGAACCTCTTGAAAAAGTACTATCACTCCGTCAGCAGTTGGCAAAATCATCGGTAAAAAAGTATCAGGCAATGGAGAACGTGGTCTGCTCTGATGGTCGCGCTCGAGGTATGTTCCAGTTTTACGGTGCAAACCGCACAGGCAGATGGTCTGGAAGATTAATACAGTTGCAAAATTTGCCCCAGAATCATATGCCCGACCTGGAACAAGCCCGATGTCTTGTGCGTTTCGGTAACTTTACAGCTTTGAAAATGCTCTACGACTCTGTTCCGGAAGTACTGTCTGAGCTCATCCGTACAGCCTTTGTTCCAAAAAGCGGCTGTAAATTTATCGTGGCAGACTTCTCGGCAATTGAAGCAAGGGTCATCGCTTGGCTTGCGGGTGAAAAATGGCGGCAAGAAGTTTTTACATCCGGTGGCGATATCTACTGTGCTTCCGCCTCCCAGATGTTCCGAGTACCTGTTGAGAAACATGGTGTAAATAGCCATCTTCGGCAGAAAGGCAAAATCGCTGAACTGGCTCTTGGATACGGCGGCTCCGTTGGTGCACTCAAAGCAATGGGTGCAATTGAGATGGGACTTACAGAGGACGAGCTACAACCACTGGTTTCAGCCTGGCGTTCCTCCAACCCCAATATTGTGAAACTTTGGTGGGATATTGATCGTGCCGCAATTATGGCAGTCAAGCAACACTCCATAACAGAAACACACGGCATCCGCTTTACATATCAAAGCGGAATGCTCTTTATTACGCTTCCATCTGGAAGAAAACTTGCCTATGTGAAGCCGCGTATCGGCACAAACCAGTTCGGCTCGGACTGCATTACCTATGAGGGAGTTGGCGGTACGAAAAAATGGGAACGAATCGAAAGTTATGGTCCAAAGCTTACGGAAAATATCGTCCAAGCAACGAGCCGAGACGTCCTCTGCTATGCCATGCAGTCACTCAGGGACTGCTCCATCGTGATGCACGTTCATGATGAGCTGGTAATCGAAGCCGACCGGCAAATGCCTATTGAATCTATATGTACTCAAATGGGTCAAACCCCATTGTGGGCAAAAGATCTTTTACTTCGGGCAGACGGCTATGAAACAGATTTTTATAAAAAGGACTGACGGGTAGTACTCAAAACAGTACCACCTGTCCTGTGGATGGTGTAGGGGGCAAATGCCCTCGTAAAAATCCATTTTACAGGAGGTTCAATATGAACAACGAATTGCAAGTATTCTCCTATGAGGGGAACGAAATCAGAACAGTTCAGCATAACGGCGAGCCATGGTGGGTACTGAAGGATGTCTGCGACGTGCTGGAACTCAGTAATCCCAGCATGATTGCGGACAGATTGGATGATGACGAACGGGCTAAGTATTGCTTAGGGCGTCAGGGCGACACCAACATCATTAGCGAAAGCGGCCTATACAATGTCATACTGCTCTCCCGCAAACCCGAAGCAAAAAAGTTCAAACGCTGGGTAACCCACGAGGTGCTGCCAACAATCCGCAAACACGGAGCATACGTCACTCCAGCCAAGCTGGAAGAAATCATGAACGACCCCGATGCTTGGATTAAGGTACTTACCGCTCTCAAGGAAGAACGCGCCGCTAAGGAACGTCTCCAACTGGAAGCCACTGAGAATAAACCGAAAGTTGTATTCGCTGATGCGGTATCTGTTTCTGATGGCACTATCCTCATCGGGGAACTGGCGAAAATCCTTAAGGGCAACGGTATTGAAATCGGGCAGAACCGACTATTTGAGCAGCTCCGTCAAGATGGCTATCTCATTAAGCGCAAAGGCACGGATTACAATGCACCAACACAAAGGGCAATGGAACTGGGTTTGTTCAAGGTAAAAGAAACAGCCATCACCCACTCGGACGGTCATGTCACCATCAGTAAAACCACCAAGGTTACAGGCAAAGGACAGCAATACTTTATTAACCTGTTTCTTGGGGAAAGGAGCGGCCATGGACAAATATAATAGCGAAGGTTACCCGGACCCAACCGCCGGCGAAGCCCTGGCCAGAGTAGCAAGAGAGGAAAAAGCTGCAAAACCTTACCTCCAACTCGTCTACATCGCATCACCTTTTGCGGGCGATACGGAACGCAACGTGGAAAAAGCACGTGGCTACTGCCGTTTTGCCATAAGCAAGGGGCGCATACCAATTGCGCCCCATTTGCTGTACCCACAGTTTATGGATGACGAAGATAATGAACAGCGCGAACTGGGTATCCGTTTCGCACTTATTCTACTCAACAAATGTGATGAGCTATGGGTGTTTGGTGATAAGGTCAGTGATGGTATGTCGAGGGAAATTGCCAAGGCAAAAAAGCGGGGTATACCTATAAGTTATTTCACCAGTAAATGCGAGGTGCAGGAATATGGAACTTAAGATCGCCTACGGCGACAGCCGTCTGTCAAAGAGGTGGGTTAATAAGAAGATCACTTTCAATGAGTTGTGTGAGCGCTTGAAGGTAACTCGCCGAACGACCGAGACTGTCGCCGAATATAAGAAGCTACCAAAAGACCGGCGTGATGCTGTCAAGGACGTGGGTGGTTACATCCTCGGCCACCTGAAAAGTGGCAGGCGTAAAAAGGATACGGTTGTGAGCCGTTCTGGAATAACTCTCGACGCCGATCATGCAGATCTGGATTTTATAGACCGGGTTGAGATGCTATTTTCACACAAATGTGCTATCTATTCTACCCACAGCCATACATCTGAATCCCCTCGCCTGCGCGTGGTTATTCCACTATCACGGGAGGTCACACCAGACGAGTACGCCGCGCTCTCACGGCTAGTTGCAACTGAAATTGGGATGGATTATTTCGATGATAGCACGTACGAGCCAGAGCGTCTTATGTACTGGCCCTCATCACCATCTGATGGCGAATATATCTACAAAACAATCGACGGAGATATCCTTAATCCAGACCATTACCTCTCCAAGTTGTCCGACTGGCGCGATTGCTCGCTTTGGCCTACCTCAAGCCGGCAATCTGAGGTAATACAACGTAATATCCATCAGCAGCAAGACCCTATCGCCAAGGAAGGAGTGGTTGGGACCTTCTGTCGTGCTTACGGAATTGAGGACGCGATTGCAACCTTTCTGCCCGACATTTACGAGCGTTCTGCTATGATCGGGCGTTACAATTATATCCCAGCTGACAGCTCCGCAGGAGTGGTACTTTACGAGGGCAAATGGGCATACTCCCATCACGCAACTGATCCTGCATGCGGGAAACTGCTGAACGCATTTGACCTCGTTCGGGTTCATAAATTTCCTGACCTTGACGAAAAAGCGGGATTCAAGGCAATGAGCGAGTTCGCAGTTACTGATGACCGGGTTAAGGCGCAGTTTGCCAATGAACGCAGGACACAAGCAAACGCTGACTTTACCGATGAAGCTGACTGGCAGACTTATCTTGAACTTGACAAATCCGGCTCTATAAAGGACACTTTTGGAAATTTCCTGCTTATTCTCAACCATGACCCCTCTCTCACCAACATCGCGTTCAACCAGATGCGCGACGGTGTGGATTCAAGGGGTGATTTGCCTTGGAAACGTATTAAGCCTGGTTGGTGCGAGACTGACGGCGCAAAGCTGTACGAATATCTCCAGAATAACTATGGAATCTATTCCCCGACCAAAGCAAATCATGCAGTGATTGCAGCTGCAGCGAAGCGTATCTACCACCCTATCCGAGAATACCTGAATAGTCTGCCGCCTTGGGACGGTATTGCGAGGGTAGAAACACTCATCATCGATTATTTTGGTGCGGAGGACAATGCCTATGTTCGAGCCGTTACCCGAAAAACCTTTGCAGCAGCAGTAGCCCGCGTATTCCAACCGGGCATTAAATTCGACTATATGCTCGTCCTCAACGGTAGGACAGGGCTTGGCAAGTCCACCTTCTTTGACAAACTCGCGGGCGAATGGTTCTCGGACAGCCTGACCTTTGCAGATATGGGCAAAGGCAAAGATGCACCGGAGAAGATACAAGGTTTTTGGATTCTTGAAATTCCCGAGTTGGCAGGAATACGCAAGACGGATGTTAACAACGTTAAGGCCTTCCTTTCAAGGCGCGATGATAACTACCGCGCCAGCTATGGTCACAACAGCGAGAGCCACCCACGACAGTGTATCATAGTCGGCAGTACCAACTCCGAGTCTATGGGCTTCCTCCGCGACGTCACGGGTAACCGCCGTTTCTGGCCTATCAGGGTTGGCGGCACGGAAGCCCGCAAGGGTTGGGATATAACCGATGCTGACGTACTCCAAATATGGGCTGAGGCAAAGCTTATCTGGGAAAGCGGTGAAAAGCTATTCCTTGAAGGCAGTATCGCCGAACTCGCTGAATCTGCTCAGAAAGAAGCCCTCGAAAGCGACGAGCGCGAAGGAATGGTACGCGAGTACCTCGACACCCTACTCCCTGAAAACTGGGAAAGCTTCGATATCTACCGTCGGCAGGAGTTTTTCCGAACAGCCGATGACCCGACACAGCCGAAGGGCACAGTGCGCCGCGACACCGTCTGCAATATGGAAATCTGGTGTGAGTGCTTCGGAAGACCTCGCGAGGGCTTTGAACGCACGGAAGCCTATAAAATTATCGCCATTATGGAGAAAATCGGTGGTTGGGAACGCGCTGAGAAAAAACGCCGGATGGGTTTTTACGGCATCGTACCATACTGGGCGCGGGTTCATGGCTAGCATTGAGCTTGTTGCCATGTTGCCGTTGTTGCCGTAAGCAATAAATGACTTGTGTGAAAAAAACACTACCTTATATATACCACTACAATAAGCGAAAATGCGCGCGCGTATATATACAATCGTGGCAACTTCGGCAACAACGGCAACAGATACAAGAACATAAAAACATACCCGATGCCTTAAAAACTGGATTTATAGGAGGTTACTTATGCGAGAAAAAATATTGGAGCACAAACTCGTTCATGCTGTCAAGGCAATGGGAGGCATCGCCCTGAAGTTCGTAAGCCCTAGCTATGATGGAATGCCTGACCGCCTCGTGCTTCTGCCGATGGGAAAAATGGCTTTTGTGGAAGTCAAAAAGTATGGCGAAAAACCTCGCCCATTACAGGTGGCAAGGCATGGGATGTTACGGCAGCTTGGCTTACATGTATATGTCTTGGACGATGAAACTCAGATTGGGAGGATACTTCATGAAATACAATCCACATAGTTATCAGCAATATGCTACAGATTTTATAGAGGTAAACCCTATATCCTGCCTTCTACTTGACATGGGGCTTGGCAAGACATCAATAACCCTGACCGCCTTGAATAACCTATTGTTTGATAGTTTCGAAACACACAAGGTGTTGGTTATTGCTCCGCTGCGTGTGGCCAGAGATACATGGCCTGATGAACTCAGCAAATGGGAGCACCTCAACGGACTGCGATACTCGGTGGTAGTTGGCACAGAAGCAGAACGCAAAGCCGCCCTCCTGCGGCAAGCCGACATCTATATCATTAACCGTGAAAACATTCAGTGGCTCGTGGAAAACAGCCGTTTGCCTTTTGATTATGACACAGTGGTAATCGACGAACTCTCATCTTTTAAGAACCACCAGTCAAAACGCTTCCGAGCCTTAATGAAAGCACGTCCTCGTGTCAGACGGATCATCGGGCTGACTGGTACTCCAACTGGCAACGGCCTGATGGATTTGTGGGCAGAGTTTCGGCTTCTGGATATGGGTAAAAGGCTCGGACGGTTCATCGGGCAATACCGGAACGAATACTTTATACCGGATAAGCGTAACGGGCAGGTTATCTTCAGCTATAAACCGTTGCCGGACGCGGAAAGACAGATATATTCCAAAATTTCAGATATCACTATTTCCATGAAATCCACTGACCACCTGAAAATGCCTAAGTTGATCAATGCAGAATACATGGTGAGTTTATCCGTGTCAGAACGTAAGCGGTATGATGAGCTGAAACGCGACCTAGTGCTACAGCTGCCGGATGGTGATATCACCGCCGCTAACGCTGCCTCTTTAAGTGGGAAGCTGTGCCAGATGGCAAATGGGGCTGTTTACTCAGATACCAATGAAATCCTCAGCATTCATGATCGCAAGCTGGACGCATTAGAGGACTTGATTGAATCTGCAAACGGCAAACCTGTACTTGTGGCCTACTGGTTCCGTCACGATTTGGAGCGGATTTCCGGAAGGTTCCACAAGCTGCATATCCCTTTTTCCCGGCTTGACACCGCAAACAGTATCAAGCAGTGGAACAACTGCGAACTACCTGTCGCCCTCATCCACCCCGCTTCTGCCGGGCATGGGCTGAATCTACAAAGCGGCGGCTCCACCCTCATTTGGTTCGGCCTTACCTGGAGCCTTGAACTCTACCAGCAGACTGTAGCAAGACTGTGGCGTCAGGGCCAGACGGAGAAAACCGTAGTAGTACAGCATATCATTACTAAAGACACCATCGACGAGCGTATATTAAAAGCCCTGAAAGAAAAGGACAACACCCAGTCAGCTTTAATCAATGCAGTCAGAGCAAGTTTATAAATCAATGACAAACTATGGAGTCAAGAGCTGCCAATCCAAGTGAATTCAATTTTACCGGAGGTAGCCTATGAATAAACTAGAAAGACAACTCACAGCTAAGGAGTATTTATCCCAAGCCTACCGCATCGACCAACGCATCAACAGTAAGATCGAGCAGGTGCAGTCTCTACGGGAGCTCGCGGGAAAAGCCACCTCCACTCTAACGGATATGCCGAGAAGCTCAAGCCCGAACCACCACCGAATGGAGGACTTCATCACAAAGGCGACGGATTTGGAATCGGAAATCAACGCCGACCTCCAGCACCTCATCAATCTGAAGTACGAGGTTGTAACCATTATCAAGTGCGTGGAAAGCCCCGAACTCCAGACCCTTCTGGAACTGCGGTATTTATGCTTTCGGACCTGGGAGCAGATAGCCGTCGAGTTGTACTACGATATCCGCCATGTCCATCGTCTGCACGGCAGGGCTTTGAACGAAGTGGAGACGATCAGGAGGTCATGTCATGAAATGTCATAGGATGCCATACGGCTCCTATGATATAACTATAATAACAAGAAATTTAGGAAGCCT
Organism: Bacillota bacterium; assembly: GCA_023460955.1. Taxonomy (GTDB): domain Bacteria; phylum Bacillota; class Clostridia; order Acetivibrionales; family DSM-1351; genus Ruminiclostridium. The sequence goes on along the minus strand of JAEWOH010000070.1, from coordinate 5,941 downwards.
TCACGGTTATGCAAAGCCGCGAGGGCTTTTTTCATACCCTGAAACGGAGGCCGAACACGATGCCATACAAACCACGAAAGCCCTGTGCCTACCCCGCCTGCCGCAACCTGACAAGTGGCCGGTACTGTGAGGAACACGCAAAGACCGAAGCCAAACGCTACAACCAATATGACCGAGACCCCGAGAGCAACAAACGCTACGGTAGGTCGTGGGCGAGGATTCGGGCGGCGTTCCTATCAGCGAATCCTCTCTGCGAGTTGTGCAAAAAGGAAATTAGGCTTACGCCTGCGACCCTAGTCCACCACAAACGGAAGCTGACGGATGGCGGTACAAACGATTGGTCAAATCTGATGGCTCTCTGTCAAGAATGCCACAGCAGACTCCACGCTAAACAAGGGGACTACTTTTGATTGTTTGAGAACGGAGGGGCGGTTTGATTCTCTGCCACTTTTAGACAGGGCAACGCGCATGGCCTTTCGCGTGAATTTTTCAAAAATCAAAAATCAAAAAATCAAATTCAAAATCAAAGCGAGGTGACGCTCATGCCCAGCGGAGGCTACCGTCCGGGGGCAGGCCGCCCTCGGAAGAATCCAATCGATAAGAAACTTGAAGGCAAACCCACGGTCGGCAAAGTAACGTCAAAGCCGACTGTCAAAAAAGTAGCATCTCAAAATGTCATGGCAGAGTATTTCTCGATGGCCATGAAGGAGTGCGAAAAAGAAGTTCCATCGGCAGATGTTCTCCGAGCCGAAATTGAGGAGTATATCTCAGCACGTGGCTGCGACGGCTTGGTAGCTCCCCAGACGATAACTGACTATGTGCTGAACAGACAGGGCTTTCTCGCCTGCGAAGCGATGAACCGAAAAATCGGACGAATGACGAAAGAACTAAAGCTGTCGCCTTACGTCACAGCGGGCGCAGGCTACTACAAAGCGATGCAGGCAGACTTCAACTTAATTATGCAAATCATCAATCGCTACAGTGGCAACCAAAATGAGGAAAAGAACGCCTTCTTGGAACTACTCACGAACAGGGGGTTTTAATAAATGCAGACTACAGAACGATTTGAAAAGGTAGACATTGACCGTATTATCCCATATGCAAGGAACGCCCGCACTCACAGCAAGGAGCAGATTTTACAGCTTCGCTCTTCGCTCCGTGAGTTCGGATTCGTTAACCCCATCATTGTGGATAAGGATTTGAACATCATCGCGGGACACGGGCGGGTGCTTGCTGCCAAAGCCGAAGGCTTATCAGAAGTGCCATGCGTGTTTGCAGAGCATCTGACCGACGCTCAAAAACGCGCCTACATCCTGGCAGACAATAGGCTCGCCTTAAACGCAGGCTGGGATGAGGAACTTCTTGCTCTCGAATTCGGAGAATTGAAAGACCTCGGCTTCGACCTCGAACTCACAGGTTTTGGATTGGACGAGATTGAGAAACTGTTTGCTGATGATGCTGGCGAAGTGCAAGATGACAACTTTGACTTGACAGGCGCTTTGGAAGAAGCTGCTTTTGTTTTATCTGGCGATGTGTGGACCCTTGGACGTCACCGGCTCATTTGTGGCGATGCCACCGATGCAGATACGGTGAAAAAGCTGATGGATGGTCGCAAGGCGAACCTCGTCCTGACAGACCCGCCGTACAACGTAAACTTCGAGGGTTCAAGCGGCCTAAAGATCAAGAACGACAGTATGAAAGCTGATCAGTTCTACAGCTTCTTACTCTCTTCCTTCCGCAATCTTTCAGGCAGCTTGGAAAGCGGTGGCTCGGCTTACATTTTCCATGCTGACACCGAGGGAGAGAACTTCCGCAGAGCATTCCGAGAGGCAGGCTTCCACCTTTCAGGAACATGCATCTGGGTGAAGGATAGCTTTGTGTTGGGACGCTCGCCTTACCAATGGCAGCACGAGCCCATCCTCTACGGTTGGCTCAAGACCGGGACCCACAAATGGTATGCAGGTCGAAGCGAAGCAACCATCTGGAACTTCGCCAAGCCCAAACGCAATAGCGACCACCCGACCAGTAAGCCACTTGACCTCCTCGCCTACCCGATAAAAAACTCATCACAGGCAAACGGCATTGTATTGGATACCTTCGGCGGGAGCGGCTCTACCCTCATCGCCTGCGAGCAGGCAGACCGCATTTGCCATATGCTTGAACTGGATGAGAAGTATGCTTCGGTTATCCTTCGACGGTATGCTGAGTTTAAGCAAATCAACGGTGAAGATATCACGTGTGAGCGAAACGGTCAAACGCTGCGGTATGCTGATCTTATGAAGGAAGTAACCGGCCGCAAGTAGATAATTGTACATCAAAACTTCGCAAAAGACTTGCTATTACAGCCTTTTAGAGTGATATATGTAATCACCAGAAGGCACACAAAGCCTTCGGAATTAAAGCAAAACGGAGGTTTTTCCATGAGAATCAACTACAACGTAACAGGACAGGCACGTAAAGCGCTGATAGGTGCAATAAGCCAGGAACTAAACGCACCGGCTAAGTACCTCGGAGCACCGACCTTCGCCTACGAGGTTGGCGGATACCATATTGATAAAAACGGAGTGGTCACAGGATCGGACAACCTTGACCTTGAGGCTGACCTCCAAGGCCTGCACGGCTTTGAAGCGGCGGAGCGCGATTACGATGAACCCGATACCTACGAGAGTGGGCTTGGCGGCTTGAGCGCGACACCTTCCATTGAAGAAGTAAATGACGAGGCAGAGGTTTGGGCAGAACGCGAAATGCGACGCTTGAAACTCGACAGCGAAAACATCCCCGACTACTCGAATCGCGGGCAGTACGGCGGCGATTACACTCCTGCCTTCGAGGATTTAGAGATGGACGGGCGCGAAGAACTTGGACTGGGCCGCACTCACCGCGAGAACTGGCATGGTGAAAACGGCATGCAGGCCAGTGACGTTCCCGAACCAGATGAACCCGACCAGCTGGTCATTGAGATGCCGCTCACAGGCTTTACTCCTGAGAAGCTCGATAACCTCACCAAACTGGTTACCGCCAAAGCCCCACTCCTCAAGGCGGCTCTGGGTGTTGACGAACTACCGATACAGCAGACTGATGAGGATGGCGGGAAACTCCGGTTTCCATGGTTCACAGTCAGCGACAAGTGTACCAGTAACTCCGGTGACACGGTAAAAGCCTACACAACCCTCATCCAGAAGCTTTGCGAGGCAGTAAAAGAAAAGCGCCATGTCACCGCCAAGGAACGCGAGGTCGATAACCCCAAGTACGCCATGCGGTGCTGGCTCCTCTCCCTCGGCTTCATCGGCGATGAATATAAGGCTTCACGCAAAGTACTGCTTTCAAGGCTTGACGGTAACTGCAGCTTCAAGAGCGGCAACCGCCCTAGCTACACCACCTGCTGCTACACTTACCCCAATGGCATAGAGGGCGAGGCTATGGACTGTACAACCGTGGAATTCACCTCTCTGGCTAAGGCGAAAGCCCACTGTGATACATTTGCAGCGAACTGCAGTGGGATTCATTTTGCAGGGGCACATGTTGAGGATTCAAGTGGTAATTACGTCTACGAACTGCCGGTTGATTAAGGAGGATGATGCGATGAATTTTCCAAGCAAGCAAACAGTTGAGCGTATACGCAGCCAGTACCCCCAAGGAACGCGGGTCGAGTTAGTCTCTATGAACGACCCCTACACAAACCTCATGCCCGGCGATAAGGGCACGGTTGATTTCGTGGATGATACCGCTACAGTCTTTGTAAACTGGGACAACGGCTCCACCCTCGGTGTGGTTTACGGTGAAGATATAATCAGAAGGCTACCATAAACAGCAAACATTAGAGGTTCGCCCCATGAGGGGCTGTTCCTCGTACAAATAGATTCTGAGAGCTTCCAAGAGGAGGCTCTTTTATTTTGCACAGAAAGGAGACGGTTTCTTGTCCCATTATAAGTACACACCTACTCCCCTCATGCTGCCAACTTCACATTACGATGAACGCCGCGCTGATTTCGCGGTAAACTTTATCTCCATGCTCAAGCATACCACTGGCGAATGGTACGGGAAACCGTTCCACTTGATGCCGTGGCAGGAGCAGATCGTCAGGGATATCTTCGGGATTGTTGATGAGAACGGATTTCGCCAATTCCGCACAGCGTATGTGGAGATTGGAAAAAAAAACGGCAAAAGTGAGCTTGCTGCCGCAATCGCCCTCTACCTCATCTTCGCTGACGGCGAAGCTGGTGCGGAGGTCTACTCCTGTGCTGCCGATATCAACCAGGCCTCTATCGTGTTTAACACTGCCAGGGCGATGGTTGAGCAGTGCGGGGACCTGAGCAGAATCTCAAAACTTATACCCTCTACCAAACGCATCGTTTTCCCACATACAAACAGTTTCTACCGGGTGCTGTCCTCCGAAACCAAGTCCAAGCAGGGCTTCAACGTATCTGGGCTGATCTTCGATGAACTCTTTGCCCAGCAGACACGTGAGCTTTTCGACACCATGACCAAATACACTGGTGATGCAAGGCGTCAGCCTCTATACTTTCTTATTACTACGGCTGGTAGGGATAAAACAAGTATATGCTATGAAATCCACTGCAAGGCAAAGGCAGTTCTGGATGGCACCAAAATTGATCCGTCATTCTACCCCGCTGTGTTCGGCATTGAAGAGGGCGACGACTGGGAAGATCCATCAGTCTGGCAGCGAGTGAACCCATCCATCGGCGTAACCATCCCATTTGAAACGGTACAGGCTGCCCATGAACAGGCAAAGCAAAATCCCGCTGAGGAAATGCATTTCCGGCAGTTCCGACTGAATGAATGGTGCAATGCTGACATTCGTTGGATGCCAATGGACAAATGGAATTCCTGCGGCGAGGACTTAAACCCAGAGGATTACGAGGGGCGGGACTGCTACTGCGGACTTGATTTATCAAGCACAGGAGACTTAACCTCCCTTGTTCTGGTATTCCCTCCAAGTGGCAGTGATAGCAAGTACACCCTCCTCCCCTTCTATTGGCTGCCGGAGGATGTAATCGATCTTCGAACCCGCCGCGACCATGTCCCATACGCTCTATGGAAAAAATCTGGTGTGTTCTATACCACCGAGGGCAATGTGGTGGACTACGACTATATTGTAGCGTTCATCGCCAAGCTGTCCGAGCGTTTTAGAATACGTGAAATCGCCTACGACCGCTACGGAGCAGAGAAAATTCGACGTGACCTCGAGGAACTAGGTGCAGAGCACGGTTTTGTTGTTTTCCCATTTGGGCAGGGCTTTATCAGTATGTCCCCACCGTCAAAGGATTTCTATCAGTTCGTGATGGAAGGAAAAATCCGACACGGTCGTCATCCGGTCCTTGATTGGAATATGAGCAACGTCATCGTGGACCAGGATGCAGCAGGTAACATCAAACCAAATAAAAAGAAATCCACCGAGAAGATCGACGGTGTAGTCGCCCTAATAATGGGGCTAGCGAGAGCTACACTCGGCGGAAGCATTCCGGATAGTGTTTACGATGAGAGGGGGTTGTTGTTTATATGAACCTATTAAAAGCCTTATTCCATTCCCGCGATAAGCCCAAGAACAATGTCGGAAGTGGGTGGTCATTCCTGTTTGGAGGTACATCTGCAGGTAAAGCAGTAAACGAGCGGACGGCCATGCAGACCACTGCGGTCTATGCCTGTGTCAGAATACTTGCTGAAACGCTGGCGAGTCTTCCACTCCACACCTACAAATACACCAATAACGGAAAAGAAAAAGCGCTAGACCATCAGTTATACTATCTGCTCCACGATGAGCCAAATCCTGAGATGACTTCATTTGTGTTTCGTGAAACACTGATGAGTCATCTTTTATTATGGGGAAATGCCTATGCACAGATAGTCCGTGATAGAAGCGGCAGGGTTCTTGCTCTCTATCCCTTACTCCCTGACAAAATAACAGTTGACCGAGATTCAA
>JAEWOH010000069.1 GCA_023460955.1 Bacillota bacterium | reverse complement strand
ACCCGTCACTGGCCGGAACCGGCTGGCGCGGTGTTTTAGGTGAAGTCACGATCGTCAATGGAGAAATGGCCGGTGCAGTAACTACCATCACCGACGGATCGTCTAGGGTAGCCACGCTATTCTGATGCCCCTCATGGCCGTCTTCAGCCTGAGCAAACGCGGGTAAGGTGATCATCATGGTCATCACCGTTGCCAGTGGTGATAAAGAGAAACGGGTATTTTTCATAGTTAAAGCCTGTTTTTATCGGCCTGCACTTTCCCAAGCAGGTACTCGCTGGCCATCATCTGGAATGGCCATGCATAAAGCGTCACAAAACAGCGGGCCTGTATCAGGCTCTGTTTCGTAAACGGTAAATTATTGTCTTGCTGAACGGCAAAACTTAACGCAGTGAAAACAGGCTAGGCGGGGCGCGGGGCTGGCATTTGGAATAACAGGCAGACAGTAACGGAGAAACAATGACGGGCAAAAAAGGCGCTTGTGAAACAAGCAGTATCAACCAGATAAAAGGAATGAAAACGGTCTGGATCAGCGGTAAGTGAATGAGGAGCTGACAATAGCCGCAGGCGATGTCTTCCATCGGTGAACTGCCCGGGTTTGAAGCCAAGTGGTGGGACATGCTCTGGGAAACAGCGCAGGCACTGTCTAAAGAAGAGTGGAGATCATGCTCCATACCTGGCATAGCGTGGTGCATGGCCGCCGTATCAGGCATATCATTGTGTGTGGTGGTTATCGCTGCCGAACAAGGCTGACTGGCACGCTGATGCTCCAGTGATTTCGAAATCACTGGAGCCACGAACAACATCAGTATTGCCAGCAACGCCAGATAAATAGGGAACTGGCGGCGAGAAAGTGAAAAAAGCGATAGCACTCGAACAACCGCACTTTAAAAAAATGGGGTAAGCGGATTAAATGGTTGATCTTACCTTTGCATGAGAGTGAGACAGACCGGCATCTCATCGGATTATCTGGTTGATGCTTCACCTACTGCTGGTGCATGTTTCCTTCGCTAATTCCAGCAAGAACCCCACACGCCTCAACTTCCCGGTCATCGTTGCAACTCGCTCTCAGTGAAACGAGTTGTTTCTCAAGCGCTTGCAGAGCGGTTATCTGCGACCGCACATGAGAGATGTGATCATCGAGCAAGGCGTTGACGGCGGTACAAGGCTGATGAGGGTCGTCCTGATAGCTCTGTAGTTCGTGAATCTCAGCCAGTGACAGGCCCAGGATTCTGCAGCGACGGATGAAGGCCAGCCCCTCACCATGCTTCTCGGTATAGACACGGTAACCGTTGTCCTGCCGATCAGGCGGCGGCAACAAGCCCTGCTGTTCATAGAAGCGGATCGTCTGTGTTTCGACCCCTACCAACTGCGCCAACTGACCAATGCGCATCAGCCTCCTCCCCAACGGATTCTTTACTCTATTGACCTTATAGTAGCTTTATAGTTTTAAATGGTACCACAACATTGTTCAAGTGGAGTCGTATCATGAGCAAATCCTGTGGTGGCGCCTGTGGCGGTGATGCAACGTCCGCAGCGGATACCGATATACAGGCCTCCTCCGAGGCGCCAGGGAGATGGGTCAGTGTTTATGCCGTGCCGAAGATGGACTGTCCATCAGAAGAACGAATGATTCGCCTAGCCCTGAACGGCTTTGAGGAGATTCGGGCGCTGTCCTTCGACTTGTCGAACCGCCGGCTGAAGGTCGTGCATGACGGCGAGGTCGAGCCCGTCACCTCGAAACTGAAGACCTTGGGGCTAGGCGCCTCGCTTCAGGAAACCGTCGCTGCAAATCCGGAGACCATCAAGGCCGCCGAGTTTTCGGCAGCTTCTGCTAAGCAAGAATCCGGGACCCTGCGCTGGTTGCTCGGCATCAATGCACTTCTGTTCGTGGTGGAAATGACTGCCGGTCTGATCGCCCGGTCCACCGGCCTGATTGGAGAATCCCTGGACAATTTTGCCGATGCGGCGGTGTACGGGCTTGCCCTTTATGCGGTTGGACATAGCGTGAAAATGCAGGTACGTGCCGCGCATCTTGCTGGTGTACTGCAACTGATCTTGGCTGTGGGCGTGCTCGTAGAGGTGGTGAGACGCTTTGTATTCGGTAGTGAGCCTGAATCGCTGGTGATGATGGCTATCGCATTCGTCGCATTGATTGCCAATACCAGTTGTCTGCTGCTCATATCCAAACATCGGGAAGGCGGGGCGCACATGAAGGCAAGCTGGATATTCTCGGCCAACGACGTGGTGATCAACCTGGGGGTCATCACCGCCGGCGCCCTGGTCGCGTGGACCGGTTCCAATTATCCGGATCTGATTATCGGCACCATCGCGGGGGGCATTGTACTTAACGGTGCCAGACGCATTTTGGCGTTGAAGGGTTAAATAATGCTCATTATTGGCAAAAAGCTCTCGCCGTATGCCCTATTGTCCATATCGGGCCTGCTGGCAGCGTCTGATCAGGCTGTAAAGTGGCTGGTGCAGCAATCAATGGCCTATGGCGAGTATGTTTCGGTGACCCCGTTCTTTAACTGGGTGCACCTATGGAACACCGGTGCCGCATTCAGTCTTTTTGCGAATGGTGGAGGCTGGCAGCGCTACTTTTTTATCGGAATCGCGGTAGTGGTCTCGATTTTTCTGATCAAGCTGATCCTTGAAAATCGTCATAAAGGAGAAGCCATCGCTTACAGTCTTATCCTCGGTGGCGCCATGGGCAACCTGATTGACCGGGTCTTTCGCGGCTATGTTGTGGATTCCTTTGATTTCTATTGGCGAGACTGGCATTGGCCGGCCTTCAACCTGGCTGATATTGCAATTGTCCTCGGTGCCTTACTTTTCGTTTCCAGCAGCTTGTTGGGTAAAAAAGCAAACACCAATGCCGAGTCGGATGGATCTGACTGACACCTACGCCTATACAACACCATGACCGAACTTCCCGACAACATCCTTCACCTGCCGCAATACCAAGTACTGGGCTGCAAATCAACCGACGACGAAATGCACTTCCAGGTGGACGTGCCCGATCCCATCGCCTGCGAGGAATGCGGCGTGCAGGGTGAGTTCGTACGGTTCGGCAAGCGTGACGTTCCCTATCGTGATCTGCCCATCCACGGCAAGCGGGTCACTCTCTGGGTGGTCCGCCGCCGATACACCTGCCGGGCCTGCAAGACAACATTCAGGCCCCAGCTACCGGAGATGGTGGACGGATTCCGTATGACACTGCGGCTGCATGAGTACGTGGAGAAGGAATCCTTCAACCACCCCTACACCTTTGTGGCGGCACAGACCGGCCTGGACGAGAAGACGGTGCGCGACATCTTCAACGCCCGCGCCGAGTTCCTGGGGCGCTGGCACCGCTTCGAGACGCCCCGCATCCTGGGCATTGACGAGCTATACCTGAACAAGCGCTACCGCTGCATTCTGACCAACATTGAGGAGCGAACCCTGCTCGACCTGCTGGCCACCCGCCGCCAGGACGTGGTGACCAACTACCTGATGAAGCTGAAAGACCGGCAGAAGGTCGAGATCGTCAGCATGGACATGTGGAACCCCTACCGGGCAGCGGTCAAGGCTGTGCTGCCCCAGGCCCGTATCGTGGTCGATAAGTTCCATGTGGTGCGCATGGCCAACGATGCCCTAGAGAGAGTGCGCAAGGGCCTCAGAAAGGAGCTGAAACCGTCCCAGAGCCGGACTCTCAAGGGAGACCGGAAAATCCTGCTGAAACGCGCTCACGAAGTCTCAGACCGGGAGCGCCTCATCATGGAGACCTGGACAGGCGCGTTCCCGCAACTGCTGGCCGCCTACGAGCACAAGGAGCGCTTCTACGGCATCTGGGACGCCACCACACGGCTCCAGGCAGAAGCCGCCCTGGACGAGTGGATAGCCACCATCCCGAAGGGCCAAAAGGAAGTCTGGAGCGATCTGGTCAGGGCAGTGGGAAACTGGCGCGAAGAGACCATGACCTACTTCGAGACGGACATGCCCGTCACCAACGCTTACACGGAGTCCATCAACCGACTGGCCAAGGACAAGAACCGTGAAGGGCGCGGTTACTCCTTCGAGGTGATGCGGGCACGAATGCTCTACACCACGAAGCACAAGAAGAAGGCACCGACTGCGAAGGTCTCTCCTTTCTACAAGAAAACCATCGGTTACGGACTGCCGGACTTCGCAGAGGAACTCAACTACGGAGTCGATCTATCAACCATCTGAGGGTGGTATCAGATTGATGGGGTGAAGGTGCCCCATCAACCATTAAATCCGTATACCCAAAAAATGTTGCCCTATAGTACCGAATGAGAAAGATGATTGTTACAAAAAAGCTATTCATCTATCAAAAGGAAGGGCTGTTTATCTCTCAATACAACGCCTAAACCCATCCACCAATCCTACACAAATCAATCTATGAATCGAACGCTCCAACGTTCTATCAACTGGCGAGGCAATCTACAATTCTGCGAGAGACAACTGATAGGTTTTATAGCCCCCGGAGAGATTTCTTGCCCGAAAACCCTGCTGCTTCAATAATCGGTAGGCAACATGCCCGCGTAAGCCTGACTGACAGCCAATCAGGATTTCTTTGTCTTTCGGTAACTCATTAAGACGCGAACGTAATTCATCCACCGGGATATGTAACGCCTCAGGATACCGGCCCAGCATTTCCAACTCGTTCGACGTACGGACATCCAGCAGGCATTGTTGCGATGGGTTAATATTCAGAATGTCGGCCACATGGCATATCCGGGTATCACCATTGATCACATTGGTCGCCAGCATACCAACCTGATTGACCACATCACGGGCACTGTTGAATGGCGGGGCGTAACACAGTTCAAGATCTTCCAGATCCTGCACCTTCAGCTTGGCCCGCTGCGCCACCGCCAGCACATCAATACACTTGTCGATGCCGGCTTTACCCACGGCTTGAGCCCCCAAAATATCGCCAGTATCGGGGGAAAACAGCAGTTTTAGCGACACAGGGGAACTTCCCGGGTAATAGCTGGCATGGTGAGCTGCATGGACATACACTTTTTCATAGTTCATGTTCAACCGCTGCACGGTTTTTTCATTCAAGCCGACGCTGGCTATGGCATGGTCAAATACTTTACAGATGGCGGTTGCCTGACTGCGCTGATAACGATGAGTCCCACCGAGCATGTTCTCCGCAGCAATGCGTCCCTGCCGGTTGGCCGGCCCCACCAGCGGCACCGACATCGCATTGCCAGTGACCCATTCCGCCGTTTCTACCACATCCCCCACCGCATAGATACACGAGTCTGATGTCCGCATAAACGGATCAACCAGGATCCCACCATGGGGCCCCAGCGCCAACTCGGCACTACTGGCTAATTGCGTATCTGGTTTTACACCGATAGCCAACAACACCATCCCCGTCGCCAACACCTCACCCGTATTCAAACTGAGCTGTAAATCCTGGGTATCACCCACCTGCGTAATCGCTGCCAAGCCCGATTGCAAACGCAAATCGACGCCCTTCTGCCGGAGTACCTGGTGTAATACGGCAGCCATCTCGGCATCAACCGGGGCCATCACTTGGGCACCCAACTCCAACAATGTCACCCTGATCCCCAGATTGACCAGTGCCTCCACCATTTCCAACCCGATAAACCCGCCCCCGACGACCGTGGCATGTGTTAGCCGGTGTTGGTGGATATGCGCCAGAATGTTATCCATATCCGGCAGCGTACGCAGGGTAAAGACACCTGGGAGGTCAACGCCTGGCAGGGGAGGACGAATAGGGTTTCCCCCGGTGCTGAGCAGGAGTTGGTCATAGCTCTCGTGGTAAACCTCCCCCGTCTGCTCATTCCTGATGTGGACCACTTTCTTGTCCGCCTCGATCTGCAACACCTGATGCTCAATACGGACATCAATGTTGAAACGTTGAAGAAAATCCTGCGGTGTTTTCAAAAGCAATTGCTGGCGTTCGGGGATCTCGCCTCCGATGTGATAAGGCAGGCCACAGTTGGCAAAAGACACATAGGCACCACGCTCTAACAGAATAATCTCGGCCGTTTCCGATAAACGCCGGGCCCTTACCGCAGCCGAAGCCCCCCCGGCCACACCACCGACAATCACTAACTTGATTTTACGCATGATCAACACCTTCCTATTTCAGACAACAATAACCGCTGCTCGGTTACAGATGATTTAGAGGGATTTTCAAATAACAGACACCATTATCTTCCGCTGGCGGGAATTCACCGGCCCGGATATTGATCTGAATGGACGGTAACAGGAGTACCGGGGCGGCCAGGGTTTTATCCCGTGCCTGCCGAAGCGCCACAAAGGTGGCCAGATCGTTCCCATCATGGACATGAATATTAGCCGCCCGCTGTTCGGCTACGCTGCTCTTCCATTGGGGACCCCGGCCTGCAGGAGGATAGTCATGGCACACATATAAACGGGTCTCAGCCGGAAAACTGAGGATCTTGCGGATGGAATGATAAAGCTGCTGTGCATCCCCACCCGGGAAATCACAACGCGCGGTGCCCACATCAGGCATAAACAGGGTATCGCCAAGGAAAATCGCATCAGCAACCTGGAAAGCCATATCGGCTGGCGTATGACCAGGAACGTGCAACGCCTGCACGGTCAAGGCCCCCAGTTCAAAGGTTTCACCGTCAGTCAGCAGATGGTCAAACTGTGAACCATCCAGTGCAAAGGTGTGCTCAAGGTTAAAAACGCGCTTGAATATCCGCTGAACCTCGACAATTTTTTCGCTGATGGCGATGTTGCCACCGACCCTCTCACGCAAATAATGGGCTGCCGAAAGATGATCGGCATGGGCGTGAGTTTCCAGTAGCCAATTGACGGTAAGTTGCTGCTTTTTCACGTAATCCATCAACCGATCGGCGGAGGTTGTCTGAGTCCGGCCGGATTTCGGGTCATAGTCCAGAACCGGATCAATAATGGCTGCAACTCCCCCAATCCTATCGGCCAACACGTAGCTGACAGTACCGGTAGCCGGATCGTAAAAACCTTCGATAAGTGGTGTCATGGTGAACTCCTTATATGTACGTTGGATGATGTATCTTCACACTGACTTGCTTTAATTATACAATATTATATTATATAAATATGTAAAGTGTTATCGTGAACGTGGATCAGGATGGCAAAGAGAACTCATGAGTAACGCACTTATTGACCAAAAAAAAATGCGTGATGCCGCCAGTGCAGCCGCCGCCGTATTGCGTGCCCTGGCGAATGACGACCGGCTGCTGCTGCTGTGTCATCTCAGTCAGGGAGAAGCTTCTGTGGGGCAAATGGAAAGTGCTCTAGGGATTGGTCAGCCGACATTGTCACAGCAGTTGGGGGTGATGCGACGCCTGCAACTCGTGGCGACACGCCGCGAGGGGAAACAGATTTTCTACCGCATTGATGATCCGAATGTGTTGATATTGCTCAATACCCTCTATCAACTTTACTGTCCGAAAGATGACGCAGAAGGTGTTAACCATGACCATTAATCTGGTGCAATTCACTCCGTTCCTGAGTTTCTTAGGGGGAGTATTGATCGGCTGTGCGGCCTGGATATTGATCCTGTTCTGCGGACGTATTGCAGGGATCAGCGGCATAATCGGCGGTGTGCTCTCACGAGGCACTCCTGATCGTGGCTGGCGTCTGGCTTTTCTCGTGGGCATTATCATATCCCCCCTCTTGTATGCTCTCGTTTACCCGCTTCCTGCGATCGAGGTTTCTGCCCCCTGGCCTATCCTGATCATCGCTGGGCTGCTGGTCGGGATAGGAACTCGTTATGGTTCGGGGTGTACCAGCGGGCACGGAGTTTGCGGTCTATCGCGTTTATCCCCCCGTTCTCTGGTGGCCACACTGACGTTTATGGGGGTTGCGTTTATCACCGTCTGGCTAATGGGTTTGCGGATTTAGTCGAGCCGACTCGCACAGTAAATCGCTCAAGGAGGTATATATGAATCTGTTTTTTTCGCTGTTGGCAGGGGTGATATTTGGCGTTGGATTACTGATCAGCGGCATGGCAAACCCCGCGAAGGTGATTGGTTTTCTGGATATTACCCGCGTCTGGGACCCTTCACTGGCTTTTGTCATGGGCGGGGCCATCAGCGTGGGTTTCTTCGCCTTCCGCTCAGTGAAACGGCGCACCCACTCGCTGTGCGGTGGCACGATAAACCTGCCAACCAGCAAACAGGTCGATAAGCGTTTGATCGGGGGCGCTATCCTGTTTGGTATTGGCTGGGGGCTTGCAGGTATTTGCCCTGGCCCAGGACTGGTATTACTCGGTGCCGGCGTGAGCAAAGGTATCGTCTTTGTTGGCGCAATGGTCGCTGGCATGCTGCTTTTTGAACAGCTTGAACGTAAACGAGCGAAGCGTCAGGCACCGTAATTCTGTCCGAGACGTTGTCAGCCACACATCAGGAAAGCACCATGGTCATCTCGTTACTGTTAGGTCTGCTCGTGGGGGCAGTGCTCGGCATCACAGGAGCGGGTGGTGGAATTTTTGCCATTCCCACCCTGGTTATAGGCATGGGATGGGCACCACAGCAGGCCGCTCCGATGGCTCTGGTCGCCGTTGCAGGAAGTGCGGCTCTGGGTGCCATCGATGCCTGGCGCAATGGACTGGTGCGCTACCGCGCCGCTATCGTGATAACACTGGCGGGCGTGCCCATTACGAGCGTAGGGTTATGGGTTGCCCAGCGTTCTTCCCCTATATTGCTGATCCTGCTGTTTGCGGGGGTGATGCTAACCGTCGCATGCCGATTGGTTCGTGCGCCCGAGATGGCGGCCACGCACGCTTATCCTGTCACACTGGATGAACACACCGGACGATTTGTCTGGACTGTAAACACATGGCTGCTGTTTCTCACTGTCGGGGCGGTGTCCGGTTTTATGACCGGACTATTGGCTGTGGGCGGAGGATTTATTATCGTCCCGTTACTGCGGCAATTTACGCCCCTGCCCATTCACAGTTGCATCGCGACCTCCCTGATGATTGTCGCATTGGTAGGTATGGGCGGGATTGCTACGGCAGTGATGCAGGGTGCCACTCTGCCCATGCCTTTTACCCTCTGGTTTGTACTGAGTGTTGTGACAGGGATGTTTATTGGCCGGAGGCTAAGCCATCATTTACCTGAACATATCGTGCAGAAGGGGTTTGCCGGGCTACTGATCGTTGTTGCTCTGGGGATGGTATTTAATGCCGTTATGATGAAGTCCATCAGCTAAGAAAAGAGTATTGCCATTGGGGGTACCAATGGGACGAGTGAATCGCCACGGGTTTAACAGACACCTCAGAGTCATTTAAGATGGCTTAAAGAGAGGTGCCCATGAGCGGTAAGCGTTATCCCGAAGAGTTTAAAACTGAAGCAGTCAAACAGGTTGTTGATCGC
>JAEWOH010000068.1 GCA_023460955.1 Bacillota bacterium | reverse complement strand
TGAAAGTTCAACCGATCCGTTATCGCAGAGAAGGGTGCTACTATGCAATTTTCGCAGAGGATATTCCGCCTATGGGATACAAGACGTTTGAAATTGTCTTCAAACAACCGTCTACTGATACAGGAACTATTACAATAAACAATGCCAGTATCGAAAATCATTTCTACAAACTACAACTCAACCCGGACAAAGGAACGATCCAAAGTTTGTATGATAAAGAATTGAATTGTGAACTGGTCGTTAGTTCGTCTCCATGGGAACTGGGTGCTTTTATCTATGAGAAATTAGGTAATCGTGACCAATTGGCCCAATATCGCCTGGATGATTACAACAGAACAGGATTGAGTGAGTGCCGGATCATCGACAGTTCGAATGGACCTATTTATCAACGTATCCTGTTGCAGGGAAAATCTCCGGGAACAGACGAAGCATTCGGGGTCAATCTGGAAATTAAATTATATCATGATACCAAACGAATAGAACTGGAGTACGCAATCAAGCGTCTGCCGGAAACGGATCCCTCAGGGATATACGTTGCTTTTCCCTTCCAACTGCCCGAAGGAAAACTGGCATTCGACGTTCAGGGCGGAACAGTTATATCTGGCAAGAATCAACTGGAAGGGACATCTACAGACTGGAATACTGTTCAAAACTTTGTATCGGTACAAAATAATCAGGCGCAAATTATTATAGGAAGCAGCCTCATCCCCCTCTATCAACTAGGAGACATAAATCTCGGTAAATTTCAATATCAGAAACAATACGAAAGGCCTCATGTCTACTCGTGGGTGATGAATAATTACTGGAATACCAACTTCAAAGCTTCCCAAGAAGGAGAGTTCCGTTGGAGTTACCATCTGACCTCTTCCGTTGACCCATCTAACAACCTTGCTACCAAGTTTGGCTGGAGCTCACGTATTCCTCTATATGCCAGGGTAATGCCGACAGGAACAGAGAATCATAAACCCACAGAGTACTCAGCCTTCCATTTTGAGAAAGACAATTTCCTGATGACTTCATGTACCCCCTCTAAAGAAGAAGGTTATATACTACTGAACATTAGAGAGATAGATGGAAAGAGAACCAACCTCAGGATTTTAAATGAAGACGGGCAAACCATCCCCTTCACAATAGTAAACGCTATTGAAGAGAAATTGGAAAATGAAACGTCAGAGCATATATTTGAGGGGTACCAGAATAAATTTATAAAGATAAAACGTTTTTAATCAAAAGAATCAAATGCGTAGTCTACCCTAAAAAACGGAAGAATCATCACCACAAAGAGACGAGGAGATGTCAAAAGTCAGTAGCAACTCTCCTAATACTATTGACTTTTGCCCCTCATCATCTGTCAGAACGACCGGAAAGTATCTGCTCCAAACTTTCATCGACCACTCCCGCCAACTGAAGATTGGACAGCAAGCGGTCATAAGAAATCCTCCCTACTCCTTCCATTTTCAGCAGCCATCTCCATCCCTTTCCCGATACTAATTCCAGCAGTTGCCCTACCGTCCGGATTTCTTCTTTATACAAGACATTAGTCAGCCTCGTATCGGCCACTTTGCCGACAGACAATTGGAGTACCCTTTCTTCCTGATTCAAATTTATATTCTTGCTTTTATCCGCCAAAGACTGAAAACGGGCATCTATGATATGTTTCCGATAAATAGCCAACACATTCTTTCTCACTTTCAGTCCTCTGAGATGAGAATTATAAATCTGTAACGCCCTGTCATAAGTAATTCGATGCCAACCGGCAACTTTCTCTATTGACTCCCCCATAGAGATGGAGTAGAAAATATCACGGGCTCCGGGATGAACAATCAATTGGGAAAGTTCACGAATAATAATTTCATATAGAGGTTTACACGTTTTCTGTGTTCGCAATACATATAGCAGATCATCATATCTGGAAATAATAAAGTCGCGTTCCAGCTTTTTCTCTTCCACAATCTTTGCCAGATAATCCGCTTGCAATCCAAGCCTTTTGTGAGCTTCGAGATAGGCAGTCAGACTTTCGTCATCCAAGAACAGTTGGTTGCCCATCCGGCAACTGGTAATGTAACCGAGATTCGCCCAGTTTCGCAGAGTTGCTTCCTGAACGCCATGTCTTTCAGACATTTGTTTTGTTGTGAGCCAATAGGACATAAAAAAACGGAACTAAGTTAATACTCTTACCTAGTTCCGTACCTTTTATATTATAAAAGAGTACGGAGCTGTCACATCCCGCTAATAGGAGGTAGTAACGGCTACCTGATGTATACGGGCAGACAGCCCGTACCCTATGAGAAGTCATAGAAGTACAGGCGTCTTCCCGGCATACATCAAAAAAATCCGTTACAATTTCCTATTAGCCGAGGAAACGCGCAATCGCACACCTTTAAACGGTATGCTACGTTCCGATGACAAAGTTACAAATAGTTTTCGGAAAATAACAAAAGAGGCTAATAAATGTTTGGGGAAAATTAGAAACAAAGCAATCGTCACTATTATATAAATTCAAAAGACTATGTTGTAACAATTAACATTACCAATCCATCATTTTATATTATATAAAAGTAGAACAGAATCTGAATTATTTCACAATATCATTCAGATCAAAGTAGAGCAAACGTGTAGCAGAATCCACATCTTCATCATTCAATGGGACAAAACCGTTTTTCATATAAAAAGGCACAGCAGCCGCATACGCATCAACAGTTAAAAAACGGCAAC
>JAEWOH010000067.1 GCA_023460955.1 Bacillota bacterium | reverse complement strand
CATACACAATTGGAAGTATAACAGGTTTCCTATGCGTCCATTAGGCTGGAAATCACCTAAAGAAACGCTAGAATATTTTTTTACTAATTGTGTAACACATGTTTGACAAACCTACAGTTACATTGATAGACAAAGTAAATGGATTTGCTACTTATGACATGAGAACAGGTAAGTTTGATAGAAATATTTGTAACGTTCCTAAATATCAATGAAAACTTCCATAAGTTCATTCCAATCACTTATATCCAGACAATTTCTTTTAGGAATATACTTATTTGACTTGTTTATTGCCCCTTTATACCAAATTGAAAAAATACCACTATCCGCTGCACCATCAACATCAAATACAGCATTGTCACCGATATACCAGACATCGCAAGGATTAAGCCTGGCCTTACGAAGCGCAAGCTCAAAAATACGTTTATGCGGCTTTCTAAATATGTATTCACTACTTGCAATTATAAACTCAAATTTATTTGCTGGAATATGCTTATTAATAAATGATCTCAGCATTTCACCACTGAAAGATATATTACTTAATACACTTGTGCGGATTCCCGAAATATTGAGGAACTCCAAGAACTCCTTAATATTTTTTGTAGGTTCTGCACCATAAGCCGCATTAGCAAAAATACTTTCCACCTCTGAGGAAGTTTTGGTTAACTCTACACCAAAATATTCATATAAATAATTTTGAAAAATGTGTTGATGGATTTCTAAGACCGATTGCTTTTCGAGTTCTACTCCATACCTGCCTATCTCTTTATTCAGCTCATTAGCTAAGCTTTGTACTTCCTCAGCAGAAATATTATTTGGATTTCTTGCAGCTTCACGTAAAACAGCTTCCGTTCCTTTCAGCCCATCAAAATGTTCTTCATTAACTAGTGTCTGACCATAATCAAAAATAATCATTTTGGGTTTATGCATGAGTAACCCCCTTATAAAAGTTAGTAACTAGAAACAGAAAAAAGAAATCCGAAATCAATTTATATTTCCCCTCAATCTTCAGTCATGTTTACTCGCATCAAATTTATCTTATACCATAAGTTTTGTCTTTTGGGATTTTTGAGTATATATCTACAACATTTAAAATACCATCCATTAATCTTCGGCTAAAGTTTAGCGTCTTTCATATATGCTTTTGCAGTCAAAGCACCACCAGTTATCACAGCATCACGTACTAAGACAGGCAAACGAATAAGAAAATCTCCTGGTTCAAGATTAATTATGCCATGAAAATTTATCTCTTTTAATGCGCGAAATACATCATTGAAATTAATAGTCCCAGTACCTGGGAAAAAGTGCTGATCCGGATGAACAGGTGTAATTTTTCCAAGGTTATCATTTAAGTGAAGAGTACGTAAACGGCTACCGAACACTCGAATCATGTTAGGTATATCTTGAGACATAATGTGCGCATGACCAGTATCCAAACATATTCCAAATGACTCATCACCTATTCTTTCTATAAGATTCATCATATCGGAAGCTCTTGTAAATGGTGCGTGTAATTTTTGCAGACGTCCATCACATGTGTTTTCAATATCGATATATACTCCTGATGCTTTCGCAGACTCAGCTAAATCTCTGAACCAGCGGACATTATAATCCATTAGCTTTTCATGTAATTCTTCGGTTTCTACAACATCAGAGTAAAAAACAGGGTGAAATACGATTTCACTGCATCCCAACATGGCACAAGCTTTGATATTACGATAGAAAATCTCTGCGGGTGGTTCATACTCTAAATTTGGTTTAGCAAAAAGCCCGAGTTGGGCATGAGTCTGCCCAACAATCAGACCGGAGTCAAACACTACCCGACGCACACCTTCTATCCACAACATCCAATCCGATTGCATCATAGGACCATCGGGCGAGGAATAATCATAAAAATCAAAGTCAACTGAGTCATAGCCGGCACTTTTAATGCGCCTCATACATTCCGTTATGGAGCAGTCTTGGGCATAGCCGCTGGTTGACATACCTAATTGCATCAGTTGCACCACCTTTACACAGATTATATAAATATTTTTCAGTTCACAATTTTAAACGATTGTACAGTTGTATATTTCAAGTATTAATGGTTGTCCCTTTTCTCTATGCGTTTTCACACAACCTCAGCCATAACTACACTTTCATCTAATTATTCATATTTTACCATATTTTATCGGATATTGTAATTATGATAGATATTGTTGAATGAAAAAAATAAAGCCACATATCTCAGTACCTTTGTTGATACTATAATACATGGCTTTATTTTATGTTATCTATTTACTTAACAATATTCAACAAAATATGGTAAAATATGAGTAGTCGGATGAAGCTTAATTATGTTTATGCTGAGGGTATGAAACCGGATTTTATAAAAGGTTAATACTTGGAAATTCATAAACAACTTAATATTGTTGCATATTTGTAATAAAAGAAGAAGCATTAATTTTTTATTGTTGGGGTGTAATTGATGATCAAGTATCTAAAAATAATTAAAAATGTAGTTTTAGTTTTAATTATCATTATTGTTTTATCCCTTGGTATTATGGCGATTTATCATCATATTATGCTTTTAAAGGAAAAAATTCATATAAAAACTGCAGGCACATTGGTTAATGTTGACGGTTTTAATATGAATGTATACGTTGAAGGGGCAGAGCAGAAGAAAGAAACTCCTACCATTGTTTTGCTATCAGGCTCAGGAGTGTCAGCTCCTGTCTATGATTATAAAGTATTATATTCAAAGTTATCGGATAAATACAGGATTGCTGTAGTTGAAAAATTCGGATATGGATATTCGGATGTTAGTGGAAAAGACAGAGATGTGGTAACAATGGTAAAGGAAGATAGAGAGGCTTTGCAAAAGGCCGGAGTGAGTAGACCGTATGTTTTAATGCCTCATTCTATGTCAGCGCTAGAGGCGATTTATTGGGCAAAAGCATACCCTGATGAGGTGAAAGCAATTATCGGATTAGATATGGCAGTACCAGACAGTTATCAAAAAGACGACAGTAGCATGTCAAAAATAACATTTATGAAAGTAATGACTTTTTTTGGAATGCATAGGATACCAGCATTTTGTTACATAAATGAGGATGGACTTTCAAAGGAAGAAATTCAGCAACATAAGTTTTTAGTTTATAGAAATTCATTAAATGATGATGTTTATGAAGAATGTAAAATGGTTTATAAGAACGCAGAAACAGTAAAAAAGGTTGGGACACCGAACATTCCAATTTTAATGTTTACAACTAATTTGGGTGGTTCCGATGGCTGGAAAGGTTGGGTAGAGGCCCAAGATAATTTCGCTCGTCAATCGGATAAATGTGAACAGATTAAATTAGAATGTGGGCATAATCTACATTACTATAAATCTGACTATATATCAAAACGTATTAAAGAGTTTATGGAAGATTTGAGTAAGTGAATAGGCGTGCATAGTTTGAAGTTTGGTTACTTCACATTCTTTAAAGAGACAATTGTGGTAACTGCAAATTTGTAGAATGTTATTTTTCTTCGGCGTATTCAGATACAGAATGTTTTGTAAAAAACAATTGTTTGCTCCCGCAAGAATGTAAATTTATAATGTTTAAAGAATAATTATGAACTTGACACCAAAAACTATAGTTTATATAATGTTTCAAATAGCTAAATTCTGTGAAGAGAAAAGTATCCTTATAAAATTTCTTTCAGCGAGCCGGAATAGAGTGTAAGTCCGACAAGAAATTATCTGGAGAAAAGGGTCTCGGAGAAGCGACCTGAGCTTTCAAGTAAAGGTACGACGTTGACTGCGTTAAAGTTATGAGTGGGTTGAAAGTCAATCAACTAGAGTGGTACCACGGGATTTGTCCGTCTCTTATTTTTATAAGAGGCGGTTTTTTATTATGTAATTTTGTTTGGAGGAGTATTATGAAAAAAATATCTGATCTCATTACAGATGTTGTTAAGAACGTATTTGTAACATGCAACTATTCAGCAGAATATGGGATGGTCACATTATCTAATAGACCTGACTTATGTCAGTTTCAATGTAATGGTGCCTTAGCAGCTGCCAAAAAGTATAAAAAGGCTCCTATTGCTATCGCTTCTGAAATTGCAAACTTACTGAAAGAACATCCTGATTTTAAAGATGTAACATATGTAATGCCCGGTTTTATTAACATAACTGTAGATGATCACTTTATTATTAGGTACCTAAATGCTATGGTTCATGCAGATAAATTTGGCTGTGAAGAAATTGGACATAACAAAACCATAATTGTTGATTACGGTGGACCTAATGTTGCAAAACCTCTTCATGTAGGTCATTTAAGATCAGCTATTATCGGTGAAAGTATCAAACGTGTAGGAAAGTTTCTAGGATATAAAATGTTAGGTGATGTACATCTTGGAGACTGGGGGCTACAAATAGGTTTAATCATCGCAGAGTTGAAAAAGCGTAACCCTAACTTAATCTATTTTGATCCAAATTATGAGGGAGATTATCCTGCCGCTGCACCTTTTAATATATCTGAACTTGAAGAAATTTATCCCACTTCAAGTAATTGTGCTAAAAGTAATCCTCAATTTATGGAAGAAGCCAAGCAAGCAACCTTCTTGTTTCAGAATGGACACCGTGCCTATGTTGCTATATGGCAACATATTCTTAACGTTTCAATACAAGATTTAAAAAAGAACTATGAAAACTTAAATGTCTATTTTGATTTATGGAAAAAAGAAAGCGATGCTCAACCCTATATTCCTAAAATGATAGAAGATATGAAAAACAAAGGCTATGCATACCTTAGCGAAGGGGCTCTCGTAGTGGATGTCAAAGAGGCTGCCGATACCAAAGAAGTGCCGCCGTGTATTTTAGTAAAATCAGATGGAGCTACGCTATATAGCACAACCGATTTGGCTACAATCATAGAAAGAATGAAACTATATAACCCTGATGAAATTATCTATATTGTTGACAAAAGGCAGGAACTACATTTTGAGCAGGTGTTCAGGTGTGCAAAGAAAACAAACCTTATCTCGCCAAATACTACACTTACTTTTCTTGGTTTTGGGACTATGAATGGTAAAGATGGAAAGCCTTTTAAAACTCGTGATGGTGGAGTAATGCGTTTGGAGCATCTTATAAAAGAAGCTAGTGATAAAGTTTATCAAAGAGTTATTGAGAATAAAGAAATCCCACAGGAAGAAGCAATAGAAATTTCTAAAAAAGTTGGTTTAGCAGCCCTGAAGTATAGTGATTTATCTAACCACTTTTCAAAGGACTATATATTTGATGTAGATAAGTTTACATCCTCCGAGGGAAATACGGGACCGTATGTTATTTACACGGTAGTAAGAATTAAGTCTATTCTCAATAAGTTTTCCTCTTTGAACCATGAATATAAAATTGATGATGTATCTATAGGATTGCCGTGTAGCGAAAATGAGCGTAACCTAATGCTAAAAATTACTCAGTTTAATGAGGTTATATTAAATAGCTTTAATGATTATTCACCGCATAAGATATGTCAGTTTATCTATGATTTATCTAATGAATTAAACAGGTTTTATTATGAAAATAAAATTATCTCTGAGCAAGATTCTTCGAGACAATTATCATGGATTAAGCTAATTATTCTAGCCAGAGATATTTTAATAAGCTGTTTAGATTTACTCGGAATTGAAGTACCTGACAGAATGTAGTATTTCACAAATTTTGATAAACAGAAAGACCTGGTAAGGCCCTGGCTGCAAAGTGTAGATACCACTACAGTGACTTCTCCTTGATTCCAATGCCATTCAAAGCCCAAGCAGCCGGAGTTTTGTTTCCGTTGACCTTTTTAAAATGAGATAATACGCTATCGTTACAACACAGGTTTTCATTTCCGTCAAGGGCTTTGAAAAATAAATTTATTCAAATCATTTCTTGAGAAATAAAATACGGTACTCCCCCCGTTTGAGGGTGTTTTGAGTGAATTGTAGATTATAATAGAAAAACGGGGCGGAATATGCTATACTGACGTTGCGTTGTATTATTCTTTTCTGCGTTGCCAGATGAGAAAATCAACAATAAAGAAAGATTATATTTTATGTTGATGCAGACTTACAAAAATCCCCTTACGTTATACGAAAAATCACCTTGCGTCACCTATTGCTTGTAACGTAACGTAATGTCCGATACTTGGGGCAAGGAGGTGATTTCCATGTCAAATTACACGACCGGAGAAATGGCTAGACGATGCAATGTTTCGGTACGGACGGTTCAGTTCTACGACCAAAAAGGCGTTTTAAACCCCTCGTCCGAAAGCGAAGGCGGCAGAAGGATTTACAACGATGATGATTTAACCAAACTTCGCCTTATCTGTACACTCAAATCAATTGGGCTGTCACTTGATTCAATTAAAAGCGTAATGGCGAGTGAGCTATCTGAAAAAATCCTCACGCTCTTGCTTAACGAACAAGAAAAATTACTTACTAATGAAATTGACGAGCGGCAAAAACAGCTTGAAATGATAACAGTCATCAAAGAGAGCATCACAGGCAAATCCAGTGTTTCGGCAAATACAATCCTTGACGTGGAACACATAATGGAAGCGAAAAATAAATCTCGCAGTATGAAAAAATTAAACTTCGTCTATGTTGGCGTAGGCATTGCAGCGGCTTTAGGGTTGGCGTTCATGGTATGGCTTGCGGCATCACGCATCTGGTGGGGGCTTGCTGTATATATCGCCGTTGCCATCATCAGCTTGGCGATTTCAACCCTCAATCTAAAGGACACCGATTTTATTTGCCCCAAATGTGATTCAATTTTTTCGCCATCCCTAATGCGGGCATTCTTTACCACTGGCGGTAACAAAGTACGTTGGATGACTTGCCCCGATTGTGGCCATAAAGATTGGTGTGTATTGCAGAAACAAACGCGAACAGGGGAGGTTGGAAATAATGACTAAACTGTTCTCGAATAAAAAGTTCAGGTTTTTTACAAAAATAATAACGGCTCACGTTATTACTTATTTCCTCTGTGGATTGATTTTTTCGCAATTATTAAATTACGATGACTCTTATTTAGAACTCTTGGGTTTTAGACCTGTGTCTGAGATTAGCGGTTTATTAATAATTATCGGCCAAGTAATTAGAGGTATCTTGATAGGAGTAGTCTTTTGGTGGATTAGAGATAGCATCATCGGTAATAAGTTAGCATGGTTAAAATTATGGGCTATTCTTGTGATACTTGGTATTATCAATACATACGGACCTGCCCCCGGCTCTATTGAGGGAATTATCTATCTTTCTCCTGTTGATGTGCCTGTAAATATCGTGTCGAGCATTTTTGAGGTACTGTTACAACCGCTACTGTTTAGCATAGCAGTGACTTTTCAAAGAAAAAATTAACGAATCATCTCGGAGTGTAAGCATAATACCGAGAACTTCTCAAAATACGCGACTTCGTGGGTATAGAGATTTTCGACAGCCATAGCCTCTTGAAGTGTATAGTTAATCTGTTTATCGGGTACTGTATCAACTTCAATCGCCAGTGTATCATATTTCATCAAAATATAGGCAGGCATGTTATTCTTAAGAAGAACGACTTTGCCATTTTTCTCAACAACAGAAAACACGTGCTCCAGATCAGTACGCAATGTATCAAATGGTATAAGGCTATCAATTTTAATGTCCATGTTTTTTCACCTCAATGGGATAATATTACAGATACAATTATACAGCTCGATTTTTTTTGATTTGTCTATATACTTGTTCATACATTAATCGGGAGCCTTTCCGAAACCCGATACTGGCTGGAGTTCGCACGAGATCAAGACTTTATCCCCCAAACCGAATATGAACAGTTGGATACTCTGTGCATAGAGATTACCAAAATGCTGTACGGTTACATGCGGCGTGTCAAGCAGGTTATCGATAGTGGCGGAGCAGCTTAAAGGTCTGCTCCAAAAAAGCCACCAAAATCAAACACATTACTTGAAACCAACCCATATCACTCGGTAAAATGAAGCAGTCATTAATTAACATAATTTTAAAGAAGAAGGAGTATTGAAGATGAAAAAAATGAAAACGATGACTGTACCCCACGAAAAAATCGGTGAAGTTATCCTTCCTGTAGATGAAAACAAAAGACCGCAATATGACAAGCAGACTATTGAGTCTATCTTGCTTGCTGGAGTCTCGACTTTAAATCAAAACAAGGTAATCTCCGATTCTGACAGCAAACTTCTTGGATCAAAAATAAAAGAAGCGAAATTTGTTATTATTGAAAACCTCGGTTCACGCATTGCCTACAACCACAATTTCCATCGCTTACTGGGGAGCCAGTGAATTTATCAGTTTCATTCGATGAAACAAATTCATTACTGGATGTTAATGACACCATTAATTCACTGCTATCAATTTTATGTGATATTACATTGAGCGTCCTTCATCCAGAAAGCAATATCAAACGTGCTGCAGGCGATGACTATAAAGGCAGCGATTGGGAAAAATACGCTTTTTCCATATTACCAGAGGAAAGCGCAACAAATGAAATCATTGCAGGAAAATTGCGTAAGACCGCTTTGGATTATTTTGAAGAACACGTTAATCCTAAACTCTGCGAACTGTTATCCGAAGAGTATGGTGATGACTGGGCGGATTTCCTTGCAGATGATTATGCTAATACCGTTGTGTCTGACCTGAATGATATTGAAGAATTCGAGAACGGAGAATATATGGATGTAGAAGGCTACATTGGAGATATAGTTATCGATAATGGCTGGGAAGACAGTTTATCGTAATTTGAAAGCCTCAACCGCTGGGTTGGGGCTTTTTGATTCCAAAAATAAATTCAAAGAAAGTATTGACCCTGACATCATGTCATAGTGTACTATAAAACAGAGGACAGGAGGCGCATATTGAGATGAGAACAATTAAACAAGTTTCGGATTTAACGGGTATCAGTGTTCGTATGCTGCACTATTATGATAAGATTGGCCTGCTAAAGCCGAGTTCAATAACAGAAGCAGGCTATAGGCTATATGGTGATGAATCCCTTGAAATCTTGCAGCAAATCCTTTTTTTTAAAGATCTGGACGTTCCATTAAAAAATATGAAAGAAATTTTGGAAAGTTCACAGTACGACAAGGTACATACGCTCCATAAGCAAAAAGAGTTGCTTATACTGAAACGAGACCGACTGAACGAACTCATTGCACTTATAGATAAAAAACTAAAAGGCGGTAGCAAAATGAGTTTTAAAGAATTTGATATGAGTGAATATTTCAATGTACTTGAAAAATTTAAGCAAGAACATGAGAGTGATGTTGTCAAGTATTATGGCAGCATAGAGGTATTTGATAATATCATTGAGACAATGAAATCTAAAGAGCTTGAGGGGGCGAAAATGGCAATTAAGCAGTTTGGCAATATCGAAAAATACACTGAAACTATAAAAAACAACCTCGATAATCTGCCAGCAATTATGGAAGGATTTCAAACAATCAAAGAGAATATAGATGTTTATTCAGCTCAAGCGAATCTATTAATGGAACGCTTAACATCTGATATAAGTAAAAATCCTTCTTCATCAGATATTCAAGAGATAGTAAAAGAAATGGATGCTATGCTCAAGGAGCACAGTAAAATTGTCAAGATGGATATGGGCGAGAACTACTGGGGGATGATGGCGGACATGTACCTAACAAAACCCGTGTTTAATAAAGTCTATGATGAAAAGTACGGCAAGGGTGCAGCACAATTTATAGGGGAAGCCCTCAAGTTCTATAGTGAGAACACCATATAGGATAGGCTCGGGTTCCATCGTTCCATAATTCATAAAGAATGCTATTGTACAAGCAGAATAGATTCCCCTGTATGACCGATGCATGGCAGTCTTTCTCTGGTCTACCTCCCCATGGAAGAACTCAATTTCCCCTATGGAAGAACCGTTTTTACCGCTTTTTTCTCTCCCTTGACCCTTTCCCCTTTTTTCTGACCCCTAACTATATTTCCACCCACCAAACCTCTTCCCTGCCCTTGTCCCCAAACCCCTGATTCTCCTTGATCCTGCTTTTCTGACCAAATACACTTCTTCCATAAACTCGCCAAAATCTTCTTTTTTCTTTTTCCCATCCGTACTAATAAGCTTTTTCCGTGAAAAAGCTGGATCATGGGGTCAGGGTTAAGGAAATAGGACCTGAAGCCTTGCAACCATGCACCTTTCAGGATGTCCTAAAATAGTTCTTCCGTTGAATGGCACTAAAAAGGGACGGAAGAACTTCGGCTGGTCTGCCGTGGTCCTTCTGTCCCTTATCTTTATTGGGTTTCGAGCTATTTTTCTGTCCGTTTTCTTTTTCCCTGGCGTGGAAGGGGTTTGGGATCAGGGAAAAGGATGGTGGTCTCAAAATAATAACAAATCCTACGCTTTCCTTCCCTTACTCCACCGTTACCGACTTTGCAAGATTTCTTGGCTTATCTACGTCACAGCCTCTTTCTATAGCCATATAGTAAGCAAACAGCTGTAGCGGTGTTACTGCTGATATTGGGGCTACCAATGAATCAACATCGGGAATTGTAAGAACCATATCTGCTGTTTTCTCGAGCTCTTCCCTGTGCTTTTCCTGAGTTATTGCCAGGACTACGGCGCCTCTTGCCTTAACCTCCCTGATGTTACTAACCATCTTCTCAAACAGCGAATCCTGTGTCATTGGGCAGACAACCAAAGTGCCTTTTTCAATCAGTGCTATTGTTCCGTGTTTGAGTTCTCCGCCTGCATAAGCCTCCGAGTGGATGTAGGAGATTTCCTTCAGCTTCAGCGAGCCTTCCATTGAGAGTGCATAGTCCAGGCTTCTTCCGATAAAGAATATGCTCTTTGAGTTAAAATGAGCGTGTGCGAACTTCTGAATGTCATCCTTATACTTAAGGATTTCTTCAATGCCTGAAGGAACCTTCTTCATTTCATCAAGTATTGCATTAGCCTGTTCCTTGGTGATTGTTCCCTTCTTAAGTCCCAGATCCAGCGCAACCAGATATAATGCTGTAAGCTGAGTATTATAGGCTTTAGTCGAAGCAACAGCAATTTCAGGTCCAGCCCAGGTATAGAGCACATCATCTGAATCACGGGCTATAGAGCTTCCCACAACGTTAACAATTGAAAGAATTCTTGACCCGCTCTTCTTCGCTTCTCTTAAGGCAAACAGTGTATCGAGGGTTTCACCCGACTGACTGATTATTATTGTAAGATTCTTTTCGCTGATAAGTGGATCACGATATCTGAACTCTGACGCAACATCTACCTCAACCGGTATCCTGCACAGCTTTTCAATTATATACTTTCCTACAACTCCTGCGTGATAAGCTGTTCCACACGCAACGATGTAAATCTTCTCAAGCTTTTCTATATCTTCCTTTGTTATATTAATAGTATCAAGCTCCAACTCACCATTCTTGATTCTTGGGTTCATTGTATCCCTGATAACCTTTGGTTCTTCGTACATTTCTTTCATCATAAAGTGTTCGTAACCGCCTTTTTCGGCAGCTTCAACATTCCAGTTAACCTTGAATACTTCCTTGCTGACGGGTGCGCCAAGGCTGTTGAATACCTGAACACTATCTCTTTTAAGGATTGCTACTTCCTTGTCTTCAAGAATATAAATATCTCTTGTATATTCAAGAATTGCCGGAATATCGGAAGCTATGAAGTTTTCTCCTTCGCCAAGACCGATTATCAGCGGGCTGTCCTTTCTTGCACAAACAAACATATCCTGTTCATCCTTGCAAAGAACGCCAAGGGCGTATGAGCCTTCAATCTCATCAATAACCTTCATAACAGCATCAACAAGACTTCCTTCATAATAATATTCAACAAGGTGAGCAATTACCTCAGTATCAGTTTCTGATTGGAAAGAGTAACCCTGACCAATAAGGAACTCCTTTATCTGCATGTAATTTTCAATAATACCGTTGTGAACGACTGCTATTTCACCGCTTTGGCTTATATGAGGGTGAGAATTAACATCATTAGGCTCTCCGTGAGTCGCCCATCTGGTATGACCTATACCCATACAACCTACCAGTTTTTCAGTGTCCAACCTATCTTCCAGGCAGGATAATCTGCCTTTACATTTAATTACATTCAAAACACCGTCTTCATTAACAGCAACACCGGCAGAGTCGTAACCTCTGTATTCAAGCTTTGAAAGTCCGCTTATAAGTACAGGTATTGCTTTTTTATTTCCTATATATCCAACTATTCCACACATAATAAATTCTCCTTTTTAATACTAAATTTGTCATAATAATTTTTTTTACAGTAGTTAACCAATATGTATTTGGCTATTCTGTAAAACATTAACTAGAATAAACTGCAGTAAGGCATACTTTGCCCGTAAACTCAGTTCAGAAGCATAACACTAAGACCCAGGCTTGCCCGAGTTTTTTTGTAAAAGGGCATAGTAAGTCCCTAAACGTATTTTGCTTAATTAAAAGCATAGAAATATTCTTTAGTTTTTAAAATTTGAAATATAGATAAATTTAGATATGATACAGGATTAGTTACGTGAGACCTTTTTGTTTTTGCAGTCACCTGCAAGCTTTGTATAGGAACAATTACAGTTCCGTAGTCTCTGTCGATTGTAACAACCGGAAGGTATCCGCCGAATCTTTCGATACGATCCACGCTTGTTTGTGAATCGCTTCCTTCACCTCGTCAACAGATAATATTAACATCTGTCCTGGCGCCTTTTTAATTCTATTATTAATCCCGGGCTTTCTCCCACCCCCCTAAATAATCTTCTTAGTTCAAATTAATACAGGTTTATACATACAGTTAAAACCAGCTTATCTAATTTATATATAAATAACTAACTACCAATATATGAAGCTTTATAGATAAACTTATTAAATTCACTTATATCACTTATAAACCTATATACTATAATATATTGTAATTGATGCAAAATTGTCAACACTTTTAACAATTAATTCATTTAATTGGAAACCATTTGAAATTTCCCATAACTTGCAGTTATAAATCCATCTAAATATTGAAAAAGCGCCAGCTTAACAAAACAACTCACTAAGGAACCGATTTATTAAGCCCGCGCCGTTTATTCACTTATGATACTGGCAGTTATTCACTTATGACACCTGACATTTATTCGCTTATGATATCTGATATTTTAAGTTTATGACAATCTGCCTTCGATTACTCTAACCAGTTCCTTGGCACGTCTTGTTATGCTTTCCTTGTCCTTACCCTCAATCATAACTCTGACAAGAGGTTCGGTACCTGATGGTCTTATGAGCACTCTACCCTCACCCTTGAATTCATCCTCCAGCTCCTGGCACATTTTCTTTATTACTTCATCTTCAAGGTACTTATACTTCTTCTCATTAGTGACTTTAGCATTAATCAGAACCTGAGGCAACACCTGCATTACGCCTGCCAGCTCGGAAAGCTTTTTGCCCGAGTCTTTTAAAACCTTAAGCAGCTGAACCGCTGTTAAAAGGCCGTCACCGGTTGTGTTATGCTCAAGGAAAATTATGTGTCCGGACTGTTCTCCTCCAAGCATATAACCGCTATTCAGCATTTCTTCAAGAACATATCTGTCGCCAACCTTTGTTTTTTCAATAATCAGACCGTTATTCTTCGCCATAATGTCCAGGCCCATGTTACTCATAACTGTTGCAACGATGGTGTTGTGAGCCAGCATTCCCTGCTGTTTTAAATGAAGCCCGATTATAGCCATAATCTGATCACCGTCAACAATATTACCCTTTTCGTCAACAGCCAGAACTCTATCTGCATCACCGTCAAAAGCTAAACCGATATCAGCTTTGGTCTCTTTTACATATTCCTGAAGGTCTTTCATGTGAGTTGAACCACAGCCGGAATTGATGTTTATCCCGTCGGGTTCGTTATTAATAACACTTACATTTGCCTTCAAATCATAAAGTGCTATTGGTGCAGCCTGAAAAGACGCTCCGTTTGCACAGTCTATTGCGACGTTAACACCCTCCAGGTCACCTGTAATTGTTCCTTTAACAAAGTTCACATAATCCTCAAGGGCAGTTTCCTTGAATATTTTGTAGCCAACGTTCTGACCAAT
This sequence comes from Bacillota bacterium, assembly GCA_023460955.1. Classification (GTDB taxonomy): domain Bacteria; phylum Bacillota; class Clostridia; order Acetivibrionales; family DSM-1351; genus Ruminiclostridium. The sequence continues at coordinate 6,905 of JAEWOH010000067.1, read as the reverse complement.
TGGCTTTGGAAGTTCATCTGCTCCGTTCATTATGAGCTCTTCAATCTTGTCTTCTGTCGCATCAGGCAGTTTATAGCCGTTTGAATTGAAGAACTTGATACCGTTATATTCAAAAGGGTTGTGTGAGGCTGAAATAACAACACCAGCATCAGCGTCATACAATCTGGTAAGATATGCTATTGCAGGAGTAGGTATTACTCCCAGGCTGATAACCTGTGCTCCGACTGAACAAATACCTGAAATCAGAGCTGCTTCCAGCATATCTCCTGAAATTCTTGTATCCATTCCAACTAATATTTTCGGTGTATGTTTTGTTTCCCCTGTAAGTACGTACGCTCCTGCCTGACCCAGCTGATATGCAAGTCTTGGAGTCAGCTCAAGATTAGCGACGCCTCTAACTCCGTCTGTTCCGAATAACTTTCCCATTAATTTAAACCTCCATAAAATCATAAAATGACTAAATAAATAATATTCGTATATTTTTCCGTGTTTGATATGTATTGAAAACTGTAAAAAAACCAACTTAAAACATCAGCTTATAACCTTAGCTTAGGTTATTGAGTAGGTTATTACATAGGTTATTGCGTAGGTTATATGCTTTGTTTAGTGTTATGTCTTTAATAAATTAATATAAGACAATATATAATATACCATTTTTACAAGATATATTATAGAGTTTTATGATTCCTTCATTTATCAAACGGATTGTCTCGGCGCCGCATAAGTCTTTATGATCTGTTCAGCAATCTTTATACCATCAACCGCAGCGCTTACAATCCCTCCTGCATAGCCGGCGCCTTCACCGCAGGGGTACAGCCCTGCTACTCCCACGCATTCAAACACTTCATTTCTCGGAATTCTGACAGGTGAAGAGGTTCTGGTCTCAACTCCTGTAAGCAGGGCGTCAGGCATTCCAAACCCCTTCAGCTTTCTATCGAAGTACGGGATTGACTGCTTCATACAATCCGTTACATAGGGTGGCAGACACATATTTATATCGGCGCAGCGGGTATCTCCCGTATAGCTTGGCTTAACGCTGCCCAGCCTTCCCGACCTGTTATTCAGAAAATCCTCCAGGCGCTGCACCGGGGCACTGTTGTTGGAGCCGCCCACAGTGTATGCAAGCCGCTCCCACCTTCTCTGAAATTCTATACCTGCCAGAGGATGGTTATCTTCAAAATCACCGGGCCCTACTGAGACCACAAGTGCACTATTGGCATTATCCCTGTCGCGGCTGAATTCGCTCATGCCGTTTGTCACAATGGATTCGGGCTCTGACGCTGAAGCCACCACAATTCCGCCCGGGCACATGCAGAAGGAGTACGCTGTCCTGTCAGTACCCTTTTGGAACAACTGGTAATCAGCAGCTCCCAAAGCAGGGTGCCCGCTGGCCTGACCATATTGGGCAGTATTTATTATCTCTTGGGGATGCTCTATTCTGACACCAATGGAAAAGGGCTTCTGCTGAAAGGGCACTCCCCTATCGTAAAGTACTTTAAAGGTATCTCTGGCACTGTGACCTATAGCCAGTACCACAATATCTGTCTCTATTTCTGAATTGGAATCGGTTATGACTCCGCATATTCTTCCATCCCGGATATTAAAATCTATAGCTTTGGTGTTAAAAAGAACTGTTCCTCCAAGCCTAATGATTTCATTTCGCATGTTGGCAACAACTTTTTTAAGATTATCAGTACCAATATGTGGCTTTGCCTTGTATTTTATCTCGTCGGGTGCACCAAAGCATTGGAATTCCTCCAGTACCTTTTCGCAACGTCTGTCATTAATTCTGGTAGTCAGCTTCCCATCGGAAAAGGTTCCTGCTCCGCCTTCGCCGAATTGAACGTTGGTCTCGGTGTTAAGAACTCCGGTAGTCCAATAAGCTTCCACTGATTTTGTCCGCTCTTCAACCTTTTGTCCACGTTCAATTAAAATGGGCTTATATCCATTCTGAGCCAGTAGCAGACCGCAAAAAAGCCCGGCGGGGCCTGAACCGATGACCAGTGGTCTTCCGGCTGCAGATCTGCTGCCAGGCATAAGAGCCTCTTCTCTGATTTCTTCCAATAGTTTTATATCTCCACCCTCTGGAATCCGAAAGCCATCTTCCAGTTCACAGGAAACTGAGTAAACAAAACGTATGCCAGGTTTTTTCCTGGCATCTATGGATTGTTTTAATATTTTAAAGTTTTTTATGTTTTGTGACTTAACTCTGAGCTTTTTTGCAGCCTGAAGCCTAAGTTCCTGCTCGGAATTATCCAAGCCCGTGATTAAGTTTGATATAAGCAGTTTCATGAATATTTTCCCTTGTAAGTTTCTGTTTGAACTATTCAGTTCCTTTAGTTATTTTAACCTGAACCTTAACTTCTTCGACCAGAGTGATGTTTGCGGGGAGCGATACGACCAGAGGAACATTGTGGGTTCCCTCATCAAGTCCGTCTACGTTTATTGTTGCCAATAGCTGCTGTATTGAAACAATATTTACATCTTCCAGCTTTCCTTTTAATTTAACAGTAACAGGTGAAGTAATTTCATACTTGAGTAACGCGTCTTCTGTCCTCCTGCCCTCCAGTGTAATACTGTCTGAAGGTATTTCAAGGGTCCTTTCGGCCAGAGGTAATATCTCAACTGTTACATTTACTTCACGGGTTGAATTAACAAGCCTGATACCATCCGGAAGCTGCAGTATTATCGGCGTTGTAAAGGACTTTGTCATATTATCCAGGCTTACAGGTGAAGTTTTTATCTCGTTAATCTTGGCCAACAAATCATGATCACCGGTAATGAGAACGTTGTCGGGTTTTACAGAGTAACTTCCCTCAACATAATCCTTGTCAGGGTTTCCTGATATTATAGGTATAACCGGAACTCTTTTACCAACATCGATTCTGATGTCAACGGTAAGTTTTTTGCCCAGTTCAGGAATCTCAACTCCCTTTTTATCAAAAACCTTGCATTCTTTTCTTATTGCAAGAGTTTTGTTGAGTCCGGTAACATCAACATAGGCTTTTACAGACCCTACGGAATTTATTACAGAATCCAGCGCCTGAATTGAAACAGTATCAGGTGTTGCTGTCTTTGAAATAATCTCGTAATTAGCGGGAAGCTTACCGGAAGTTTCAACCTGAACAATAAACGGATTTTCCTCAATTTTTCCCAAATCCAGATTTACCGATTTAGGTTTGAGCTCCATATTGGTCAGACTAATATTTTCACGTCCCAGATATACAGGTGAATCTATCTGAATAGACTTGTCATCAACACTTTTTACCTTTGAAAGGTCAAGTGTCACTTCAAAATCAGTGTCCTTTATACGATCAAGCACGTCCACACGATCTCGAACCGAAATAGTAACATATTTTTCAGGGAAGGCCTTACTGTTCAGAATAAGTCCCTTTGCTCTAAGGCTTTCCTCATTTATGATAGTCAAGGGAACAGTATAGTAATTAGTCTTAACAGGATTAATGGCAAACCAAAGAAATATGGCAAAAACTATTGAAAAAATTTTTAAAGTCAAATCCTTCTTGAAGAATTCTTTCACTTTGATTTCCCCTTCCAAAGAGACAACTTCTTATTGACAGTTTTTTTCTCCAGTAAATTTTTATTTAAAGCTTTTCTCAAAATATCGGGTGTAAGATTTCTTGATAACCCTCCGTTAAGCGCATATGAAATCTTCCCGGTTTCTTCCGACACTACAACAGCAATGCAATCAGATACTTCTGTTATACCCAAAGCTGCCCTATGTCTTGTTCCCAATTCCTTACTAAGGTTAGGATTGTCAGTCAGGGGCAGAAAGCACGCTGCTGATTTTAGTTTATTCTCTCTTAATATTAAAGCTCCGTCATGAAGCGGAGTATTAGGTGTAAAGATATTTATAATCAATTCGGCACTGACGCTGGAATCAAGCTTTGTACCGGTATTTATAATCTCTCCCAGCTTGGTTTCTCTTTCAACGACAATGAGAGCTCCCGTCATGGTTCTGGAAAGCTCTGTAGCTGCTTTTACTATTTCTTCTATTGTAAAGGTAGTATTTATAACATCGTCTTTCTCATCAAATTTGAAAAAGTCTTTAAAATTGCTTCTTCCAATCTGTTCAAGACCTCGTCTTAGCTCAGGCTGGAATACAACGACAAGAGCAAAACCGGCCAATTCTATAGTTTTATTAAGTATATAGGCAAGCGTTCTCAACTCAAGAGCCTGACTTACTATGGCTGTTATGAGTATGACAACAATACCCTTTACAAGCTGCCATGCTCTGGTTTCCTTAACAAGCTGTATCAGCTTGAAGGTCAGATAGGAAACTATACTTATATCAATTATCGACCTAAGTGCTTCCAATGGCTCCTTAAAGGGAACATATACCGATAAGAAATCAACTATACTTTTGAGATTTGAAACAAAAGTATCAAACAAAAAATTCACACCCTTGTAAAAAATGAAGGTAATTTGCGATAACAATCAATAAATTACACAATTATTTTAATATAAAAATATATAGTCTTAAATGGGTAATAATAACTAATTTTACTTCCATTTATATTAATTTTTTATACTTAATGAAATATTAACATTTCATGCTAACAGGTATTTTGCTACATCCCTGCAAAAACTGACATACCGACAGAAACTACAGATGTTAATATAAATACTGCTGCAAGGAATATTGCAACCCATTTAACCCAACGCTTTTGCATATTGACGTCCTCCATACTTAATATTTTAGTTTATAAATTCACGTTAATGATAATTTTTATATATACTAACATTTTTTATTTACTATCTATCAAGATCCCCAAGCCAGTCTCTGACCTCTGCATCACTTGGCATTCTCCAGTCACCTCGTGGTGAGAGACTGATTGAACCAACCTTTGGTCCATCAGGCAGGCAAGAACGCTTGAACTGCTGGCTGAAAAATCTTTTCAGGAAGGTCTTGAGCCATTTGCTTATGGTTTCAACCTGATACTTATCAGCAAAGGCTTGTCTGGCTAAATAGTTAATCTTGGAAGGATTAGCTCCATATCTTACCATATGATAAAGGAAGAAGTCATGAAGCTCATAGGGTCCGACGATGTCTTCCGTCTTCTGTGCTATTTCTCCGGCTTCATCCGTGGGAAGCAGCTCAGGGCTTATAGGCGTATCTAGGATACTGAGCAGAACCTTCCTTGTCTCATTCTCAAAAATATAGTCTGCAGCCCACTGCACAAGATATTTTACAAGTGTTTTTGGAACACCGGTATTCACCGCGTACATTGACATATGGTCGCCGTTATAGGTACACCAGCCTAGTGCCAGTTCAGACAGGTCACCTGTCCCGATGACAAGGCCTCCTATCTTATTGGCTTTATCCATTAAAATCTGAGTTCTCTCTCTGGCCTGAACATTCTCATAGGTTACATCATATTCCTGAGGATCGTGTCCAATGTCTTCAAAATGTTTCATACAGGCTTCCCGGATATCCACCTGGTAGGTTGTAACTTTCATCAGCCTCATTAATTCCAGAGAATTGTTGAGGGTATTGGATGAAGTACCGAATCCGGGCATTGTGATGGCATGAATATTTTTTCTGTCCAAGCCCAGTCTGTCATATGCCTTGGCAATGACCAGAAGAGCAAGTGTGGAGTCAAGTCCGCCTGAAATCCCTATCACACATTTTTCAATGCCGGTATGCTTAAGGCGTTTAGCCAAGCCTGACGTCTGTATATTAAATATCTCTTCACATCTTATATTGCGGACATTCGGATTTGAAGGCACAAAAGGATGAGGATCTATTCTCCTCAGCAGCTTATCGGTATTCAGTTCACTTATACTAAATACTGCCTTTCTGTACGAATTGTCTGTAATATCCTGAGTAAAACCGGAATTTTTCAGTCTTTCATTTACCAGTCGCTCTATATCAATATCACTTATTATAAACTGTTCTTCAAAGGAAAACCTTTTACTTTCAGCCATAAGCGAACCATATTCACTTATAAGTGAATGTCCTCCGAATACAAGGTCTGTTGTGGACTCATTGGGTCCTGACGAAGAATACACATAAGCCGCAGCGCACTTCGCGGACTGCATATTGACCATGCTTTCCCTGTATTCATGCTTTCCGACTATTTCATTGCTGGCTGACAAATTGAAAAGGAGTGTAGCCCCGTTTATTGCCTGTGCGCTGCTTGGCGGCGCCGGCACCCACAAATCCTCGCATATCTCAATGCCAAAGCAAAGTCCGCTGATATTTTCAGACTCAAACAGTACATCTGTACCGAAAGGAACATTGAAACCCAACAGATTAAAATATTCATTTTTTCTGCCGGAGCCTGAGCTGAACCATCTTTTTTCGTAAAATTCACTGTAATTCGGTATAAAGGTTTTCGGAACAACTCCCAGAATTTCTCCTGACTTTATCGCAACTCCGCAATTGTACATCCTGCTGTTAATAACAAGAGGTATACCTATTATTATAACACAATCCAGCTGCCTGGTTTCACTGAGAATTGTTTCTAGTCCTTTTATTGCCGCGTTCTGCAAAGTCTTCTGTAAAAAAAGATCTCCGCAGGAATAAGCTGTAACAGCCAGTTCAGGAAAAACTACAAATTGAGCTCCCTGCTTACAGGCTTCCTTAGAAATTTTAATTATTTCCCCGGTATTATATTCACAGTTTGCAACCTTCAGTGTTGGCACTGCTGCTGCAACTCTTACAAATCCGTAGTTCATTGTTCATCCTCCGAATATCAGGTGCCAAGCTATTAATCATAAAATATGCTTATCACTCATTAGTTTAACATATTTTTAAGTTTTATTATACTGAAATTCCGAAACCATTTCTTTAGTTTTTTAATGTTAAAAAATAATATTGTTTATTATACGGTTTTTGGGAGCATGAAAAAGACCTCCCAAATGAGAGGTCTTAAGCATGACAC